>CAJQPA010000063.1 GCA_905480145.1 uncultured Flavobacteriales bacterium | reverse complement strand
CCCACCGCTTTTTTAGATTTCCATGATCCATATAAAACATCTCGAATCAGACTTGATTTTCCGCTTCCAGAAACGCCCGTTATAGCAGTAATTGATTTTGGTTTAAAGGTAATATCAAAGCCTTTCAAATTATTAATCGATGCGTTTTTCACCCCAAATATTTCACCAACTGAATTTCTTCTTTTCGGAATCTTTCCAGGCATATAATTCAATAACTGATAAGTGGCTGTTTCAGGGAATTTATCAATCCCTTTTAATTCTCCTTGATAAACTATATTTCCGCCATCTTTTCCAGAAAGTGGACCCATTTCTATTAAATAATCTGCCTGTTCAATGAATGTTGCATCGTGCTCGACAACAATAACTGTGTTCCCATTTGATATCAACGCTTTAAGAATGTGAGCTAAGTTCTGAATTTGATCAGGATCCAACCCAATTGTTGGTTCATCCAAAACATAAGTCACTCCAAATAAGTGATTCGACAATTGTCCCGCCAATGCAACGCGCTGTTGTTCTCCTCCTGACAATGTTTTGATAGAACGATTAATACTTAAATAACCCAACCCCAGATTAATCAGTGTTTTCAAGGTGGATTGAAGAGATGGTTTTATATGTTCAGCGATTGATTGAACCGTTGCACTATTAATTAAACCAATCTCTACTAGTACGTCACTTACTTCAACCAATGATAACTGAGAAAATTCATGTATGTTCCTATTCAAAAAATGCGTTGCTAACAACTCTGGTTTCAGTCGACTACCTTTACATGAATAACATTCAACTTCATGCATCAAAGTCATCAATTCAGTGATGTTCTTGTTATTTTGCTTTCGTTCAAGTTCTTCATCAATGTAATTGCAGAATCCCTGCCAAGTACTTTTCAATTGCTGAACACCAGAACGTGATTTTGTTTTGAATTCCCATTCAACTTCCCATTCTTTATCTCCTGTACCATACAAAATGACATTCTTTACCTCATCAGATAGGTTTTTCCAAGGTATATTTAGCTCCCAACCTTTTGAGTGCGCTACCTCCATTAAGATTGCTATAAATTGACCATCCAAATTCGTGAAATATTTTGCTGCTTTTTCAGAAGAAAGCGCACCATTAAGAACACTCAATGACTCATCAATAATTATTTGATTTACATCACATTCTAACAAACTTCCTGCTCCTTTACAAACTTCACACGCACCTAAATGATGGTTAAATGAAAAATGCTGCGCAGTAAAAACTTCTCCTTGTTCTTGACTAATTCTAGAATAAAGTAATCTCAGTGAATCGTAAAGTCCAGTGATTGAACCAACAGTTGAGCGTACTGAGAAAGTTCCTTTTTTCCTATTCAAACCAATCGCAGGGCCCAAGCCAATGCTTGATTTAATTTTTGCTTCATTGTTCTGTTGCATAAAACTCCTGCTATAAGCAGATAAGGACTCGGTAAATCTAGTGTTGGCTTCAGAGAAAAGTGTGTCATATACCAAGGTTGATTTCCCAGAACCTGAAATTCCTGTGACAACCGTTAACTCATTCTTTGGGAATCGAACATTGATGTTTTTCAAACCATGGGTATTGACTCCATTCAATTCTATCCAATTATTGCCTGTAATTGCGTTGTTTTTTTGATTAACTAACGTCTCAGTAATTGATTTTCCTCTATAAGGAGTTCCATGATGAATCAATTTACCGCCAGTTCTTCCGCCACTCGGTCCTAATTCAATATGCCAGTCACTCGCTTGTATTATTGCTGGGTTTTGCTCAATGCATACAATTGTATTACCCTTCGATTTGAGATGGTCGAGCATCTTTAACAAGGATGCAATATTCGAGGGATGCAACCCTATACATGGCTCTATAAGAACGTAAAGCGTCTTGCCAGTATCTTTTCTTTGCAACTGATTCGCTATTTTAATGCGCTGAGCCTCTCCTCCCGATAGAGTTGTAGAAGATTGCCCTATCCTTAAATATCCCAATCCTATTTCCTCCAGCACTCTTAAGCCTGTTTGAATTTTTGGATAACCCTCAAAAAAAACAATGGCTTCCGAAACTGTTAATTGATAAACATCCGCTATAGATAACCCGCTGAGCTTGACACTTAAAACATTTTCCTTGAAACGTTTCCCATCGCAAGAACTGCAGGTTAAATCAACGTTTCCTAAAAAGTGCATGCCAATTTGTGTCTTGCCTCCACCTTGACAAGTTTCGCACCTTCCTCCTTTGTTATTGAAAGAAAATGTTGATTTTGAGAACCCGCTTTTTTTAGACTTTTCTAATTTGGAGAATGCGTCTCGAATATAATCGGAAATCCCTAAATACGTAGCTGGATTACTCCTTGGTGTTCTTCCAATTGGCGAATGATCAATGTAGATAAGTTTGTCTATTAATTCGATATTTTCAACCGAAGCTACATTCCCTAATTCTTTCACTTCTTCTCCCAATTGCTCTTTTACAACATTCAGTAAAGTACTCTTAACCAAACTAGATTTTCCGGAGCCCGATTTTCCACTGATAATATTTAGTCCGCCCAACATAAAATCAACATCAATTGATTTCAAATTATTCTTCGTGCAAGACTTTAAGCCTAGAGTTTCGCCTTTAAGAAAATGTTTTTTTGAAGTTATTTCATACTGATGATTTAACGCATCAAAAGTAGGACTAAGTCCTTTCAATTTTTTATTCTCTCGAAAAGAAGAAAATGGTCCGTTATATAAAACTTCTCCCCCCAATTCTCCAGCAAGAGGTCCAATATCTATAATATGTTCTGCATTAGATATGGTTTCCAAATCGTGTTCGACAATAATTACAGTATTTCCGAGATTGACAAGCTCCTTAAAATAGCTAATCATTTTTCTATTCTCTGCAGGATGTAAACCAATCGAAGGTTCATCAAAAACATACAAAACATCACATAATGGAACCAATATTTGGTTGGCCACTCGAATTCTCTGAATTTCACTTGCAGAAAGTGTATTGGCCGATCTGTTTAGTTGTAAATGTCCCAATCCAATATCTTCCAATAACGCTAACTGTTTACTTATCTTTTTTACAATTACATCACCAACTTCGTCCCAATCATTCTTCTTTATCCATGAATTCAGATCGTTGATTTCCAATGTAGTTAAATCAATGATTCTTTGTTCATGCACTAAAACACTCAGCGCGTCTATGTTGAGTCGAGCTCCTTCACATTCCGCGCATTGAACAGCATGAACATACTTGAGAATATTAACATTCCGGTCTCGTCGCAGAATGTCAGACATAATTGGAATCATTCCTTTATAAAATCCTTTTTCTCTTGGCTTAGCCTTGATACCCGTCCACTTAAGGCGAGATTCCAAACTGTGTTTTCCAAATGGAACTTTTATTTTATCACTTCCAAAGAGAACAATTTCTTTTTGAGCCTCTGTTAGATCATTCCAAGGAATGTCTACGTTGAATCCTTCAGCTTCGCATACTTGGTTCAACACATCAATAGTGACCTGTGAGTACATAATATACCCTGTGGGCAATGTTGGAGCTAAGGCGCCATCTCTAATGGATTTCTCAGGAAACCTAATTAGTTTGTTTAAGTCGATTTGTTCCTCATTCCCAATCCCATTGCAACGCTTGCATTTTCCGTTTTCAGAATTAAATGAGAATAATGACCGTGAAAGTTCAATTTCTCTTGTTGTATTGCCTTTTCGAGCATATAATAGACGTAGTAAATCATACAAATCAGAAATTGTTCCAACTGTTGATCGACCGTTAACTCCTGCGGTTTGTTGACCGATAGTTATAACTGGAGAAAGTCCCTCAATTGAATCTGCATCTGGCCTGTTTAATTTACCTGAAAATTGACGTGCAAAAGATGGTAATGTCTCAAAATATCTTCGCTGGCCTTCTTTGGCTAGAACATCAAAAATCAAACTTGATTTACCAGACCCAGAAATTCCCGTGACTACAATCAACTTATTGTGAGGAATAGAAATTGTGATATCCTTTAGGTTATTCTCTTTCGCTCCCTTTATATTAATTTCTGAATTGATCTTACGATTCATAGGGTGAAAATAACCAATTTATCCAGCTTGTCTTTATTCGTCTTTCAATTGAATTAAATATTTGGTTCACTTTATTTAGGACAATAGCAAGCGAAAAATCATCCTTAAACAACTGATTTTAAATGATGAAGAATACAAATAAATTATTTTGACTATATTAGCATGAAATATAATTTTATATGAAAAAAGTCCTACTCTCATTATTAGTAATTCTGGTTCTATCATCATGTAGCAAATGGAAAAATGACAAAGACCTGATCTATTATAGCCAAGACTATAAAGAAAAAGAAATGACAATCATTAATATACCATCCTCAGAGATTGATGCTTTGTGGTTTGAGTTTTATAACGATGGAAAGAATAAAGAAGATGAATATTCAACATACACATTGATTGCCAAATCGAATGGTAACGTCAAAAAAGAAACTGGAACATGCATTATTGATTGGGGAAGCAATATTTCGTTCACATCGGCTAGTGGTGAAAAATACATTGGAACCTGGATGGGTAATAAAGAGAAATTTCAAATAACCTATGACCTTGAATCTAGAACTGAAGAAGTGACATTTATTTATAAAGAAACTAAGAAATGTAAAAAAGGGTAGCTAACCCTAATTATCAAAAGCTCTTCAGTTGAAGAGCTTTTTTTTTGGATTGACTTTTTTAAACTGGTATCATTCTTGAGTCAATGATTTTAAATAAATTTGCGTATGAAATTACTTTTCGTTTCTCTCCTTGTAATTCTTTTTTCTACGCTTTCTTCGTGCATTGAAATTATTGATGACATTACAGTAAATAATGACGGAAGTGGAACGTTCAAATACACCGTGAATTTAAGCTCTAGTAAAGTCAAAATAAATTCTATTCTTTCCTTAGATAGTCTGGACGGTAAGAAGGTTCCTTCCATAAGTGACATTTCTTCCAAATTATCAAAACTAGAAGATCAATTAGCCGAACAAGAAGGTATATCGAATTTAAATTTTACGAGTGATTATACTAACTTTATTTTTAAAATAAACTGTGACTTCTCTTCTTTAAAAAGCTTACAGTCAGCGGTTAAAGAAATTGCTTTGAAAGAGAATAACGGTAAGGCGATTCCAGAGCTCGATATTGAATGGTTGATTTTTGAGAATAATTATTTAATTAGATCTATTCCACACATAACTATTGCTAAAGCAAGTCAAATTAATAAGACGGACACTGATTTAATGAAAGAAGGTGTTTATACTTCAATCACCCGTTTTGAAAATGAAGTGACCGAAAGTGAAAATAAATCTGCTCGGATTTCAAAGAATAAAAAGGCTGTAATGGTGCGAACGAATCCATATTTATTGATTCAAAACCCTCAGTTGCTCGACAATACCATACATATCAAAGAGAACGCAGAAAATACTCCTAAATAGCATACATTTTCATTACTTTTGAAATGTATAAAACCGCTTTGATCAAAAGGAAAAAATGTCACTATGAAATTATTCGCTCTTGCCCTACTAACAATTCTTGGGTTTCAAGTAAACGCTCAACAATCCGAAGATTTAATTCCTGTTAGTGCCGTTTCTGTATTAAGCATTAATAACGTTAGCCTCCTTGAAAAAGTATCACTTGATGAATTGGTCAAATACGAATTCATGGAAGAAGTTCAACAAGAACTTTTTGATGGTTCAACAAAAGGTAAAACCATCCAGGATTCCGGAATAGATTTTGATCAAAAATTTAACATCTTCTTTGGTAAAGGTGAAAAGTTTGAAGTCTCAGGGTTTACCTTCGGAATTAAAAACGAAGATCAATTGTTCGAAGTGTTCGATGATTTTGAGCAAGTAATAAGTGATTTACCCGGTGTTGAGTTCTATAGTTCTTATTTTAATCATATTGTAATCAAAGGTAACGCGGGTATTCTTTTCAGAGTAACACCTAACTACGAAGTTGTTTCGCAATACACTGATTCTGTTTGGGCAGAACAAGGAAACGAGCCCAATTGGGATTCATTTGATTATCTAGAAGCTTATGATCTAATTGATGCCGCAACAGAAGAATCTGTTCGAGAAGACACGCATCAAGACGTTGAAGAAATCGATGTATTTGAGGAGGAATCAGTTCCCGTTCCAAACGAGAGTATTGAACTGCCCGTGGCTGATGAAGATCCGACAAAGAAAACTTACTTTGAACTGCGCGACTCTTTGGAGGCCGTTTTAATGCAAAAAAATCTTTTTGAAGTGAGCAACGATCTATTCATAAAAGGGAATAATTTAAAGAAAACAACGCCAGTATTTGCAGAACAATTGACGCATGCAGCTGAAGGAACATTTTACTTTGACAACGGTCGGTTTAACCAAAGAAAAGGGAACTCATATCTTTATGAGACTGTATTTCGAAAAATTGAGGCGCTTTATTCTGACAACATTATTTTGGGTGACATTGAAATAAACGAAGAATCTATCGACCTTGTAGTTGAGGCAAATTACAATGAAGAGTTGGGATCTATTTACAAAAGTCTTTCTGACTCAAAATTTGACAAAAATGTTTTAAAGTATATTCACAAAGACAATACAGGTTTCTTTACCATCAATATGAACATGCAAGAAGCTTATGAGCAATCGTATGATATAATTATGCCAATGTTAGAAGAATCGGATGCACCAACAGCTGTTAGTTCGATGATGATTTTTGAATTATTCAATGAATTTGTAGATAAAGATGCCTTATTTGACTCATACAATGGCAGTATGTTCGGAACATATGATGGTATAAAAAAGGTGAAAACAAAAAAAATTATTTTTGATTATGATGAAGAGACATTTGAATACACAGAAGAAGAAGTAGAAGCGGAAGAGGATATGCCAATATTTACTTTTGGGTTTACCAACAATAATTTAGAATTCTCGCGTAAATTGATGTATTTAAATGCTAAAATATCCGAAGAATTTAAGGAATTAAACAATGGTGTTTGGGTTATTGAAAATGGGATGATGAATGCTGCACCCCTTTATCTCATATTCGAAAATAATCTCTTTATATACACCAATAATGAAAATCTGGCGCTAAATCATTCTTTAGGATACGGAAACAACTCATTGAGCAAGACAATGTCTAAAAAAGCAAAGAAAAGCAACTTTTTATATGGATCTGCAGATTTAAACCGTGCAATTGAAGGCCTTCCTAAATCGTTGTTTAATGATAAAGAAAATGAGTTTATTGATGTGTTAAAAGGGAAAACAGGTCAAGTTCAATTAACATCCTCAAATATTACAGATGAAAGTGCTTTATTTAAACTCGCTTATAACCATGATGGCGAAAATGAAGACTCAGCGAAGTATATTCTCGATTTAATCAATAGTCTTTACGTAAATTCTAAATAGTAAAACAATGCTGCGAAAGCTGCTGTTAATCTTCCTGCTTGCTCTTGGTTTTGGGGCATTTCTGTTTTTCTATCCCTGGAAAGAAGTTCCCTCTGAGCCACCAACTTTAAAAAATCGATTGCCTGTTTCTGCAATCATTGGTGAGACAAACTTACTTGAACTATCCGATCAAATTTCAAAGTTGCTTTACTATTACAAAATCCCATTTCGTGATTTTGTTGACCCCAACATTATCCTAAGCCAAGGAAAAAAATACGGTTTAGATGTTCAGTCACCACTTTATTTTTTTGCCGATGACAGCTTGACAACAATTAAAAATTGGGGGGGGATGATAAAGGTACAGGATAGTAGTAAAATATTTCCGGTCATCGATATTTTGAGAAAAAGAACTAAAATAATTGACACCCTCATTGACCAACAAACGGTTTATTTTGCGGAGAAATTTAATGTGTTTTTGACTTATGGCTCAGATTGGTTGCTCCTTTATCAAGGGGATTCTATTCACACTGTTTTGCATTCAATTCACAATGCAACTTTAAACAGAACGCATCCAAGGTGGAAAAACTTGCTCTATCAATCAAAAAAAAATGCACAGGTATTGAATGCAGAAATTCAAACTGATAAATTGAGTGATTTTGGCGTGCGTTCAGCGCTCATTGCCCTGTCAAATGATTCCACAGGTTTGGTGTTCAATGCAAGATTAAATCACTACGACACACTAGCTTTTCAGATTAAAAAAGATGGCGCAGCTTTATCCAGTCAAGAATTCACTCGACAGATGGCTCAGTTGAATTTTGATATCGGACGTTTACGAAAAAACGAAAAACATCCCTACCGTATTTTCATGAGTAAACTGGGGGAGAAAATTAACTTTCCGACAAATGAATTACTTAATGCTTGGGATGGTCAATTGGCATTTCGAAGAGGCGGAATAGAGTACATTCGAGAACAATACATTGAATCCGTTTTGGATGATGATTTCAACGTTACTGAAGTAGCAAAAACAAAGACGGTTAAAATATCTGGATTCGCTCTTTACATATCTTCTAATCATTTAATGCGTGATTTTTTAACAAACCTTCAGGAGAAAGGAATTCTATCAAAAGAGAATCGTAAATATCGCTTGCTTTATTCCCCACCATTAAATTTAAAACAAACCGATTCTTCTGTATTATTTTATACAAACAAGTATGCTCCCGTGCCTGAGTTAAACACCCAAAACGAAATTATGTGGACTTTCAATTACACCCCTGTCCAGTTTTTTCTTGATTCGACCGGCACAAAAGATCTTTTTGGCAGAATTAAAATTCCCTTGAAAAAAATAATTTTTGATAATTTAAAAGATTAAAATTCCACTTTCTACTTAACAAATTGTTGTCAATAAATACAACTGGTAATACTTCTTTATTCTCTTATTTTCTATTAACTTAAAGGTTAAATAAACCTGTCTATGCCTAAGAAGAAAAAAATTGCCGTATTGGATACCTCTGTATTACTGCACGATCATCAAGCTATTCTTTCATTTAAAAATAATGACGTTGCTATTCCGATAACTGTATTAGAAGAGCTAGATAATTTTAAAATTGGGAACGACACCAAGAATTTTTCTGCAAGGGAAGTTATACGGTTTATCGATAAAATTTCAGAAGATGCGAGTCTACAAGAATGGATTCCACTGGGTGAACACCGTGGAAATTTCAAAATCATTTTAGCAACAGACCTTAAAGGTTTGGATGCAGAAAATATCTATGCACGTGGAAAAAATGATCACAAAATTCTTAACGCAGCACTTTTTTTAAAAGAAACTGAAAAAGATAAGGATGTGATTCTTGTTACGAAGGATATTAATCTGCGCATCAAGGCAAAAGCACTGGGTCTTAATTCTGAAGATTATAGAACAGATAAAATTGTAGATGATGTTTCCAAAACAGCAAGTGTCAATACAATTGAGAATGTTGATCCTGACCAAATTCGTCAAATATTTACAAAAGGGAGAATTGATGAAAATGGTGTTTTGGGGACGAACAAAGTAGCCAATGGTTATTATATTCTCAAAAATGGTAAAACATCTTCCCTTGCTGTATACAACCCAAATTTAGATCAAATTGAGCGCGTTGAAAAAGAATTTGTTTATGGGATTAAGCCGAAGAACGCAGAACAAGCGTTTGCTTTAAATGCATTATTGAACCACGATATAAAACTCGTTGCATTACAAGGGGTAGCTGGAACGGGTAAAACACTATTAGCTTTGGCTTCAGCTTTGGAGCAACATAAAAAGTATCAACAAATATTATTAGCCCGACCTATTGTCCCCTTATCAAATAACGAAATAGGTTTTTTGCCGGGTGATGCTAATGATAAAATTGGTCCATACATGGAGCCACTTTGGGATAATCTCAAATTTATAAAATCGCAATTTGGAGAAAATGAGCGAAAACACAAAGCAATTACTGAACTTCAAGAAAGCGGAAAAATTGTTATTTCTGCTTTGGCATTTATTCGTGGGAGAAGTTTATCGAACATGATGATTATAGTTGATGAAGCTCAAAATTTAACACCCCATGAGATCAAAACAATAATTACTCGTGCAGGAGAAGGAACAAAAATTGTCTTTACTGGTGATGTAAATCAAATTGACACACCTTACTTAGATGAACACAGTAATGGATTAGCCTATTTAATGACAAAATTAAAGGGGCAAAATCTCTTTGCAGCAGTGAAATTAGAGAAAGGTGAACGTTCAGAATTGGCCAACTTAGCAAATGATTTACTATAAATCAGCGCTAATTATTTGAAACCTTTTTGTGGAAATCATTTGTTCCCAATTCTTATTTTTCAGCTTTGGTTTGACTTTAGACTCTGTTCGGCATATAAGAAGAATGTGATCATATGCTCTGACCAAAACATTCATATCTTTTAAATACACTGGATTGTCCAACTCCATTCCTGATACTAATCGCGCTTTATCACCATCAATAGCAACAACCATTTTATCATTATCCCATTGACCGATCGATAACTGCCAATAATCTTCTATTAGAATCAAACCATTATGGTGTTTCGCGTCCCACTGTTCTATGGCAGAAAGTATTTTCCCATCCTCTATTGGTACTTTTAAATCATTCCAAAAAAGATGTTTCTCATTGATGTTAGTCACTTGTTGAGAATAAATCCCCAAATCCATTAAACACAGCAACAGAATTGTCATCCCTACAATTTTGAAGTACTTCGATTCTTTGGCCCATTGAATAATTCCTGGAAAAAACAAAAACCCGACTGCTGCAAAATGTCTCATTTCATATGACACCGCTTTATCTTGCAGATAAAAAATGGTAAATGCTGTAAAAAATGGCAGGCAAAAATATATCAATAACGCATGATACTTTTCACTTCTCAATCGATACGAACGAGCATAAAACAAAAGCATGACGGCAAAGGGCAATAACTGGAGAACATTATAGAAACGGAGATGATTAAACAACATTCCGTTTATTTGATGAGAAAGAAAATTATACCTTGTAAATATTCCTATCGGACTCCCGAAAGAATAAACAATATCACCTATAAAAGTATTTGGGATGTTAAAATACCCCTCTAAATCAATCGCCGAAGATGGTGTTTCATTTACACTCAAATGAGACATATAAAATGGTATTGCAATCACAGAAAAAGTCAACGCTATTGGCCAGGCGTATCTCAAACGTTCTTTAAAAGTTGTGCCGTTTCGATAAAATAAAATGAAAATTCCCCCACAAATTAAAAGAATAAAAAACGTATTCTTTAAAAACAAACCCAGTATCGCAATCCCACCAAAAACAAGTACTCTCTTGATAATGGAAAAAGTAGAAAGTTGCAATAAAATTAAAACAAAATATGGCAACAAAGCCGTTAAAAAGAGTTCCCCTCCATGATACATCAGGGTCTGCCAATAAAAGGTGTAATTAGAGACAATGCAAAGAATAGATAAGGCATTCACGGTTTTAGCAAATTTCAACTGATTGAAAAGGCGATAATAACCGTATATGCTAAGCAAAACACTAATTCCAATCAACAGAAATTGAATATTCTGTATAGAGTGAATGCCCAAAGCAATTAAGAGCGACGGAATCATCCATTGACCAGGTGCCCACCATGAAATATAAGAACTCGATACGGGGCTTTCCACAGAAGGGTAATTAAGAACGTTCCATGCACCTTCATTATTAAATTGATGCATTGCTTCAAATCCTCGGTGCGCATCTGCCATGGTCACAGAACCACTAAAAAACAACACTATTAAATAGGTGAAAAGAATGCAACCAGATAAAATGAGAATAATCTTAGACTTCCCCATAATTTTATTCTTCGAAAAACAACCTACCGTTTAACCATTCATCGTCAATTACGGCATTTTTTCTTTTATAAAAATCAATCGCAGGCTCATTCCAATCAATAATTTGCCAATCCATTCGAGAAACCTTGCGTTCCTTAGCCACGTTTACAACATGATCGAACAACTTGGAACCCATACCCGTATTTCTATGTTTAGGTTCAACATACAAATCTTCTAGGTAAATACAAGGTCCCTTCCAAGTAGAATAAGATGTATAATATAACGCAAAACCAATAATTTCATCCTTTACCAAGCCAACAAATGCTTCGCAGTGATTGTGGACAAATAAATCATCGTGTAATTTCGCTGTTGTGTTTTTTACGGCAGGTAAATCTTTCTCATATTCAGCTAACCCTTTAATTAAATCAAGGATTCTTGCAGTGTCTTTGGGTTCAGCTGCTCGTATTAACATTATTGAACACCAGCTAAATTAAACCTCAATCGAAGACCTGCACTCATGTTACCCGTAGGGTAAGATGTTGCAATTTTTGGAGTATTCAATGTCTGATCATAATACATTTGAACCGTTAAGAATTTGGTCAAATTGTAATCCGCTGAAGCTTTTATAGAAATTACTTTTTGACCAGCCGTAGCTTGATTTGTGTTTTCTACAATCTTACGAATAACAGTTAAATTATCTCTGTAAGAAAAATCAAATCTCATATTTACAGGACTAGCAGCGATTTTCTCAAATGGCAGCTTCACTTTTCCAAATTTGTATCCCACACCAATTACCCACTCATCACCCAATACCTCAGTTACCTGATTGTTGTTTAAAGAAAGTGATGAACTTTTGTCTTTTTTGTACTCAAATTTAGTAATCAATCCTTGCCCTTTAATCACCCAAGTAGCATCAAACCCAATCAAAGGAGAGAATCGTTCTGTCACGACAACATTTTGAATTTGATTCAATGCAATAAAGTTCTGATTTAAGTCCCGAGCTGTTGCATCTCCATTGTTGTCAAATTCTGCGTTCAAGTTGGACTGCATTCCAGAAACACTAACTGTAGAGCTGTAACCATGTCGAATCACAAAGTTTCTTACCAATTTCTTCATTCCCGGGAAATTCTTTAAACCGTTATAATTCAATGACCAGTTTGGCAGTGGTAAGTTTTTAATTGGATTGATATTGTTGTTGCTTATTTTTCTGTTGGAATAAGATGTTAAGAAAGCACCCAAAACAACTTCTTGCTGAGCTCCGCCATATCCATTATAATAACCTGAAGAGGAAGGAGAAGAATTTGCATTTTCAGCGCCCAATAACTGAGAAACCAAAGTTCTATTGTTTAGCATTTGATCAAAAACAGATGATTGATACTGTTTTCCCAATTTTGTAAAGGCAGAACCCAGTGACACATTTGAATATGAGATGGTCGTTAACTCAACTTTACTTTGACTTTCAAAACTTGTTGTAGACTCGTTCCATCTATAGAATTCTGTAGAATTTCTATTCATTGTTCGATTCACAGAAAGTTCAACTGAAAGGTCTTTAATAGGCTCTAGGGTTGCACGTAAATTTAAGTTTTTGCTATGTGTAATTGCAAACTGAGAATTTAAATCTTGATTTTGAACCAACCAATTATTATTTCTAGAAACATCCCCAATATTATAGCCCGTCTCTTTGCCCCATAAGTCATAACTTTGCTTCCCGAAAATAAAACCACTCATTCCAGAATTGAAACTAGGGTTAAACCCTAAAACTCCAACCTCTTGATTATATCCAGGAAGTAATGTCCCATCCGTTAAAGCATAAGTGCCAGATACATTTCGTACACTCATTAAAATTCGCGCAAAGAAACCTGCAACAGGATTAACTTTACCTTTTCTTCTTTTCGAGCGTTCAACTTTTCTCTTTTCTTTCTTGTTAAAACGTTCTAATTTCCTCTCCCACTTTTTGAGTTCTTTTGGAGTCATCGAATCAATTGGTTTCTCTGGCTCTAATATTTTTGGTACGTATGTTCCTTCTTCTTCTTTTGGTGATGTTTTTTTACCATCTGAAACATTTGGCCTTGAACTGATTGTAGGTCGTCGACCACTTTTTCTTCCCCCAGAATTAACTTTCTTCAAGAAAGGCACCTTATTATAAAGGTTTGTAAAGTTCATTTGACCAGTCATGTTCACATTTCGACTATTTTGAATTGTGTTCCCAAATTGTCTTTGCGCTAATGGTGCTCGCTGCCAATTATAAGTTGATGAATATTTAATATTTCCAGTCATCCAATCTGTAATTGGCAATTTATCGAATGGTAGCGTATATGTCAAACTATAATTGTGCGTGTAATCCATTGTTTTACCAAATGTTCCTATTTGAGAAGCAACAGAATCTTTAAATGATTGATAACCCTGAGGATTCAATTTTCGGTCAACTCCACCATCACCTTCTTCAAAAATAGATCTATTGTTTGCGCCAAATTTAAACTTTAGCTTTTTAGTTATGTCGTATGCTAATCCATAAGTTCTGTTCCAGTTAAATCGCTTGACATAAACAGGTTGGAATTCATAATCTGGAACTATATTATTTCTTACTTGACGCTCATTATAACTCCTTAAGGCATCACTACTGAATGAAATGTTTTTTGGCTTTAAGAAAATATTTGCATCTTTAATTAGTGCAAACCATTTTGACTTTCTCAACACTTTTGACTTCTTAAATGGCATGAATGGCTTTGAAGAGAACGAATAGTTATAATTCAGACCTCCATTCCATGTTTTTGTTCTGTCGTAATTCGTATTAAAATCGCGATTCAAATTCTCTGAATATGAATAGTTAGCTGACCAGTTCGAAATTCTCCATACTCTTGGTTTAGCTCCTGCTTTACTTTCTTTCCGCACATTAGTAAAGTTGTACGATTTTCTTTCCGTAAAGTCTTGCCCTAAGCGAGACCTCTCTCTTCTCACTGAAGGATCCGAGTATTCATTCAATCGAACATCTGGATTAAAAGGATCGTATTCTGGATTTATTATTCCCAAAGAATAAGCATAGAAAAATGGCAATGATACTTTTGCACGCTTACCAAAGAATTGTCCCAACTGAATATTACTATTCAAATCAAACCCAATGCGCTCATCACGCTGACGTTCCTGAACACGGCTTTCTACAGATCCCCAATTGACACCAGAATAATTTCCTGACATGTTCAGGTTAGCAAAATCAGCAAATTGAACTTGCATTTGGGCAACTGCAGCTGAACCACCCTCACTAACAAAGTCGGTTAATCGTAATTCATTTACCCAAACCTCAGTACATTTCGATTGGCCGTCGTCTCCCCAACTGTCCAAAACATGTGAGTCTTTGTGTGGGTTTCTTACACCAATCATCATTGTTTTCAAACCCTGTAAGTTAGGGCTACCTTTAACTCTTAAAATTCTTTCTCCATTTTTTGGATCTACTGAAGAATAAGGGATGATATAGGAAACCGCACTTGATCCACCATTAATTAATTCATTTCTCTTTTTCTTTAAGTTTAATAAATCGGCAAAAATAATTTCTACAAAATTTCCATCAGGCCATACTTCAGTGTCTGATAAATTACTTGTACCACTCGTATTCGTCACTTTTAATGGTAGTTCATATTCGTAATAATTATCAGTAAAATCCGTCCCTAATCGAATAAACATTGTTACATCATCATCATTCAATGGTTTTGAAGGGTCGCTTTCCTCCGCATGCACGAACATTTTTAATTTCTTATATGTTCGTACATCAAATTGAACATTTTTATAGGCGGCTCTAGCATCTCCATCCTGTAAATCACAAATTTCAAGACTCAAAGACTGCTCGTTTAATAGACGCTGAAAAGTTTGCGATGGATCAACTTCTTGATCAATTCCAGGAGGAACAACATAGTTCACTGGTTCTTTATCGTTATTCTCTTGAATATTAACAGCACCAACGTTAAACGTTGTCAAATTAGGGTCCACCTGAATACCTTCCCCATCTTCCACTAAATCATCAAAATATCGTCTCCATTCTCCACGAATAAATTCAAGCCTAGCAAATCTTAACACAACCTCTTCATCAAAGTCTTTCATGAACATTCTCATGAAACGGATGGATCTAAAATCAGTAATTCCATTTACTTTCTTTTCATAATCTCTAATTGGAATTTTAAACTGACACCATTTCTCAACATCTCCATTGCCTTTATCGTAGGTTTGAATACTTGTGATAAAATTCTTGCCAACAACCATATCACTCGGTCTTAAGCTTACTTTGTATTGAAAATACGCTTCAGATTCTGACAAATTATTATCCTGGTTGATATCTTCAATATCAGGAGAGTTAGTATTAGTAGTTGGGTACTTGTCATTATTTAGATTATCCGACATTTCAGTTGTTGGCGAATTACCTTCCATTCCATTGTACTTTTTATAGCGCTCAAGAATGTTTAATTGTGCTACATCATAATCATCATCTCTGAAATAGTTGTAATCATCCGTTGACGGATCAGCAATCATTTTTGCTTTAGCATCTGCAGATAACGTAGCATTGTTATTAACCCAAGAAATATAATCTGAATATTGGATATTTTCATCAGCACTATTCCACCCATCCAATCCAATATCTTGATTTGCACGAGCAGATGGGTCATTATCAAATGCGTCAACAACAACTTGTTGTGTTGAAACTCTTGCCCAAACTGTGGTGTCAACATTGTCCACAATAGAAGTAACCGTTGGAGACAAACCATGTTCGAAACTCTTTCTAGAATCTGGAAGAATATCTTCTGATATATTCCCTAAATTAAAATACAAATCTCCTCCGTTGTGAGTTGAGTTTGGATCTAGAATTTCAGCATCAGCATGAAAAGGATCTAACATCCAAAACTGAATGTATTCAATGTTTGTTTGTTCAAAATCGTTAGTCGTTAAAGCACGCATTATACCACCCCATCGATCTTCAGGGTTTAACCAATTTCCATCGGCATCAACATTATTTATATCATAATTATACATCCCCCTTTCTTTCGGATAATAAGCAAGATTTAGAACATTTACATTTGAAATAGAGCCATACTGAGGGTCAAAATTTGGCCAAATATCTTTTTGATCAATAGAGCGCATTCTACTATCAGCTAACTGCGCTGGATTATTCACAATATGCTGAGGAGTCAAATTATTACTTTGGTAAAAAAGTGGATCAATAACATACCAAGCTAATTTCGATCGCTTATAGCCTGCAGACAAATCTGAATTAGAAGCTTCCGGGAATAAATCAGGTTGTCCATGAGGAATTGAAGCCAAACGCCACGAACTGATAGATTTTAAATCAATTGTCGATTGTGACCCTTCAAAATCATCGATATAAGAAGTTCCATCTTTGTTAATCGCTTTAGGTTGGCCAGGGATTAAATGCGCAAATTCTCCGGTAAAAGACAGTGTTGACTTTTCTTTTGTTGAAATTATTGGAAGGTAATCTACCAATTTTGTCAAGAAAGGAACGTCAGTTTTATACTGAAAATCTAATCCAATTATATTGTTTTTAAATGGTTCGCTTCCAATATCCACTTTTTGAGTGACCGGTCGTTCCATCATTCTCATCCATGTAGCTCCAATATTTAAACGATCACCAAAACGATGCGCAACCCTTGCCCCGAGTAATGATTTTGATTGAAAACCAAATACAGAATTACTCTCAACAGAAATTTTAATTGGTGTATTCGACTCCAAAACCCCGGTGTTTAAAATCTTTACACGTCCTAAATTGTAATCTACTGTATAATCCTGTCCTTCTGTTAACTTTATTCCCCCGGCAGTCACTGATACAGCTCCTTCAGGAACGTTCAATGCATTTAAAGGAATGTCAGAACTAATGGATGATTTGTATTCACCTTTAAAACTAAATCTATTCTTACTTGGAATCTGTTGGGCAGCTGTTTTTGTAGAATCATATAACTCAACAAATGCAACTTGATCAACAATTGTTGGAGAAACATTCGCTGCCAATAATTTGTCTGACAAGGTTTTACCAAAAGGCTCAACCGTTGAAAAGTATACACGGCCATTTCGTGTATTTATGGTTCCACCATTTTCTGCGCGGCTTCCATTAAATTGAATTGGAACAAAATCAAAAACACCATCAGAGAACGGTTGATTATTCTGATTAATTTTATCCATTTCTAGCAACGTAACTAACTGTTTATCATCGATTCCTGCAATATTATTTCCTAAATTATCCGCTGGGAAAAATGGTAATTGAACCGAGGTAGCTGGGTTATTATACAATAAGTCTAATCTGAATCCTTCTTGATCAACTTGATATGCACCAATAGAATAGACGTTTTTCATCATTAAATCCCACAGTTTATTGCTTGGACTCGTAATTGTTGGCTTTAGAAGTTTAAGAATCAATGCATCTTGTCCAGCGACACCATCTGTCGAAAATTCACCCACCTGATACGTATCACCTCTATAAGTATATTCATACGATACAGCCAAAACCTCATCATTATTTAGCGGTAAATTCAATGAGATAAAACCGAGTTGTGCGTTATATGTAAACTCTTGTTCTGTTAATTTCCTTGCGTTTTCTACTTTTTCATAGTCAATAGCTTGCTGAAAAGGTCCGGGGGATGCTACTTGCGCAGACAAACCAGCTACAGCATTAGAAAATGACCTAACGGCAGGATGCGTGGAAGCAAATGAATAAAGTCCGTTTGCCGAGTTTTGAGGTAATTCACCAGAAAATGATCCTGGATCACCTTGAACATTTGAGGAATTACCTTCTCCTAAATCAGTGAAGGCAACAATGTTTCTTGTGTTCTCCGTATTGTTTGTTTTGTTCGTTAACCAAACCTCCATACGGGTAATATTTATGGTAGAATTAACAATAGGCAAAGTTGACATTCCATCATCATAATGATCTCTATGATACATGTTCACAAAATAATGTCTGTTTGCCTCGTAATTATCTGCACCCAACTCAAATTCCTGAACCTGTGCTTTTCCAGTAATATTAATTTCCTTTCTTTTACCTTTTGAAGAAGCTGCGATTAAATCAACTGTTGTTTTTCCAAATCTCATTTGTGTTGCCACCCCAAAAAGTGTCTGAGACCCTTGAATTAAGGATGTTGGCAACTCCATAGACACATTACCCAAAGCAATCTTTTGCATGATTTGATCTTCGTTTCCGTTGTATTCTAACTTTGAAACATTATCAAAATCAAATGCAGCTTGTGTATTATAGCTAACACCAAGCTTTAGCTTCGTTCCAATCTGTCCAACCAAGTTCAAATTAATTTGCTGATCAAAATCAAACCGAGTAATTTTTCGTTGTTTTTCTGGAATGAGCGGATTGTCATAACGCGAAGAATTCACCCCAAATGAAAGCTCAATACTACCTTGTGGACGTATTGTAATTTGATCAGATCCGAAAAAGTTTTCAAATAATTTACTCGGTATTTTTATTGGGAATTCAAGCGGCTGATTTGCCTGTGTTTGCTGATCAATTTTCTCCTTCCAATTGTCCTGCATCGTTTTTTTACGCTCGTAATCCAGGTACTCCTCCAACGTCATCATCGAAGGATTTCTGAAATACATTTCTCTTGCGCCGATTGTTTCCTTAAAAATATAAGTTCCCGTTATCGGATCATAAACAATTGTCTGATTTACGGAGGATGGATCACCTAAATCAAAGCTTTGTTCAGTAGATTGCGTAGGGTCAACATTGTTATTGATTGGGTATCTCAGCGTATCTCCTTGACCATATAAAACTCCTGAAAGGAATAACAATAGGGTAAATAGGGCTTTCGTATGTAGTAATCTAAGTGTTTTCAAACTATAAAATTTTCAACGCTTCTTTAATCAATACCTCAACAGATTCTTCACCAGTAGATACTTTGTCCACTGCTTTTTCAGCCGCTTTTTTATCAAAACCTAAGGAAGCTAATGCAGTTAACGCATCAAATTGATTCGTATTGTTCGCATTGAACATATTTTCGCTTGAAAAGGACATTTTTAACATTTTGTCTTTTAAATCGATGATAACTCTTTGGGCCGTTTTAGCTCCGATACCCTTTACGCCTTGAATGGTTTTCACATCTTCATTTGTAATCGCTGATGCTATTTCTCCAGGCACTAAAGATGAAAGCATAATCATTGCTGTATTGGGTCCTATTCCTGAAACTGAAATCAAATGATTGAACATTTCTCTCTCCACCTTATCAGCAAATCCATATAAAATTTGCGCATCTTCTCTCACTATTAATTTTGTGAAAATTGTAATGTTTTCATCAGAACTAATAGAACTGAATGTATTCAATGAAATTTTCAATTCATAACCAACACCTCCGCAATCCACAATTAAATCTGTTGGATTCTTCTCAATAAGTTTACCGTTCAGCTGCGCTATCATAATCTATTTGTTTTGGGAGTCAACTACCGCAATTTTCACCATGTTTATTATTTCACGTACCGAGGCGCCTAATTGAAGCACATGGATTGATTTACGCAAACCAACGACAATTGGACCAATAGCATCTCCATCAGTCATTTCTTGCAATAACTTGTAAGCAATGTTACCTGATGAAAGATTCGGAAAAATTAATGTATTTACTTTCTTATTTGCCAATTCGGAAAATGAAAACTGCTCATTCATTAGTTCATTATTCAAAGCAAAATTTGCTTGAACTTCGCCGTCAACAATTAAATTAGGATCATTTTCTTTAATCAATTTTACAGCCTTCGACATCTTTTTAGCATCTTCTCCAATAGAAGAACCAAAGTTAGAATAACTCAAGAGTGCAACTCTTGGGGTCACTTTGAATTTTCTTATGGTCTTAGCAACATTTGAAGTGATTTCTGCTAAATCTTCAGCTGTTGGATTTAAATTAATTGTAGTATCTGCCAAAAATAAAGGTCCTCTTTTGGTATTCAAAATATACATACCAGCAATTTTTGTAACTCCCTTTTGCAACCCAACAACTTGAATAGCCGGGCGAATAACATCTCTATAGTTTCTTGTAATTCCAGAAACCATCGCATCAGCATCCCCCATTTCAACCATCATTGATCCAAAATGATTTCGCTCACGCATTACCTGAACAGCCTCAAATTCTGTCATTCCTTTTCGTTGTCTTCTTTCAAAGAATTCAAGCCCGTATGCTTTTCTTCTCGGTCTTTCTTCCTCACATTTAGGGTCAACAATCAAGACACCTTCAAGTTCTATATTAAATTCTTCGATGAGTGCTCTAATTTTTGTTTCTCGACCCAATAAAATTGGAATCGCAACACCTTCTTCCATAGAAGTTTGAGCTGCTTTAAGAATATTAAGGTTGTCAGCTTCTGCAAACACCACTCTTTTAGGAGAACGCTGTGCTTTTTCAGTTATATTATTAATCAACTTGTTGTCTAATCCTAGTCGATTTTTTAAAATTGCTTCATATGCATCCCAATCCTGAATTGGTTCTTTAGCAACACCTGACTCCATTGCTGCTCTTGCAACTGCTGGTGCTACATAATAAATCAGTCGAGGGTCAATTGGTTTTGGAATAAATTGTTCTTTACCGAAATAAATATTCTTTTCTCCATATGCCTCAATTACTTCTTCTGGTACAGATTCCTTGGCCAAAGATGCAATAGCACGAACAGCAGCCAGTTTCATTTCTTCATTGATTGTTGTTGCTCTAACATCAATTGCTCCACGGAAAATAAATGGAAATCCAATAACATTATTAACTTGGTTAGGATGATCCGAACGTCCAGTAGCCATGATTATATCATCTCTTGAACTCATCGCTTCATTATATCCTATTTCCGGGTCTGGATTTGCCAATGCAAATACAATTGGATCATTGTTCATTTTTCGGACCATTTCTTTCGAAACAATCCCACCTTTAGAGAGTCCTATGAATACATCTGTACCTTCAAAAGAGTCTTCAAAAGCAATATTTTCATCCAAAGAAGCAAACTTTTGTTTGCTAGAATCTAAATCCGTTCTCCCTTTATATATGAGGCCTTTTGAATCATACATTAAAATATTTTCAACTTTCGCTCCTAGAGAACAATATAATTGAGCACAAGACTGAGCAGCTGCTCCAGCTCCTGAAAATACGATTCTTACATCTTCAAATTTTTTGTTAGCCAACTCTAAGGCATTCAGTAAACCTGCAGAAGAAATTATTGCCGTTCCATGCTGGTCGTCGTGCATCACAGGTATATCAAGCTCTTCCTTAAGTCGTCGTTCGATTTCAAATGCTTCAGGTGCCTTAATATCTTCTAAGTTAATCCCTCCAAATGTTGGTGCAATTGCCTTTACGGTTTGAATAAATAATTCAGGATCTTTAGCATCGACTTCAATGTCAAAAACATCGATATCCGCGAATATTTTAAACAAAAGTCCTTTTCCTTCCATTACTGGTTTTGAAGCTTCAGGGCCAATATTTCCTAAACCTAAAACAGCTGTTCCGTTAGAAATTACCGCAACCAGATTTCCTTTACTCGTGTATTTATATACATCATCTTTTGATTCTGCTATTTTAAGGCAAGGCTCCGCTACTCCAGGAGAATAAGCCAATGACAGATCTCTTTGAGATGCGTATGGCTTCGTTGGCACGACCTCAATTTTACCGGGTTTCCCTGACGAATGATAGTCTAAAGCGTCTTGTTTTCTAATTTTTGCCATTTGGTGATAATTTGAAGCCAATAAAGATACTAAAAACAATGAACGCAGGATGTTTTTCAACGCAAAAAGCCAATCAAATGAATGATTCGCTTTTTATGAAAAAAAGTTTCATTATGGAATTCTCAAAAGTCATTTAGACTATTTCTCTACATGGTCTAAGAATCTTTTCTGTCTGGTCCCTTTTTTTTAAAAACAACAGAGAATTTTAAATAAAAAAACCCGATGCAAATAATGCATCGGGTTCAATATAAAAAGCTATTAATAATTACTTAACAACGTTAATTTTAACTGTTTTAACCGCACCGTTAAGGTTTACCTTTGCAAAGTAAATACCTTCAGCATTGTTCGTTAAATCAATTTTTGTAGTGTGCACACCAGCTTCTAAAGTTGTGTTACCATAGTTATAAACTTCATTACCTAATACATCAACAATAACCATGTTCATTTCAGCAGCAACTGCTAAATCAACAACTATGTTTGCAACACCATTTGTCGGGTTTGGCATAGCTGAAATACTAAAGTTGTTCGCAAAATTTTCGCTTAAACTTTCTGTACCTGTAATAGCCGATTTTCCCGCGTTCAAGATTTCTCCTGTAGACCCGTTCACCAACATACCCACTGCATGCATATTACCAATAACCCATGAAGCATTCTGTGTAAATGTGTATGTATGCGTTTCAACATCACCATCATTTACTATAGTTGGCAAAGAACCTGCTGCACCATTAATTTGATTATCACCCAAAGCTACCGCTACATGATCGTGAATCACTGGTGAAACAGTTGCTCCTGCTCCAACCCAGTTAAAATTAGGCATTGAGCCTGCATTAGGGTTTTGCATTGGTCCCGAAGCACCATCATTATAATAATTTGTTTGACCTAGACCATTAATACCATCTTGTAAAAGAACAGCAGCCAATCGATAGTCACCATTCAAACCACCTACAAAATTAGAAGTCACAACAACTGTAACAGTATTTCCATCTGTAGAAGAAACAACATCTATCGAAGCCGGAGGAATTTCACCCGCTCTAGATGCATGCATTGAAGAAAAAGTACCTGGATCACCTTCTACCATTCTATCAACTCCACCACCTGGAAAAGAAGGTGGTATAAAAGCATCTATACCATTATCATATGCACTAACCGCCATTTGATCACCATTATGAACTGCTATACCAATAAAATCATTAGGATTAGAAATTCCCATTTCGGCTAAAGCAACAGTACCACGAGGACACCATCCACACCACTCTCCTGTTCTTTCTTCACCAACCGTTACTTTTTGAACAATTGAGGAAACCGCAGAAACAGTTGTTGATAAGCAGTCGTTGTTATTGTCTAAGTCAGCAGCCATCGTAGCACAAACATCAAGATTCACTATTGGTCCAGTTGCAACGGCTAAAGGAACACTGTGAGAAAAGTTATAAGTAGCTCCTGAATTGATTGTTTGCGTTACAGTTTCACTAACTGCACCCGCTCCAGCGTCATAAGACAATTCAAAACTAGAAATAGTATTAGCACCATTATTTTTAACTGTACCAGTTACGTTAATATTTCCGGCAACAATTGTACTATTCATTGAAAGAGATACCATTTGAATATCATCTGCTAATAATTCTTTTACTAGAAAATTATCAATGTGCAACATACTTTCATCATCTGAAGTGTGATGAATAGCAATGTATACCGTTTGACCATTTGCAGCAACCGGAAGAACTACTTTACGATTCGTTCCAGCTTCAGCCTCGTCAACAACTGACAATAAAGCAGCTTCCGTAAAATCTGCAACTGTGTTACCAGTAGTCGAATATAATAACTCATACTCTTCTAGGTAATTTGCCTCATGGGAAGAGGCGTCAAATTCTACCTGAAAAGCACCTGTCGCAGGAATTGCTATTCCTGGAGTGATCAACCAATCATTTGTTGGCCCTGTGAAATTATTGTCATACCAAGAAGAACTAGATGCATCACCCGCTCCTTCATTCCATGCCCAACTCGCCCATTCAGCTTGAGCTGATGTAGAAGCAAGCCCATCGACATCAATAATTGTCCATGTTGTCGGAATTTCTGTGTCAAACGATTCACTAAATATTTGAGCGTTCAAAGAACTGGCTCCAAATATTACAGCAACCGCTGGAAGTAAAAATTTTTTCATATTTCTTAATTTTTGTTTGATTATTATTACCTTAAAAATAAAGTTTTTATCATAAATAAACCGATTTACCACAAGGGCAAATCGGTTTATTATTGTAATCCTATATTCGAATTACTAATTCTTTGCGTTCTTTACAAAGTTTTCAATCGCTCCGGTCATGGATGGCGCGTTAGGTTGAGGCGCATGCAGATCCAATCTCAATTTGTTCTTTACAATAGCATTAGCTGTAGTTGGACCGAATGCTGCAATAACAGTTTCTTTTTGCTTAAACTCAGGGAAGTTTTTCAATAACGATTCAATACCTCCAGGGCTATAAAAAACCAACATGTCATACATGACATTCTCCAAGTCAGATAAGTCAGATGCTACTGTTCTATATAGAACGGCTTTTCGATAATTAATTTTATTTGCTTCTAACGTTGTTGGAATTTTATCTCGAAGAATATCAGTACAAGGAAGTAAAAATTGTTCTTTTTTATGTTTCTTCAGTGTATCCACAAGATCAACGATAGTTTGACGGCCATGAAAAATTTTTCTTTTTCTATAAGCCACGTATTTTTGAAGATAAAATGCTATTGCTTCTGAGATACAGAAGTATTTCATACTGTCGGGCACCTCAAAACGCATTTCTTCAGCAATTCTAAAATAATGGTCAACTGCTGTTTTTGATGTTAAAATAACTGCGGAATGCTCTTTTAAATCAATCTTTTGTGTTCTAAACTCTTGCGCATCAATTCCTTCAACATGAATAAAACTTCTGAAGTCTATTTTTATATTGTATTTGTCAGCCAAATCAAAATACGGCGACTTTTTTCCTTGTGGCTTAGGTTGTGAAACCAATATTGTTTTAATGCTCAATTTGCTTTGTTTTAATTAACGGTTATAAACTAATTAAACTTGAACACCCTTAACGACCAGGTAATAACACACTAATAGTGGTAGGGTTTCGAGGGTGCAAATGTACAAAATAATATAATACCATGAAATTCTTTTTTGCCTTGCGAATACGGTTGACTTAATTAATCTTATAAAAAACTCTAATGCCAAAGCAACAGATACTAACCAAATCAATGTTCTTGAGGGCATATTAGATAGAATCCAAAATGAACATAATACAAACAAAACGATTCCCATTAGCTGAGCACCGACGATTCGGAAATAGAAAAATTGAACTAAGATTTTATATTCACCCGTTAGAATACTGCATAAATATAAATTTAACTGCGAAAGAAACAACCAACCTATTGGAATAAATATTACCAAAAGCAGCAAAGTCATATCATCGATCCCTGGTAAATCAGTAATTACATATCCAAACAACGAAAATGACAGCCAATAATTAACAATTAAAATAAAAGACCATCCAGATTTTATTGAATGTTCTTCTTTCACATACTGCTCAATTGTGTTTCCTTTCCAGTTAGCCATAAAAAGGGTCCTAAAAACATCTTTATTTAGCAGCTTCGTAATTGCTAATAAACCAAAGGCTATAAATAAGCCAAAGCCAACAACTTGCGCGATGGAAGTATCCCTTAATGTTAACTCTTCTGGAATTTCATTAACTAAAGGAATTAATATGCTGATGACTGATATATGCACAAGTTTTGATTCTTCAATTTAATAAAGATACAGTTGAAAACTGTGTTTTATTGTTTTAAGAGCAAAAATAGTTTTAAATTTGCCAATCTAAAATAAATAACAATGAGAACTGATTTATATACGCATCCAGATTATTTCAATATGGATGACTTACTTTCTGAAGAACACAAGTTAGTCCGTGATGCGGCAAGAGCTTGGGTAAAAAAAGAGGTTTCACCAATTATTGATGACCATTACGAGAATGCAACTTTCCCAAATCATATTTTACCAGGACTAGGTGAAATTGGTGGATTTGGTCCCTACATACCAGCAGAGTATGGCGGACCGGGATTGGATCAAATATCTTATGGTTTAATAATGCAGGAATTAGAACGTTGTGATTCAGGATTAAGATCAACAGCTTCAGTTCAAAGTTCTTTAGTTATGTATCCAATTTGGAAATATGGCTCTGAAGAGCAAAAACAAAAATACTTGCCGAAATTAGCCTCAGGGGAAATGATTGGTTGCTTTGGGTTAACTGAGCCAGACCATGGTTCGAATCCTGGAGGAATGTTGTCTAATTTTAAAGACGCAGGTGATCATGTCATTTTAAATGGTGCAAAAATGTGGATTTCAAATGCTCCATTTGCAGATATTGCCGTTGTATGGGCGAAAGATGAAAGCGGTCGAATTCACGGATTAGTCGTTGAAAGAGGAATGGAGGGGTTTTCTACTCCTGAAATGCATGGTAAACTTTCCCTTCGTGCTTCAGCTACAGGAGAATTAATTTTTGTAGATGTTAAAGTACCTAAAGAAAATATCTTACCTGGAAAATCTGGATTAGGCGCACCACTAGGATGTTTAGATTCAGCAAGATTTGGGATTGCCTGGGGAGCTTTAGGCGCTGCTATGGATTGTTATGATCAAGCTTTAAGATACTCTAAAGAAAGAACACAGTTTGGTAATCCAATCGGAGGTTTTCAATTGATTCAAAAGAAATTAGCTGAAATGATTACAGAAATCACAAAGGCTCAATTACTAACATTCAGATTAGGTCAATTGAGAAATGAAGGGAAGGCAACTTCTGCTCAAATCTCTATGGCCAAAAGAAATAATTGTGAAATAGCATTGAATATCGCAAGAGAAGCAAGGCAAATTCATGGTGCAATGGGTATTACAAGTGAGTATTCTATCATGCGTCATATGGCTAATTTAGAGTCGGTGATTACGTATGAAGGAACTCATGACATTCACTTGTTAATTACAGGTATGGATGTTACAGGTATTCCAGCATTCACAAGAGAACCAGTGAAATAAAACAATGTCACTTAAATAAAAAAAGGAAGCTTTTCAGCTTCCTTTTTTTATTCGATATTAAACCGTTGCGCGAATATCTTTTATATTGAGCTGAACTGTTTCTCTTTCTCTCCATTTGTTTATTTCTAAAGTATAAACTACATCAAATGGTAAGCCTGAAGCAACAATGTCTTTTTTCTCGGCTAAATTAAACCCAATACCTTCTATCACAACATCATTTTCAGGCTGAGTCATTGACAGCTTAAGGTGAGCGTCTTTTAAAACTCTTACATCTGTGCTAAATACATTTTTACTGATAAACACAGGTTTCATATTTTCAGGGCCATGCGGCTCAAATTGTTTAATGATTCTCTTTAATTTGGGAACTTTCATCCGGTTCTCTTCTTTTTGAAAAATTTGATCAAAAGACAATTCAATGTCTACAATTTGTTCCTCGACCATTAATTCAGGAGTAAGCACATTTGAAGCGACTTGTTCAAATTTTTTCTTAAATGGCTCCAGTGATTCAGGCTTCATCGTTAAACCCGCAGCAAAAGTGTGGCCACCAAATTGCTCTAAAAACTCTGAGCATTCTGACAACCCTTCATAGACATCAAAACCTTTTATGGATCTTGCAGAACCAGTGATTAATCCATTTGACAAGGTTAGAACTAATGTTGGTTTGTAATGCTTTTCTATTAACCTTGAGGCAACAATACCAATTACCCCTTTGTGCCAATTTTCTTTATAAACTACCGTCGAAAAACTTTTTCCAGTTTCTAATAGTTGCTCCGCTTGCTCTAGTGCTTCTTTGGTTATTTCTTTGTCTAGCTCTCTTCTCTCAAGGTTATCTTCATTTATTTCATTCGCCAACTTAAGGATCTCTTCCTGGTCACTTGAAATCATTAATTCCACTGCATAGCGACCGGAGCGAAGTCTGCCTGCGGCATTAATCCTTGGAGCGATTGAAAAAATAACATCTGTTAGTGTGACCGGAAATTCTTTTTTTGCCAAGCTCAAAAGGGTTTTAAACGCAAACCTTGGGTTTTCGTTCAGTTTTTTCATGCCGTGCATTGCCAAAACTCTATTTTCGCCAGTGACATGAACTATATCAGCACCTATACTCACAGCAAGTAAATCAAGTGAGTCAAACAGTTTTTCTTGCCCCCAATTATTATGTTCACAAAGCGCTTGTAATAACTTAAACCCAACTCCACAGCCCGACAATTCCTTGTATGGATAATCACAACCTTTTTGTTTTGGATCCAATACATATGCATCAGGAAGTATATCGCCCGGAGTGTGATGATCACAAATAATAAAGTCAATTCCGAGCGATTGAGCATACGCCACATTTTCTATAGATTTAATTCCGCAATCTAAAGAGATTATTAAGTCCACCTTATTCTTATCTGCTGTATCAATTCCCTCAGCACTTAAACCATACCCTTCCTTGTATCTGTCAGGAATGTAAAAATCAACTGGCAAGGTTTCTTTCAAAAAGGAGTACATTAAAGCAACAGCGGTTGTTCCGTCTACATCATAATCACCAAAAAGCATGACTCTTTGTTGTTCGTTGATTGCTTGTTGCAAACGTTCAACAGCGCTCTCCATGTTCTTCATTAAAAATGGATCATGTAAAGAGCTCAAGTCTGGTCTAAAGAAGTTTTGTGCTTTTTCGAACGAATCCACTTCTCTTTGTAATAATAGCTCGGCAACAATAGGGTCTACTTTAAGTTTTGAACGAAAGTCTTCTACGATTGTAGAATCTATTGGCGTTTTTACTTGCCATCTTTTTTGCATGCTTTTTGTTTTAGGTGGTAATGATATTATTAATTTAGTCCTCACACATATTTAAGTTATGAAAATAGTTGGTTTAATTGCAAGTCTTTTGGTTGGTTTTATTTCGGCAGCACAAAATTCATATTATTTTTCAGCACCACTTTCGGTTAATGAAACAAATAATGCTCGAATCAGTCCCAAATATTTTGGCACTTATTCATCACTTGACCAACCAAGTCAATATGAGGTGTCTGCCAAGGGAATAATACTCGTTTCAACAAATATATCTTCGATTAGTCGTGAAACTGTTCGAGAATCATCAAAATATACTGTTAGAAATGGTTTTATTTTGGGCGTATTAAAAAACGATTCTATACCCTGTATATTAAAAGATGACTATTATTTCTTTGGCGTTCAAAACAAAGAAATAATTGTAGGTCATGGAAGTAAAAACATTCTAACTCAAATTGATGACTTTGGAAATTATATCATTAACAACTTTGAGAAAGGAACATATATTCCCATGAAGATAACTTTTAATAACAGTCAATTTTCCATTTCCTATTTTGATTATGAAACTGACACAAAATCATTCAAGTTTATCAATGAACAGACTTCAGCACCATCCGAAAATTTAAATGTTGTGGTTCTTTCACCTTCCGAAAAAGAAACGAAACGTCTATTCAAAAACAACTTGTTTGGTGATTCAAAAACATTCAACAAGATTTAAATCAACAAAGAAGCCTGATAGAGCTTTATTTCATCCCAAGAATAGTTGTTTCCCGCCAACTCTTTTAAAGGTGATAGTGATCCACCGTCATATTCATCGAATAAATCATACAACCCGCTGATTTTTTTCTTGTCCATAACTTCAGGAAGGTCAAGTTTTTCTAACTTAATTAAGCGGACACAGTGTGTGCTTATAGTGCCAACCGACAATTGTCTTTCATTCGCAATTTCCTCAATGGATTTTCCACTCTTCACTAAATTAAGCGTCTGGTCATAAGTGGATGTTTTTGATTTCTTTTCTTTATTTTTCGTTTTTGATTTGGTCTTCAACTGAACAAAATTTGTATCAAAATCAAACGTAGAATTTGAAGATCGAACCTCATTCTTAACCAATTCAATTTTAGATAATTTATAGTTCTTAAGCTCTGAGGTCCAGATTGTCGCTTTTTGCACAAATCTTTTATCCCGAATAGATTCGGTTAAAATTCTGGTCTTTTTCAATTTAAGAATTGTTTCTGTCAACAATAAATCAAGGTCTTCTAACTCCTCATTATAATTCTTGGTATTCTTTAATTGCTGCAGCTCTGCCATTTTCTTCAAATTAGAAAATAAGACATCATCCAGTATTTTAAAAAAGTAATTGTAAGCGGCATCCACCCTTTTACAAACCATTTCCATATCCACGGGATCAATGTTAAACAAGCGGGTTAATTCATTCTTAAATTTCCTTGATGGCTCACTTGTACTGCTTAAACTCTGCAGTTGTCGGGTTACCCAATTTCTGTTCTTTCCTTTTTGGGTTTTAGAACCTTGATTTTTATACGTGGCATCATGAGATTGCCATGCATTAATTAAATTTACCCAATCAAAAGTATCCATAAGTTCATCCCAAAGAAACTTGTATGTAGATGCGTTCAACTGCGAATTAAGTACTTCTTCGTCGACTTTTGATTTAGCATACTCCACAACGTTAGCATCATTGCTTAGGCCATTCATTTGGATCGGTTTAAGAAGCACAACCCCATCCAAAGATCTAATTCGCGAAAGAGCAACATAAGCTTGTCCAGGAACAAAAACCTTAGACACATCTAATATTGCTTTATCAAAAGTTAATCCTTGACTTTTATGAACTGTTATCGCCCAAGCCAATTTAAGTGGATAATGCACAAAGGTTCCGAGTACTTTTTCTTCTACTTCACTTGTGGTTTTATCAAGTGTATATTGAATATTATTCCATTCATACTTCTCTACAGAAATAGTCTTTTTCTCTTTGGGGAAATTAACTCTTATTTCATCATGTTCTAGCCCAACAATCCTTCCCATCTTCCCATTATAAAATGCCTTGTCAGAAGTAATGTCATTTTTAATGAACATCACCTGCGCTCCAATCTTCAATTCCATGTTCTCTTCAATTGGAAACAAGTGATCAGGGAAGGCTCCGGTAATTTCTGATTTGTAGAATTTCGATTTTCCAGCTATACGAGACAGAGCATTCCTGTTTATCTCATCTGCATCATTGTTATGCGTGGTTAATGTAATGTAGTCTTCATGTGTTATTGGGTCAAAATTGGGTTGAACATGTTTGTTTAATTGGTCAACATCTTCTTGGGTAATTTTATTGTTTCTAAGATTGTTTAGAATGTTCAGAAAAACTTCATCTTCTTGTCGATACACTCTATCTAACTCAACATATAACGGTGGTGATTCATGCACACTTTTTGCATTAAAAAAGAAAATGCCGTTATAGTACTTTCTAAGGAAAGACCATTCTTGCGGTTTTATTACTGGAGGCAATTGTAACAAATCTCCGATAAAAAGAACCTGCACACCACCAAATGGCTTGTTTATTTTACGCACGTTTCTCAAGGTCCAATCGATTGCATCTAAAGTATCGGCTCTTAGCATGCTTACCTCATCAATGATCAGTAATTCCATATTTCGCATGATCGCCTTTCTCGTAGCATTCATTCGAAAATGTCGCATCAAAGTAGACTTAGTCTCTAACTTCACATATTGTGTGAATTGAGCATCGACATCAAATTCAGGAATAAATCCTCCAAACGGCAATTGAAAAAAAGAATGAATCGTAACACCTCCAGCATTAAGAGCAGCTATTCCGGTCGGCGCAACAATAATTGTTTGCTTGTATGTTGTGGCTACAATCTTTTTAAGAAGCGTTGTTTTTCCTGTACCTGCTTTCCCCGTGAGAAAAATAGATCTATTGGTTTGATTAATAAATCGCTCTGTAAATTCCGCAATTTTATTGCTTTGGTCTAGTTCTTTTTCTATTGTCATCTTATTTAAGATAGTTAAAATCTTTAAACATCGCTCTAATTTAACCTCCTAAATTTATGGATAAATTCCAATTTTTTAGAACTCGAATCCATAAAAAATATTGAGCAAAAAAAAGGGCGATCATTACTGATCGCCCTTTCAAAAATTATTTAAGAATTACTTCTTTACTACATTAAAAGTAGACGTTTCTCCTCCTTCAAAAACAACTGTAAATATGTACATTCCTGACTCTAAAGAATCAATGTTCATATCTGCAGTTCCATTCACTAAAGAAAGGTCATTATTCATAACTACTTTACCTGCTACATCAGTTACAGATATAGTTGCATTTCCTGTTGCTTCAACAGAAATCGTAACTACATCATTCGCTGGATTAGGAAATGCTTTTCCTGAAACTTCAGTGATTTCATTCAATCCAACTACAGATGTTTTTAAACCAATTGATGGTGCAGATGGACCAACCCATCCTGAATACCATGTGTCATCCACATAAACAGGAGAAATTGGCATTGCATTTATCCATCCATTTCCATCATAATCCATTCCTCCATCATATCCAAATGCCATTTGCGGATTAAAAGACTGGATACAAACCATATATCTTGTATCATTTACCAATTGAATTGGTGCATTCAATGGCGCGTATACTGCAGTTCCATTTTCAGCGTCAGAAACTGGGTAGTACTGCACAAAATCAACCAACGTTAAATCAGTCATGATATCAGCAAAGGCCGTTAAACTAGGGTCATTTAGATCAGTCCAAGCACCATCCACTGTATAAAAGTTAATGTTAAATTCTTCACCAGCTAATGGATATTCAACTATAGAATCAGAAAAAGGAATAAAATAGACTCCTTCTACAGAAAGGCTACTTGCGTTTGGATCTGTATAAAACATACAGCTTTGATACTCAGTAGTTGAGTTAGAAGGATATGTTGAAGCAGTTGGCAAGTTTGATCCATCTAAAGATGCTAAAGAAATAACATCATTATTTACTGTGAAACTAGAGGTGAATACATTGTCAAAATCTGATTCATCAGCTACTCCCATTTCCAAAGTATACGTTAATGTATAAGTTCCAAGAGCATAAGAAGGTAAACTGAAAGGAGGGAAAGTAAGCGCCTCACCTGCAGCAATAAAAGTTGTGTCTCCTGTATCCATTGAAGGAACATTAACCATACTTGAATAAACTATTGCCGAAGAAGGATCAGTAATTTCCGCTGTTGCAGTAATATTAGCTTGTGTCGCACTACCAAAGTTGTACATCATCATTGCTAGTTCAAATCCATCAAAACTTCCAGCGTGAGCTCCAGCAAAAGGTGCAATAAGAATATCCTCTGATGCAGAACCGATATCATTAACATAAGTACCTACTTTGTTACCTAATAACATGACAACATCTCCAGCAGCCATTTCAGCAACAATAGCAGCACCATCTACACTACCAATCATAACAGTAGGGATCGTAACGTTTAAACCTTC
>CAJQPA010000062.1 GCA_905480145.1 uncultured Flavobacteriales bacterium | reverse complement strand
AGGAACTGGTCAGCAAAGGAGTAATCCTGATAAAATTCTATTTATCAGTCAATATAACTACTCAGGCAAGGCGATTTGAAATTAGAAGAAACCATGATTTAAAATATTGGAAACTCTCCAAAAACGATTTGGAATCAGTGGAACACTGGGAAACCTATACGAAGTACAAAGAAAAAATGTTCGAGAAAACTTCATGGGAAGGTGCTCCATGGGTTATCATCAATGCAAATAACAAATTGATTGCTCAGTTAAACAGTATTCGTTACGTGCTCAAAACGATTGACTACGCCGATAAAAAGGAATTAAAACCGAAAGCATGGACGGCGGACGAAAGCGATCGAAGCATGATGTTTCTGGATGTTCGATTCGATAACTTAACTGAGGAACAATACATTTTGTTGAGTAGAATAAAACAATACCTCTAAAGAACAAACGCTTTTGGCTGCGACTGCTTAACCTCCCGTCAGTTTCTTGATCTCATTCAATTTCATAAGGGCCTCAACTGGTGTCAACGTATTGATATCAATCGTTACCAATTCTTCTCTAATCTGCTCCAAAACAGGATCGTTTAACTGGAAAAAGCTCAGTTGCATATCGCCAAGATCTGCTGAAACAGCTTCTTTTACTTTAGTCGCCGCTTTCTTAGTGCCTTTCTTTTCTGTTAGCTCATGTGACATTTCAAGTTGGGCCAACATGCTAGTCGCGCGATCTAAAACTTGACTGGGCATCCCAGCTAGCTTCGCTACGTGAATTCCAAACGAGTGCTCACTCCCACCTTCAACCAACTTTCGCAAGAAGAGTATTTTCTTCCCTACCTCTTTTACAGAAACATTAAAGTTCTTGATTCTGTCAAAGCGATTGGTCATCTCATTCAACTCATGATAATGCGTAGCGAAAAGTGTTTTCCCCTTCAACTTTGGATGCTCGTGTATGTACTCAGCAATTGCCCATGCAATGGAAATTCCATCATAAGTACTCGTTCCACGTCCTATTTCATCCAATAAGATCAAGGAACGGTTCGAGAGGTTATTCAAGATGCTTGAAGTTTCATTCATCTCCACCATGAAGGTAGATTCTCCCGACGAAATATTATCTGAAGCCCCAACTCTCGTAAACACTTTATCTACCAACCCAAGTTCTGCTGATGCCGCCGGAACAAAACCACCCATTTGCGCCATCAAAGAAATCAAGGCGGTTTGTCGAAGCAAAGCACTTTTACCCGACATGTTTGGTCCAGTAATCATCATTATTTGCTGGGTATCGTTGTCTAAAAATACATCATTGGCAATATATTCTACACCTGATTTTAACTGTTTCTCAATTACCGGATGTCGCCCACTTTTGATATCTATCGCAAAAGATTCATTAATAATTGGTTTGCAATAATCATTTTCCAAAGCAACTTCAGAAAAAGACAGTAAACAATCCAATTGTGAAATTAAGAATGCATTTCTTTGAATCGGTTGAATAAAATCAGACATCGTGAAAACTAAATCTTGAAAAAGTCTGGTCTCAATGGCATAAATTTTCTCCTCTGCCCCGAGAATTTTAGTTTCGTATTCTTTTAATTCGTCTGTGATGTATCGTTCTGCATTGACCAACGTTTGCTTTCTAACCCATTCTTCCGGCACTTTATCGCGATGCGTATTACGTACCTCAAGATAATAACCGAATACGTTATTAAAGGCCACTTTCAACGAAGGTATACCTGTTCTTTCGCTCTCTCTTTTCTGCAATTGATCCAAATAATCTTTCCCAGAAAAAGAAATCGCTCTTAAATCGTCTAATTCTTTATCAAACCCGTCTGCTATGATTTTTCCTTTTCCAAAATGGAGAACGGGATCTTCTTGCATAGTTCTATTGATAATCTCTAACAGTTTATCACACGGATTAATTTGATCAGCAATCAGCTTTAAAACATCAGAAGTCTCCGAAGAAATCAATTCTTTTATCGGATCCATTTGAAGCAATGTTCTTTTCAATTGCACCACTTCTTTCGGATTCACCTTTCCGACAGCAACTTTAGAAATCAATCGTTCTAAATCATTGATTTGTTTAAGCCTTTCTCCCAGTTTAAAAGAGATATCTTCATTGTTATAAAATGATTCTACCGCGTCTAAACGATCTTGAATTGGTTTTAAATCTTTCAAAGGAAGAACCATCCATCGTTTCATCATTCGACCCCCCATTGGAGTCTTTGTTCTATCGATGATTTGAATTAACGTTGCTGCATTATCATGCGGTGAACTTATTAACTCTAGATTACGAATCGTAAATCTATCCAACCAAACATACTTCTCCTCTTCAATTCTTGAAATGGCCGTTATATGTCCTAAATTGGTGTGTTTGTTTTCTGATATGTAATGGATCGCGGCTCCTGCAGAAATTATCCCCGCTTCTAATTGTGAAACACCAAATCCCTTCAATGATTTCGTTCCAAATTGTTTGTTCAAACTTTCGGCTGCGTAATCTTCTGTAAATACCCAATCCTCTAATCTGAAAGAATAATATTTATTCCCAAAGGCTTCATCAAACTCTTTTGAGCTTCTTTTGTTATAAACAATTTCCGTTGGCTCGAAACCTTGAATTAATTTCTCAATATATTCTTTTGTCCCTTCCGCAATTAAAAACTCACCTGTTGACACATCCAAGAATGAAATTCCAATCACGGATTTATCAAAATGTACCGCACAGAGAAAGTTATTTTTCTTTGTATCTAAAACTTGATCATTGAAAGAAACTCCAGGTGTAACTAATTCTGTCACTCCCCTTTTGACGATATTCTTTGTCATTTTCGGATCTTCCAGTTGATCACAAATTGCAACTCTTTGCCCGGCTCTAACCAACTTTGGCAAATAAGTATCCATTGAGTGATGAGGAAAACCCGCTAATTCTATTGGTCCGGCTGCTCCATTTCCTCTTTTGGTCAAAACAATTCCCAAAATTTTGGAAGCAACAATTGCATCTTCTCCAAATGTCTCGTAGAAATCACCCACGCGAAAAAGCAGCATAGCTTGAGGATGCTTCGCTTTTATCTGATTATATTGCTTCATCAGAGGTGTTTCTTTCACTTCTTTTTTAGTAGATGTTTTCGCCAAGTCAATTGATTTTTTAATTTTTGCAGTATAAATGTACTTGCGATTAACGATTATTCAAAAAATCTTCGCTTGTTGTTATCCACAATATGAATAGAAAATTAAAGCTTTGGGAATTGGATCGCGTTAGCGAAGAAGATTTCAAGCAACAGGACAAATTCCCTATCATCGTTATTCTCAACGACATTCGCAGCCTTACCAACGTTGGAACATTTTTCAGAACATCTGACGCGTTTAGTGTTGAAAAGATTTATCTCTGTGGAATTACTGCAGCACCGCCACATCGTGAAATTCAAAAAACGGCTCTTGGTGCAACTGAATCTATGGAATGGGAGCATGTTGATTCCACGCTGAATTTGGTGAAACGCTTAAAAAGTGAGGGCGTTAAGATTTGTTCGATTGAGCAAACAGAAAAAACGACTTTTCTTCAAGATGTAGCTCAATTTAAGAAAGAGAAATATGCACTGGTCTTTGGCAACGAAGTAAATGGTGTCGATCAAGATGTAATTGATTTATCGGACTACATTATTGAAATACCTCAATTTGGAACAAAACATAGCTTAAATGTTTCAGTGTGCGCAGGAATTGTAATATGGGAGTTTGTCAGAATGTTAAGGAAATAACTTTAATTGTATCAATCCAATAAATTTCTATTCGAATAGAAATTACTTAGAACTATATTCATTAATTTTGTATCGTTAAAATACAGAACATGATAAAAACAGATATTATTATAATTGGTGCGGGTCCAGTAGGGCTTTTTACCATTTTTGAGGCTGGTCTTCTAAAATTAAAATGCCATTTAATTGATTCTTTGCCACAACCTGGAGGTCAATGTTCTGAAATATATCCTAAGAAACCAATTTATGACATTCCTGGCTTTCCGTCTATTTTAGCTGGTGAACTAGTCGATAATTTAATGGCACAAGCAGCTCCTTTCAAACCAGGTTTTACACTTGGAGAAGCCGCTGTAAAAATAGACAAAACAGAGGATGACAAATTTCTTGTTACTACCTCTAGAGGCACTCTTCATGAGGCACCTATTATTATGATTGCGGGTGGACTTGGTGTATTTGAACCTCGGAAACCACCTATTGAAAACATAGAAGACTTTGAAGACAAGGGAGTTGAATACATTATTAAAGACCCTGAGTTTTATAGAAATAAGCGCTGTGTAATTGCTGGAGGTGGAGATTCTGCTTTGGATTGGGCAATACACTTAACAGAAAACAAAATTGCGAGTGAAGTGACACT
>CAJQPA010000061.1 GCA_905480145.1 uncultured Flavobacteriales bacterium | reverse complement strand
ACAACCTCCAGCGGATGTAAACAATTCAGTGTAGGTTCCAGAGCTCGTTAATGATTGTGTTCCAAAAAGATAAGTGTCCCCTTGACAAACTGAAGCGGCAGCTACCTCATTGAATGCTGTGATTACAGACAACGTTAATAATACCGAAGAGTCACAACCTGCTGCTGAGGTAAATACTTCAGTATAAGATCCTGCGGCAGTTAAGGATTGTGTTCCGAATGCGTATGAATTACCCTGGCAAATCACTGCGCTTGCCGTTTCATTGTATGTTTGGCTAACACTCAATGTCAAAACAACTGTTGAATCACATCCACCCATTGAAGTAAAAACTTCTGTATAAGGCCCTGCATTAGTTAAGGTTTGTACTCCAAAAATATATGAATCACCTTGACAAATCGCTGCACTTGCCGTTTCGTTGTACGTTTGATTAACACTCAATGTTAAAACAACTGTTGAATCACATCCACCCATTGAAGTAAAAACTTCTGTATAAGGCCCTGCATTAGTTAAGGTTTGTGCTCCAAAAATATATGAATCACCTTGACAAATCGCTGCACTTGCCGTTTCGTTGTACGTTTGATTAACACTCAATGTCAAAACAACTGTTGAATCACAGCCTCCTGAAGAGGCAAACAACTCCGTATAAGGTCCTGCAGTGGTCAATGTTTGTGTTCCAAAAAGATAGGTGTCTCCTTGACAAATCGAAGCCGTAGCCGTCTCATTGAATGATGTGATAACCGATAAGGTTAAAATAACTGTTGAATCACATCCACCTGATGAAGTAAACAATTCTGTGTAAGTTCCTGAAGTATTCAGTGCTTGCGTTCCAAAAGAATATGTATTCCCTTGACAAATCACAGCAGAAGCTGTTTCATTGAATGAAGTAATTACTGACAAGGTCAAAAGAACCGTAGAGTCACATCCACTTATTGAAGTAAACAACTCTGTATAAGTCCCTGAAGATGTTAGGGCCTGCGTTCCAAAAGCATAAGTATTCCCTTGGCAAATTGTCGCGGTTGCAGTTTCGTTAAATGAAGCGTTAACAGATAGCGTAAGAATTACAGTAGAGTCACATCCGTCAACTGAAGTGAATAACTCAGTAAATGTTCCGGCAGTAATTAACGTTTGTGTTCCAAACAAATAAGTATTCCCCTGGCAAATCGAAGCTGAAGCTGTCTCGTTATAAATTGGCAACATATTGACATCAACTTGAGAACAAGTGATTGGTGTTACACAACCACCTTCTCCTCTGACAAAATAAGTTGTATTAGCAAGAGGCAAAACATCTACTGATGTTCCAGTCCCAACAAATGTGCCTCCGCATGAACCTTCGTACCAATTCCAATCAGTTGCATCATTTAAGTTCCCTGAAATAATGGAAAGGGTAGTCATAGATCCTTCACAAATTGTCGTGTTTGAAGTTATTACTGGAATATCAGCATCTATGCATCCAGCAACTGGGTCAACACAAACTTCTAAGCTCCAGCCTAAAAGTTCACCCCCATTATTATTAACAAGGTCAGATATAGTTAATACCCATGAGCCAAGAGCATCTTCACCATTAAAGTCAGACAATAAACCAATAGGTTGGTACGCATTCCCATCAACCGGAGCACAAGGAAGCACGCCGGTAGCGGCAGCATCATCATAGTCGACATCAAAATCACTGTGATTGTTATTACATGGCTGATCCATTAAGGTTACCGTAGTTCCGAGTGGACTTTGCAGGGTAATCACCAAGTTTTTTACACGATTGTGCGTTCCTATTAAATCAATTATATTCACATCATTTATAGTTCCTCCGGCAGGAATGTTAATTATTGAGGTAATTGTTGGAGTACCCGCAGCAGGAATTATTATCGGAGTATCGATAGATGCATAAGTTGAACATCCACTTGTTGTAAATGAAAAAACCGAAGACCAATCAGATGTCCCGCAATCAGTGGTATACCTTACTCTCCAATAATAGATAAAATTTCCAGAAAGTCCACTTGTTGAATATGACGGCACTATCAAGCCAGTACTAGCATCAACAATAGAAGTGAAAGCTAAATCAGTTGCTATTTCAATTTCATAAACTGCACTAATTTCCGTTGAAGCTACCCAAGTAAAATTGGTTGGGATAGTTTCATTAATTGCTAAGTCCGCTGGAGACGTCAATGCAACTGATGAAGGGGTACTATTCCCAATAATAAGTTCAACATCGAATGTTTTAGGACCAGAAGTACTCGTTGCATTAATAGTTAAGGTGTATGTTCCTGCAGCAGCTAATCCTGTATTTGATATTAGTAAAGAAGCTGTCCCTGCTGGAGTAACTGAAGTTGGGGAAATTAGACTTGTAGCTCCTGCCGGAACACCAGAAACGGTTAAATCAACTAAATCACTATAACCATCCAAAGAACCAATATCAATGGCATAAGTAATGTCATTTGGCTGGCAAACAGTAACTGAACCAGGTGTTGCACTTAATGTATAATCATTTGTTAATGCTACAATTTCAAAATTGTTATCTGAAATATCGAAGAAAGTTCCATTCGCAGAAATGACCATCACGCGAGCTGTCGTCGTAGGAACGTTTGGAACCGAAATTAATTCAGACCCATCATTTGGAGTGTTTGTTGCCAATGTATATGGATAAGTTAATCCACCATCAATAGAAAGAAGGATGTCAACATTTACACAATTTACTGGAGCTGCGTCAGTATTGGCCACATCCCACAAAACATTTTCGCCTGATACTGCAAGCCAAGAAATTCCAGTGGTATTAGGATAATTTACGATAAAGGGCCCCGAACCAGCATCAGTTGTAAGAGTAACGTCAGTATGGTCATTACATCCGCCAGCAGCAGATGAATTATCTCTTAGCGTCAATCTAAAATCCATTGTTCTAGTTACAGAAGGAATTACTTCCCATGTGAAGGGACCGCCATTTGCCAAATCAACCAAGTTTGGAAAATATCTTGTCGGGCTTGTTGAAGAAGAAAGAGACCTGAAGTTGGGTCCTCCGGTCGCATTTGCAACAGGTGGCTGAGTGCTGATCTCATTATTCATCTGTTCCCAGTTGTAAGTCAATAAATCACCGTCAGGGTCACTAGCTATAGCTGTTAGAGCAAAAGGAGTGTTTGCCGGAACAGTTATGTTTCCATTAGTCGATGTAATTACAGGCGCTGCATTGGCCAATGTCGTAATAACTTCACAGGTGTGTCCAGCACTTAAAATTTCATTATCAAATTCTTCTAAACTGATCCCAGAATAATGGTCATCACCAAAATTTTGAATGTCTGGAGCGCAAATTCCGGCATAACCCATTATTGTAGTTCCAGATCCTGGCTCTATGGCAGTGGCGTTGTTTCTATTATTATTACATGAATTGTTAAACGTGTGATTACCCCCAAATTGATGACCCATTTCGTGACCTACGTAATCCACATCGAAGCTATCACCTATTGGAGCACTACTTCCAGTTACACCTCTTGCCTTTTGAGTGTTGTTACAAACGACCCCTAGACCGGCTAACCCGCCACTGTTAGTACCAAATACGTGACCAATATCATAATTCCCATTTCCTATGACGTTATCGGTATTTGTTTGATTTTCGTTAATCATATTGCCAGGATTACCATTTGAAAATGGATCTGCCGTTGATGTATAAATAATTAGGTCATTGTTTGGGATAATCTCCATTGTAATGGCCATATCCTTTTCAAAAATACCATTTACCCTATTCATTGTAGTGACTTGAGCGGCCTGAGCTAAAGCTAATGTTCCACCATGAAATATTGAGTATTCTCCAGTAGCGGATAAGGCTAATCGATAAGTTCTTAATTCACATGTTCCAAAACTTTTCACTGTTCCAGAAACTGCAGTTTTTTCAGTTTGCAACTCCGAAAAATCAGAGTTAAACGAACAGTTTTTAACTTTAGAAGTAATTAAATCATTCTTGTTATAAACGATATAATAATTTGTGTTGCCCTTGACTACTGGGTCAATAAAAATTGTACTTTCACCAGGGGTCATAATCATAACGTGAAGACCTTGGGGAGTCAAGTCCCATTTTACAAAAGATTGATTGTCGACTCCAGCCGCATCATAAGATTTAATTTCTGGAAACTTTGCAGCTAAATCAGGGTGCATTGTACTATTTGCCTTCGCATTATACAAATGAAATGTTCCGTCAGGGTGAGGAAATGATAATTGAGCCACAAATCCACTGTTCTCAATTTCCCGATGCATAATACCCTCGAGCTGCCCTTGCAGATTATCTAGATTAAAATTGAAATACTTTGCGTTGTTGGCCTGAACTTGAGGAGTCCCCATTAGGTTGGCCATAGACTCAGTTATTTCAGTCGATTCAAAATTAATTGTTTTAAAAGCCTGTGAATGAAGTAAAGACAGGTTTAACAATGCTGCAGTTAACAGACTTAATTGAAATAATTTCATAGTTTTAGCATAAAATGTAGTCTTTAAATTTATCGAATAATCACTTAACAACCAAATACATTAACTAATATTCGATTAAAGACCATAGCCGCAGTTATCAAATGAACTGATTCCAAGACGAAGAATGAAAGCCACTTCGCTTTAAGTCGAGTTTGCTTTTTGAAGAATTTTAAAACGCAAACTAAAGAGCTTCTTATATTTCTCTTAAAAAAATTATCTTTGTTCCATTGCGTAAATTATTCGCAATAAATTACTTTTTGTATGGACAAGAATCAAGAATTAAAGGAAAGAAGAGAAGCCTCTAAATTAGGTGGTGGAGAGGCAAGAATTGAGCGTCAGCACTCTCAGGGTAAATTAACTGCAAGAGAAAGAGTTACAACTCTTTTAGATGAAGGTTCTTTCAATGAAATTGGCCAATTTGTAGAGCATCGTTCTACTTCTTTTGGACTTGAAAAAAATAAAATTCCAGGCGATGGCGTTGTAACTGGTTACGGTAGAGTTCACGGGAGACTTATTTATGTCTTTTCGCAAGATTTCACTGTTTTGGGTGGATCTCTTTCTGAAACTCACGCAGCGAAAATTTGCAGAGTTATGGACTTGGCCATGAAAAATGGAGCCCCAATTATTGGATTAAATGATTCTGGTGGCGCTCGAATTCAAGAGGGGGTTGTTTCTTTAGCTGGTTATGCTGATATTTTTTACAGAAACACAAGAGCGTCAGGTGTGATTCCACAGTTAAGTGTGATCATGGGACCTTGTGCAGGTGGGGCTGTTTATTCTCCAGCATTGACTGATTTTACAATCATGGTTGAAGACACCTCTTATATGTTCGTAACAGGACCAAACGTTGTGAAAACTGTAACGCATGAGGTTGTTACCTCTGAAGAATTGGGTGGCGCGAAAACACATGCAGAGAAGTCTGGTGTGAATCATTTCACAGCTGGAAACGATATAGAAGCATTAAAACAAGTTCGTGATTTAGTGACATTCATGCCACAAAATGCAAATGAATTAGCCCCAAGTCCAAGCTTATTTGAATTTAAAGCTTCGAAACTTGAAAATATTAAATCAATTCTTCCGGATAACAATCAATTGCCGTATGATATTCGCAAGGTTATAGAGTGTACGATTGATGACAATAGTTTCAGAGAGGTTCACGCTGATTTTGCCAAAAATATAGTTGTAGGATTTGCCAGAATTGAAGGTAGATCAATTGGCGTTGTTGCAAATCAACCTGCTTCAATGGCTGGAGTCTTGGACATTGACTCTTCTAGAAAAGCAGCTCGATTTGTTCGTTTTTGCGATGCGTTTAACATCCCGTTACTTGTATTTGAAGATGTTCCTGGATTCTTGCCTGGCACGGACCAAGAATGGAGAGGTATTATTACAAATGGTGCAAAACTATTGTATGCTTTTGCAGAAGCTACTGTCCCAAGAATTACAGTTATTACGCGTAAAGCTTATGGTGGCGCATTTGACGTGATGAATTCCAAGAGTATTGGTTCAGATTTAAACTTTGCTTGGCCCACTGCTGAAATTGCAGTTATGGGAGCAAAAGGTGCGGCGGAAATCATTTTCAAAAAAGAAATTAAAGGAGCTGAAGACCAAGAAGCAATGTGGAAGCAAAAAGAGGCTGAGTATGCCGAAATGTTTGCAAATCCATATAGAGCTGCAGAAAGAGGTATTGTCGATGACGTAATTCTACCTGAAGAAACCAGAGCGAAAGTAATTGATGGATTCAAGATGTTAGAAAACAAAGCGGAGACCTTGCCGAAAAAGAAGCATGGAAACATTCCTTTGTAAAAAAATTAGATGATCAATTCTTAAAATAATCTATTTCTTAAGTGAAATGTTGTGCGAAAAATTTTAATTATTTCAGACTCTCAACCCAATAATTTATTTCACGGAAAGAATAGGTTATGAGAGAATTAGATTTTATAAAAGGGGTCGATATTTATTTGCTAGACCAAATTTTGAAAGGAAATTTGAACAAAGAATCAGTTGTGTTGGATGCTGGATTCGGTAGTGGACGAAATCTTCGTTTTTGTATTAATCAAGGCTTTGACGTTACTGCTATAGATCAAAACACTGAATATGTTCGGTTATTACGAGAAGAATTCCCACATCACAAGAATAGTATTATTGAATCGTCGATTGAGAATTTCCAAGACAAGGAAGGGTTTGATTTTATTATTTGCAATGCCGTTCTCCATTTTGCTGAAAATCATGAGCATTTTGATCAACTTTTTCATTCACTCAACTCTCTTTTGAAAGAAAAAGGAATTCTTTTTATTCGCATGACTTCTGACATCGGAATTGAAGATAAGTTAACAAAAGGAAATAATGGAGTGTTTATAATTCCTGATGAGAGTTCACGTTATTTAATCACTCGCACTAAAATAGATCAATTAATCGCAGCCTTTAACCTGGAATTAATAGAGCCTGTAAAAACTGTCAACGTAGATGGAATGCGCTGCATGACAACATTGGTGTTAAGGAGTCAGAATAATTTTGACTGAGTAACAAAAGAATTAAATGAGGTTAAATAATTAATATTTTTTTAACTTCAACTGTTCTTTATTTGTTGTGTTTTTCGAATACACCGGCATCTCTAGGGTGAACCACTTCATGCTCTGCCCATGGCCAGCCACCAAATTGTGTTTTGCGATATTCAGCAAATGCCTCATGGATTTCTTGTTCAGTATTCATTACAAAAGGGCCGTGTTGTGCAACGGGTTCATTTATCGGTTTACCTTGTAGAATAAGAAAATAGGCATCTTCTGAACCATTCAAAATTTGCACTTTCTCTTTGGAATCAGCCTCGATCAAATGATACTCTTTAATTTTATTAGGACCAATGGTAATTTCACTTCCTCGGTAAAAATAAATGGTTCTATCGTAATCTTTGTCTGATGTTGGAATGTTCCAAATAGCGTTTTTTTGCATTTTTACAGTCCATACATTAACATTGTTCTCCTGCTCTGCCGCCCAAGAATCAGGAGTTGGACTAGGAGCAACAGCATCATTATATGATCCCGCAATCAAAGTAATTTCTGTCGAATTATTGTTCTTATCAACCTCATTGATAATTGGAATCATGTTTTTCCAGAGCATTCTAAAATGAGGTTCAACAAACTTCTTAACTTTTGGTAAGTTCAACCAAATTTGAAAAATTTCAAGTGGGTTTTCTTTTTCCTCATGAACAAGAGGGAACATTTCACTGTGCTGAATACCTCTGCCTGCAGTCATCCACTGAACATCTCCCTCACCAAATCGACCTGATGAACCTAAGGAGTCAGAATGATCTACAAATCCTTCTTTGTTGATCGTTATTGTTTCAAATCCTCGATGTGGATGGTATGGGAATCCTGGGACTTTGCTTCCGTGATACAATCTAAATCCATCTTTAATCGTAAAATCACTCCCAACATTTCTCCCCAATAGTTGATCCTGAGTTACCCCCATATTTTCATTCCCTTTAGGATATTCATCGCGGTGATGAGCACAAAACAAAAATGGGTCTTTCGTTCTCCAAGGAAAACCTAATTGTTCTATTTTAATTACTGGTGAATTTGACATACTCAAATATACAAAATCGAACTAGCAAATTCTTCATTCTTAATTAATATGAATTATCTTTGCTCACTAATTTTTATTTTATGTATAGATCACATACTTGCGGGGAATTACGCCCGTCACATATCGGTTCAACGGTAACTCTCTCAGGATGGGTTCAAAAATCAAGAGACCTTGGTGGAATGACATTCATCGATTTAAGAGATCGTTATGGAATAACTCAGTTGGCATTCAATTTGGATGACAACGAACAGCTTTGTATTGAAGCACGTAAGTTAGGTCGTGAATTTGTTATTAAAATCGAAGGTGAAGTAATCGAGAGGTCGAGCAAGAATGAAAATATACCAACCGGGGAGATAGAAATAAAAGTAGCTTCTATTGCTATTCTTAATGGATCTAAAACACCTCCTTTTACCATTGAAAATGACACTGATGGAGGAGAGGAAATAAGAGCTCAATACAGATATTTAGATCTTAGAAGAAACCCTGTTCAGCAAAAATTATTGTTGCGAAACAAAGTGGCATTAGAAACTAGAAAATATTTAGACACACTAGATTTCTTGGATGTTGAAACGCCAATATTAATAAAGTCCACTCCTGAGGGAGCGCGAGATTTTGTTGTTCCAAGCAGAATGAATGAAGGAGAGTTTTATGCATTGCCGCAATCTCCGCAAACGTTCAAACAACTTTTAATGGTTTCTGGATTTGATCGTTATTATCAAATTGTTAAATGCTTTAGAGATGAAGATTTAAGAGCGGATCGTCAGCCAGAATTTACACAGATTGATTGCGAAATGGCCTTCGCAGATCAAGAAGATATTTTGAACACATTCGAAGGAATGATTCAACATTTGTTTAGAGAAGTTCGTGGGGTAGAATTGGATGCAAAATTTCCAAGAATGACCTATGCTGAAGCAATGGAAAAATATGGTTCAGACAAACCTGATATTCGTTTTGAATTAGAATTCATTGATTTAAACTCAGCCGCAAAAGGAAAAGGGTTTGGAATTTTTGATGAAGCAGAGCAGGTTCTTGCCATCAACGCACAAGATTGCGCGGGATATACTCGAAAGCAGCTGGATAAATTAACAGACTGGGTAAAACGTCCTCAAATTGGTGCAAAAGGTATGATTTACCTTAAATGCAATGAAGATGGAACTTACAAATCATCCGTAGATAAATTTTATTCTCAAGAAAACCTTGCAGAATGGGCGAATGCTGCTAACGCAAAACCAGGTGATTTACTATTAGTCCTTAGCGGCGACTTAGATAAAGTTCGCAAGCAAATGGGGGAATTGAGATTGCATATGGGTGACGAATTAGGATTAAGAAATCCAAACGTATTCAAGCCATTATGGGTGATTGACTTTCCATTGTTAGAATGGGATGAAGATTCTGAACGTTACCATGCGATGCATCATCCGTTTACTTCTCCAAAACCAGAAGACATGCACTTAATTGATAATGACCCAGGAAATGTGCGTGCAAATGCATATGACTTGGCTATGAATGGTGTTGAATTAGGTGGTGGGTCTATTCGTATTCACGATAGAGATGTTCAAGCAAGAATGTTTGATTTACTTGGCTTTTCTAAAGAAGATGCTGAGGCACAATTTGGGTTCTTAATGTCCGCTTTTGAATATGGAGCGCCTCCTCACGGTGGATTGGCGTTTGGACTAGATAGATTAGTTGCAACAATGGGCGGATCAGAGTCCATTAGAGATTATATTGCTTTCCCTAAGAATAACCGAGGTAGAGATGTTATGATTGATGCACCTTCCCCATTGGACGATGAGCAAATGAAAGAATTAGGTATTAAAAAGGCATAATGAACGAATCTATAGAATACATCGGTTACGCAGCTTCATTTTTCGTGTTGCTATCATTCTTAATGAAGAAGATGACAACTTTAAGGCTAGTGAACATCGTCGGATGTGCTTTGTTTATTTGGTATGGAGTCATGCTGAATTCCATACCTATTATGATAACCAACTGCGCAATACTGATTGTAAACATCTATTATTTGCTCAAAACGAAAGCGGAAACTTCTAATTAACGTATATTTATTTCATACCATTTTAGTCAAACACTATGAGTTCAAGAAAAGGCAATTTACACGTATACAATACTCTTTCTGGAAAGAAAGAAATCTTTGAACCCATAAATGAGGGGTTAGTTGGACTATATGTCTGTGGACCTACAGTATACAGTAATGTTCACTTAGGAAATTGTCGCTCATTTATATCTTTTGATGTTGTTGCTAGATATCTTCGTTTTATTGACTACAAAGTGCGTTACGTGCGTAACATTACTGACGTAGGTCATTTGGTGGACGATGCAGATCAAGGTGAGGATAAAATTTCTAAGAAAGCACGTCTTGAACAGCTTGAACCAATGGAAATAGTTCAAGAATACACGATTGATTTCCACAAAGTTTTGGAACAATTCAATAACATTCCGCCGAACATTGAGCCAACTGCAACAGGACACATCATTGAACAAATTGAATTGGTCCAAAGAATCATAGAAAATGGTTTTGCTTATGAAACGAACGGTTCAGTATATTTCGATGTAGAAAAATACAATGAAACGCATCCATACGGAGAACTATCTGGAAGAAAAATAGAAGACCTTATCTCCAATACTAGAGAGCTAGATGGACAAAGCGAAAAACATGCGCCTTTAGATTTCGCGCTTTGGAAAAATGCGTCTGATGAACATTTAATGAAGTGGCCTTCACCTTGGGGGCTTGGTTTTCCAGGTTGGCACGTAGAGTGTTCAGCAATGAGTACTAAATATCTTGGAGAACAATTCGATATTCATGGAGGTGGAATGGATCTAAAATTCCCTCATCATGAATGTGAAATTGCACAAGGAACTTCAGCATCGGGACTTTCACCAGTTAAATATTGGTTACATGGAAACATGTTGACTTTGGATGGTAAAAAAATGAGTAAATCCACGGGTAATTCAATTCTGCCCGAAGAATTGTTTTCTGGAGACAATACATTTATGGAGAAAGCATTTGACCCGATGGTCGTTCGTTTTTTCATGATGCAAGCGCATTATAGAAGTACATTAGATTTTACATCTGAGGCTTTGGTTGCCGCTGAGAAGGGTTATAATAAGTTAATGGAAGCTCTTTCTTTACTGGAAAAGTTAGAAGTTTCTTCTGAATCATCTTTGGACGTTAATGAATTAATCAATTCATTTTACACAGCAATGGATGATGATTTTAACGCCCCTATTTTAGTGGCACATCTTTTCGATGCTGTTAAGTTTATTAATTCCATCAATGATAAAAAAGCAACCATATCCAAAGAGGATTTGTTCTCTTTGAAAGCTGCAATGTTCGGCTTTGTGAATATTGTTTTGGGTATCAAAAATGTTGAATCTGGATCTGACAATAAGCTTTCTCCTGTGATGGATTTAGTCCTCGATTTGCGTCAAGAAGCACGTGCGAACAAAGATTGGGGAACATCAGATAAAATCCGCAACGGATTAGCAGCTGCAGGAATTGTTGTCAAAGATTCAAAAGAAGGGAGTAGCTGGAAATAGGTGCTTCGACAGCTCAGTGAGTGATGAGTGATGAGTGATGAGTGATGAGTGATGAGTGATGAGTGAATAATAAAATCTGAAATCATTTGGTTTTACGCAACAATTTTTCTTAGATTAAATAAGAAAGAACTTAAAATGCGTAAAAGTATACTTCAAGAAAAAAGCTTTCAATTTGCCATTAGTGGTGTTACATTATACAAGAAATTGACAAAGAAGAAAGAATACGTTCTTAGTAAGCAGCTATTAAGATCCTGTACTTCCGTTGGCGCAAATATTCGTGAAGCACAAAATGCACAATCGAAAAAAGACTTCATTCATAAGTTGAGTATTTCTCAAAAAGAATGTGACGAATCAATTTATTGGCTGGAACTGCTAAAAGAAACCCATTACATAGATAATACTGTGTTTATGTTGATGAAAAATAGCGCTACAGAGATTCTTCTTATGCTAAAAAGTAGTATTATTACTGCTAAGAAAAACATGACTAAATGAGAATTAATTTAAGTTTTCCAGAAGACCTTTCACTTTATATCGAGAGTCAACTTCAAAACTCATCATTCATCATTCATCATTCATAACTATAACAACAGATCCCTTCCCTCATGATCACACCAGATATAGATAAAAAATTATTTTTAATCGATGCTTACGCTCTAATTTTTAGAGCATATTTTGCATTTGCAAAGAACCCTCGCATCAATTCGAAAGGTCAGAATACGTCAGCTGCCTTTGGTTTTACCAATTCATTAATTGAAATTCTTAAAAATGAAAAACCAACACATATTGCAGTAGTATTCGATCCTCCTGGAGGCTCTAAAACAAGAAAAGAAGATTTTCCTGAGTACAAAGCACATAGAAATGAAACTCCGGAAGGCATTATTTCGATGATTCAACCCATTAAAGACATTATTTCCGCTTTTAACATTCCAATCATTCAAGTTGATGGTTTTGAGGCCGATGATGTAATTGGTGCTTTGGCAAAGAAAGCAGAGGGTCATGGTTTCACAACCTATATGATGACTCCCGATAAAGATTTTGGGCAATTAGTTTCAGAGAAAATATTCATGTTTCGCCCAGGGCGAGGAGGAAATCCAGCTGAAGTTTGGGGTATCCCAGAAATCTTAGAACGGTTCGATGTAGAGAATGTAATACAAGTTATAGATGTATTAGGCCTGCAAGGTGATGCAGCTGACAATATCCCAGGAATCCCAGGAATTGGAGGGAAAACTGCCTCGAAATTATTAAAACAATTTGGGTCTGTTGAAGGAATCATTGAAAACAGTGATAAATTAAAAGGCAAGCAAAAAGAAAACATTGAGAATTTCGCCGAGCAGGGTATTTTATCCAAAAAATTAGCGACAATCATTTTAGATATTGATGTAGAAATCGATGAAGAAGACTTAAAGGTGTGCGCAAGTAACCCTGTAAAAGTTAAAGAAATATTAACCGAATTAGAATTTCGTAACATTGCTCGAAAAGTATTAGGTGAAGAAATAGTAGTTAATGCACCAACGGTGAATGCTGCGGGTCAAATGGACCTTTTTGGAACACAGGCTGCTATTGTTCAAGAAAAAGAAGAAACCCCTACCGAGTACAAAAATATAACAACGGAAAAACATAGTTATCATCTTATTACTGAACCGAAAGAACGAAAAGAATTATTAGAACTTCTTTTGAAGCAAAAATCAGTTTGTTTTGATACTGAGACAGATCGATTAGATGCATTGCATGCAAACATCGTAGGAATGTCCTTTTCTTTCAAAGAAAACGAAGCGTTCTATGTGGCAACTTCAAATGATTTTGAGGAAGCAAAAAAAGTAGTAGAAGAATTTAAACCATTTTTTGAGTCTGAAAAAATAGAAAAGATTGCCCATAATATCAAATATGATATGAAGGTTATTAATCGATATGATGTTCAAGTACTCGCTCCCACTTTCGATACAATGATTGCGCATTATTTGATCAATCCTGACTCCAAACAGAGCATGGATTTTCTGTCAGAATTTTACCTCAATTATCAGCCCGTTTCAATTACAGAAATCCTTGGTAAGAAGGGTAAAAATCAAAAGACCATGGCTGAGCTTCAACCAGAAGAAATTTCTGACTACGCTTGCGAGGATGCTGATATTACGTTCCAATTAAAGCAAATTTTTGAACCAGAAATTCAAAAAGAACATCTCCGTGATTTATTTTACAACATGGAAATGCCATTAGTTGATGTTCTTAAATCTATGGAACAAGAAGGAATTACGATTGACGATGAGGGACTAAAAAACTATTCTCTTGAGCTTGGAGAATCTCTTGAAATTCTGGATAAATCAATTAAAGAAGAGGCAGGAATGGAGTTTAATATAGACTCTCCTAAACAATTGGGACAAGTTCTTTTCGAGCACATGGAAATCTCATCTAAAGCCAAAAAAACAAAGACCGGACAATACGCGACAGGTGAGGATATTTTGCAAAAATTGAAGCATTCTCATCCAATTATTCCAATGATTTTGGATTATCGCCAATTGAGAAAACTGAAAAACACGTATGTTGATCCATTGCCAACATTAATGGATGAAGTTGACGGGCGGGTTCACACAAATTATATGCAAACCGTTGCAGCAACGGGACGTTTAAGTTCAAACAATCCTAATCTTCAAAACATTCCTATTCGCTCTGATAAAGGTAAAGAAATTAGAAAGTCATTCATTTCACGTGGGAAGGGCTACCAATTATTGGCAGCAGATTATTCTCAAATAGAATTAAGGATTATTGCAGCCTTAAGTGAAGATAAAAATATGATCGCAGCATTTAAGAATGGTCATGATATTCATTCGGCAACAGCAGCAAAGGTATTTGATGTAGAATTAGCCGATGTAACAAGAGATCAAAGAAGCTCGGCTAAGGCCGTGAACTTTGGAATTATTTACGGACAATCAGCATTTGGATTGGCTCAAAATCTTGGTATTTCAAGAAAAGAGGCTAAACAAATCATAGATAGTTATTTCGAACAGTATCCAACCATAAAAGATTACATGGATGGAATGGTTAAAGCTGCTCGCGAAAATGGGTACGTCGAGACGATTATGAAACGAAGGCGTTATTTAAAGGACATTAACTCAGCAAATGCAGTAGTTCGTGGTTTCGCTGAAAGAAATGCAGTAAACGCTCCTATTCAAGGTTCAGCAGCAGATGTCATTAAACTTGCAATGATCGGTGTTCACGGCGCAATGAAAGAACAAAATCTAAAATCTAAAATGCTCTTACAAGTCCATGATGAACTGGTTTTCGATGTTCACGAAAGTGAAATTGAACTTCTTCAAAAATTAGTAAAACATGAAATGGAATCCGCAGTAGAATTAGTCGTTCCATTAGATGTGGAAATGGAAGTCGCAGATAATTGGCTGGAAGCACATTAAAACAAAAAATGCCTTGAGGATTCTCAAGGCATTTTTTTTGTTTTATATAATGGATGCTCTCTATTACTTTATGTCTCGTCCCTCTTTAATTACATCCCATTTTTCTGTTTCCAAAAGACTCGCAAACATTTTTTCAAACGTGACGATAGATTGAGGAAAACCGTATCGACGCTTAATGCTTTTCCTATTACCGTCTAAAACTATTGACGTATTCGTTTCTGGCAAATCAGAGATGTGAATATTATCATA
>CAJQPA010000060.1 GCA_905480145.1 uncultured Flavobacteriales bacterium | reverse complement strand
CATTACTGCCCGAGCCACTGGCAAAAATGGCTAAATGTTTCATTCCGCAAATGTAAAATATTCTAAAGGGCCTTAATTAACTGGTTTAATAAATAAAAAGAGAGCTGAAATAGCTAATAAATAGCTTATATCTAACTGATTATAAGTATTTTATTAATATATTTTGAAGATTCAAGTATAAATTTGTTACTTTGCGCCTCAACTTTAAAAAAATCATAAAGATATGTCAGATATTGCATCTCGTGTTAAGGCAATTATAGTAGATAAATTAGGCGTTGATGAGAGTGAAGTTCAGAATGAATCCAGCTTTACAAACGATTTAGGCGCTGATTCTTTAGATACCGTAGAACTTATCATGGAATTCGAAAAAGAATTCAATATTGCTATTCCAGATGATCAAGCAGAAAACATCCAAACTGTAGGTAACGCTATCTCTTATATAGAAGAAAACGCAAACTAATATAGTTACTATATCTATCCTGAATTATCAGGACGAAATTTAAATCGATATACATGGAATTGAAAAGAGTAGTTGTCACTGGACTAGGAGCACTTACACCAATCGGAAACACTGTTGACGAATATTGGGAAGGCTTAAAGAATGGAAAAAGTGGTGCTGCTCCAATTACTCAATTCGATGCATCGAAATTTAAAACACAATTTGCTTGTGAACTAAAAGGGTTTGATGTTAAAGATCACCTAGATAGAAAAGAAGCAAGAAAATTAGATCAATTCTCACAGTATGCCATGGTTTCCTCAAGTGAAGCTATGGCAGACTCTGGGTTGATGGATTCCAACCCGAACCTTGATAAAATTGGGGTGATTTGGGGATCTGGAATTGGTGGATTGAAAACATTCCAAGATGAATGTATCAATTTCGCCGAAGGAGATGGAACTCCTCGTTATAACCCATTCTTTATACCGAAAATGATTGCAGATATCGCTGCAGGACATATTTCAATTAAATACGGACTTCGCGGACCTAACTACGTTACGGTATCAGCTTGTGCTTCTTCAACAAACGCTATGATTGATGCATTCAATTATATTCGTCTTGGAAAAGCAGATGCTATTGTTACTGGTGGTTCAGAAGCTGCCGTTAATGAATCTGGAGTAGGCGGATTTAATGCTTTAAGAGCACTTTCTACGAGTAATGATGCTCCTGAAACGGCATCTCGTCCTTTTGATAAGGATAGAAATGGTTTTGTTTTGGGAGAAGGATCTGGTGCCTTAATCTTTGAAGAATATGAACATGCCGTAAAACGTGGAGCAAAAATATACGCAGAGGTAATCGGTGGTGGTATGTCTGGTGATGCTTATCACATGACAGCTCCTCATCCAGAAGGTATTGGAGCTCGAAACACAATGATTGCAGCATTAGAAGATGCTGAAATAGATCCGTCTGAAGTAGATTATGTGAATGTTCACGGTACATCAACTCCTTTAGGAGATGTTGCTGAAGTGAAAGCAATTGAAGCTGTTTTCGGTGATCATGCTTATGAGTTGAACATCAGTTCTACAAAATCAATGACAGGTCATTTGTTAGGTGCTGCAGGAGCAATTGAAGCCATTGCATGTGTAAAAGCGGTTCAGGAGGACATCATTCCTCCAACAATCAATCATGTCACAAATGATGAGAACTTTGATGAACGCTTAAACTTTACATTCAACAAAGCTCAAAAAAGAACAGTAAACGTTGCCATGTCGAACACATTCGGTTTTGGTGGACATAATACAACTGTTGTACTCAAGAAATTTAAGGGATAAGTGTTAGCGCTTTTTCCTCTCTTTCAAAAGAAAAGGTCAAAAGAAGAATTAGAAATTCGTCGTTTTATATCGCGTAAATTCGGGTATTCTATAAAAGAGATTTATTACTTCAAGAAAGCTTTAACCCATAAATCAATTGCAAATAATTTAGGGGAGCTTTCAAATGAACGGTTAGAGTTTTTGGGCGATGCTGTTCTTGATGCCGTAATCGCGGAATATTTGTTTATGAAATTCCCTAATGAAGATGAAGGTTATTTAACGAAAATTAAGTCAAAAGTTGTCAGTCGAAGAACGCTAGGTAAAATTGCTTCCGAGATGGAGTTGAGTTCTATCATGAGATATAATAAAGGTCGCTCCATAAACCTTGAAACAATTGCAGGTAATGCATTTGAAGCATTAATTGGAGCAATCTATCTTGATGGAGGGTATGAAAAAACGAAAAAATGTATTAATCACCATATATTTAGAAAATACGTAGACTACAATCAAGTATTGGAAGAAGAGATTGATTTCAAATCAAAATTATTTATTTGGAGTCAACAGAATAAATTACCACTCACTTTTGAAGTTGTTGAAGAAAAACACGAAGGTTCTGCGTGGATATATACAGTGGTGGTCTTGATCAATGGAAAGGAGTATGGGATGGGTGTAGGCTCCTCTAAAAAGAAAGCAGAGCAGGCAGCAGCGAAAGAAACCATTGAATTAATGGGAGACGCTTAATCGAGAAATTGAAGAAATTCGTTAAGAATAGCCGCACTGATTTCTTTCCATACGTTACAATAAAACCTGGAGTACCCCCCATCTATAATAATACGCCCTTTTTTTACTTGTCCACTTAAAATTAAAGGTTGATCTGCTATCCACGCTTCTACTTTAAGTCTATAGTCCATGGGGAATGCTACTGTTGAATTTCCTGCAGGAATTCTTTTCAAAGTTTTCAAATTTAAGTTGGTCCCTTTCAAGGAGGCCTGTGCCATAGACTCTTCAAAATCCCCAAAATTTTCTTTTTTATACAAACGATTTGTTATTTGATTGGATTCGGATTGAAGGGGCCAATTGTCCGACCCGACATACAATCCTCCGCCATTATATAAATAATTGATGATGCGATCAACATCTTTATTGGACAGTAAACTACTTGCGTTTGAAAATAGAAATATTGCTGTGAAACTATTTAGCGAATCAGGCAATGATTCTTTGATTTCAAAAGACTTAAGAGAATCAAGACAGATATTGTCATTTTTCTGAATAGCCAAATATTTGCCTTGAGAAACTAAGGAAAACGAAAGATAGATACTACAAATGGACAGTACAAAGCGCATGATTTACTCTACAACTGAGTGTTATTTGGGTTCAATTTTGATTGATATTCACCTAGTTTTTTCTTAACTTAATTAGAAAACGAACGAATGAACCATATAGAATTAGGGAATAAAGGTGAAGAGTATGCTGTCAATCATCTGATAAATAAAGGTTATACGATTTTAGACACCAATTATCGATTCAAATATTCTGAAATAGACGTGGTTTGTGAAAAAGGCAATGAATTGGTTATTGTTGAAGTTAAAACCCGTAAAACAGCAACAATTGCGGAGCCATATCAGGCTGTTACTTTTGCCAAACAACGACAAATTATAAAAGTCACTAATCATTATGTCATTAAGAATCGTATTCATAAAGAGGTGCGCTTGGACGTTATTTCAATTGTTCTAAATCGGTTCGGAATGCGTCTTGAACATATAGAAAATGCTTTTCAGCCATAGTTTATTTGTAATTCCCTACCTTTGCACAAATATTTATGCTCGAGATGAACACAAGAAACAAAGGAACTCGCGGAGGCGATTCAAAAAAAAGAACCTTCAAAGGAAAAAAGAAGGAAGAAAAATCAACTTCTAGAACTGGTAATTCGGTAGCAAAGAAAGAGGTTAAAACAAAAGATAAAGCACGATTTTCAGATTATAAAGATAGGTTGAAGACAGGAGATCCGTTGCCAACTTTCAATGATTCTGTACGTTTAAATAAATATCTTTCTAACGCTGGGGTTTGTTCTCGCCGTGATGCTGATGTGTTAATTAAAACAGGTGTTGTATCTGTCAATGGCACAATTGTTACTGAAATGGGCTTTAAAGTAAGTCCTACCGATGAAGTTAAGTATGACGGAGGCTCAATAAAAGCTGAGAAAAAACGTTATGTCTTGTTGAATAAACCAAAGGGTTTTATAACGACCATGGATGACCCTCAAGGTCGAAAGACGGTAATGAGTTTGGTTAAAAAAGCGTGTAAAGAACGTGTATATCCGGTTGGACGATTGGATAAGGAAACGACAGGTTTACTTCTATTCACGAATGATGGTGACATGGCGAAAAAGTTAACTCACCCAAAACATAAAGCAAGTAAAATTTATCATGTCACTTTAGATAAAAAAGTAGCTAAAGAAGATTTGGGAATACTGACTGCGGGAATTAAGCTGGAAGATGGAACTACAATATTTGATAAAGCAGAATTTGTCAATGATTCTAGTTCAAGGGATATTGGAGTAGAATTACATTCAGGAAAGAATAGGATTGTACGCAGGTCTTTTGAAGCAATGGGATATAAAGTCCAGAAATTGGATCGTGTTACCTTTTCTGGTTTAACCAAAAGAGATTTACCTCGTGGAATGTTTCGTTTGCTTACTGAAAAAGAAGTTGCATTTTTGAAAATGAAAAAAGTATAGTATGACAAGGGTAATTATTACAATTCTGATATTACTTCCTTTTATTTCTGTTGCCCAACATGGTAACAGGAAAGAATCGGATGCGAAAGGGACAGTTTTCGGTTACTGGGGTTATAATGTTAGTGGGTATACAAAAAGTAATCTTCGTTTTGTTGGCCCAGATTATGATTTCACCCTCGGTGGTGCTAAAGCTCATGACCGTCCTGAGCTTGACCCGAATGTATACTTTAACCTAAGTAAAATTACTATTCCTCAGTTTAATGCTAGAATAGGTTATTACTTCAAAGACCATTGGGCTTTTTCTTTCGGGTACGATCATATGAAATATATTTTTTCGGACAAGAATGAAGTAACATTGAGTGGTGTCATTGATGAAAATATTGGTTCGGAATGGTCAGGAACTTACAGTGGGGAACAAGTGATTACAAATAGAGAAGACTTTCATTATGAAAACTCAGATGGCTTGAACTACTTGCGATTTGAATTGACAAGGACAGATAAACTATTAGCTTTTGGTCAAAATGACTGGTTAGCAATATCAACAAATGCTGGTGTAGCTTTGGGGGGAATATTGTCGTTTAATGATTTCACTTTTGCAAATCAAAAAGACGTGACAACAGTATCACTTTCAGGGTATGGTGTTTCAGGACACGCATCACTTAGGTTTGAATTTTTCCGACATGTGTTTGTACAAGCCAGCGCTGGAGGAGGTTTTCATCACCAAGTTAAAGTAAGAAATAGACCACGAGATCCAAGCGCCTATGCTCGACAGGCGTATGGTTATGCTTCTTTTGAGGGCGTATTGGGATTCTTGTTTTACATCAAGGGAAAAAATAAATGCGATAGTTGCCCGAATTGGTAGGGGGTCATAGAACTATCTTCTTTCTGAGGTGTTATTTAGATTTCACCAATTGTAGTCTATTTAAACAGCTGTGAATTATACCTTTGATAACTTAAATAAAAGTGTATGCCCAATAGATCAGTAATGATTGAATTGGAAGCCTAATCAATGTAGGAATAATAAATTCCCCTTTTTTCAATGCCTTTTGAAAATGATACACATTGGCAGGGAAAACGGCAATAAGTAAACATATAACCCCCATAGCAGCATAACTTCTTGTGCTACCAATGAGTAAAGCACTTCCTAAAGCTATTTCAATAAGACCTACAATAAAATTAATTTTTTCTGGATATGGAACCCATTTTGGAGTAATTTTAAGAAACACTGCTGGTTTAATAAAATGGCTAATCCCTGCAAAGCAATACGCAGCTGACATTGTAATTAGAGAAAATAGATTAAGTGTTGTCATTTTATAATGAGTTAGTTTTAACTAAAAAAATCGGAAATGAGAAAACAATGCGACAAGTGAGAAATACTTTAGTGTTCTTACTTCCCTCCAAATCTAAAATCTATTTTATAATAGAACAGAGGTAAAAATCCTAGTTGGTATCTTTCAGCAACCGGTTCAGCTGATGCGTCAAATAAGTTCGGAGCATATGAAAGTCCAAGTAGATTTTGGCGTCCAGTGACATTGATTAAATCTAAACCTATTTCGTGAGTCACGCGCTTGGCATTAAATTTCCAATTAATTTTAGCGTCTATTCTATAATAGATGGGAAATTGTCTTGTGTTGAATCCTTCGTCCTTATAAATCAATTCTTGTAGCAATTTTGTTTGCGCGGTATCGATGTAGCCGTATAATTTGCCACCAGCTATAGTTCCCTTAAACCCTAGAGAGATAGATTGTTTTTCTCCAATTTTCCATTCTTTCCCTGCCAACAAATTAAAAACATAGTTCCCATTGTAAGATGTGCTCCTTTCTTTCCCATCGCTTGCAACATATGTCGAATTATAAACAGTTCCGGAAAACATAAAGAAAAATGACTTGTCAAAATATTTCTGAAGCGTAATTTCTGCTCCGTAATTAGTCCCTGTTCCGGTGTTTTTTAATTGTTGAGGAAAGAATCTTTGGAATCCGCTGCCCATATTAATTAATGAAAATGCTGATTGAGCTTCTGTCACGGGAATGTTATATAAGTGCTGGTAATAACCCTCCAGTTTAAGGTTTAAACTCTTCTTAAAGGCCTTTTCATATCCTATCACCGAATGTAAACTCCGAGAGAAATCCATGTCCATATTTTCATAAACCTTTTCCCCATTTGCATCTTCTTGATGATATAAGTAGGTATACATTGGCTGTGTCATGCTATGCATTCCTGCACCCGCAGAAATAGCTTGACCATTTTTCATTTTCAATTTCCAACCAACTCTTGGTTCTGCGATACTCACATTAACTTTTTCATTGTTATTGAATGAGAAAAATTGATTGTGTAATCCTGCCGTAAAAGCCATTTTTTCTGTCATTCTCCATTTCCATTGGACAAAGGGTTGAATTAAAAATGAACCTCCTTCATAATCCCATCTTTCATCCCAGATATGAGATGATGGATCTTGCGTATGACCTGCTTCCAAGACAGAATCATGTAGGTTGTAGAAATACGAATCAATATTGACACCCGCCTTAATTAAGTGTTTTCTATTGATTTTGTGGTTAATACTTAAAAACCCCGAAGCTTTTGATGTCTTAAATGCATATGCCATCATTGGGTATCGTGAATTATGCAGAATGTATTGATTTCCATTTGTATCTAATCCACTTCTATCAATAAAGTCATGATTTGATTTTTGCTGTTCATACGAATATGCAATTGTCGCTGAGAAGAATGTTTTTTCGTTAACGGGTTTTTTATAGGTTAATCCGGCAACGCCCATAGCTGTTCCAAAAAATTGATCTCTATCCCCTTCACCATAAAGTTCAGAAACAGATTCAGTAGAATTTCCAGCTGAAATTTGATCTTCCAGTGTTCCAGGATTAGCAATTTCAATAGCAATGTCACTTGCACCACCAATTGCAAATAATGATAGGGAACCACCATTTTTTAATTTCCAATTGAATTTAAATGCGCCATCTCCATAGGTTGGCACTGCGTCTGTTCCAATAGCTATTCCCAATGAGCTGAAAAGACTTAATGTTGAATAACGACCCATTACTAAGTAACTTGATTTGCCGTTTTTACCGAGAGGTCCTTCTGCCATTAATTCTGTTCCCAAGAATCCAAACTGTCCAGTAAATTCGTGTTCTGCGTTATTTCCATTTCTTAATTTAAGATCAAAAACGCCTGAAGTTGAATTGCCATATTCTGCAGGAAAGGCACTCATAAAGAAATCTGAATTTGCTAATATTTTATTATTCAAAATAGAAACGGGCCCTCCCGTGCTTCCAGAAATTGAAAAATGCGAAGGGTTAGGTATATCAATTCCTTCTACCCTCCATAGAACTCCCAAAGGTGAATTACCACGAATTACAATGTCATTTCTTGAATCATCTGCGCCGCCAACACCTGCAAAATTAGAAGCCATCCGAGCAGGGTCAGAGCGAGACCCAGGATAACGATCTGTTTCAGATACACTAAACTGCTGCGCCGATATTAACGCTAATTCATTGATGACTTCGCCTTTCTTTCTAGCGGTAACTGTTACCTCTGCTTGCTCCAAGTAACTCTCATTCATTGGTATGTTAACAATAGATTGCTTTCCTGAGTTAACTTCAATTGTAATACTCTTTGTGTCATAAGTATTAAAAGAAGCAGTTAGTTCATGTTTCCCAACTGGGACATCTGAAATCTCAAAGTTTCCATCAAAATCTGTAATCGCCCTATAGTGTTTGACACTGTCTTGTGTGAAGATTTGAATTTTAGCTCCCACAATTAGATATTTGGTTTCCGAATCATATACTGACCCACGTACATCTTGACTAGGCTGGGCATGCGCATTATTAAAACAAAAAAGCACAACAATTGCAACAAATACTCTGAGCATGACTGAATGGTTTAATTCTGGGTTTTGTTATAGTTTTCTTTATATTCTTCGATCGTCCACTCCTTAATGTAGACATTTTTGAAATCATAAAATTCCAGCGCATTAAAATGCAATCCTCTAATATAAGACTGTGTAATCTGAATATCTCCAGCATACCATAAGGGTATAATTGGTGGGTCCTTCATTAGTTCAACTTCTGCCTTAGAGAAGTTGTCCATTTGATCCGACATTTTTTCTGAGTTAACTGCCTCGTCATAAAACTTATCAAAAAGATAATTTCTGTATTTTCCTTTGTTTATTGTAGATGGAGCTGTTGAGTCTTCAGGAATGAATTGACTATGGTAATTCATCAAAAATGTTTCGGGACTTGGGAAATCAGCAGCCCAACCCTGACTAAAGATGTCTCCTTTACCGATCGTGGCATCCTGAGTTAAACGCTCAAAATCTGAGCCGTCAATATTTACGTTGATTCTTAATACTTTGAAAATTTGTTTTGCAAATTCATCAGCCACAGCGGATTTAATATCATTGATATTATATCGTAATTCTACAGTTCCAAAACCTTCGCCATTTGGATATCCTGCCTGCTCTAAAAGTTTTTTGGCTAGTTGAGGATTGTATGAATAACCAACATCTTTAATAGATTGAAAATCATAACCTTTCAAAACTTTTGCGATTGGAGGCGTTATTCCATAGTACCCCATGTCATAATATTGATTTCTTAAAACGTCTCTTCCAATGGATTTTTTATCAATAGCATAATTAAACGCTTTTCTTACTAAAGGGTCTTTGAATCGTTCGTCCTGCATGTTGAAGAAGTAGTAATGCGATTGCAAGAGCGGGTTGTTGGCTAGAATTAGTTTAGGAGGTTTAGAATTAAAATCTTGAATTTTTCCTTCTATCATTCGTGTTATGCGATTCGTAGGAAGCCCTGTGATTAAATCTGTAGTGCCATCTTCAAACATTTCCAGCTGAACCATTTTTCTGCTTTGGAATGCAAAGACTAGGCTATCTAGGTATGGTAGTGCGTTTCCATCAGTGTCAAACTCATAATAATCTGTGTTTTTGAGGAGTGTTAACATTGGTGTGTCCCCATCTGTAAATACACTATATTCAAAAGGTCCAGTGCCAACAACATCATTGATAAAACCACCGTCATAGACTTTTTTGGAACTAATGAAACAATACACATTAGCCAATTTTTTAAGAAAATTTTTGTCCGCGTTTAAAAGTTCAAAAGTTATGGTTTCTCCCTCTGCGCGCATGCCACTTATCGATTTGGCTTTACCATCATGAAACTCTTCGGCTCCTTTTAGCAATGATTTGAGCACTAACTTGTATGATTGTGGAGATGTTTGGTTTTCATTTTTCGAACAGGCAAGGTTAAAAGAATGAAGGACATCATCTGTTGTAAGCATGCGGTCTTCTTCTGATTTAAAAACTTCATGCTCGTGGAATAGAACACCTTTTCTTATCGTGAAGGTGTAAGTTTTGCCATCATCACTTTGTGACCATTTTGATGCAATTTTAGGAATTGTATTTAAGGTTTTAGGATCTATACCAACTAAACCTTCTGATATCTGATAAAGAACGGTTGCAGAATAGTAATCGGCAACGTTGCGAAGTGCGTAAGTGGTTGGCTGATTATTTAAGGTCATTTTTAATGACCCGCCACTATACTTAAATTGTTTTTTGTGACTTTCAGAGCATGCACAAAACAATAAGATCAACACTAATAATTGAATTATATTTTTCATTGGTTCTTGAAATAGTTTTAATTCCTCTGAATCATTCAGTTCATAATAGGTTACTTATTGTCATTAAAAAACTAATATAGTGTAATTCCCTCACTTAATGTATATAGTTAAAGCATCAAATAGTTTTTTAGGTAGTTTTTGTTTGAAAATGGTGAATTAACTTAAAAACGTGTTATATTTGTGTGTTGATTGAGCATGTGTTTACATTGTTTATTTTGATTTTTTAGATGAAAAACTGTATATTATTCTTTATGATTTTCTTGACCGGATCCAGTGTATATGGTGCATTGTCGGTTAACGGGACCTATCAAGGAAAGAATTTATATGTACAGAACCCTATGGATGAAGACGGTTTCGGTTATTGTGCTACGAAGGTTACAGTGAATGGAGATATCATGCCAGGGGGCACAAGTATGGGGGCTTTTGAAATTGACTTCTCTCTTTTTAATATTGCTATTGGAGAACCTGTTTTCATTGAGATTGAGCACAACGATGGTTGTAAACCTAAAATATTAAACCCAGAAGTTTTATTGCCTAGATCAACATATAATGTTGATGAAATGACAGTGGATCCTGCAGGTAATTTAAAATGGAAAACGAATGGTGAACAAGGGATTTTACCATTTATCGTTGAGCAATACAGGTGGAATAAGTGGGTAACAATTGGTGAGGTACAGGGTAAGGGTAATGATGATGTCAATACTTATTCTTTCAGCGTTACACCACATTCTGGAGAAAACACAATTAGAATTGCTCAAGTAGATCATTCAGGAAAGAAAAGACCTTCAAACGAGGTGAAATTTATTTCGACTTCCCCAGTTGTTACTAAAACACCCGTTAAAGTAAAGGATGAAATTAAATTCTTAGCAGGTAAATCGCCTTATGAGACACGCTACGAAATTTATGATGCCTACGGAAATATTGTTAAGAAGGGTGTTGGGTCTTCAGTAAATTGTTCTAATCTGGTTAGAGGAGTTTATTATATTAATTTCGATAATGTAAACGAAAAGTTCATCAAGAACTAATCTCAAACTATTTTCATGATTAAAAAAATTGAACATCTAGGCATTGCCGTGGATTCTATTGAGGAGTCTCTAAATGTATATCAAACATTATTGGGCGCAGAATGTTATAAGGAAGAGCAAGTAGTTTCTGAAGGTGTTAAAACCGCGTTTATTCGGGTGGGTGAAAGTAAAATTGAATTGTTAGAAGCTACATCTAAAGATTCTCCAATTGCTAAATTCTTAGAAAAAGGTAGGCAAGGTTTTCATCATGTTGCATTTGAAGTAGATGACATTGATTTTGAGATAGAACGACTAAAAAATGAAGGGTTTCAGTTGATTCATACTTCAGCGAAAGATGGAGCAGACAATAAACGAATTGCTTTTTTACATCCGAAATCTACAGGAGGCTTACTGGTAGAATTGTGTCAGGAGAAAATATCGTGAATCGACTTATCTTTTTCTAATAGTATTGCATTAATGCCAATTGATTTAGCCCCTTCTATATGTTGAATTGAATCATCAATAAAGAGAAAGTCTTCAGGGTTTAATTGTTGTTCTTGGCAAACGAATTCAAAGATTTCTTTGTTGGGTTTTCTCATGTTCACTTCATGTGAATAATACACGGAATCAAAGACTTCTTTCGGTGATTCATGGTGAACAGAATTCCATCTTTGATCGGCCAACTTAATGTGAATTTCATTCGTGTTGCTGAGTAGGATTAATCTGTAACCTTCCCGTTTTAATCGGAAAAGCAACTCTATTCTATCTTTCGGAACATCTTTAATCATTGCGTTCCATGCTGCAACGACTTTGTTTGGAGAAGCACCGCTAGGCAGATAGTCGAGCAGTTGGTTGATAAAATATTGGCCAGAAATTTTACCTGTTTCAATTTGATTAAAAAGATTTGATTGGGAAGCTTGAGAGTACATCTCTTCAAAATCTATTGTCCCGAGAGCATTGAATGCTTCAATTGTTGCTTGGTAGTCGATGTTTATGATAACACCTCCATAATCAAAAATAACTGCTTTTATTCCGTCTTCAATCATAATGTAAAGAAAAGAAAAATGTGTTAATTTTCTGTATCTTGGCAGTATGAAATTATTCCTTGAGAAAAATACTTTTATCGACACTTCTGAGCCAATTGATATTTCTATTCCATTAAGTGATACTGAAGAAAATCCCAAAGCTTGGTATGTTGAAAAACCGACGTTTGAACCCGTTAGAAATAAAAATTACATTGGCTCTGTTTTAGAAGGTGGGGATGTAAATTTCAGAGATGTTTTTTTTAATCCTCATGGGCATGGAACTCACACTGAATGTCTTGGACACATTACGGAACAAGTCTATTCGATTAATAAAACATTGGACACATTTTTTTTCAATGCAAAGTTAATTACCATTACTCCTTTAGAGAGAAAAAATAAAGACGGTAATCTTGATTTAGTGATTTCACCATGGCAAATTGAGAATCTTATTGATGATTGTGAAGCACTGATTATTCGGACGTCACCCAATTCAATAGAAAAGAAATCCATGAACTATTCTGCTACCAACCCACCTTATTATGATGTAGATTGCGTAGCGCTCTTGTTAGAAAAGGGAATAAAGCATTTACTGATCGATTTGCCATCTGTAGATAGGGAGAGTGATAACGGTAAACTCGCATTTCATCATGCTTTTTGGGAGGTTCCAAAAAACCCGAATTTTGACAGAACAATTACGGAGATGATTTATGTAGACGACACAGTTGAGGATGGTGAGTATATTTTAAATCTTCAAGTGGCTCCATTTGAAAATGATGCTTCGCCAAGCAGACCTGTTTTGTATAAACAAAAAAAGAGCTGAATATTCAGCTCTTTTTTCTTGTAGTAGTAAAGTCAATCTTATTCGTAATAGTAGTTAAAACTTCAATTGAAGTGAATTTCTTTTAGAAAAAGAAAAAAATCAGGAACCAACTTTGAAGCCTGTGCAAAGCACGAACAAATAATATTGAAGTAAATTAAGAACTGTTATACTCTTTAATCAAACTAGAAAATGAAACTGCCTCTCCAAGCAGTATATTATCTTCAATATTTCAAAGTAGAACTAAAAAGAAAAATTCCTGATATCTCCTTATTTCTTATTTCAAGTATAAGAACAATAATTTGATTGAAGAGAGTCAAATGAACATCGGACAACTATGGATGAATATACATATAGTTTCGACGAATATCTATTTATAGGTTTTCAAGCCTTTTGAAAAACACATCTCTTTTTGCTGGAGACAAAGGTACTTCGGTTCCATCTTTCATAACTACAGCTCCACCATTTTTTTTATCGTAGCGATCAATAAAGTTAAGATTTACCAGGTGTGACTGCTGAATGCGTAAGAAATTGTATCCAGAAAGCAATGTTTCATATTCTTTCAGTGTTTTACTCACTAATATTTTTTTGTTGTCCAATAGGAAGAATGATGTGTAGTTCCTGTCAGCCTCACAACGAATAATTTGGTCTAGCTCCACTACGTGCACACTTTCTTGAGTTTTTAAAACCAAACGCCTTTTTTCATTCGATTGTATATTAGACGTTAGAGCTTCATATTGTTGAGGATTATGCTTTTTACTGCTAGCTTCAATTGCTTTTTCTAGAGCTGTCTTTAATTCCGATAAATCTACTGGCTTTAAAAGGTAATCAAGTGCGCTAAACTTTATAGCTTTTATAGCAAACTCCTCATGAGCAGTAATAAATACTACTTCAAAAGTTTTATTTGGAATGGAACCTAAAACATCAAATCCCGTTCCGTCTGGCATTTGAATGTCTAGGAAAACAATATCTGGTTGATGTTTTTCTATCGCAGCGATACCCGACTTAACGTTTTCACCTTCAGGAATAGTTATTACATCAAAACCAAAAGAATCGATCATTTTAGCTATCAATTCTCGGGTCCTATTCTCGTCGTCTATGATTAAAATTTTTTTCATACGGTTTAGTTAGTTATAGCGCGGTTTACAGTGTAAGGTAATGAAATTAATACATTTGTGCCATTCTGGAGTTCTTTATTATAGTCTTCTACGACCAAACTCCCATCTGTATTATGTTTTTTATTCAGGTGTTCTATTCTTTGACTTGTTATATCGATTGCCATACTCTTATGCTCAGAACTTTTGCTGTTGTTTTTAGAACCTTTTCTTCCAACACCATTATCCACAATAGAAATTACTAACATATCATTCACCTTTTTAAAGGAAACATGGATAAAGCCATCTTTGATCGTATGAAGTTGGCCATGTTCTATTGCGTTCTCTATAAAAGGCTGCGTGATCATCGGAGGAATATTTGCATGCTCTTCTAAAAGAATGTCTTCTGTCACAATCTCAAAATTAAATCGGTCTTGGAAACGCAATTTTTGCATTCCTAAATATTTTTCTAATATTTCTATTTCAGTTTCTATTGGGATGTATTTTTTTGGAGAGTTTTCAAGGATTAACCGCATCAGTCTTGAAAAATTGACTAAAAACTTTGATGAATTCACAGTATCATTATCAAAAATATAACTTTGAATAACCGACATGGCATTAAAAACAAAATGGGGATTCATCTGCGTTCTTAATAGAGTTTGTGACATCTCAACCTCTATATGTTCCTGTTTTATTTTTGTTTGCTGCCATCGGTAAAAGAAAATAACGCCTGCTAATAAAACAATAATTAAAAAGGCGCCAATAATATACATTTGGAAGTTTAATCGAAGCTGACTGTTTTCTAATTTTGTAGAGGTAATGACTCTTTCCTGTTGCTGTTTAGCAATAGAATCGGCTTGAGCGCTAATTAGTCGTTCCCGTTGTTCAGAGCGATAAGATTCACTTAATTCTGCAATTTTTGTCGCCGATTGTAAAATGGTGTTACTATCAACATAATCTAAATAAAGTTCCAGGTACTCTAAAGATTTCGATTGATTATTTATTTCTTTGTAGACATCGGCAATAATCCGATAAGTAAAATAAATTTGATTTTTAGCGCCAAAATTTTCTCTAATTTCAATGGAACGATTCAGATAATTTAATGCGTTTTTATACTTTTTTTGTTCTTTAAAAACGGTTCCGACATTGTGATAAACTCCCGCAATCTCTTCTCTGTTTCCAGTTGATTCATAATAAACTAAGGCTTGATTTAAATTACTTGCAGCTTTTGTGTAATTCTCTTGCTGCTTATAAACCTGCCCAAGGATATTGTATGTTTGACCAAGCCCATTATTGTCATTTAGCTTTTCTAAATATTTCAAGGCTTCGTTTGCATTGCCTACAGCTTTTGTATATTCTCCTTTACCTAATTGAACCGAAGCAAGATTGGTTAAGGCCAAGGCTACCTGTCGCTTATCATTAATCCTTCTCGCATAATTCAAAGATCTCCGGAAATAATATTGGGCATCATTTAAATTGAGAATGAGTTGTTGGTCTTGCCCAATTTCCCTTGTGTACCTAGATAATAAAGGAGTTGATTTAGTTCCCTCTGCTAGTTGCAGGGCAATTAGGTTTTTGGCTACACTCAGTTCTATTTGTCCAAAGAAATTGTAGATTTTAGCTTGAGTGTTAAATGCTTTTGACAATACGCTTTTATCACGAAGTCTTCTTGCAGAAGAAATTGCTTTGTCAACAAAAAACAATGAGGAGTCTTTGTTATTTGATGACATGAAATCTAATGCAAGTAAATTGTAAGATTGAGAAAGTTCATTTTTACGGTTACTTTTTCTGGCTGATTTTATGCAGCTATTGAAATAAAACCTTGCTGTTTCGTGCTCCTGCTGGTGGCTATGATAAACCCCTAAATGACTATATATTCTGTAAACGACATTACTTGATGGGAGTTTATTTAAAAACGGTTGACACTCTAGAATTCTTTTGAAATACTCACCTTGATTTCCAGTAATATTTGCAACTTCAGCATCAAAGTATAGTGCTTCGAATCTAACAGAGTCATTAAATACCCGACTGGCTTTTACAATTAAATGACGAATTGAATCTGCTTTTTCAATATTGGTGTTTTTGTAAAGTTTTCCTAGGTTTAAGAGAAAATCAAACTTTTGTCTTTGACTAATTGTGTCTTTATAAGCTCTGATTAAATCTGATTCTTCTTGAGATTGAGAAAACGACAGCGTGCTTGAGCCTATAAGCACAAGTAAGGTTAAAAAGATCTTTAACTTATTCGCAATAATCATTCACTAGTAAAAATAGTATTTTAAGATTACTGAGCAAGGTCTTGATAAAATTAGATTTGCAATTAGTGTTTTTTGTATTGAGAGCTTTTCCAATTAATCGATTCTTTTTAAAGCTTCATATAGGCAATTCATTATCTTTGCAATTCAATAAGTCTTTCGAAGTATGGAGTATAAGCATCAAGAAATAGAAAATAAATGGAGAGAATTTTGGTCTGAAAACAAGACGTTTAGCGCAGAAGATTATTCAGCGAAGCCAAAATTCTATGTGTTGGATATGTTTCCATACCCTTCAGGAGCTGGTCTTCATGTAGGTCACCCACTTGGTTATATTGCTTCTGATATTTATTCTAGATACAAAAGATTGAAAGGGTATAATGTTTTGCATCCAATGGGATATGATTCTTTTGGTCTTCCTGCAGAACAATATGCGATTCAAACAGGTCAACACCCTGCAATAACGACCATTACCAATATTGACGGGGGAACAGATAAAGAAGGAAATGTTATTTCTGGTTATAGAAAACAACTCGATATATTGGGGTTTTCATTCGATTGGGATCGAGAGGTAAGAACTTCGTCTCCGGAATATTACAAGTGGACGCAATGGATTTTCAAGCAAATATTTGATTGTTGGTACAATAATACGAGCAACAAAGCGGAGCGAATTGCAGACTTGATTGCAATTTTTGACAAAGAAGGAAATACGACCGTCAATGCTTGTCATGATTACGAAGGAACATTCACTGCCGCAGAATGGAAAGAAATGGGTGAAGTCGAGAAAAGTAAAACGCTTATGTGTTATCGTCTTACATATTTGGCGGATTCATGGGTAAATTGGTGTCCTGAATTAGGAACTGTTTTAGCGAACGATGAAGTTGTCAATGGTGTTTCTGAAAGAGGAGGGCATCCTGTTGTTCAGAAATTAATGCGACAATGGTCAATGAGAATTAAAGCATATGCAGAGCGTTTATTGACAGGTTTGGAAACAATAGATTGGACAGACTCAATCAAGGATCAACAAAGAAATTGGATTGGAAAGTCACAAGGTGCTTCAGTTCATTTTAAGGTAGACGGCTCAGATCGCGAGATTGAAGTATTTACAACAAGAGCAGATACAATTTACGGAGTGTCATTTATGGTTTTAGCACCAGAACACCCTTTCGTAGATGAAATTACAACCCCTGAATTCGCAAATGGTGTTGCGGAATACAAAAAGCAAGCATCATTGAAGTCGGAGAGAGACCGTCAAGCAGATGTAAAGAATATTTCAGGTCAAAATACTGGAGCGTATGCAATTCACCCATTTTCTGGAGAGAAAGTTCAGATTTGGATAGGTGATTACGTTCTTGCATCCTATGGAACTGGAGCTGTTATGGCCGTTCCTTGTGGAGATCAAAGAGATTATGATTTTGCTAAACATTTCGGAATTGAAATTTTGAACATTTTTGAAGACAAAGACATTAGTGAAGAAGCGTATTCGGAAAAAGATGCGGTAATCACAAATTCTGACTTTTTGAATGGTTTGAAAGTGAAAAAAGCTGGCAAACTTGCGATTTATGAGATAGAAAAAAGAGGATTTGGAAAAGGAAAGACACAGTATCGGTTGAGAGATGCTGTTTTCTCTCGACAGCGTTATTGGGGAGAACCTTTCCCAGTTTATTACAAGGGTGAAATCCCAAAATTGGTGGGGGATGAAAGTCTACCGATTACTCTTCCAGAAGTAGATAAGTATTTACCAACCGAAGATGGTGAACCCCCTTTAGCGAGAGCTGAAAAAGGCGCTTGGAATTATTCTGAAGGAGACAGGATGGAATTCAATACAATGCCTGGTTGGGCGGGAAGTTCGTGGTATTTCTTAAGGTACATGGATCCAACGAACGATAATGAATTCGTGGCAAAAGAGAAGGTTGATTATTGGAATAATGTCGATTTATACATCGGAGGCTCTGAGCATGCTACAGGTCATTTATTGTATTCTCGTTTTTGGACTAAGTTTCTTTACGATTTAAGCTACATCCCTTTTGAAGAACCTTTTAAAAAGATGATTAACCAAGGAATGATTCAGGGGAATTCAGCTTTGATGGGAAGAATTGTAGTGTCCAAATTTACTGTCAATGGGGAGGGTCATGGGGAAATGGTAGATGAAATTTTTTCTAAAATTCCTCCTGTTTTTATTTCCAAAGGTTATTATGAGGAATGGGGGCGAACTGAATTTAATGGGAACACCCCATCTAAAGTTGATAATGTTACTAATGAAATAAAGAACGTATTAAAAAATT
>CAJQPA010000059.1 GCA_905480145.1 uncultured Flavobacteriales bacterium | reverse complement strand
AATACAAACCCTTATAAAAATCAAACAATGAATTGGTTTAAGAAAAATAATACTTGCTCCCACTGTAATGAAAACAAAACAAAACGTGAATTTGAGGGTCAACCCACGTGTTCTGAATGCAAAACAAAAATATTAATTGCAAGAGAACCAAATAGAATTTGCCCAATAGATGGAGAAGTATTACTTAAAGAACATACCCATGAAATAATCATAGATCGTTGTCCAAAGTGCAAAGGGGTTTGGTTAGATGCTGGGGAAATAGAAGCAATTAAAGAAGCCGCACAGTCTGAAGGACTTGCCATTGGAATGGTCCTCTAAATCTAAAAAAGATAGATAACGGTTACGCTAAAAAGCGTTTCTTGCTTCAGTAATATATGATTTTTAGCGTAACCGTTATCTGTGCGTGCAATTGCCTGTGCCTATTGGAGAGCCATCAGGCATTTTGGGAGAAGAAACTAAAGTTGGTATTTTTGGACTTTTGAAGTACATTTCTATTTTTCGGATATGTTCTGCTTGATAAACATTTGCTTTTTTCAAATTTTTCAGATGCTCTAGATATTCCATTAGTTTTCCGTTAGAAATGGACTTCACCTGAGGTAAAACGAGTGACGAATGCGCTAATTGCATCATTCTTTCTAGCAACACATCTTGCAAAGCAACCTGAACTCCCTGATGATACTCATCTTCAGTAGAATCATATAAATGCTGGTTCATTAACGCATTCAGAACTTCTCCAAAACTTAATTGATCTTTAGCTAATCCTTTCTGATTAATTAACCTATTTCCCCTTTGTGGATTCAAAAGTAAACCTAGTAAATGGTCATAAGATGAGACCGCTGCGTTTATTGGGTCGAATGCAGAACCTGTGAAGGCTTTGAAGCTTTCCCTACCACGGTTCATTCTTGCAGGAAATAAGACTAATTTATTTCTTGGAATTGCTAAAAACTCTAAATCAGCTGTTTGAAGTACCGTTTCAAGGGCTTTTCTTTGTGCCTCAGCAGAAACTGGATTTGTTGGTGTCGACAATTCATTCTTTAAGCCGTACCCATAATCAAGTCCGCCAATTGTTTTTATAGCTGCTTCCGTTTGGTAACGATGGTAAAAATATATCAGAACAAAAATGTCTTCCAATTTTTCATAAGAATCCTCTGCCTTGATATTGTTAATACCAAATTGATTAATCGCAGCTTGGCGAACCTCAATCGCGTCAATTAATCCTTGCGTTGAATTTGCTCCATTATCCCATAAATGACCATGAACATTTGCACTTCCAGCAGGCCTAGAATCAGCATCACTCACATATCGAAGCCCTCTATTTCTTGCATCTTCTATTATTTTAAGAAGCTCTGCTTTTTCATTCTTCTCAAACTGAGAATACGAATATGCAATCGTGGCTTTGTCCCAGTCACCTATCCCAACAGCATATGCATCAGAAAAATCAATAGCATTGTCTTCTATTGTCACCAAAGGAAATGGATAGTCCATTACTGAAGATCTATTGTTTGTGCTTCCTGCATAGTTATGGTTAAAGCCCAGGGTGTGCCCAACCTCATGAGCTCCAAGTTGTCGAATACGAGCAAGAGCGAACTCCTGCATTTTTTGAGAATCATCTTTCCCATCCTTGAACGGGTCTTTGCTCAATGCTTGCGCAATAAGAAAATCTTGTCTAACTCTTAAACTCCCTAAACTAACATGTCCTTTAATTATCTCTCCTGTTCTTGGGTCTGTTACCGCACCGCCGTAGCTCCAGCCTCTAGTTGAGCGATGTACCCATTGAATTACATTGTATCTAACGTCTAAAGGGTCAATAGAGTCTGGCAATATCTTAACCTGAAAAGCATTTTTAAACCCGATTTCTTCGAAAGCCTCATTCCACCATCCTGCTCCTTCCATAAGAGCCGACCTAATAGGTTCTGGAGTTCCATTGTCCAAATAGTAGATGATTGGCTCAATTGCCTCGCTTGAAACTGCATTAGGGTCTTTCTTTTCAAGTCGATGTCTATTAATTAGGTTCACCTGCATAGATTCATTTATAGGCGATGAATAATCCATGAATGATGTAGAAAATGATCCGCTTCTAGGGTGATTCTCTCGTGGTTTAAATTTATTGTCCGGCAATAAGACAAATGAGTGATGTTGAAATACGGTTACAAATCTAGGGGCTGGAGTAACAGTCTTAATCATATTTCCCGAAGGTGATCCGCTAAGTGTTAAAAGAACATCGAATTCCACATTTTCAGGAAAGCCTTTAGTTCGATCCATATTCAATGCTGATTTACTAGGGTCAAGTTTATAATTCCCTTGTTTTGCTTTCTTTAAAACTTCGCCCACTCCGTGCGTGTCTTGCATCAAGAATGGAGTCAAGTCAATAATATAACCATTGGTAGTCTTCTCAAGAATCGGGAAACCAAATAATACGGATTTAGCAAACGCCTCTTCTACTGACTTTTTTTCGAGATTATTATTCGTGAGAGCGCGAAACTTTAAATTCGGTTTAATGAGTAATAACTTGTTTCCAGTCTTTATAAATTTTACAACATGTTCACCTCCAAGCTGACCCCGATCCAGAGATAAATCATTGTTCCCAATTCCTTGACTTAATGAACTCACATATAGAAACGTTGAATCTAATTCATTCACTTCTAGGTAGATTTTATCTTTTGATTCTAAGTAATGATACTTAAACAAACCATCAAAAGGCATTAGATCATCATTGTCAAATACAGACTGAGCATTTAAAAGCGATGTTAAGATTAGAAAAATCGAGAATAGTAGTTTATTGAGCATGCTTTTTTTTCTAAAGATAATAAGTTTAAATATACTACTTACACCACCTATATTCCATTGCTTAAATCTCGCTTCGTAGTATGTATCATTCAAACTCCCAAGTCCTTACTCCAAAATTTATTTATCTTTAGTCAAATGCAACGGTCACTAGTCCGAGCCGTTAAAATAAATATAGCCGACTAACCTGGCGCATGAACTTGGGAAAAATGAAAACAATTTTTAAAATATTTATTCTCTTCACTGTACTTAGTTCTTGTAATAATCATAAAAAAGAAATCATAACCCCCCCTGATCCTAGTAAGTTAGTTTCTTGTAAACAAATATCAAACATTATTGAGCACAGCTTACCTAATTATAAAATCATTGACATTCGGAAAAAAGCAGATTATTTAATCGGTCATATTCCAGGTTCAATTAATACCTGGAGACCTGATTACGAAAACAGAAAAAGTGATGTAAAAGGGACAATTGCAAGTAAAGATCAAATGGAATTTCTTTTGCAAAAATGGGGTGTTATGGACAATGACACTTTGATTCTCTATGACAAAGGGGGAAACTCAAACTCCTGCAGGCTTTGGTGGATACTCAAACAATATGGCTTTGAGAACACAAAAATACTTGACGGAAGTTACCTGAAATGGCAGCAATTAAATCTTGTATCAGATACAATTACTCCTAAAATAAAAAAAAGCAATTTAAAGCTGAAGGAAATAAATCTATCGCATTATGCAAATACCGCAGACGTACGAGAGCATATCATGAAGAACAAAGTGCTCTTAGATTCAAGAACAATAGAAGAGTTTAATGGTCAGGTAAAAAAAGGTAATGTCAGAAGAGGCGGCCATATACCAAAAGCTATAAGGTTTGATTGGTCTCAATTAGTTAAAATAGGAGACAAAGAAGACGGAACATTTAGAGATATTAGTATTATAAAGAAAAAGCTGGATAAAATACACGTTGCTCCAGAGGATGACATTATAGTATACTGTCAATCTGGAGTTAGGTCAGCCTGTGTAACATTTGTTTTAACAGAATTACTAAAATATAATAATGTAAGAAATTATGATGGCTCTTGGTTAGAATGGAGTAATACTGATTTAGAAATTGAATTGGATTAAATTTGTGAAGCCTTTGTTTACATAATTAGCTGCAGAACCACGCAATTAATCATAAACCAAACCTTATATTCAATACGAATAACATATATTGTAAAACGATTAACAGAAAATTAATTTAAGCCTCCTTCTTTAGGTTTATTTTAGCTGATAAAAACATGAACTATTTATCAATTATATTGACTTCTTTCCTTTTAGCCTTTGCCTTCAAATCAAATGGACAAAGTGCTGAAATTTCTTTTATTCACTATTCGGACACAAGTGATATAGGTATGGAACGTGAAGTAGAATTTCCATTAATAAAGACGATGGACATTGCCATCGATAGCATATTAAACAAGAATATAAGGCGTGATATTTTATTTGACACACTAACAACTTCGATTGATTCCGCACTGTCAAATTTGGTGTTTGGAGCAAGTTCGTTTTGGCTTACTTCTGAAATAACATTTAACAAAAAAGATGTTGTTTCAATACGCGTTTCGTCTGAGTTTTGTGGCGCCAACTGCAACAATTACCAGGAAGCATTTGTATATTCTTTAGTTAGCGGCAACCGTCTTTTAATTTCTGACATCATAGATTCTAGCCTTTTTTATAATGAAATTGTCAAAGATGATGTAAAAGAACAATATCAAAATAGTATAAATAGAATCGTTAATCTAAAAGATTCTTGTACTAACTGCGATGCGTCCTATTACGACAATCTTGATTTCTTTATCTCCTCAATTGAGCATGCAAGGGATGAATTCAAAATGAATTCATTTTGTATTTATAACGATTCAATTGAGATTCTTGATGAATGTCATTTCAACCGAATAGATATTGAAATGTGTCCAGAGGTCAATTTCCAATACAATTGGAGTAAATTAATAACGTATTTAAAGATTAAGATCTGATTATAACAATACCTAGCCTGTATTAAAGATCAGTTCAGCCAGAACGCTAATTGAGTTAAAATAATCAATAGAATTTATAATCGCAGGTGAGCTGGGGATGTTATTTCAGGCGCTATAAAAGAAACTATTACTGAATTGTAAATAACGCGGTATTGAGATAATTATAATGACAGGAGACAAGCAATACTGCGAAGGCTGTTGTATAACATTTATATTTAAGTGTTTTAAAATCAGGTGGTTTGCCAGAAGATAAATATAGATCACTAAATAAATTAACGTGAAAATGATTCTTTTTAAGTAATCGTTTTTTTGTATTTTTATAAATGTATGATCAAATTCATAAAAACACCTAAGACAACCTTTACTGACTATTACGAAAAAGCACGATTCAAATTGACGTGGAACATTACCATTGTTTTGGCTCTTTTTTTATTCCTAATATTCTGTTTTTTCTTAATTGTAGAACCTAGGTTTGCTATACACTATGGTATTGGGGCCTTGTTCACAGGTGCGGCAACTTATTGGCTTTTCATAAAACGAAAATATAAAGGTGTGGCGAAAATGTTGACAATTTGCAGTTATGTTTTGGTGAATAGTTCAATCTTTTTCCTTCCAAATTCTGTGCATTACATTGAGCCCTTTTGGATTTTTATAATTGCCTTGTATGCTTATTTTACGCTTGGGAAGATTTGGGGAGTCTCTTTTATTCTCGCGAATTTAGTTTCAATAGGATTGTACTTTGTGTTTTTTCTCAATGAAAACATATCAAGTATTCAAGACATATCTCTTGGAGAAGCATTGGGAATGACCATAGAGTTTGCCCTTTGCTGCGGCATTATTGCTTACATAGTCAATCAATTCATTTCAACAAATTTATGGGCTGAGTCAGAACTAAAAATGGCCAACCAAAAAGTTCTTGGAGAGAAAAGTATTGTTGACAAGCTTGTTAAGGAAAAAACTGTTTTACTTCAAGAGATTCATCATCGTGTAAAAAACAACCTCCAAGTTATTACTAGTTTATTAAGAATGCAATCAGGAAATTCTGTTTCTGATGAAACAAAAAAACATTTTGACGGCGCTATTAATCGAATTATGACAATGTCATTGGTTCACCAAAAAATGTATGAAAAAGACAATCTTGGAGAAATTAATCTAAATGAATATTTATCTTCTTTAGTTCATGATTTAAATAGCTCCAGCTCTTCTAAATTTCAAATCAACTTTGACATCGAAACAAGCATTGAAAAAGTAGGAATGAAGTCAATCGTCCCCTTGGCGTTAATTGTTACAGAGCTTGTAACCAATAGTATTAAGCATGCCTTTAATGAAAAGGACAAGGAGCCTAAAATTAAACTTGTAATCGGCGAAATAGATGCCGATTCTGGCTTTTTTACGGTGAATTATTCTGATAACGGTAAATGGAAGCCAAATGATGAGACATCTTTTGGCACTGAACTTATTGAAATGCTTACCGAACAATTAGAAGGCAGCTTTGATCTAGCAAAAGAAGACTCCGGGACGACCTATTCGTTTTCAATAAAGACCGTCGACGAATTATAGTCCTTCCCTTTAATTAATTATCTTTTTGAGAACTTTATAGAAGCCTCTCCTAATGAGTGCTTAATATGCACCATGTAGAGTCCACTCGATAATTCAGAAACATCAATGCTGTTTCCAACACTTTCTGCAACAGACAATATAGCTCCTGAAAGGTCTGTAATGATTAGGTTCTCAAGGCCACTTAAATCTTGAAGGCCTTCAATTTGAAGTTTATTTTCGACAGGGTTTGGGTATACTGATAAAGACGGAATCAACACTTCTTCATCTAATCCAGCACTAGAACAGTTCATTAATCCATTGATATCATATTGAGATAAAAATTTCCAAATTTCAACCGATGCATTGATATCTTGATTGGTCCCTGCTGAACTAAAAACTGTTCCTGGCCATGTGTGGGCTCCATTTGTGATTTTATAGTGTATCACTTCCGTGCAGTTGTCTCCGTTAAGGTAAGAATATTTTTCTACTGTACTTCCGTCAGCGGCATTGATGTCAGGAACATTCTCAATCACTGGTGGCGATGAACAATTATTAAAATTTGCCCAATAATCTACCAACGAGCTAATCGGTTCAGTCCAACCTGCGCCCCCTGAATAAGGAACCGTCCCGTCATTTGTACCATGAAATTGCATCACGGGTGTTGAATGAAGTGCGTTACAATTCGTTAAAGTTCCCGGTAATATTGAGCCGGTCACAGATGCAATTCCCGCAATTCGATCACTTAATTCGCACGCCAAACGAAAGCTCATGAAACCTCCGTTGGACATTCCTGTAGAATATACTCGGTCTTGGTTAATGTTGTATTGATCAGAGATCGAATCAATTAAAGCACTCGTGAAAGAAACATCATCAACTGAACTTCCCCCCCATCCAACATTAAAATGTGTCGTTCCAGTCCCATCAAGGGTTCCTTCAGGATGAACAATAATAAACCCCGCTGTATCAGCAATAGATCTAAAATCTCCATACCACATTTGCGCATTTGCACTACTTGTGTATCCGTGAAAATTAAACAATAATGGTACAGCTGTAGTTCCTGTGTAATTTGCCGGAATATATATTATATAATCCCTCTGTATTGCATCATGTGTAATGGAAGCATTAATAGTTTGTTGAGCTGCAACCATAAAATAAAGCGTAGAACAAAGAATAGATAATGTTAATCGTAATTTCATAGTAGTATGTTTTAATTACTGCAAGTTACTGTTTTTCTAGAAATATAGAGCGAAGGGATAATATCAATCATTAGGTAAGCCATTCTTAAATCTATTCTTATCTTCGAAATTAATCATTTAATAGCAGCCCATGTTCGGAACAAAAATCATCGTACTTGCAATCTACGTAGCAATTCTTTTTCTAATCGGAATTGTCGCATCCCGACGAATTAATAAAATGAGTGACTATTATTTAGGGGGCAAAAACATGGGATTCTGGGCAGTCGCTTTTTCGGCGAGGGCAACAGGAGAATCTGGATGGCTGCTTATAGGACTGACGGGAATGGGAGCAATGGCAGGCTACTCCGCTTATTGGGTTGTTGCAGGAGAGCTTCTTGGGGTTTTTGTTTCATGGCAATTTATGGCGAAATTGTTTAAACGACGTTCTGACCAATATGGATCAATTACCATTCCCGATTATCTTCAAAGTCACTTTAAATCCTCTAACAATACCCTGCGAATAATAGCAGCCTCCGTACTTGCAATATTTGTTGTTATTTATGTTGCTTCACAAATGGATGTAACAGGCATTGCTTTTGAGTCTATGCTAGGCATTGATTATAGGGTTGGTGCGTTGGTTGGGTTCGCTATTGTCCTCTGCTACATTTTTATTGGGGGGTTTGTTGCCGCAGTATGGTCCGACATGTTTCAAGGGATACTGATGTTTTTTGGATTGGTGTTGTTGCCAATCGTGGTTTGGTTTTCAATGGATCATGGATCAGGAGTTACAGAAGGATTAAACGCTATTGATCCTACATTAACAAGAATTATGGGTAGAAGCGACGATGGTTGGATGAACCTCTTTACATTACTTGGGTTTTCCATGATCGGCCTCGGATTTTTGGGCTCGCCACAAGTATATGTCCGTTTCATGTCTATTAAAAGTGAAAGAGAAATTGATAAAGGAAAGTGGGTTGCACTATTGTTTACCCTGTTAACAGATGCCGCGGCTGTTACCATCGGTATTCTTGCAAGAATTTACTTTACAAATGAAGGTCAAGACCCTGAGTCCATTCTGGGTAACAATGGAGAAAACGTTTTAAGCATGGTCACAGAGACATTTTTACCGACTATTCTTGTCGCTATTTTTATTGCTATTGTTTTATCGGCCATTATGTCTACGATTGATTCTTTATTAATTTTGGCGTCAAGTGCTATAACTAGAGACTTTTATCAGAAAATTTTTCGGCCTGATTTGAAAGATGAGGACCTTACAACTTTTTCTAGAGTCGCAACAATAACAATGGCACTTATCGCATTAGGTATAGCAATTCTTCTGTATAATTTATATCCCGAACGACAAATATTTTGGATCATGATTTTTGGGTGGTCAGGAATTGCTGCTACATTCTGTCCGGTAATTATTCTATCTCTTTTTTGGAAAGGATATTCAGAAAAAGGAGCAATCGCCTCTATGGTTGCTGGCTTCATTTCAATCATCATTTTTAAGTTTGTGGTGACAGAAATAGAAAGTGTTGGACCCTATTTTAAAGAATTAGATGTGTTGGCACCTTCGTTTGTTGTAGCCATGTTTTTTGGTTGGATTTTCTCTAAAATTTACCCGCCAAAAGTGGCTGACGCTGAAACGAGTAATGAAAATTCTTAGATAGAATAAAACGGTTCTTGTTAATTACTGTTCAACTCAAAATCCTACATTTACGAGGTTAAAAATTAATTTTATGGAGTCTATTAGTGCGTTTGAAATAATAAAAGTGGGCATTGGACCTTCGAGCTCTCATACGATGGGTCCTTGGAAAGCAGTGTCTCGTTTTTTGAACTATGTTAAACAAGATGCATCGATCCAAGATGTCGAAGAAATAACAACCTACCTATATGGTTCATTGGCAAAGACAGGTCTTGGCCACGGAACAGATGTCGCAATAATGATGGGGTTATTAGGAGAGGATTTTACCCTTATCAATACAAACTCTATTCCCGAGAAAGTTGAGTCAATCAAAAACTCTACTCGATTGTTATTAGACGGAAAGCAGGACGTTTCATTTGATTATGACCAGCACATCGTATTTAAGTCTAATGAATCCTTAGATTTTCACCCTAACGGTATGCGCTTTGTCGCTCGACTAAAAGACAATACAACCTTGGAACGCGACTATTTTTCAATTGGTGGTGGCTTTGTTGTG
>CAJQPA010000058.1 GCA_905480145.1 uncultured Flavobacteriales bacterium | reverse complement strand
CAAACTTAATCTCAATTTCGAATGGACAACAGAATGAAAACAAAGGCAGGTCATCCTTAAAGGATACAAGAAATCCAAATGATGTACATGTGATTGTTGGGTATTTTCAAACATCAAAAGATGAACTTTCTTACAGCTCTTTAGTGAAGGAAATCGAAGAATACAATAATGCACTTGTCAGCTTAAACGACACGAATTCATTGCGAAGTATAGATATTTCAAAACTTCAAATGAACAATACAATCTTATCTGTTGTATTACTTGAATTGGTTGATATTCAATTGCAAGTTGCAATGAATGAAAACAGTTATTTGAGTCTCCAAAAAGGAATTCAAACTGAAAATTAAATCATTCAAACGCGTCTTAAAATAGTTTTAGAACTTTCTTGAGACGCGTTTTTCTTTTTATATTTGTGTATCTATAAATAGAACATATGTACGGCAAATTAAAAGATCATTTACAGTCAGAATTAGAAGCAATTGACGCAGCTGGAATTTATAAAAGAGAACGTATTATTACTTCTCCTCAAGGCGCAAGCGTTACAGTAAGTCCTGGAGATGATGTTGTCATCATGTGCGCCAACAACTATTTAGGTTTGTCTTCTCATCCAGATGTGATTCAAGCGTCAAAAGACACTTTGGATTCTCATGGATTTGGAATGTCATCTGTACGCTTTATTTGCGGAACACAAGATATTCACAAAGAATTAGAAGCAAAAATTGCTGAATTCTACGGAACTGAAGATACAATTTTGTATGCTGCTGCTTTCGATGCAAATGGTGGTGTTTTTGAGCCATTGTTTGGTAAAGAAGATGCCATTATTTCTGATGAATTAAATCACGCATCAATAATTGACGGTGTTCGTTTGTGTAAAGCACAGCGTTACAGATACAAGCATTCTGACATGAATGATTTGGAAGATCAATTGAAAGCTGCCCAAGATCAACGTTTTAGAATTATCGTTACAGATGGTGTATTCTCAATGGATGGTGATTTGGCTAAGATGGATGAAATCTGTGCTTTAGCAGACAAATACGATGCTTTAGTTATGACGGATGAATGTCACTCTGCTGGTTTCATTGGAAAGACTGGACGTGGAGTTCCTGAGCATTTTGGTGTTCTTGACAAAGTAGATATCATCACTGGTACATTAGGTAAAGCACTTGGTGGAGCAATGGGTGGATATACTACTGGAAAGAAAGAGATCATTGACATGCTTCGTCAAAAATCAAGACCTTATTTATTTTCAAATTCTTTGGCTCCTTCTATCGTGGGTGCTTCATTAAAAGTTTTTGAAATATTGAATGAATCTACTGAACTTAGAGATAAATTAGAAGAAAACACAAAGTACTTCAAGGACCAAATTGTAGCTGCTGGATTTGACATCAAACAAGGAGATTCTCCAATTGTACCTGTTATGTTGTACGACGCTGCCCTTTCTCAAAAATTTGCAAATCGCTTATTGGAAGAAGGAATTTATGCAATCGGTTTCTTTTACCCTGTTGTTGCTAAAGGTGCCGCTAGAATTAGAACGCAAGTTTCTGCCGCACATTCTAAAGCAGATTTAGACAAAGCAGCTGCTGCGTTTATTAAGATTGGTAAAGAATTAGACGTGATTAAGTAATGACAGACTCTCCTCTTCAAGCGGTTGAAAAACTTCAAGAGAAGATGGAGAGAATTCGAATTTCTTCTAATGCTTCAAGCATGTCTAAGTACATGAAGAATCTCTTTCCTTTTGCAGGGGTTAAGTCGCCGGAGAGAAAAATGGTTCATCGTGAATGGGTTAAAACACTTTCTAAAAATCAAGACCGCTGGGACATTGCCTTTTTGCTATGGGAATTACCGGAACGTGAATATCAATACATCGCGATTGATTACCTCAATAAAATTCCAAAAAAGAACATTGAGATTGGCGACATTAAGATGTTAGAGGAAATTTTGACAAATAAGTCTTGGTGGGATTCTGTAGATGCTATCGCATCGAATTATGTAGGAGAATATTTTAAAAAGTATCCTCAACAGGTAAAACCGATTATTTCGAAATGGCGAAACTCTGATAACATGTGGCTCAATAGAACATGTCTCATTTTTCAATTGAAATACAGGGATGAAACGAACTTCTCATTACTTAAAGACCTCATCATTCAATACCAAGACGTTAAAGAATTCTTCATTCAAAAAGCAATTGGCTGGAGTCTTCGGCAACATTCTAAGTACAAACCTTTAGAAGTACAAAAATTTATCAATGAAATAAGTTTAGAAGGACTAGCAAAAAGAGAAGCTTCTAAGTATCTTTAACCCTTTCGCTTTTACTATTAACTTCGCATTATATAAAAGAACTATGGCATTTTACACACAAGAAATTAATACTCCAAATGGAGAAACAATCAAAATGAATGACTTTAAAGGTAAAGTTGTACTGATTGTAAACACAGCAACTCAATGCGGATTGACACCTCAATTTGATGGTCTTGAGAAGTTACACCAAACATATAAAGATCAAGGATTGGTTGTTCTAGGAGCGCCATGTAATCAATTTGGAGGTCAGGAGCCATTGAGCAATGAGACAATGTCTGAAACGTGCAGAATTAATCATGGTGTGACATTTCAATTGACGGAAAAAATTGATGTCAATGGTTCGAATACACATCCACTTTTTGTTTATTTAAAACGTAAATTAGGATCTTGGTTAGGAAGCAAAATAAAATGGAACTTCACAAAGTTTTTAATCGATCAAAATGGAAAACCTTTCAAGCGTTTTGCACCGACTACAAAACCAGAGACGATAGAAAAATACATTCAGGAATTATTGTCAAAATAGTTCCATTTTAAATTATTCATTATGGCTTTAATTAAACCATGTAGGGGGAATCACCCTAAGTTTGGCGATGACTGCTGGTTTGCAGAAAACGCAACAATTGTCGGTGATGTAATTATTGGGAATCAATGCTCTGTCTGGTACAGCGCTGTTGTTCGCGGTGACGTGAACACAATAACCATGGGAAACAAAGTAAACATCCAAGATGGAGCTGTTATCCATGCAACTTTTGAAAAAACCAAAACGACCCTAGGTAATAATGTTTCAATTGGTCATAACGCTTTGGTTCATGGCTGCACTGTTGAAGACAATGTTCTTATCGGTATGGGTTCTATTGTAATGGATAACTGTTATATCGAATCCGGTTCTATTATCGCTGCAGGAGCCGTTCTTCTGGAAGGAACTCGTGTTGAAGCTGGAAGTATTTGGGCCGGTGTACCAGCAAAGAAAGTGAAAGACATTTCTCCTGAAATGTTTGAAGGAGAAGTGATGCGAATAGCGAATAGTTATGTGAAATACGCTGGATGGTTTAAGGAAGATGAATGATTTTCATTAAATAGATCCGACAAACAAACGACTCACAAACGACAGTAATCGGTTATTAACCGAATATGTATTTTTTCTGTAGGATGTTTGTTGCATGAGCGACATAAAAAAGAACATTGCATTAAAACATCTTCTAATCGATGGCAAAAAACAAATCGGTTTAAAATTTTATCCTGACAAGGTAATTCACGCACTCATTAAAGAGCTGCCACATGTAAAATGGAGTCAAAAATTTGGAATGGTCTATACACCAAACACTCTCCAAAATTTTAATTTAATATTTTCAACATTCAAAGGGGTCGCTTGGATTAACCTTTCGTCCTTCTCCACTAAAAAAATATTAAAGAATGAAAATCAAAAGATAACCGTTGATACTTATCGGAATAGAGAATTGGCCGTTGGTTATAAATCATGTCCCGAAGAATTCTTGAGAAAACTTGAACTAAAGCATTATTCAATGAATACAGCTCGCATATACATTTCAATGTTTGAGCGCTTTATTAACGCACACAAAGAGGCGGATTTACTTTCTATCAACGAAGAGCAAATACGTCTTTATTTACAAGGTTTAGTGCAAGAACAGCGATCTGATTCTTACATCAATCAAATGATCAATAGTATTAAGTTTTACTATGAAGTTGTAATGGAAATGCCCAATCGTTTTTATTCTATTGAACGACCAAGAAAAAAAGAAAGTCTGCCTAAAGTAATTAGTGCGGAAGAAGTGCAGATGATTATTAACAACACCAATAACATTAAGCACAGATGCATCGTCAGTTTATTGTATTCAGCAGGTTTGAGAAGGGGAGAATTACTAAATCTAAAATTGGAAGACATTGATAGCAAGCGCATGGTAATTAATGTAAAGAATGGAAAAGGAGGAAAAGATCGATTGACTATCTTAAGTCCAACAGTTTTAATTGAACTAAGAAAATATATTAGCCAGTGGAACCCGAGGCCAAAAACATATTTATTTGAAGGGGCAATGGGAGAAAAATATAGTGCTACCAGTGTTTTAAGAATAATTCAAAAAGCAGCAAAAGTCGCTGGAATTAAAAAAAGTATTTCACCGCATGTTTTGCGACACAGCTTTGCAACTCATTTACTGGAGTCAGGAACTGACTTACGTTACATACAAGTCTTGTTGGGACATAGTAGTACAAAAACAACTGAAATTTATACTCAAGTTGCGACAAATAATATTAGAAGTATCATAAGTCCAATAGATTCATTAAATTTGAGTTAAACGTATAGTGTGGATATAGTGCACTAGTGCACTATATCCACTTGTTGTAGCCAATTAGAAAAATATGAAAATAGTAATATCAATATTAGCATTTCTGACATTTGGAACTTTGAACGTTAAAGCTTGTGATTGTAAAGAGGTGAAATCAATTAAAGATGAATATGACTACTCTAAATCAATAGTTACTGGGAAGATTATATCTCAAGAACAAGTTGTAATTTATGATTCTAAAGTAGTAAAGTATGAACCAGATTCTAAACCTTACAATGGAAGGCTAATAATGAAATATGAATTAGTATTAACTGAAGTTATAAAGGGTAATTTTAAAACTGATACTATTATAATTTATACGGGAATGGGAGCAGGAGATTGTGGCTTCAGGTTTAAATCTGGCGAAAAATATCTCATTTATGGTATTGACGGAACTAATAATGATAGTGTTTTCACGAACGAGAATAAATCTCTTTGGACTATTAACTGCTTTAGAACCAAAAAAGAAGACAAGGCAGAGATTGAAAAATTAAGAGAAATTACAAAAAAATAAAACTGGCTACAACAACACCTAAACTGCATTAAAACGCAGCTTAGCCAAACCGTTA
>CAJQPA010000057.1 GCA_905480145.1 uncultured Flavobacteriales bacterium | reverse complement strand
TTCATTCATTTTTTGACTTTAAAAAGAATATGCTAGCTTATGAAGCAAACCAAACATGATCATTTTAATCTTGCTAAATGAGTTTTTAGTAACGTTCGGAAAGTCAATATTAACATTCGGAAACTGAAAACGGTTTTTATTGGCACAAAACCATATTTTAATCTTTGTTTTAAAAGTTTTTATGGGAAAGATCTTGATAATTGAAGATGATAAGTTACTGCGTGAAACGTTGGCGGAGATATTAGAATTTACTGGACACAATGTCGTTGAGGCTGGAAACGGAAAAGAAGGAATCATAAAGTTCAACGAAAGTGCTCCAGAATTAATTATTTGTGATATAAATATGCCTTTTATGGATGGTTTTGATATGTTAAAGAACTTGCACAAGCTCCATAAGGAAGATGAAATCCCGCCATTTATATTTCTTTCGGCCAAAACAGAAGAAAAAAACATTAGAAGAGGACTGAACATGGGTGCTGTTGATTTTGTTACAAAGCCTTATTCGGCCCCAGAATTACTAAAACTTATTGATTCAAGATTAAAAGAATAAGCCCTGAACAATAGAAAACGGTAAATAAGAAGTGCTGGGATTTATGCCTAGTAATAATAAGGATATGCAAAAGATAAGCATCTTACTAATAGTCAATAAAATAATTTTGACATGAATCTAAGAATTATTGATAGAGCACGCAAAAGAGAAATAAAAGCCCGAAAAGAGGCCGAAAAGTTACTTGAATCAAAAAGCAGAGAGTTATATAATTCAATGAATAAACTGACCAAAGCGAATAAAGAATTAGAGGAATCATTATTGCGCGAAAAAAAGCTAAAAATGTTATTTCTTAAAGAGAAAGACTTGCAGGTAATTGAGAATGGAAATCTTGAACATGAGCTAGCGCAGCAAGTTCGTTGCTTAAATGAAGCTGCTATTGTGTCTGAAACAGACGCTAATGGTAATATTACATTTGTTAATGACAGGTTTTGCGAAATTTCTGGATATAATAGAGCGGAGTTAATTGGTGAAAATCACAGGATATTAAAAAGTGGTAAGCAATCGGATGGTTTATTTGTTGGCATGTGGGCGGCGATTAGTAATGGACGAGTGTGGAGAGGAGAGGTAATGAACCAGAAAAAAGGAATGAATGATTTTTATTGGGTAGATACCACTATAATGCCCTTTAAAAATCAAAAAGGAAAAATAATAAAATTTGTGAGTATTCGTTTTGATATAACGAAAGAGGTTGAGCAAAAGGAGTTCCTTTTGAAGAAAACTAAACGTTTAAAAACATCGGAAGAAAAATTGAGACGCCTAAATCAGGAGTTGGAAACTAACAAAGAAAGCTTATTAAAATCACTAGGTAGGGAAATTGAGTTAAATAAACTAAAATCAACCTTTATTTCAACTGCATCACATCAATTCAGAACACCTTTAGCTATTATCCAATCCAATGCCGAATTAATAGATATGTTCAACAATAGATTGAAAAAAGCTGAGCCAGAAAAGTATAAAAAAGTAATCGATCGTATTACAAAGGCAGTTTCTAAAATGACAAGTCTGATGGATGATGTACTTACCTTGAGTACATCAACTTCTGGGAGTGTAATCTATAGTCCTGAAACTTTCAGCTTGGTCGTTTTTTGCCAGAAAATGACCGAAGATTTTAATGCTATCCAAACCGATTGTAGAACTTTAGATCTACAAATTATTGGAACGCCCTACGATGCCTGCTTAGATGTTAAATTATTATCCTATTCATTGTCTAATCTAATCAGTAATGCTTTTAAATTTTCTGCAAAAAAACAGGGGCCTCAATTGACTCTCTATTTTAAGACGACTGAAATTAAATTATCGGTAAAAGACTTCGGTATAGGAGTTCCTGAAGGTGAATTGTCAAATCTATTTCATCCTTTCTTTAGAGCAGAGAATGTTACAGATATAAAAGGTACCGGACTAGGTTTGAGTATAGCAAAAGAATACGCAGAAATTAACAAAGGAGTTATTAGTGCTAAATCAAATTTGGGAATGGGTAGCACTTTTGAAATAATATTTAAACACGATTGGTTATGAAAGGAATTGTTTTTACCGAGTTTTTAGAGTTAGTTGAAAATGAGTTTGGCCTGGAGGTCGTTCAACAGATAATCGATGAATGCCAGCTTGACACGGAGGGCGTTTACACCTCCGTCGGCACATATAGTCACAAAGATATGTTTAAGATGGTTGGAAAATTATCTGAAATAAAAGAAATTCCAGTACCAGCTTTGCTAATGGTTTTTGGCGAGTATTTTTTCTCTACTCTAAAAGATAAATACCCTGCATTTATGGAAAAGCCCAACTTGTTCGACTTTTTAAACTCAATAGACGATTATATTCATCCAGAAGTTTTAAAGCTATACCCCGATGCAGAGCTGCCATCATTCAAAGCCAAAATAAAAAACAACGCTGAAATGACTTTGAATTACAAGTCATCAAGGAAATTGTCTGATTTAGCAATTGGATTGATAAAAGGAGCTGCCAAGCATTATAATCAGAATGTTGTTATTGAAAAAATAACAGTAGAGAATGATGGACAAAAGGTCTTACTACAAGTCAATAAAACAAAGTTCAAATGAATATTAAGTTACTTGATAGAGCACGCAAAAGAGAAAAAAAAGCCCGAAAAGAAGCCGAGAAGTTACTTGAATCAAAAAGTAGAGAGCTATATAATTCAATGAATAAATTGGCCAAAGCTAATAAAGAATTGGAGGAATCATTATTGCGTGAAAAAGAACTAAGCAAATTAAAATCAAGCTTTGTTACAACTGCATCACATCAATTTAGAACACCTTTGGCTGTTATTCAATCTAATGCCGAATTACTAAATATGTTAAACAATACCAAACAAAAAGTAGAGCCAGAAAAATTCAAAGAGGTAATCAATCGTATTAGAATGGCAATTTCTAAAATGACCGATATGATGGATGATGTGCTTGCTCTAGGCAAGTCAACTTCAGGAAACATAGTTTATTCGCCTGAAATTTTCAATTTGGTAGAATTTTGTGAGAAAATAGCGCAAGAGTTTACTGCTGTTCAAAGCGACGGTAGAGTTTTAGAACTTCAAATTAAAGGAGATCCATACCTTGCGAAATTAGATGTTAAATTATTAACCAATTCATTATCTAACTTAATAAGTAACGCTTTTAAATTTTCTAAAAAGAACCCTTTATTGATTCTCAATTTTATGCCCTCAAAAATTCAATTAGCGGTAAAGGATTATGGTATAGGCATTGCAGAGCATGAGCAGTCAAATCTATTTCATCCTTTCTTTCGAGCAGAGAATGTTACAGATATAAAGGGTACCGGACTAGGTTTGAGTATAGCAAAGGAATACATAGAAATTAATAAGGGGATTATTACAGCAACATCAATATTAGGAAAAGGCAGTTGTTTTAAAATAATATTTAAGCGCTAATTACAAACACAATTATTAGCAAAAAATAGAAGTATAATAGATATTGCTAAATTATTAGTCTAAAAAGATTGGCGATTTAGAATATGACCACAGGAATCTCGCAAACAAACGAACAAAAGAATAAATACATTAAAGTCATTTTTCGTAAAGAATATATTAAATTAAACATATGAAAAAACTAATATGTCTTTTTTTACTAATCAACTCTTATACTGCACTGACTCAAAATTTCAGCATAAAGGAGAAAAAACAAATTGACAGTTTATTAATTATTTGGAATAATTTTGAAGAAGAAGATACTACAAGGGCTGATGCATTCCAAGACTTTATTTTAACTTACTTCTTATTTAATCATCCTGATTCAGCTTATTTATTAGCAAAAGAATACTACGATTTTTCGAAAAAGAAAAAATTGAAATATAGAATGTCGACGGCATTGCTTTTTCAAGGGCTTTCAAAATACTTTGTAAGTGATTACGAAGAAGCTATTGATTATTATTTACGATGTCTAAAACTGCGAATTAATTCAGGGAATAAAGTAGGTATTGCTTCTGTATATAATAATATAGGGTTAGTTTATCAGGAGCAAGGGGCCTATTCTAATGCCTTAACATATTATCTAAAGAGCCTGAAAATTGAAGAAGATCTTAAAAATGAAAGCGGAATTGCAAGTACCTTAAATAATATTGGAATAATTTATAAAGAAGAGGGAGATTTTAATGCAGCTCTTGAATATTATAATAGAAGTTTAAAAATAAAATTAAAACTCAACGATAGGATGGGTGAATCCCATGCTCTTACTAATATTGGAGTTGTATATTTGAATCAAGGTAACTATGAAGCTGCACTCAGTAATTTTGAACAAGCACTAATCGCTAACAATGGCTTTGAAGAAGATCTTAATGCCCAAATAAATTATAACCTTGGTAGCGTTCATTTCGAGTTAGGGCATTACAATACTGCTTTAGATTATGTAAATAAAGCTTTACATACTCACTTGGAATTAAATGACCGTGTGCACCAATCGGCTTCACTAAATTTCATTGCTAGTATTCATTTTAAGCAAAACTCAACAATAAAAGCAATTTCTTTTGCGCTTAGAGCATTAAAAATTGCTCAAGAAATTGGTGCAAAAGAAAAAATTAGTGATATCACACAAAATTTATCTATGTTCTATAAAGCTTCAAATAAACCGGAAGAAGCTTTAGATATGTATATTCTATTTATGGATACTCAAGAGAAAATAGACAGAGAAAATATGAGTAACGAAATACTTAGACAAAGCGCACAATATGAATTCGATAAAAAGATAGCTAGGGATAGTATTGAAAACGCCTATCTTTTAAAAGTTAGCAAAGAAAAAGTCAATAACGAGCGTGAAAAGAAAGAAATTGCGGAACAAAAAAGTTTCTTCTTATTTAGTGGTTTGTTTTTGACTTTATGCTTTGGAATATTTATTTTCAATAGATTAAAGGTAACTGCTAAGCAAAAATCAATCATCGAAACTCAAAAAAAGACTGTTGATAGAGCCAATAAAGAATTGAAACAAATAAATGAAGAATTAGTTTTAAAAAGAAATGAAATAAATTTACAAAAACAAATAGTACAAGGTCAGAATGAAAAATTAACAAAAACACTAGAGACTGAGAAGGAACTTGGGTTACTTAAAACTAACTTTGTTTCAATGGCATCGCATCAATACAGAACACCTTTAGCTGTTATTCAATCGAATGTGGAATTGCTCAATCTACTAATAAGTAGTGGAGAGAAAATTGAATCTGAAAAGAATGAAAAAATAAGCGGTCGTATTAAACGAGAAATTTCTAAAATGACAGAGCTCATGGACGAAGTTCTTGTTCTAGGTAAATTAACCTCTGGAAATGTCACTTATAATCCACAAGAGATAGATTTGGTTGAATTTTGTAATGAATTGATTGAACGATTTAATTCAATACAAGAGGATGGAAGAGTTTTAGATTTTGAGATTTTAGGAGAACCATCCTGTATATCCCTCGACGTTAAATTACTCACGCATTCTTTATCTAATCTCGTAAGTAATGCTTTTAAGTATTCCACAGGTAACAAAAACCCTCAGCTGACAATAAATTTTAAACCAAAAGAACTTTTAGTATCCGTAAAAGATTATGGCATAGGTATTCCTGAATCTGAACTGTCGTATTTATTTCAACCTTTTTTTCGTGCGAACAATGTGACAGAAATTAAAGGCACTGGGCTAGGATTGAACATAGCAAAAGAATATATTGAACTTAACAAGGGACGAATAACTGCTGCATCAACATTAGGAAAGGGCAGTTGTTTTGAAATAGCTTTTAGCGCTTCATAATTATCTGAATTCAAACTATCAATTCAAAAACAAATGAGAACACGAAAATTTAAGTTATTAGTAAGAAAATATGACTATAACCCCTCAGACTCTGCTGAAAAAAAGAAGGAGAAGTCCATCGCTTTTATAATTGCAATTGTTTTAATGCTTTCTGGTATTCTGTGGGTTAGTCTTTATTTTTCAATCTTCGGAGTATCATTTGATCTTTTAGTTGGGAACGCTGTTTTTGCTGTTTTGTTGGTGTTTGTATCTCTTTGTATATCCCACTATAAATCTAATTTTAAAATATTAGTTCACACAATTATACCCATCGTTATTATTTCGCCATTTATTGCTCAAACAATATTTAGATCTTTTCATGAATCTGGTTTTATTTTATCATGGAGTTTCTTAGGTGCGATTGGTGCATTAGTTTTGCTCCCTGAGTATATAGCAAAAAAATACGCATATCTATTTTTTGGGCTTTTTTTAATTTCCTTATTTTTTAGTTCAACTGATTCTGTGAACTTCGATCAAACAAATGGTACTTTTATTCATCTGTCTTATTTATTTAATATCGGAGTCACATCCGGAATGATTTTTATCATTTTGAAATTTGATCAAAGAGTCATACTCAAGGATAAACAGTTTAATTTGATCGCAAAAGAATTGCGTCATTTCTTCAATACAGCGAACAATCCTATCTTTGGAATTGATAGTAAGGGGCTTGTGAATGAATGGAACCAGACCACAGAAAAAATTACTGGCTTTACTAAGAAAGAAGTAATGGGTAAAGATTTGGTGAAAACGTATATTACCGAAGACTACCAAGAACAAGTAAAAGAAGTCTTGGATAACGCCTTAAACGGGGAAGAAACGGCCAATTACGAATTCCCTTTGTTTACAAAAGATAATAATCGTGTCATGGTACTGCTGAACTCTTCTTCACGAAGAGATGCAACAGGGAAAATTATTGGAGTATTAGGAGTAGGTCAGGATATTACAGAGATGGATGAGCTGCGAACAAAATCAGAATCTGTGGCCAAGGAATTGCGTCAGTTTATCGAAACAGCCAACGCCCCAATTTTTGGAATAGATAGTAAAGGGAAGGTAAATGAATGGAATCAGACCGCAGAAAAAATTACTGGCTTTACTAAGAAAGAAGTAATGGGTAAAGATTTGGTGAAAACGTATATTACCGAAGATTACCAAGAACAAGTAAAAGAAGTCTTGGATAACGCCTTAAACGGGGAAGAAACGGCCAATTACGAATTCCCTTTGTTTACAAAAGATAATAATCGTGTTATGGTACTGCTGAACTCTTCTACACGAAGAGATGCAACAGGGAAAATTATTGGAGTATTAGGAGTAGGTCAGGATATTACTGACCTTAACGAATATAGAGAAAACTTAGAGGCTAAAATTATAGGAATTGTAAAAGAGCGGACAGAAGAATTAGAAGTAATGTTGGAAAAAGAGAAAGAATTAGGGTTGCTTAAATCGAGCTTTGTTTCTATGGCATCACATCAATTTAGAACGCCCTTGGCAGTTATTCAGTCCAATGCACAATTATTTGAAATGTTGTCCAATAGTGGTAAGGAAGTAGCACCAGAAAAGTATGTACAAATATCAGATCGTATTAGAGGAGAGATTTCCAAAATGACAGAGTTAATGGATGAAGTTCTTATTTTGGGTAAATTAGCCTCAGGGAACGTTCATTTTGATCCTCAAGAATTGGATTTGGTTGAATTTTGCAATTCAATGATTGAGCAATTTAATATGATACAAAAGGATGGCAGAACGTTAGATTTTGAAATGAAAGGAAAACCCTATAATGTTAAATTAGATTCTAAATTACTGACGCATTCGTTAACAAATATAATTAGTAATGCGTTTAAATATTCACTTGGAAAAGAGAACCCGACACTAAAAGTGACTTATGAGACAAAAGCATTTAGTTTAATGGTTTTAGATAAAGGTATAGGCATTCCAAAAGAAGACATGCAAGATTTGATGCAACCTTTTTTTCGTGGCAATAATTCAATCGGAATTCAAGGTACCGGATTAGGATTGAGTATAGCAAAAGAATATATAGACGTTAATAAAGGAGTCTTAATCGTAAAATCTACTGAAGGTTTGGGAAGTAGTTTTGAAATAAAGTTTCAGAGGTAACGATTTGAAAACAGAATATTGAAGTTGTAAAAAATTTTAATGCCCCTATGTAAACAAATATAGTTCTTATTGCACTAAACATTGCGCCTTATTCATCATGATAAAATGACTAGGGTTATAAACAAGACAAGTTTTTTTCTAAGAATAATACTCTCACCTTTAATCATACCCGACCCAAAATAATCTGACTACAACTAAAGAAAGAAAAAATGATGTCTGTTCAGGTTTTTACTATCGTTCATTAAGTCATAATAGGAATAATCTTTTCATAAAAAAGAATGATATTATAATTCAAATTTTTCTAATGAAAATTTAGCGATAAAACCTTTTTGTTTACTTTTTATTTGTATTTTTAGTTAAACTATTCTAACCTAACAAAATTATGGAACAAATACTCGTTGTTGAAGATGAATTGGCCATTCGAGAGACTATACAAGACATCCTAGAATTGGCAGGCTTCAAAGTGTTGACAGCTTGTAACGGAAAAGAAGGGTATGATGTTATTATGGATAGCCATCCAGATTTGGTGCTTTGTGATGTAAATATGCCAAAATTAGGTGGTTTCGAATTACTTGAAGCAATCAATCAACGTCTTAAAGATAAAATTATCCCCCCTTTCCTTTTTCTCACAGCCAAAGTAGAAACAGAAGATTTTCGATACGGGATGAGTTTGGGTGCAGAGGACTATATTTTTAAACCTTTTGAGGCAAATGACATCCTACAAGCAGTAAGACTGCGTATAGATAAGAGAAAGAATTTATTAGGTCACAGAGCTAACAATAGATCAGAAAATTTAGTCACAGAGATTACTAAATTAGCGCTTCCTTGCGATGATGGAATAGAATTAATTGCTTTTGATAAGGTTATAAAATGTCAGGCAGATAGAGCGTATTGTAATTTTTATTTTACAGATAATTCAAAGAAGTTAATTTCTAAACCTATGAAAGAATTTGAAGAGTTACTGGTGACTAATAACTTTTTAAAAGTTCATAAATCTACAATTGTAAACACTCAGCACATTGAAAAATTTATTAGAGGTAAAGCAGGGCATTTATTAATGTCAGACGGTTCAATTGTTAATGTATCGGTTCGTAAAAAAGAAGAAATTATGAATAGATTAAAAATGAATTCTTAACTGAAAGGATACTCTTAATGAATGGATTATTTATTCCTTTTTTTTTAGGGAATCAGCTTCATCTAAGCCACTCGATCCTTTATTTTTCATGACTTTTATTGTTATCATTGCGTTAATTTTATGTTTTACTATGTATAGTAAAGTATCCTAAAACGTGATCGTTACAAGTTGTAATTTCTTCACTCAAATCATAGGTTTTTCTTTCATTTCTTCTGTGTTTTTCAGCCTTTATATTTAATAATTCACTCAGTCATTCAATGTATCTTTACAAAAAAAGTAAAAGATTCTGTAAACGCTTTTTAAGCGTTACTTTTCCTCAATCTTCTTTAGTTTTTTCTTGTTGTTTTCTTATTAATAAATACCGTTCAATCGACTGTTTAATTTCGGTCAATGTTTCCATTTATAGACTGTTGCGTTAGATTTAAGGTGAAATTTATTTCGGAGTGAGAACTTGCGATTTTGAATGATTTATGATTCGAAGCGAAATTTAAAGCGATTAGGGTATAGGTTGTGTTATAGCCATTTGATTAGAAGCTCAATTAAGTTTATTGGCTTTGAGGTCAAAAAATGAGTAAATATAATTATGTGAGTAGTCCCACCAGCTATTCCTCTGATACGTTGTGCGCTGACAATAATATTTTAAGCGTACGGAAACTCATATAGCCCATTAGGAAATTAGACTATTCTTTAACAAGTAATTTACTGCAATTTTGGAGTGTAATAATAATTTAAACGTCATACTATGTTTTGCACAGCCCAACGGAAAAATTCACTTAAAACAATAAAATTAAGTTTACTAAAATTCAATTTTATTTTAATAATTACAATGCAATTATTTACTACTTCAGTTGGAGCACAGTTGGAAAATATTGATTTTAGGTGTAATCAATTAGCGCAAGGCTCAAATCCTTCATCATTAGAATTACTTTTTTTTGATGTAGCTTTTGTTAATGGAAGTGTTCATTTGACTTGGAATACTTTTTCAGAGTTAAACATTGATTTCTTTACTATTGAACGATCTATAGATGGAGTAAATTGGGATTTTGTAGAGCAATTAACTGGAGCAGGATTGTCACATACTGTTAACAACTACTTAGGCGTTGATATCGATCCATATAACGCACTATCATACTACAGACTTAAACAAACAAGTAGTGACGGATTGACAACTTTACTCAAGGCATGCGCTATTAACACAGATAATTGGTTGTCCGACCAAACGACAATTTTTCCTAACCCAACGAAAAATACGCTAAGAATCAAGGGGAGTTTAATTGGTAGAAATGATTGGAGTGTATTTGATCGTTATGGACGGAATGTCTTAAATCAAGTCAGTGTTATAGAAATCCATAAAGACCTTATTGTACTTGATTTATCGTACTTAAAGTCTGGTGATTATTATTTCATGTCAAAAAATATAACTGAACATATAATCAAGCTATAATCTCCTCGCTCAATTTCACTAGTTCAATAGCTGATACCCCGCAAAATACCAGTACGAAAAATGATTATCATGTTGATGTCAAAAATAATAGGGGTAGAACGATTTACTTGATTAAATTGAAAAAAAACGATTGTTAAACAGAAAGCCAGAATTAGTAATCTACAGGATTTACTAATCGATGGAGTTTAAGATAAATAAGCATTTCAATCTATAATAGACTATTTAAACATGAGTTTATTGTATTGGAAAATGGGAAGGTGGGTAACGTCAAACGAGCTCAATTTGACTAAGTATTTATGAAAAAGGGTTTTTCTCAAAATTGTCGAACCCCAAGAATAAATGAGGCACTTCGTCTAATGTTAAGTATAGAAGGGGTTTCAGGAGAAATAAAAAAGGAAGAACTCTATAAAGATCTAGAGCTCTCCCCTTCAGTGGAGCCGGAGGGTTTCGAACCCTCGTCCAAACGACGAATAATTTAGCTTTCTACGTGCTTATTCTTTGATTAATTTTCGATACAACCTCGGACAAAGACACCCAATAGTTATACTTATC
>CAJQPA010000056.1 GCA_905480145.1 uncultured Flavobacteriales bacterium | reverse complement strand
AGAAGGTGTTCACCAAGGTTTGAAATCAAGGTTTTATAAAACAGGGCGATTTTCTCCAACAAGAGAGCAAGGCGTTCATCATTTTCAACGTCTATTGTTGAAGTTTTTAAAGGAAGAATAAACAAGAAGAATTTTGTCATTTTGCGCACTTTCCCGCAAAAAGTGCTCTTATTTTTATAGTCCGTGATTCATGTTTATGATCACATTTCCTTTTTTATGTCCAGCATCGACATGCGCATGAGCTTCTTGAATTTCTTCGAGCGAATAAACGGTGTCAATAACTGCTTTTAATTTGTCTGCTTCTATTAATTTCTTAAAAAACTGCATATCTTCGGCCGTCTCTTTAATTACTCCCGAGATCACTTTTTTACTTCCAAACATGGAAGTGAATGCACCTCTCAACATTTGTCCCATGCTTGCACTTGCCAGTAGCATTTTTCCTGATTTTGTCAGAGATTTTAAACTGGAAGAGAAAGAACCTTTTCCCACAGTATCAAAAATAGCGTCGTACTTCACGCCATTTTCCGTAAAGTCCTCGTTCTTATAATCGATAACACTGTCGGCTCCAAGAACCTTTACCATTATTCCATTTTCATCACTGCAAACAGCTGTTACATGAGCTCCAAGTTCTTTCGCCAATTGAATTGCTATAGTTCCCAAAGCTCCTGATGCTCCATAAATAAGAACTTTCTGGCCTGCTTTAACATTTCCCTTTCTAAGAAAATGAAGAGCTGCTGTAGCTCCAAAAGGAATTGCGGCTGCTTCATTGTAAGTCATTTTTTCTGGAATCAACGCTAAAGTTCCGTTTTCGTTGATGCATTGATATTCAGCATGTGCGCCAAACGACATCCCAGTAGTTCCAAACACCTTATCTCCAACCTTGAACTTTGATACTTCGCTACCAATAGATTCAATTTCTCCGGCTACAACTACTCCCAATACTGATTTTCTTGGTCGTTTAAACCCGAATATTAATCGAATAACCCATGGGTCTGCTCTTCTAATTCTTGCATCTCCAGAAGTTACTGAAGAAGAATGAATTTTAACCAGAATTTGATCTTTTTTTGGTGTTGGCTTGGCTACTTCTGTTATTCTTAAGAAACTTGGCTCACCATACTTTGTACATTTTGCTGCTTTCATAATCTTCTGTTTAAACGATTGTTATTTATTTCTTTTCGAAAGTAAACTTGTAGCGATAAATCACTCCTTCTTCATAAGCCTGCTGAATTTTCAGTGTAGACATTTTACTTTTAACTTTCTGAATCAACTCTTTTTGAGTGCCGGTTATATCTGTAATTTCAATTTCTCCATTAGAGATGTAAAAATTGACTACCACAAAATCTTCATGGTTTTTATGCAGTTCGATCTTACTCAAATCTAGTATTAATTTGTTGGTAATCTCATTTTTTAATGGTTGACCACCTGCTCCGAAGCTTAAATTAGAGATTAAAATTGCGACAATAAAGATTAACTTTTTCATGTTGTTTGTTTTTGTTTATATTAATTATTGATTACAGGTCAAATATTGCATCAAAGTCTGGCTTTAAAAAAAATAGATGATGAACTACTGCTTAATCCGTGTGCAAAGCGCTTCAAACTAACCCAACTGTGGTTTGACTAAAAAAGAACTCCGTTTGTGATGATTAAATAAGCGTACACCAACATTATTATTTTCATCTCTTGCCATATCTGCAAAAAAAGCCTTCCATTTCTGAAAGACTTTAATACATCCATGTATGGTTTTGGGGTCTGTTCTTTTTTAAAAGAGACCTCCATCTCGTTCTTCAGATTCTTGATCAATATTTTTTTGCTCTTTCTTTACTTTTTTTCCCCTACTGAATCGGTAACTGAACTCAAGAATGAACATGTTCTTTATAAATGACACATCATTGTCCGTCTGCATGCTGAAACCAGATGTTGCTACATGCTTATCTTGGTTGTAATTTGCTCCAAGTGTTATCGGTAATATGTAACCAAGCATTATACTCGCTTTTTTATGGAACAGAGGCTGTTTGTATAGTAACATCCAAAAATCAACACCTCCTTTATTGTAACCCAACCCGCTGATACGTTTGCTCTGCTCGTGCTGATACTTCAATCCAATAACTGCTCCTGATTTAGGGGTAATGTAAAGCAGGTCAGCATCCGCTTTCCAATCAGCAAAGTGATTCATTCCACTTGTTGATTCTATTGTTGCTTGAAAGACTTCCAAGCTACTTTTTACCAGAATGTGATTTTTTTTGATGTACTTTCTAAAGTTGATTTTTCCTCCTAGTCTTTGATAAGCATTAACATTTTCATATCGAAAATCAAACACATTATCTGTACCTAAATCACCAATTTTGGCAATTACATTATTTGAATAATGAATGTAAGGCTCGAATGCAACCAAGCCGCGAAGTATATTAACACGAATAGATAACCGATGTGTAGTTGATGGTTTCAGAAAAGGATTTCCAGTAGATGTAATTCTAGGATTTACTTGGCTCACGAATGGATTCGTTTGTGCTATTGTTGGGTAATCACTAGTTGCACGGTATTTCAATTTAACATTGACTTTTTTTGAAATGTTATACTTCAAGTCAAAAAGAGGTTGATAAATCATGAAGTTGAGCTGTTGCCCAACAATTCTGGGGGAAGACGTTTCAGCAGCGATACCGACCCTCATCCCAACTTTTTTGGTTACTTCCCACTTAAAGTTAGAATAGAGCTTATGACGCATGTCAGTTAATCGAAAATCACTGGAAAAGGTCAACCTTTCGCCCGAACCGATGTCTGTTTGACTTATGTCGTATACATTATTCAATTCTCTCCATGTATTGCCGTAGCCGAATTGAATGTTAGATTTTGACGATAAAACATGATCGAATTCAGCATAAAACCGGGAGTATTGTTTTTTACTCACTCCGTTTTCCTCTCGCGCATAGTTCATTTCTTGCGACGTATTATTACTGACAAGATCTCTATAATTCGAATACGTATAGTTGATATTTAATTTATTAAACTTATTAAACTCTCCAACGTAAAACAATGAATTGTAAGTATCCCATTTTTTATTGTTTGAATTTGAACTAAACTTATATTGATCGGTCAATGTGTCATTCGAAAATACTTGAGTTATATTATTAAAACTTGTTTGTTCGCTGCCCATCGGTAGGCCTTCAATATTACTCTCAAAACTTATGATGTGTTTTGGGTTGATTCGGTAATCAAAGCCTAAGTTGAAACGGGCCTTGTTTTTAATTATAAGTGAATTTGGATGGACTGACTCCGCATTTTCTAGAACCACTAATCCATTATCATATTCTGCTCTAGACTCTGTTACAATTTCAAATTGCTCGCGACGAATTCGAAGACCTCCATATATATTCAAGTTATCTCTTGTGTAATTGTATGTTCCGCCAAAGCTGCCAATTAACAAATGAAGGTTATTGTTATCTGTATCGATATCCACGACTTGCATTTCCTTCAAATACACCTCTGTTCCAGTATAATTAGTCTTTAGAACAATATTTAGTATTGCTGTATAACCTTCCAATCCGTAACGTCCTCCAGGATCTCTTGTTGTTTCCACTTTCAGTAACCGGTCAGGGTCCAAGTTTTGAATGTATTCCTGACTTTTTTCAACTCCATTGACGAGGATCATGATATTCGCATCGCCATCAACCTTCACTTTGCTCGAATAATCATCATAGGAGATCCCTACAATTCTATTGAGGACATCTTTTGCAGCTGTAGCTCCTTTTTTAAGTGTTTCGGTAACAACCTGGACATCTTTATCTAAGTTTTCTATCCTTGAACTTGCAAGAACTTTCATTTCCTCAAGGTTTAAAATGTTTTTAGTCAATTTAAAGACACCTAAAAAGTTGTCTTCCCTGACCAAGCCTGTCGTAAGTGTGTCAGAAACGTAACCATATGAGGTGATAATGAGCTTGTATTGTCCCCGATTAACAGGAATATTAAAAAAGCCTTTCTCGTCAGTAATACCGCCGGTAATAATGCTATCCTTAATATTTAATACTAAGACCTTAGAGTAAGGCAGGTTTTCTTTTGTTTCTTGATCTTTCACCTGACCAGACATTTCTACTTTTAAACTTGGAACACTTGCTCCGAAACTTAAATTAGAGGTTAAAATTGCGACGATAAAAATTAACTGCTTCATAATTGTTTTGTGTTTATTATATTCTTAATAAAATGTGTAACTAAGGATTGAACAATGAAAACATCCATTCGAGTTTTCATATCTTTTTTTGGCTTCTTCTAAAGCTGAATCGCAGCAGAAATGCTCTCCTAAATCAATCCGAATTGAATCGTCTGGGAGATATTCACAAATTTCTTTGTGAATAACATGCTGGCCTTTAGTAGAAGTGGTAACGCTTAAAAAAAACTTCATAGACTTCTTATTTATTAAATCTTTTCGAATGTAAATTTGTATCTATAAAGAGTTCCTTCTTCATACGCTTGCTGAATTTTCAGTGCAGACAGTTTGCTCTTAACTTTCTGAACCAACTCTTTTTGCGTACCGGTTATATCTGTAATTTCAATTTCTCCACTAGAGATGTAAAAATTGACGACTACAAAATCTTGATGGTTTTTCTGTAGATCGATTTTACTCAAATCGAGTATTAACTTGTTTGTAATCTCATTTTTTAATGGATGACCACCTGCTCCGAAACTTAAACTAGAGACTAAAATTGCGACGATAAAAATTAACTTTTTCATATTGTGTTGTGTTTGTGATTGGGTTTATATTTTCTATTGGTTATTGTTACCAATTGATTACACGACAAATATTGCGTCTAAGTTTGGGCTTAAAAAAAATAGATGATGAACCAAGTAATAATTACCTTACACAGCGTTTCAAGCGAACCAAACAATGGTTTGACTAAAAAAGAACACTGTTTGTCCTGAATTATATAGTGTGTATCAATATTGTTGTTTGTCTCGCCTAACAATACTAGTTTTGAAGTATGATTGACTTTTTAAAAAAATACCGAGCATTTGTAATTGGCTACCTAATAGCCTTCTCAATGACTTTGTTTATACATTTAAATGACTCTATAATAGCGGTAATTGTTTTCCCATCATTTGAGTTCTTTTCAGTACTAATCATTCCGGGGTTATTGATCTCACTGCCGATTCAATATGTTTTCGTGAAGAAGAACAAAAAACCGGCTTTAAAAGTGGTTGGGTTGTTGCTTTTTTTGTTTATAACATTGTATATAGACAACTCCATGGATTTTCCTGACAATCCAATTACCATGTTATTCATGGTATTGTTCGTGGTTGGAGTGATGCATGTATTATCGCCTTCTTTTGTTATTAGACGCTGGAAATTAATCGTGTTATACTTCGGTCCTCTTTTAATGTATTTTACTTATGTCCGTTTATTTTCCGATGATTTAGATGCTTACCTAAAATTTAAGGACGATACCGACCTCTTGGGTTTTCTGTTTCCAATTCCAATTTTTATCGGGTTTTGTCTCTGGATATATGACCAGTGGATATGGGTGAAATCTATGAAAGCAGGAAAACGCGAAGCCGAGTTAAGTTTGTTACGTTCACAAATCAACCCCCATTTTTTCTTCAACACCTTAAATAATTTATACGCTTTGACAATAACAAAATCAGAGCAAGCACCGGAGGTGATTTTGAAATTATCTGACATGATGCGTTATACCATTTATGAAGGGGAAAAGGAAAAAGTAAAACTTTTGGACGAAATCACCTATTTGGAAAACTATATTGAGTTACATAAAATTAGATATAAAAAATCTGTCGAAATCTCATTTAATAATTCTGTTGACACAAGCTTGACCGTTGCTCCACTTATGTTTATCATTCTGTTAGAAAACGCTTTTAAGCATGGCATAGAATCACTTTCTGAAAATGCGTTTATTCATATAGATTTATATGAAGACAAAAAATTCATCTGTTTTGACATTGAGAATAATTTTGACCCTAATGATCAAAATGAATCAACCGGTATAGGATTGAATAACCTTAAAAAAAGACTTTCTTTGTTGTATAAAGACAATCATGAATATACTGTGAATGTGACAGATAGCGTTTATAAAACAAAATTAAAAATCTCTAAAAATGCTTAAATATATAATCATTGATGATGAGCCATTGGCACATGATATTATTAAAGAATTCTGTAGCATGCTCCCTCATCTTCAATTAGAAAAAGATTGCTACGATGCTATGGAAGCAATGCAGTATTTAAATGAAAACACGGTAGACTTTATGTTTTTGGACATTAACATGCCCAAATTTGGAGGATTAGATTTTTTAAAGACTTTAACAAACCCTCCTAAAACTATCATCACGACAGCCTATAAAGAACATGCTTTAGAAGGATTTGAATTAAATGTCGTAGACTATATTTTAAAACCATTTAGTTTTGATCGTTTAGTGAAAGCTGTAAATAAAGTGTCGCAAACTGAAACACCAAAAACAACGATAAAAGAAGTTTCTACTGATTCTTCTTCTACTCGGTTCTTTATAAAAGGAGATAAAAAACACCATCAAATTGACCTGAAAGACTTGTTATATATTGAGGCTTATGGCAACTACACCAAATTATTTTTGAAAGAAGAAATGATTGTAAGTCATGAAAAAATATCTCACTATGAATCTATGCTAACGGATGCTAATTTTTTAAGAATTCATAAGTCTTTTATCGTTGCCATAGACAAAATAAAATTTATAGAAGGGAATCGAGTTCTAATTAACGAGAATAAAATTCCGATTGGTCAGACGTATAAGAGCAGAATTAGCGGCCTTTATAATTCTTAAATTAAAGTTAATTACCACTGTTCAATAAACCCTAAACGTCATT
>CAJQPA010000055.1 GCA_905480145.1 uncultured Flavobacteriales bacterium | reverse complement strand
TATATGTTTTACTCAAATTTAATAAATCCAATTGACTTTTTACTTCCACTAACTTTTTGACCAGCCGCTTTGTCTACTTCCAAACTATTACAATTAATGGCGTTGTTTAGTTTCTCCAACGCAAATAATTATAAATGGATAAAATAAAAAAAAGCACCAAACCTTGGTGGAATAGTGCTTTGTAACCCTGACAGCTGAGAGTTTAAACTTTTTAGAGTATTTTGACGAGGTCCAAAAGCAAAGATTTTGCTTAAATGAGAAACAAAAAAAGCCATCCGATTGGATGGCTTCAATATAGTATTTGAACTTTATTTAGTGCTTGATAATTTTAACTGGTCGCTTTCCTTCCACTGTTCTAATGAAGTAGACTCCACTTTCAAATGATGAAAGATCAACCTTATGTTCAGTCTCCATAAAGATTTCTTTCAATACCGCTCTGCCAGCGTTATCTGTTATAGTAAATACTGTTCCCACAAAATCAGACTTTACAGATATAGTAATTTCATTGTGAGCAGGATTTGGATAAACTAAATAAACAGATAATTGGTTCTCTTCAACACCTGTAAATTGCATAGTTAAATCCAAAGTTATCGTGCTATCGCATCCTGCTGCATTTGGAATTACTGCAGTGTAAGTTCCTGTTTGTGTATAGGTCTGACTATTCACTGGCCACGTATATGTATCTAAAGCTGATTCTGTTTGAGAAGAGGAGTTTGATGAATTCATTGTTAAGTCCAATGTAACGATAGAATCACAACCTGCAGCATTTGTGAGCAAATGCGAAGCCGTATTGTTAGATTCTGTGTAGGTGTTTCCATCTATCCAAAGATAAGAATCACAGGCAACCTGGAGATCCGCACCCGCAGTAGCAGAATTGATTGTTAAGTCCAATGTCACGATAGAATCACAACCGGCGGCGTTTGTTAATAATTGTGTTGCCGTATTATTAGATTGCGTATAAGTATTCCCATCAATCCAAGTATATGAATCACAGGCAACCTGGAGATCAATTCCATTAGACGGCATACTTTCAGTAATTAGAACCGAAGCAACACCAGAACAAGTTCCATCAAAAACAGATACTGAATATGTCTCACTTGAATTAGCCAAGATGGTTTGATTAGTTTCACCATTCGGTAACCATGCATAAGATACATATCCAGTTCCTGCATCTAATGCAGTAGTTGATCCTGGGCAATACTCTGTTAGACCAGTAATTGTTGGTGTTGGCGATGCTAAAACATTAATGACAACTGTATTTATCGTACTCTCGCTAGGGGTACCATCGTCAGCTGAAGTATAGGTAATGGTGTGTATTCCAATATCAGTTATTGAGGGTGTCAAAATCAAATTTTGTGTAGATAAAACACCATCTACTATAGTTGCAGACCAACTAGCAGCATTAAGACTAGAATTCGTAACAGTTGTAGTTGCTGTTTGCGTTAATTCAGGTGCAGAGTAGGAGGTACTTAAGTTGTAAGTTTCTCCTACGCATAAATCAATTGTAGTCGTCGGGAAATTAGAAGAAATCGGGGGTGTGTTCAACCCAGATAAATTGGTAATAAAACATCCATTATCCAAGTAATGAATCCCATCATTTGCGCCAGCCGGCCCATCATAAGAAGCATCGTTATATTCAAATAAACCGATTTGATAGTAGTTTACTCCTCCAGTATTCTGGGCTCCAGCAGTACCAAACACATCAGTTCCGAATCCTCCCGAGGCTAAACCAAAATCTCCTACAGCCCAATCCATTACATCATAAGCAAACATGCTATTTGACCCAACTCCAATGTATGGATCAGAGCCATCCGACAAAAGAATTTGAAATGTATTACTTGGTGCAATCTGAGAACTCCAATACCCTACCTCGTTCCAAATAATGATGATTTTATTACCGTCAATTTTGTAATAAACAGTATTGTCAATTCCTGAACCTCTTAAATCCACATCACTCCAAAAAGGCGCAATCATAGCTGGACCTGCAGCATCTGGAAAACCTGCCGGTGTATAAGATGTATATCCACCCCCAAATGTAATGTTTCCATTTGTGTTAATATAGAGCTCTGTGTATGTTACTCCGTACAAAACATAGTTAAACCCCAAGGCAATTGGCCCCCAATAACCGTCGTCCATACTTCCGCCTGCAAGATCAGTAGAAGTTAAGGCAGTGAATGATGCGTCCAATGGGTACCAGCAAGCCCCTGATTTTTGAACCGCTGTAGAAGAATTTTCTGAGCATTTGCCAACATCACTTTTTGGAGTAGTTATTAACGGACTATTAGAGAGTGCGTTTTTTGCCTCTTCATAAGCTTCATTGTTATGAAAATCGCCAGATTCAAGCTGTCCAAAGATACTTGCACTAACAAGTAAGGATATAGCTAATAGATGTTTTTTAATCATTCTGTTCTTAGTATTAATTATTTCGCATTTAAATCAGATGCAAATTTAGAGACAAAAAAATTCCAAAGGAAAATAATTTGAGGATTTAGTTGTTTTAATTCATGAATCTGAACAGAATTCATGAGTTAAAACACATTATAACCCTTTGAATCAAACGCCTGATGGATCGATTGCTTTTACGAAGTCCGACTCAATAGAATTGAATTTATTAAAAATGACACTGCGGTCGAGTATAGTTGCTGTTATGCACCTCTATACTTTATCGTAAACCATTTATGTCGTGCCTTGCCACAAATTCCCAAACCAACTGAGATGCATTCTTGCCTTGATATGTGGAATTAAACCAAATGTGGTCCCCTCCAATATATTTGTAGTGTTCAACAGAAACTAAGCTGTCCCCTTGATCATAAACATAATGCTCAACTGTCATACCTCCACCATTGTCACTGCTGAAAATTGGACTTGTAATTGTGTTATTAAAACTTATCCAATGGTCCAACGTGCTTTGCGCTGAGGTCCAGTCACTACTTCCATTATATGGTAATATACCATCAGAAGTTCCATGAAGATGCACAATTGGCATGGGATGGCTTGTAGGCCCAATGCAATCTAGCATAGATCCAGAAACAGACCCTACGGCAGCAATTAATTCACTTTTGTAATTCGCAAGCCCATATGCCATCATGCCTCCGTTGGAATAGCCAGTGGCATAAACTCGTTCAAGATCAACATTGTGCTGAGAAGAAATTTCATTTATTATTGCTTCTAAAAACCCAAAATCATCAGCGTTACTTTTGTTGCCATTACCCGGTGGGCATGCATTCCAATGAGAAGAACCATCTAAACAACTACCCTGTGGATAAACTAATATAAAAGTGTCCGTTTCCGCTATTGAGCGCATGTCTGCTTCAAGCATATATTCGCTAGCACTACCACCAAACCCATGAAAATTGAACATTAGTGGCACAGCTGTCAAACCATCGTAAGAACCAGGGATATAAAGCACATACTCACGGTCAAGACCATCATGAACGATTGTCAGAGCATTAGTATTTGAATAACAAGCGCCAGGGTCGTTGTTTGATTCATCCTTTTTACAACTACTTAAAATTGTTGACAGGACGAATAAAAATAAAAGTGTTTTTTTCATATTTAATAGTTTATAAACCTTAACAGATTATCTAGAAAAATATTGTGTATAACGTTTATCAGCTATACTGTTGCGGCACCCTTAGAGATAATTGAATTCGTTGAAAATAAAATTTGCGGTGGAGTATAGGTGCTGTTATGTGTATCAAAAAATCCACTCACTTCTGAAGGGTTTATCTGAATTTTATTCTTCTAATTTCATTACACGCTCTCGAGTTCCATCACTATAGAGGTAGATAAGCGGGATGTTCGGCTGGTATTCTGTTTCTCTACCCATCAAATCAACTATCATGACGAGTTCTTTGTTCGTGCTCAAAGTATTTTCCTCGATATCTAAAGCCCAGTAACCATTCTCCCCAAGAACAGCTATAATATCATCAGATACGTCACCTGTAGTAGAACCGAGACCTGTTGCATAGTTATAAACGAGTGTACTTTGACTCGGGTTATTCAGGTCTGGAACGAAAACCAAGATCAATGGAATTCCACCATTAGCATTGTATTCAGCGTCGTAATCAGTGTATATGTCCGTACAATTAGCGAATCCCGGATAAGTAAGGCCTAAGGCTTGTTCCCAAGCTTCTACATCTGCACAGTCTGTATTTTGGTTGAATTGATCTTGTATCAAAAATCCAAAAACCTTAACTCCTAAATTACCTTGACCAAAAGCCTGCCACACCATTTCTAACTCTGGCGCAGTCGATTGGCATGGTGCGCACCAAATCGCACCAAAATCGACGATAACAGCATTCCCTGACGACAGCTCATCATGCATGATGTAGGTATTTGTATTACAAGATTGTGCCGTCCAGTTAGGAACTTGCCCGAAGCTAATGAAGGAAGCTAAAATTGATAGGATTGAAACTGCTATGTTCGAGTACATTATTTTTTTTATGCAAAATTAAAACTTTAGGCTCAATTAACCCTAACGTTTAATCTAAACGCTGTTGTGTTTGATTAAAGATAGAATTAATTTGCGAAGTAGGGATTAGCGAGTTAGAATGATTGATCATTCGAAGCGAGACTTAGCAATGGAGTTTAGATAGTGTTATACTTGCTTATCTAATCATACAATGACAGATGTTACGCTAGTTGAGAGTATAAAAAAAAGCCTTCCGATAAGGAAGACTAATTAATCTATTTTCAGAAATCCTCTCTTTAATTAGAAATAAAAACGAAGTTGAACCGATGCTCCAGTAGTTGTAATTTTATCATCAGGATTTGAACCGTTCGTAATAGCTTTAAATGAAATAAACTTTAAGGCAAATTCTCCTCCTATACTGAAGTGTTGGCCAAAGAAATACTCTGCTCCAATAGTAGGCGCTATTGTTAATCTTCCATTTTTATTAGTTTCACTTTCATAAGTGTTTTTAGTTGTAGCATATTCTACTTTTGGACCACCGTAAATGTTTGTTTTTCCTTTCTGTCCCATAAAGAATAAGCCAGCACCATAAACTAAGAAGCTAGTCTTCGAATTATCATCTTTGACAGACATATAGCCAATTTCAGGTACTATTCGTAAGAATTTAATTGGAGTATAAGTAATCATTAATTTACTTGGTGAGTAATCTACGCTATAATAATCAGTTAAGTTAAATGGAGTGAAATTTAGGCCTAATCCAATTTTTGGTAATTCCAGTTTAGGCTCCGATTCTTGTCCAAAAGAATTAATTGATAGAGCAATTGCCCCAATTAGTAATAGTGTTTTCATAGTGATTTATATTTCTTTGAAGGTACTCTTATTTATCTTCAAATCATTCAAATACACATTATATTATAGATAGGGGTTTTTGAGAATATTTTTTCATTAAGTATAACGTTTACGCTAAAAAGCGTTTCTTGCACAGCAAGATATGATTTTTTAGCGATTGTTATAACCATCCTTCTTCCTTTTCACACACACACAAAGTTTGGATTTTTTGTTTTATTTTTGCCGACTAATAATGTTAATTATAAAAAGACAAACACTCGTGTTATTTTCACTATTTGCTACATTAACTGTCTCAGCACAGGAAGTTGTATCCACTCAAGGAGATTCTTACTCCAACGCAAGTGGTAACATCGACTTTACGATAGGCGAAGTGATTATAAACACCGGAACAGATGGAAGCAATGATTTAACGCAAGGTTTTCATCAAACCAATTGGAATTTTGTAGGACTGGAGGATCATTCTCCCAACTACGAAGCCACTATTTTCCCCAACCCAACATCAGAAGTCTTAAACATTAGAACAAGCGCGTTCGAGAATGTGACCTACTCACTTTATGATGCTCAGGGAAAACTCGTAATGCAGGACATGCTTTCTGCGGAGCAAACACCTATTCAAGTAAGTCAATTGGTTCCGGGAGCTTATTCATTGACGTTGAATAACCAAACACAAAATCTAAAGACATTTAAACTAGTTAAAACGCATTAAATAATAGAAAGATGAAGAAATTAATACTCTCACTTGTTGCCATAGCAACAATTTCACTAAGCTCCTTCGGTCAAGCACCAGAAGGATTTAAATACCAGGCAGTCGTAAGAGATGCTGGTAACACCATTTTAAACAACCAAGCGGTTGGGATGCGCATGACTATCCAACAAGGTGCTATTGGCGGAACAACAGTGTACCAGGAAACATTTACTGCATCAACAAACAGTTATGGCTTGGTAAACCTTGAAATAGGTAGCGGAACAGTTGTCAGTGGAGATTTTACAA
>CAJQPA010000054.1 GCA_905480145.1 uncultured Flavobacteriales bacterium | reverse complement strand
CCAATTATTTTAAAAGCATTCTCCCAAGAAATTGGTTCATATTTAGAAGCCCCTTCTTTTAGATACATCGGCTCTGTTATTCTTCCAGATTTCCCAATTTTATAATCAGTCCAAGTACTCATTTCTTCCACAGAATGTTTTGCGAAGAAAGCAGGGTTGACTCGTTTTGTTGTCGCTTCTTCAGCAATTGCCTTAGCTCCATTTTCGCAATACTCACCCAATTTGGATCGTTTACCATCTGGATCCGGCCAAGCGCAGCCAGGACAATCAAATCCGTCTTTTTGATTCATTTTATTAAGCACCTTGATTCCTTGCCATATCCCCAATTCCTTGCTGATATGTTTCATTGTGGAAACAATTGCGGGAACCCCAACGGCCTTTTTCTTGATGGCGGTTACAGTTAAGTTCGCAAATTCTTCTGGTGGGACGATTGAAACTTTTCTTTTCATAATGATGAATTAATATTTTTAATTCTCTGCGGGTGAGAATAACAAGTCATTCTTTCTTCTCTGCAAAATGCAAGAAGGGTAATACCTAATTCTTTCGCAAAATCTACAGCCAATGAGGAGGGTGCAGAAACTGCAGCTAAAACAGGAATTTTTGCTTTAAAACATTTCACGATTATTTCGTAAGATATTCTGCCGCTAACAATCAGGCATTTTGCCTCCTTCCAATTGGAGTTGAGCAATAATTTACCAATCACTTTATCAACAGCATTGTGTCTCCCAATATCCTCGCTAACACTGAGAATTTGACCGCTGAGACTGAAGATTGCCGCTGCATGGGTGCCTCCTGATTTTTCAAATGCCTTTTGATGTTTTTTCATCTCAAGAAACATTTCATTTATTTGATTTGAGGAAATTTCAAAATCAATTGGTAATTGATGGCCAGTGCAAGTAGTATCATTGAGTTCCGTTTTTCCGCAGATGCCACAAGAAGAAACAGACAATAAACTACGACTATTTAAATAACCATCACCCAATTCATTCTCAGGAATGGTCAATTCTGCAATACGTACAATACCTTCTTTTTCAGGTTCTATAAATGAAACGTCCGGTAAGTAAGCTCTATTTTTTAAGATTCCTTCCGTATGCAGCAAACCGCGGATAAGAGATAAATCTTCTCCTGGTGCTCGCATGGTAACGGTAAATGGTTTTTTATTGATAGAGATTTGAAGGGCTTCTTCAATGGTCAAACCATCGCTCATTCTTTCTACAGAATTCGATTTAATCTTGATGCCATCATAATTTCTTACCACCATAAAAACGTTGTGTTTTACTGTGACTAAAGTTAATGATATCTGTTAAGAAAAGAATTTTTTAGACGTCCTATTAGCTATTTTGGCTGTAAAAGACATCCAATTCTTGAATTCTTCTGGCTTTTTGTTCTTTATCGAGTAGAGAATATTGAAATGAATTTTTAGCAAATTCATACAGGTCAGCCTTCGTTAATTCCAAGGCGTCTTGCAGTTCAATATAGTTTTGATTCACTTGTCCCCCAAAATAGGCTGGGTCATCTGAATTAACGGTGACTTTTAATCCTTTGGACATCATTTTTTTTATCGGGTGGTTTTTCAAATCGTCCACAACTCGCAGAGCTGTATTTGACAAAGGACAAACGGTTAATGCGATATCTCTTTTAACGATTTCATCAATTAAATCATCTTCAAAACAATTGTTTCCATGGTCGATGCGTTTGATGTTTAATATATCAAGGGCCTCCCAGATATATTCAGCTGGTCCTTCTTCCCCAGCATGTGCAACAGGAATGTACCCTTCTTTTACTGAGGCTTCAAAGACATTTTTAAATTTAGATGGCGGATTTCCCATTTCTGAGGAATCTAGACCAACGGCCTTAATTAAGTGTTTGTATGGGAGTGATTGCTCCAACGTTTTGAATGCTTCCTCTTCCGACAAATGACGGAGGTAACTCATAATCAATAACGAAGTAACACCTAATTTCCCTTCCGCATCTTTACAAGCATTTGATATTCCATTAATTACGGTTTCAAAGCTCACTCCTCTATCTGTATGTGTTTGCGGATCAAACATAATTTCTGTGTGACGTACGTTTTGCTCAGCACAGATCTCTAAATAACTATAGGTTAAATCGTAGAAATCTTGCTCATGAATTAAGACTCCTGCTCCAGCATAGTAAATATCTAAGAAATCTTGTAAACAATCAAACTGATAGGCATTGCGTATCTCTTCCACCGAATTATACTTGATCTTAATACCGTTTCGCTTGGCTATTTCGAACATTAATTCTGGTTCAAACGTTCCTTCTATATGTAGATGTAATTCTGCCTTTGGCAGTTGATTGATAAAATGTAGCATAAGTCATTATTGTGAATGCAAAGATAACGTATTTTTCTGTTTTAGGAAAAGCAGATTATAGCCGACGCGTAAAGTGCTCTGTACTTTTGTCATTTGAACCCCCTTCATCTTAATGGTTTTTTGAAGTTGAATGCAGCAATTTTTTAGTAGAAGAAGATAACTAACACAATTAATCACGAGTTTTTATGAAAACTTATTTTAAGTTAATATACTGATAAACAGTATATAAAATGGTTTTAATCACTTACAAACGAATGACATTCGACAGTAAGCGACAAATATTCGAATAAAGTTTTGATGTAGCCCCAACTTTGCAGTGTCGATGTTAGAATATAGGTCTAGCAGATTACGATATCAATTTATTTAATGTTTAAAATTAAAACACATGAACACATTAAGAAACAAAGTTAGTTTGATTGGCCGCCTCGGAGCTAAGCCAGAAGTAGTAAAATTTGATAACGGAAGAACACTTGCACGTTTTTCAATTGCAACCAATGATGGGTATAAAAACAAAGAAGGCGAGTGGGTCGATAGTACACAATGGCACAATGTTAATGCATGGGGAAAAAGTGCTGAGCTTGTCGATAAGCTTTTAGACAAAGGCTTGGAAGTTGCCGTTGAAGGAAAGCTTGTGAATACGAGCTACCAAACTAAAGAAGGCGAAAAGCGTTTTTCTACGATTATTGAAATACGTGACTTTTTATTGCTAACACCAAAATCTAATTAATACTTCTAATTAACACCTAACCACAGGAGGGTTAGATACACTAATCCTCCTTTTATTTACTTAAATACACATCACATGAATCACGTTAACTTAATCGGGAAATTGACTTCTCAACCACGCTTTTATGATCTTCCAAACGGACGTAAAATTGCACAATTCACAATGTCTACCAACGAAACTTATCTGGATGAAGCCGGGGTAACAAAAAAGAAAAACCATTGGCATCGAATGGCCGCTTGGGGACAATGGGTCCAAGTTTTGGAAGAGTTGGGTGAAAAAGACATGGAAGTCGCTATAGAAGGCAAGTTAATCTCTAGATTCTATCAAAAAGGTGGTGAGAAAAAGTTTGTTTCTGAAGTCGAAGTGAATGATTTAATAATTCTTTAATCCTATAAATATGCAGACAGTTAGAAATCATATCACGTTAATTGGGAACATGGGAGCTGATGCTCAAATCACCAACTTTGATAATGGGGGGAAAGTAGCAAGATTCAATTTGGCTACAAATAAATACTCGAGTAAAAGCCGAGAAGAACAGGCCGAATGGCATCGAATATTTGCTTGGGGGAACATGGCAAAGTTTATAGAAAGCTACGGAGAGAAAGGAAAACAATTAGCAATCCATGGCAGACTTGTTAACCGAACTTACATGAACAAGGAGGGTGAACAAAGAAAAGTGACCGAAGTAGAAGTGAAGCATGTTATCGGTTTATAATCTAACCAACTATTCACGATAACACGAAAGGGGACGGATTATTATCCGTCTCTTTTTTATTTAAAAATTGCGGGGGTCATTCCAAAGCATACTTCTAATTCCAATTACGGGAGTATAATATACCTTATTAGTAATAGTATTAGCATCAAAATGATTCTCTATATAGGCGTTGAGTTTGCCATGATCGGCAACTTTATATCCCAAAGTGATAATTGCTTTGGTACCATTTATTCCTTTTCCTGAACCGATGTGATGTCCATATTCTTCTGGTCGATTGATGTAGGGTGTATACACATCTTCTCCATAATTGAATCCGTTAATGCTACTTCCTTTAAGGTAATAGTTAGCGAATATTTCCCCATAAAACCGTTTGTTTTCCCATTTCACTTCTGCCAAGATCTCCATGAAGTTCGCTCCATATGGATGGGCCAATGCAAACCCCTGATTTCCGTAATTAAACTCTTCTGACAGGTGAGCGTAAGTGTATGGTCGAGCAAAGTTATACTCTAATCGGTAGAAGAAATTGTTGCCACCATGTTTCAGGCGTCCTTTTACTCCAACTTGTGCTCCATATTTATTTGCCCACCAACCGGATTTTTTCCGGACTTCAGTCAATGAGAACTCGTCAATAATAAATTGAGAGTAGAAAGTATGTTCCTTCCAGTAAGCGTTTAAATTAACTCCTAATAATACATTGTCGGAAGATCCCAATGAATATTCTTGTGGGCGATATAGAATAAATGGATTCATGTATTCAAGATCGAACCCTCGATTTAGAAGTGTGTCTTTGGGTTGAAAAACAACTGATTCAAAGAATCCAATATTCAGCCATTTAGTCGGGTTGACTGAGATGTGATGGCTCGTCGCAAATTTCCCTTCCCATTGATTGTTGTCTTGTTCTCTTAAAAATTGATACAATATGGTATACTCTAAACGCCAAAATCGAATTCGTATTTGACCGAAAGGATAAGATGAACCATAATCACTTAAAAACATTGATCGTTCGCCCTCACCAATAAAATTATTGTCAACTCCTGCCTGAAAATTGAATATATGATTCGGTGTATATGATATTCTACTTTTAATCTGCGAATAGAATGCTCCGTTGCCTAGCGAATCACTAATAAAAGTTTGAGGGTTATAAAATGAGTTTGTTTTTCTTACCCCACCAATTCCTGCTATTCGATAAAAAAACTTGTTTTTTAAAAGTCCTTTTGCTTCAATCCCGAGTCCTGCTTTAAAAAACGATTGCGTATTGTTGTAATAATTAACATCTCCTAGACCACTAAATTGGAATCGTTTCAAATTAGAACTAGATCTCTGCCGAATAAGAGGGCGAACATTAGAGTGAGATTTTACAGTTCTTTGACTCAACGAATCCGATGATATTTCATCAATTAAATAACCAACTTCACCCTGTCCATAAAGACATGAACTAATTAAAACAAATATGGCGATGAGTTTATACATTAAAAATCTTTGTATTGATTCGTAATCCCGGTTCTTAGACCAATTTGAATACTATTTGTTCCAAAACCTTCTGCGCCTGTTTCTGAACGATAAGTCATCGCGCCAAATATTGATAGATTCATTAAACGATTGAAGCGGTACCCCAATTCAATATTGATAAAAACAAGATCCGTTGATTTTCTATCCATTTCACGATAAACTGGCAATAAAGAAGTTGCTGAATAATTTTCAAGAAGATAATATGATAAAGCTAAATCTAAGTAAAGCCTTTTATATTCATAATTCGCACGCGCTAAAATTTCTTGAAATCCATTTCCCTTAATATGAGCAACTGGTAAATTATATTGAACATTATTTAATCTTCTGTTTTGAGTTTCATAAGTGCCGCTAGATACATAATTGTATTCTACCTGAAGCATTAAATCGCCTAAATTAAAGAAGTCATATCCACGATACCCTGCTTGAGCAGCAAGTTGTTTTGAGTCAAAGTCATTAATTGCAAATTGTCCATATACGCGATGTTTATCTGCCAATTGCCAACTTGAATTTAACCCAATCAGTGATGACACTTTGTTTTTGCCTTGGAGTGATAATCCTGAAACTAGTGGAATGGGGTTATAATATAATGGGTGTGAATACGTACTCGTAATTGAGTCTCCTCTGTTCCAGTTTCCACTTTCAAATAAACTTAAACTTATTTTTTCACTTGGTTTGTAAGTCAAATAATTAACAGAATATCCCTTTGATTCATAATACGATTCAACAGAACCGCTAAACGGCCGACGCATTAAGTTCGTGTGTTTTGATCTTAAATATGTAAAGCTAAATTGTGACGAAATTCTCCAATCAACCCTCACATAAGGTGCGTTAATTGAATTGTCTCCAAGTAAAATTGAGCGATGACCATCTCCAACAAATTGAGAATTGTTTCCCGCACTTATTTGAAGGGCTTTAAATGGAGAAAAAACAAAATATCCGACCGCATAAGCATAGTCAAAGGCATCTTCTTTGAAAGGTTTTGTTCTTGCCCCTCCAGGAATTACTGCGTTTTGTGTATTATAGCCGCTTCCAGCATTTGGATAAAGCTCTCCAACGGATGAATAGTAATCCGTTTCGTAATTATTAAATCTTGCTTGATTTTCATATAGACTTGTTGAGAAAGAAAATTTTTCAAATAGATCACCCTCGACATGCACACCTCTCGTGTTTTGAAAGAGAGTTCGAACATTTGTGTCTGCTCTGTTTCTGCCGATTGAAGTTATTAGAATTGGGTCAATCGTTAAAAAATAATCATCACCCTTGGCTTGAAGAAGATGATTTTGAAAAAGAATATGAGTAGCTGTATAGTATTGTTTTGAAGAATCATTAATTGCTGGGATCAAATTATATGCGGATTCAGTTACCGGAAAAAATGAACCATCGTTATAAGGTTTACTCAGTTTATTAGCGAAAATTTGATCTTTATAGAAAGAGTGCAATGATAGAAAGTTCTGCTGTCCAAAACCGGAACAAGAAACACCAATAAAAAAGGAAAAAAGAAATAATTTCATGCCTTTAATGTTGCTTTTGTTTTCACAATAAATGCTGGGTTAAAAAGACTTCTCTTGTTATATTGTAAAGGTTCACCGTTTTTTAAATCAATTATTTCACCACCTAATTCTTCAATAATAGCTTGTCCTGGGGCAATATCCCATTCCATTGTTGGGTCTAAGCGAATATAAAAATCAGCACCACCATCAGCTAGTTCAAAAAATTTTAGTGAAGATCCCATTTTCAAAAAAATGACCTTTCCATGTTTACTTTCTATTTCTATAATTGAAGGATTGTTAATTTTTGAATAACTTCTAGAGCAAGCAATAATGGCCGGAGAATTCATAGTTGATCTCTCTGATACTTTATGCCAAGCTGATGGGTCATTAAATAGATTAAAATTAAAAGTGTATACACCTTCTCCTTTTAAGGCTAGAATTATTTTTTTTCTAACTGGACTAGCTATTAACCCAAAGACAGCTTTACCGTTTTTAATGTGCGCAATGTTTACCGCAAATTCTCCATTTTTTTCTATGAACATTTTAGTCCCATCCAGTGGGTCAACACACCAATTTTCTTTCCATTTGGATCTAACCGAAAAAGTCTCTTTACTTCTTTCCTCGCCAATAATTGGGATAGAGGTTTGACTTAAATATTTAGAAATGATTTCTGAGGCCTTAAGGTCAGCTTGAGTAACCGGAGAGCCATCTGTTTTAATTTCAACTTCAATATTAGAATTATAAATATCTATGATTGCGCGTGAAGCATCAATAGACGCTTGTATTGCTAATTGATATTTTTTGGCGAGTTGAATCAAGATAAAGTAAAGGTACTAAATTAATAAATGCTCTGTTCCCTAATGTTTGGGAATAAAAAAGGCCTCTCAATTATTGAGAGACCTTTTAACTAAAATATATATAGACTAGTGTCGTACAATTATTCTTCTCGTCACAGGTTTGGCATTTTCCGAATCAATGATTACGAAATAAACACCATTTCTAAAGTTAGAAACATTAATTTTTTTACTTGAAGCAGTCATCGCTTCTTCTGAAATAATGTTACCTAAGACATCAACAATTTTAATTGATCCATTGTCAGCATTTGATGTATTTACTACGAAATAATCAGAAGATGGATTTGGAGCAACCGTCATTGAAACTTTTGAGTTTTCATTAATAGACAACGCAGAATTAACTTGTAAATCTAAAGAATCGAGGTAAGTTTGACCGTCATTAGATACATAGTATCTGTAAGTCGCTGTTCCTCCTGTAGGAGCCGTAACGTAAGCTTGAACTCTTGCAGCTCCACCATTTGGGACCGTTGCAATGTTTGGTGCTGACCATATAATGTCTGAATTCGCAGGATGACATACTCCAGCGTCACCTAAAGTACCCCAACATAAGTAATTTGACCAACCTGGTGTTTCGTTTAATATAACACGTGTTACTGTCCAATCTTGAGTTGAACCAGTATTGTTGTTATATACAAAATCAATAAGGTGGTGGTTATATACAACTTCTGTAATGACAGGTATCATTTCAGTGGTACCAGAGATGTTAGTTGTTTCACCATCAATATTAACTGTAATAGATTGTGCGGACACGACACTTACCAAGCTGAATATTGTTGCAATAGAAAGTAATATTTTTTTCATATAATTTCGGTTTTCGTTCTAAACAAATATACAGAATTAACTTTATTGTTTAACTCAATAATTAAACCAAATATTGAGTTAAATCCATGAGTATGGTAATCCTAAGCACTAAAACATCGATTTTTTGACATAATAAGTTCAATAAATAAGTCAGTATTCCTTTGTTTAAAGCTGGTCTGTAATTTATTGTTTCGGATAGGAATACAATAATAAATTGATGTTCTTTTGATTTTTAGATTAAAAATGGCGTATCTTTGAATGCGGCAAGGTCTTTGGTCTATGCCAACTAGAAAAATAAACAACTCAATATGAAGAAAATCGCTTTACTTTTAATTATCGGATTATCATTTGGAACATTGGCTCAGGACGATCATGGTAAAAGCTTAGGGAAAAAAGTTGCTTCAGTTCAACTGAAAGACATGGATGGGAACTCTGTAAATACAGCATCATTGGAATTAGATGGTCCTGTTATTATTAGTTTCTGGGCAACATGGTGTTCACCATGTAAAAGAGAATTAAATACAATTCAAGATTTGTATCCAGATTGGCAGGATGAAACAGGGGTAACGCTAGTCGCAGTTTCTGTTGACGATGAGAAAACGAAAAACTCTGTTCCTATGTATGTAAATGGAAAAGGATGGGAGTATCTTGTATTGATGGATGTTAATGGAGATTTTAAAAGAGCCATGGGTGTAAATAACGTTCCGCATACGTTCTTATTGGATAAAAACGGAAACATCGTTTATTCTCATAATAATTTCGCTCCAGGCGACGAAGATGAATTATACGAGGAATTATTGAAATTAGTAGATAATAGCAAATCATAAATAGATCTGAGTTGATGAAAAAAATCATTCTCGCAGCCGTTCTTTCGGTTGGGACCCAATGCGTAATGGGTCAAAACAAAGGTGGCAACTTAACGGGTAACGTTGAAAGCATTTTCCAATATTTAAATGAAGACACTTTAATTGGCGCAGATCAACCTGATTCAAAAGGGTTAATGAATACCTATATGAATGTGTTTTATACCCACGGAAATTTTAAGGGAGGGATGAGGATTGAGTCCTACCTTCCCAGAATACAGGGGTATCCAAATAGATTTGATGGTACCGGAATTGGTATGCGATATGTTGGCTATCAAAATGATTTCGTCGATGTAACACTTGGTTCTTTTTACGAGCAGTTCGGATCAGGAATGGCCTTAAGAGCCTATGAAGATAGAGCGCTAGGTTATGATAATATGTTGGATGGAGCACGAATCATTATCCGCCCAACCAAAGGTGTTACAATTAAAGGTGTGTATGGTTTACAAAGATTTTCATTTCAACAGGGAAGAATTGTTCACGGAGATGGTTTAGTGAGAGGAATTGACGGGGAAGTGAACATTAATACTCTTTTCAAAAAATTAAAAGATAAAAAGTTAGATGTTACATTGGGAGCTTCTTTTGTGAGTAAATATCAGGAGGATAATAATGACGTATATATTCTTCCAGAAAACACTGGTTTATACGGTGGTCGTGCAAAATTAAGATACGGGAAATTTACACTAGATGGTGAGTATGTTGTGAAAGAGCAAGATCCTTCAGGGGATAACTCATATATCTACAACTATGGTCATGCCGCTTTGGTCAACTTTGGGTATTCTAGAAAAGGACTTGGAATAATTCTTTCTGCAAAATCTGTGGATAATATGAGTTACCGTTCGGATCGTACAAAAGGACTAACGGATTTATTCATCAATTATTTACCTGCAATGAATAAAACACACACTTATAATTTGGTTTCTTCAATTTATCCCTATGCAACTCAACCAACAGGAGAAATTGCATATCAGGCGGAAGTATTATATACAATTAAAAGGGGCTCAAAACTAGGAGGTAAATATGGCACGTCAATTAATGCAAATTTTTCCACTGCATACAAACCACTGCAGCATACTGGCAATATTGACCCTTCAGATTCTACCGGAGTAGCATACGAAGGACGAGTTTTTGATCAGAGTGACAGTCTTTTGTGGAGGGACATTAACATTAACATTTATAGAAAATTTAGCAAAAAATTCAATGCTCGGTTGAGTTATTACAACATTAGTTTAAATAATGATGTGGGTAAAGTAACAGGTGATGCAAATGGTATCATTAGAACGAATATTGGTGTTGTTGAATTAGGATATAAAATCAATAGAAAGAATTCATTACGATTTGAATTTCAAGGATTATTTATTGATAGAGATGAAAATAATGATATTAATGACAAAGGTGATTGGGCTACATTTCTTGTTGAATATAACGTTTCTCCTCATTGGTTCTTTAGTGTAATGGATCAGTACAATTATGGAAATCCAGTGGAAGGACAAAAACTTCATTATATCTATGGATCTTTAGGGTATATTAAAGATGCAACAAGAATTACATTAGGTTATGGAAGACAAAGGGCAGGTCTGTTTTGTGTTGGAGGTGTTTGTAGATTCGTCCCAGCTTCAAATGGATTAACGTTGTCGTTTACACACAGTTTTTAAATAAGAATTATGAATAAGATTTTATTAGCAGCACTCGCAGCCGTTTTTGCTTTAAGTTCTTGCGATAAGGTGGCAAACCCTTTTCCTGAAACTATTGCAACAGCATTAGACTATACTCTATATCCAGGTGGAGATTCCATTGCTTATACAGCAACTGAATGGCCAAGCTTTTCAACAAACCCCAATATATCAAGAAATGTTTTAATTGAAGATTTCACAGGACACCTATGTAATAATTGTCCTGACGCTGCTGATACTGCGGAGAACATACATTCAGATTATCCAAACAGCGTATTTATTGCAACAATTCATGCATCACCAACAGGTGATTTACTAGGTTTTCAAGCGACTAATCCGGAATATCCGATTAACTGGACGAATGAATCTGGCGTTGCCATAGGTGAGCATCTTGGTTCTCTTCCGGGAACTGATTTTTTTGGTAATCCATATGGAAGTATAAGTCGAGTTGATGGTGATTGGAATCCAAATGGCTGGAGAGCATTGACGCAAACTGTATTAGCTGCTCCTTTAGAAGCAAATGTTCAAGCCGTGTTGAATTATTACCCATCTACGCGTGGAATATTCTTGCACTCGGAAGTGGAAATAGTGAACCCGTCACTGCCAGACTCATTGTATACGGTTGTTTATTTAATTGAAGATTCAATCGTTGGAAAACAGAAAATGCCGGACAATACAAGTAATTCTGATTACGTGCACAGAGAAGTAATGCGCGGCACAATCAGTAGCGATTGGCAAGGTCGTAAGTTAACTGATGCTGAATTGGATAGCGGTAAGTACTATTTCAATTATAGCTATAAATTGCCAGCTCAATATGATGCATCAAACACGCACTTATTGATTTATGTGCGCAATTCATCAACAGAAGAGATTTATCAGGTGATTAAGAAGAAGATAGAATAACCTCGTATTTATTTAGAATTAAGAGGCGCAAAAAATTAATCTTTGCGCCTTTTTTACTTTAATCGCACAAAGACAATTGTTCATAAGTTATTTACATGTACAACTCAATAAAATCAAGTGATTCGATTTTTTTAACATTTTACAAATAACAATCAATACAATAATTCGTTATATTCAGAGAACAAAACCAGAATATAATGATTGAATTCACACAAAAGATACTTAAAGCCGTAAGTTTTGATAGACAGCTTTTCCAAAAGGAATTGAATAAAGCTTTAAAGTGGATCACGGACGCAGAGGAAGTGAAAAAATTTCAAGAATGGTGCATCGTTGAATTTGGAGCAAAATACCCGAAGATTATTACGTCGACTTTTTCAATAAGTCAATTATCAACGAAAACGATCAAGTCTTAAGTTTATTCAAATTCGATTAAAACGGCACCTTTTTCAACGACATCGTCGCTTTTTATGTTTATTGTTTTAACGACCCCAATCCCCTCGGCTTTTAAAACATTCTCCATTTTCATAGCTTCAAGCGAAAGAATATCGTCCCCAACATTTAATTCTTGTCCTATTGAAACAGCAATGTTCACAATTCTACCCGGCATAGGTGCTTCAAGCTCTTTCAATTTTCTAACCTTAGGGACATCAAGACCTAACTCCTTAATCAGATCGTCTAATTCTCCTTTCTTACGAACTTCGAATACCCGATGATTGATTTTTAATTTTAAGTAATTACTTTCTGTTGATTCTTCTAAAACTTCACCGAAGAATGTTCGTCCATTATATGATAAATTGAAAAACGTATCATCCTCCCACTGTAGGATTGCTCCATCATTACCAATAACTTCTTTTCCATCAATATTCCAAGTACGATTTGCCATTTATCATCTATTTGATACAAAAATAACAGAATAGCTGTCCGGTCCTGTATTTTTTAACATTGAATTCATTTTTATTGTGTTTTTTTGTACTGAATTAAACACTGTCTTATGAATAAATTGATTTGGAGTATACTTTTGATATCCGTTGTTGGATGCGCAAGAAAAACGAATGAAGTAATTGTTGAAGTTGAAAAAACGGAACAAGTTTCAGACTTAGAATTGGAAATTGCTCCGAATGAGACAGTTGAAATAGTTCAAGAAAGGTCAGTTTATAAGGAAACAGAAACAGTATTAACGGATTTAGTACACACGAAATTGGAGGTGAATTTTAACTGGGCAGAGTCAAGAATGAATGGTATTGCCACAATTACAGCAAAACCTCATTTTTATGCTTCGAATAAATTAATCTTAGATGCCAAGGGAATGATTATAAATAGTGTTTCAATGAATGAAACCGATTTAGAATATACCTATGACAATGCTTTTTTGACTGTTGACTTGGGAAAAACATTTACTAGAGCTGATAAGTACACAGTAGTCATTGATTATGTGGCAAGGCCAGATGAAATCGAAGAAGGTAATGGTGTGGCAATTACATCAGACAAAGGTTTGTATTTCATTAATCCGAATGGAGAAGAGAAAAATAAAATGCCTCAAATTTGGACACAAGGAGAAACGGAAGCTAGTTCAGTTTGGTTTCCAACGATTGATTCTCCGAATGCAAAAACATCTCAAGAAATATTGATTACTGTAGATGATAAGTTTGCGACTTTATCAAACGGTAAATTAATTTCGAGCAAGAAAATAGCCAATGGAAAAAGAGTGGACCATTGGAAACAAGATTTAATGCACGCGCCATATTTGTTTATGATGGGTATTGGAGAATTTAAAATTGTTAAGGATTCTTACACAAGAAATGATGGTTCACAAATGGAAGTGAACTATTATGTAGAGCCAGAATGGGAGAGTTCTGCAAAAGACATTTTTGGCGAAACACCAGAAATGATCAAGTTTTTCTCGGAAAAATTGGGCGTTGAGTATCCATGGGATAAGTACCATCAGATTGTGGTTAGAGATTACGTTTCTGGAGCAATGGAAAATACAGGAGCTGTAATATTTGGGGATTACGTATATAAAAACAAAAGAGCATTATTAGACAGTGATGATCAATCGACAATTGCACACGAATTATTCCACCATTGGTTTGGTGATCTAGTAACATGCGAGTCATGGTCTAATTTAACGCTAAATGAATCATTTGCAAACTACTCACAGTATTTGTGGGACGAGCACCGTTATGGGCTTGATCAAGCTGATTATTATGCAGAACAAGAACGCGATGGTTATTATCAATCAGCGCAGGTTCAAGGTTACCATAACTTAGTTTGGTATGATTATGATCAGAAGGATCAAATGTTTGATGGTCATTCATACAATAAAGGCGGAAGAATTCTTCATATGCTCAGAAACTATTTGGGCGATGATGCTTTTTTCACTGCAATGAATGTTTATTTGGAAGAAAATAAATTTAAGGCTGCTGAATTTCATCAATTAAGATTGGCTTTTGAAAAAGTATCAGGTGAAGATTTAAACTGGTTCTTCAATCAGTGGTATTTAGGATCCGGACATCCTACATTGAAGTTTTCTCAAAAGGAAGATGAGGTAAATAAAACGATCACTGTATCGGTGGAGCAAACGCAAGATTTAGAAGAATTCCCAATATTTAAATTGCCTTTTAAGATGACAACCTTTGATGATAATGGAAAGCATGTGCATGATGTGGTTATTGATGAGATTAATGAATCTTTTACCTTCTCTTATGCAGGTTCTGTTAAAGGGATTCTCTATGATGAACAACACATGCTTTTGGCTAAAATAGTAGAAGCTAAAACAACGGATCAATACATTTATCAGTATTACAACGGCGAGCGATATGAGTCTCGTAAAATGGGCTTAACAAAAGGAATTCGTAATAATAAAGCCGAAGGACAACAGCTTATTATAGACGCAATGTCAGATCCTTTTTGGGATATACGGAAAACGGCAATTTCAAAAGTTGGCAAACTAAAAGAGGAATTTAAGGTTAAAGGAAAGGATCTCTTATTAAACATGGCTAAGAATGACGATAAATCAACTGTTCGTGGAGCCTGTATTAAATATGCAAAGAAACTTTTAACAGATCAAGAAATGGAAGAATTGTACATGAATAGAATAGAGAATGATCCTTCTTACTCAGTTGTCTCTTCAGCATTGAGCTCTTTGGGGGCCATTAATCCTGATAGAGCCATTAAGTTAGCTGAAGAGCTAGAAAAAGAAAGGTCGTCTTCAATGCTTTCGGGAATAGGACAATTATATTCTGGTTTTGGAGGTGAAGATAAAGTGGCATTCTTTGAAAACGCATTCAATGGTGATGTTGTTCAAGGTTTTGATCGATTAGGTTTACTCAATTCATTCACACTTTTTTTAACGAAAAGGGAACCTTCCGTTTTAAAAAACGCGGCTCCCTTCTATGCCGGATTGGGTGAAACGGGGGGTATGTATATGAAAATGTTCTTACCACAGAACACGTCTTATTTAGTCAAACATTGTGAAGGTAAAATCAAAAAACTAAATAGCGAATTACTTAAGTTTGAAGAAAATGATGACGCAGTTTATGCTGACCAAACACGAAAGAAAATTGCTGAATTCAAAGAGTGCAAAATGTTATTTGACGCTATAGGTTCAAAAGAATAAATTTCCTGATTTGAAACGTAATATGAAGTTATTATCGTTTGATTTTCTTTAGTTTTTCGGTTTTTTATTCAAAACATCATGTTAAAAGGAAAGATTTTTTTTCTAAAATTAGAACTGTCAGTTTACTTTTCTTTTCCCTGGTTGCATTGGGTATGGGTCAGTTTCCCGCTCGTTAATTCGTGATAAAAAATTGAGGATGGAGTGAATTATCTTCTAACAATCAATTGTTTTTTCTTGGATTATTTAAAATAGAATGTATCTTTGATTAATAAATCGTCAAAATAGTGATTAATAAATTATCAATGAAGCATTTAAAAGTAGGAGATATTGCGCCACCTTTTTCCGCAAAAAATGAATTGGGCGAGAAAATTAGTCTTTCTGATTTTCAAGGTAAAAGAGTCGTGTTATATTTTTATCCAAAAGACAACACCCCCGGATGCACAACACAGGCGTGTAATATTAGAGACAATTATGAATCAATTCTTGATCAAAACATTGTAATTCTGGGTGCTAGTGCTGATGATCAAACTCGCCATCAAAAATTTATTGAAAAATTTGACCTTCCTTTTCCATTAATTTCTGATGTCGATAAAGAATTATTAAATTTATATGGAGTGTGGGGTGAGAAGAAATTTATGGGAAAAATATATGATGGTATTCATAGAACAACTTTTGTTTTAGATGAGAGCCATACCATAATAGGGATCATTGATAAACCGAAAAATAAAATGCATACGGAAGAAATATTAGCGCTTTATCAAACGGTAAAATAAACAACGTAAATAGATTACGTAGTTAAAGCACAATATTTGTAGACATTAAATAAACAACCATTGCAAACATCTAATGATTGCATAAACAAAAAACAAAACGATATGGCTAAGAAGGAAGAAAATTCAGACAAGTTAAAGGCATTACAACTTACAATGGATAAGTTGGACAAAGCTTACGGTAAAGGTACAGTGATGAAATTAGGGGATTCTCCTATTGAAGAAATAGATGTAATATCAACAGGGTCTCTTACATTAGATTTAGCCTTAGGAGTTAATGGACTTCCAAAAGGCAGAGTCGTTGAAATATATGGGCCAGAATCATCAGGTAAAACAACTTTGGCGATTCATGCAATCGCTGAATGTCAAAAAAAAGGAGGTATAGCAGCATTTATTGATGCGGAACACGCCTTTGATCAGTTCTATGCTCAGAACTTAGGGGTAGACATTGAAAATTTAATTATTTCTCAACCGGATAATGGAGAACAAGCTTTAGAAATAGCTGATAACCTTATTCGTTCTGGAGCTATTGATTTAGTCGTTGTCGATTCAGTTGCGGCATTAACGCCAAAAGCAGAGATTGAAGGAGAAATGGGTGATTCACAAATGGGGCTTCAAGCTAGATTAATGTCTAAAGCATTGAGAAAGCTAACAGGATCAATTAATAAAGCCAATACATGTTGTATTTTTATTAACCAATTGAGAGAGAAGATTGGTGTAATGTTCGGAAACCCTGAAACGACTACTGGTGGTAATGCATTGAAATTTTATTCTTCAGTACGAATTGATATTAGGCGATCAAGTCAAATTAAGGATGGAGATGAAGTAATAGGTAATAGAACACGTGTGAAGGTTGTGAAAAACAAAGTTGCACCGCCATTTAGAAAGGCAGAATTTGATATTATGTATGGACAGGGAGTCTCAAAAGTTGGTGAAATTCTGGATCTTGGAGTGGATATGAATATTATTAATAAAAGTGGTTCTTGGTTCTCTTATGGTGAAACAAGATTGGGGCAAGGTAGAGATGCCGTTAAATTAATCATCAAGGATAACCCTGAATTGATGGAAGAATTAGAACAAAAAATTAAAGATGCTCTTAGTCCCAAGGTTGAGGTTGAACTGGTAGATTAAGACGAATTTACATATCGTAGACTGACGGCACCTGCATTGTAGGTGCCGTTTTTTTGTGTCATAATAGATCTCGTTATTCTAAAATATATTCAATGCTTGAGGAACGAATTAAAAATATCGAGTTTGGTGGTGTTCACAATGTTATTACGTGAACGGGAATTAAATTTGAGCTCTGTAATTAATGTTGATACTTTTGTGTTTTTCGGATCCAACGCTTAACCTATTGGTTAAAATTGATTATTAAATCGAGGGGTCTTAAAGAATCTTTTTTTCTTTAAGAATAAGCATGTTGCCCCCTAGTTTATTGATGTCATCAATGAGGTGCGATGCTGAAACAGTAGCGCCCGATATACCGTCAATATTTGAGTTGATCACAAAATCCTTAGTTTTTCCTTTGAATTGTTTTAGCCATTTTGAACGACAGATTTCATAGCCGTATTCACCTCCATAATTAGCTATATCAACTTGCAGTATAGTCATGTCAGTATCGTATATAACGATATAGTCAAAGCTTTCATATGAGTCGTCGACCTGCGCGTTCGGAGCACTGCAACCTCCAATTCGGCATCCTTTCGCTTTTGTGTAACAAGCGTAACCAATTAATTGACCATTAGAATAAATAGTGTTTAATTTGGAAACAGCATCAATAGGTTCTTCTAAATTAACGCGTTGCATGCTTACCTCTTTGTCTTTCCAAATTTTCGCAATTAATTTAGTGATACGCTTTTGGGGATTAGCGAAAGAAAAGAACGCGAATAAAACGACTGATGATAATATTATTTTGATTGTACTTTTCATATTAGAACCAAAACCCAAATCCGACGTTAAACATTCCTGTTGGCTTTGGATTCAATGTTGTTTTTATCCATTGGTAATCTGCCTTAAAAATCGTTCCAGCAGTTAGTTGAAAACCTAGTCCACCTGTTAATATTTCACGATTGTACTCCTCATTTCTATTCAATTGTGATCCTACTTTAAAATGTGTGTCGAAATTTTCATAGCGGACAAAAGGAATTAATTTTGGAAAGTTCTTACCCTTTTTCAATCTTAAATCATAGCCAAGTTCACTATAATAACCCATTATTTGATCTGCAACGGCAGAATTTGTAAACGTGTTGTACTGGTCTGTATTTGATAGCGAAGTAAGAACCCCTTGAGCGCGAAGTTTAAAATTTTGTATTTTATACTCAATATTAATTGCTGCCATTCCTACCCCAAGGATGCTGCTGTCGGCTCTCGCAACGGCCATTTCATCATCTAAAGAAACTGAGGAATATAGGCTTGATTCTGTTTGACCATAATAGCCAGACAGACTTAAATGCAACCCTCCAATTCCGTAAAAAGTAACCTTACCTGTAAAAGACGGTTTTCTTACAGTTGCCTTTGTTGCTTTTTGTCTAGCCCCTCTTAGTCCACCTGAACCTGAAATTGTAGCATTTCCGTCATAACCTTTAAAGCCGTTAACGACATAAAGTTGGTATTTAATATTCGCTCTTTTGGCTAAGCCATGCATCCCAAAACCTAGTTCTCTCCATGTGGCAGGAATAATCGTTTTATCGATTATTGGTCTTTCAACTCCGTTGAACAAGGTAGGCTCATGAAATTCATTCACGTATCCCATAGGAATTAGGATAACTCCTGTTTTAAAATTAATGGCAGAATTGACACTATAGTTTAGATAGGCTTGTTCAACATAGACCTCTTGGACATGTTCGAATTCTATTTCACTAAAGAATTGCAGGTTTTTATTAAACTTATAACCCATGAATAAAATAACGCGATGTAAATCTGCTTTGGCGTTTTGGGCTTTGCCGGACTCGATTGGTGCATTTAAATGAGCTTCTCCATAACTTCCTAAAGAAAACTTACCAGCAGTATTATAAATTATCTTTTTTGTAGAACTGTTAATCGTGGAGTCAATAAATATCTGTGCTTCTGTCGAAAACGATAGAGCAAAAACAAATACGTAAATCCAGAGATTTTTCATCATTTTTTTTTCTGCAAAGTTGATGATTTTGCCTCCTTTCTACAATACCTCAAACATGGTATTTAAAATGAATCTAAATAAGAAGAAGCGATAGCTTTTGATAAAAAAGCAAACGTTAGTGCCGCTTATAGCGATAATTTACGCTTTTAATAATTCTCGGCAATGTTAATCTACTCAAAATCTACACCTTGTTTCTTTAGTGACTTACCCACAAACCAAGCAAAGAAAGTAAGGTAAGCAAAACATATAGCTCCTACGATGAAAGAAGGTTGAATACCAATTACGTCAGAAAGCTTTCCTTGTAATGGAGGAATTATGCCTCCTCCTAATATCATCATCACTAAAAATGCAGATCCTTGTGTCTGATATTTCCCCAGTCCCGCGAGTGAAAGAGAGAATATACAAGGCCACATGATTGAGCAAAATAAACCGGCACTTAAAAATGCATAAACTGCAGTTATTCCGGTTGTTGACAAACCTATAACCATTGCAACCACCCCTAGAGTTCCATATAGCGCCAAGGTTTTTGCTGGTTTATCTTGCGAAATATAAAATGCGATAATTTGTACCGCCACACATAGGATATACCAGTAGAGCGGCGAGATGTCATATCCTGCAAGTTTTGAAACTACTAAAACAACTCCAAAAGCAATTAGTGGTATAATAAATCTTAAGATATTTTTTGTTCTACTTTTTAGATTAAATGCACTGATAGCTCCTGTCCAGCGACCTATCATTAAACTACCCCAAAACATTGCTACAAAAGGTGCTATTTGCGAACTTTCATAACCTCCAAACTCATCTTGTTTAAGTAGCTCTCCTAAATTTGATCCAATTGCAACTTCAACACCTACATACACAAAAATGGCCAACATACCCAATGTTAATTGTGGATACTGCATTGCTCCCCAACCTATTTTTTCTTTGGCTCCTTTGAAATAACTATACAATAAACCAATGATTGTTACCAATAAGCCTCCTGACCATCCAACAAGTCGCACTTGCTCAGCCTCATCGTTTGTCCAAGTTAGGCCTGACTTGTAACTATAAAAAACGGGAGCGAAGCAGATGATGAGTAACCCTGTAATTATGATTAACAATCGGGATGCTTTTGAAACACTTTCATGTTCTTTTAAATCACCTTTTATTTTTCCCTCAGGAACTTTTTTAGAAAGACCGAACAACGCGGCTACACCTATAAAAAGTGCGCCAACACAGGCATAAAGAATAATCACTTTTGTTAAGCTCAATGCTTGAATCATTTCATCGGTGAGTGATGCTGTGGTTCCGAACAGGGCCAATGAAACAATTAGAGGGCCTATGGTCGTTCCTAAACTATTAACTCCTCCTCCCAGATTAATTCTGCTTACCCCAGACGATTCGTCGCCTAATGAAATCATAAATGGATTTGCAGAAGTTTGCTGCAAAGAGAATCCCAACGCGACAATGAAGAGTCCAATGAGCATTCCGGTGAATAGATTAAGGTACACGGAAATTATCATTGCACCGGCCCCCAATGCTGAAAATAATAATCCATAAACAATACTTTTTTTGTATCCCCAAGATCCAACAAGGTCCTTCCCAGTAGAAGTTCCAAAAACAAATAATCCGAGTGCCCCAAGATAATAAGCGCCATAAAAGGCAAAGTCAATTAATTGACTTTGGAATTGGTCGAGATCGAAATAGCTTTTACAAAAGGGAATAAAGACACTATTTCCAGCAGCTATAAATCCCCAGAAAAAGAAAACAGTAGTTAAAGTGGAGAGTGCTCCGTAATTTGTTTTTTGAATATTATTTTTGCTCATAAAACTATTTTGTTTGGGCAAAATAAGCAGAATTAATGGAACAAATATGAAATTTATTTATTGGTAACAGGAAACGCTTATAAATCTTGATTAGCCAATGTTAGCAGATACCTTTTCTGGAATAGAAAGATTAAGCATTGACTTGATTGTCTTAACAATTGCATCCTTATCAAATCCGCAATCTGCCCAAAGTTCCTCTTGAGTTCCATGATGAACATATGCGTCTTCAATTCCTAAACGTACAATCTCTGCATTGTATTTTTGATCCGCCATGAATTCAATTACTGCTGAACCAAACCCTCCCATTAAACAACCGTCTTCGATTGTAATAATTTTTGAGAACTTAGAAAAAACTTCGTGTAACATTACTTCATCAATCGGCTTCACAAAACGCATGTCATAATGAGCAATTGAAGCTCCCGTTGATTTCAGTTCTTTTATCGCTTCTTGCGCGAAGTTACCTGGATGACCAATTGTTAAAATTGCGATATCATCACCATTCGTGACTTTTCTTCCTTGCCCAACTTTTATTGCTTGGAACGGTGTTTTCCATTTTGTTTGAACGCCCTTACCTCTAGGGTAACGGATAGAAAAAGGCCCCATATCTTCCTGCTGAGCAGTGAACATCATGTTTCTTAATTCTGTTTCATTCATTGGAGCACTAACCGTCATGTTTGGAATACAACGCATATAAGATAAATCATAAGCCCCGTGGTGTGTAGCCCCATCAGCTCCGACTAATCCGCCACGATCTAAACAAAAAACAACGTTTAAATTCTGTATGGCAACATCATGTAGTACTTGGTCAAAAGCTCTTTGCATGAACGAAGAATAAATATTACAAAAAGGAACCATTCCTTGTGTCGCCAGACCGGCTGAAAAAGTAACGGCATGTTGCTCAGCAATTCCTACGTCGAAAGTTCTTTCCGGCATTGCCTTCATCATAATGTTCATGGAAGAACCAGAAGGCATTGCAGGAGTTACCCCCATTATTTTATCGTTTGTCTCAGCCAATTCAACTATGGAATGCCCAAAGACCTCTTGGTATTTAGGTGGTTGAGGTGATTTAGGAACAACCTTGACAATTTCACCGGTATCTTTATTAAAAACGCCAGGAGCATGCCATTTTGTTGGGTCTCCTTCTTCAGAAAACTTATATCCAGCACCTTTACGTGTTATGCAATGTAATATTTTTGGACCAGGAATATCTTTTAAATCTTCCATTACTTTCGCTAAACCAATAACATCATGTCCGTCAACTGGACCAAAATACCGAAAGTTAAGTGCCTCGAACAAATTACTTTGTTTGAGCAAAGAACCTTTAAGTGCAGTTGAAATTTTTGATGCAACCGACTGAGCGTCCGGTCCAAATTTGGAAACTTTTCCTAAAAGGTTCCAAACTTCATCTTTCACTTTATTGTAAGTATGTGAAGTAGTAATATCTGTTAAGTAATCTCGTAAAGCACCTACATTCGGGTCGATAGACATACAATTGTCATTCAAGACAACCAAAAGATTCGCATCTTTTTCATATCCTGCATGATTCATCCCTTCAAATGCCAGTCCAGCAGTCATTGCACCATCTCCAATAACAGCAATATGTTGCCTCTCTTTTTCACCTTTGTAATTGTTCGCAACGGCCATTCCTAATGCAGCAGAAATAGAGGTAGATGAATGACCCACACCGAAAGTGTCAAAGTTACTTTCTGAACGTTTTGGAAAACCAGAAATGCCACCTTTAATTCGATTGGTATGGAAAACGTCCTTTCTTCCTGTTAGGATCTTATGCCCGTATGCTTGGTGTCCAACATCCCAAACCAGCTGGTCATAGGGGGTATTAAAAACATAATGCAATGCAACTGTCAATTCTACGACGCCTAAGCTTGCACCAAAATGGCTATTACCAATTTCAGAAATAACATCAACAATATACTGACGCACTTCTTCTGAAACCTGCGGTAAGTCATCAATAGAAAAGTTATTTCTAAGATCCTCCGGTAATTGAATCCGGTCTAAAAATGGGCCTGCTTTAAATTCTGACATAGCTTGTAATTAAGCAAAATTAATCCTTTAATGGTAGCTTAACAAACTTGCGTTCATTTTATTTTAATTTTTGTGTTTTTTAACATTCCGTCATTCCTTTAAAGCCGATAGGTTTGCGTTGCTAAAATTAACTGGAAATTCATTATCTTTGCGTATCCGAAAATAATAGAAAATAATTAGACGTATAATGAGCAATAAATATCCAACGTACAAAGGATTAGACTTACCTAATATCGCTAGTCGCGTTTTGAAGAACTGGGAAGAAAACAGTGTCTTTGAAAAATCAATTTCGACAAGAGAAGGAAAGGAGTCATTCGTGTTCTTTGAAGGGCCTCCATCAGCGAATGGTCTACCTGGTATTCACCATGCTATGGGTCGGTCTATTAAGGATATTTTTTGTCGTTATAAGACATTGAAAGGGTTTCAAGTTAAACGTAAAGCAGGATGGGATACACACGGCTTACCTGTTGAGTTGGGTGTTGAGAAAGAACTTGGAATAACCAAAGAAGATATTGGAAAAAAGATTTCGGTAGAAGAGTATAATAATGCGTGTAAAGAAGCAGTAATGCGATACACGGATATATGGAACAACCTGACCAAACAAATGGGATATTGGGTTGACATGAAAGACCCTTATATCACTTATGACTCTAAATACATGGAGTCAGTTTGGTGGCTTTTAGGACAACTTTACAAGAAAGATTTTATTTATAAAGGGTACACAATCCAACCCTACTCTCCAAAAGCAGGAACTGGATTATCGACGCATGAATTGAACCAACCAGGATGCTATAGAGATGTAACAGATACAACAGTTGTTGCTCAATTTAAATTAGGAGCTGGACAAAATATACCGTTTGGTCAGAGTGATGATATTCACTTGATGGCTTGGACAACTACACCTTGGACTCTTTCGTCGAATACGGCTTTAGCTGTTGGACCGAAAATCGAGTATGTATTGGTGAAAACATTTAATCAATATACGTTCAAAGAAATCAATGTTGTTCTAGCGAAAAAATTAGTTGGTTATCAGTTTGCAAAAGGATATTCGGTTGTTGAATCTGAATCTGATTTAGCAACATACAATGAAGGAGATAAATCAATTCCATACTGTGTGGTTGGAGAATGTTTAGGAAAAGATTTGGCTGGATTGAAATACGAACAATTGTTGCCATATGCCGAGCCTTTTGAGAATAAAGAGAATGCATTTCAAGTGATTATAGGAGATTTCGTAACGACAGAGGATGGAACAGGAATCGTTCACACGGCGCCTACCTTTGGTGCGGATGATGCGAAGGTTGCTGCAGACGCTGGTGTGCCTGGATTATTAGTTCTTGATGAGAATGACAATCCAACACCTCTTGTTGATTTACAAGGTCGCTTCACTTCTCATATGGGTGAATTTGCTGGTAAATATGTAAAGAATGAATATTATGATGACGGTGTGGCTCCAGACAAGTCTGTGGATGTTGAGATCGCAATCAAATTAAAGATAGAAAACAAAGCATTTAAAGTAGAAAAATATGTTCACAGTTACCCGCATTGTTGGAGAACTGATAAACCTGTTTTATATTATCCTTTGGATTCATGGTTTGTGAAAGCAAAACAGAACAGAGAAAGAATGCAAGAGTTGAACAAAACGATTAACTGGAAACCAGAATCTACGGGTACGGGTCGTTTTGGCAAATGGTTAGAAAATTTGAATGATTGGAATTTATCTCGTTCAAGATATTGGGGTATTCCTATTCCAATTTGGTCAACAGAAGAAGGGGACGAGAGAGTATGCATTTCTTCTATTGAAGAATTAAAAATGGAATGTGACAAAGCCTTTACTGCTGGGGTAATGGATGCGAATCCATTGGCAGAATTCGAGGTTGGAAATATGTCCAAAGAGAATTATGAAAAAGTCGATTTGCACAAGAATTATATGGATGAAATTACATTGGTTTCAGATTCTGGTAAAGTAATGAAACGCGAAGCAGATCTTATTGATGTTTGGTTTGATTCGGGATCTATGCCTTATGCTCAATGGCATTATCCATTTGAGAACAAAGAAAAAATTGACGATAAAAAAGGATACCCTGGAGATTTTATCGCTGAAGGTGTGGATCAAACGAGAGGATGGTTCTACACATTACATGCGATTTCTACCATGGTATTTGATTCTGTTGCCTATAAAAATGTTGTTTCTAATGGGCTTGTTCTAGACAAGAACGGACAGAAAATGTCGAAACGTTTGGGTAACGCTGTTGATCCTTTTACAACATTGGATAAATACGGACCAGATGCAACGCGTTGGTACATGATTACAAATGCTCAACCTTGGGATAACCTCAAGTTTGATTTAGAAGGAATCACAGAAACACAACGTAAATTCTTCGGAACGTTATACAATACCTATTCATTCTTTGGATTGTATGCAAATATGGATGACTTTGATTATTCTGCACCAGATCTAGCCTTGGAACAAAGACCAGAAATTGACCGTTGGGTACTTTCTAAATTGAATTCATTGATTAAAAATGTGGATGAAGCATACAACACTTATGAACCAACGAAAGCGGGAAGGTTAATCCAAGAATTTGTTGGAGATCAATTATCGAACTGGTATGTTCGTTTATGCAGAAGACGTTATTGGAAACAGGCGACTGATGAGGCAGGTATAAATGATAAACTGTCTGCTTACCAAACGTTGTATACGTGCTTGGAGAAAGTCGCAATTTTGGCATCGCCGATTGCACCATTCTTCATGGATCAGCTATTTTTAGATTTGAATAAAGTTTCGAATAAATCAACGTTGGAATCAATCCATTTAGCTGATTTCCCCTTAGTAGATGAATCATTTATTGACCTTGAATTAGAGGCTCAAATGGAAATCGCGCAAAAAACATCTTCTTTAGTTCTTGGTTTGAGAAAGAAAGAAAGAATTAGAGTAAGACAGCCGTTACAGAAAATAATGGTTCCTGTTTTAGATGAAAAATTTGCTGAAAACATTAACCATGTGAAAGATTTGATTCTTTCAGAAGTGAATGTGAAGGAACTAGAATTATTAGCCGAAGACAATAGTGTCTTGGTAAAAAGTATTAAGCCGAACTTTAAAACAATCGGGCCTAAATATGGTAAACACATGAAAGCAATTGCTGGAATGGTTGCGCAATTTAGTTCTGATGATATCGCGAAGATCGAATCGGAAAAAGGTTGGTCTGGAGAAATTAATGGAGAAGCAATTAACCTAGATATGGGTGATTTTGATATCAATGCGAAAGACATACCGGGATGGTTGGTTAGTTCTGAAGGAGGTGTGACGGTCGCTTTGGATGTAACCATTTCTGAGAAGTTAAAAGCAGAAGGTATTGCCAGAGAATTGGTGAATAGAGTTCAAAACTTGAGAAAAGATTCAGGCTTAGAAATTACAGATAGAATTTTACTTAAAGTGGATACAAACAAGTTGATTCAAGGAGCAATCATTGCAAATAAAGATTACGTTTGTAATGAAGTTTTAGCAAATGACGTATTGTTTGAATCGCTTGGTGATGATTCTTTATTGACCGATTTAGCAGAAGTAGAGGATACTAAAATTAACTTGGTAAAAGGATAAAAATTGAATTTGAAAGGGCCTGCTATTCTAAGTAGGTCCTTTATTATTTGGCAGTTTTCAGTTTAAGCACATAGCCTCCACTAATCGTAATTGTTTGGCCAATATTTCTTCCTGAAAGAATATAACTTCCATTTAAAAACACTCCAGACTTTTTGCCTACGTTTTTGTATATAACACCTCCAATCTTGCTAAAGGAAACACCTAATTCGCGAAAATCGGGAGCATCTATACCATAATCTTTACCACCAATTCCATATTGGTAATCGAACCAAGCATCAAAATACCAGTCTTTATAAATGTACCCGGCCTTTGCAGAAGCAACGATAGCGGGCGGAACAGGATCTATAGTATAGTTATACCCTCCTTGGGTTTGAATAAACCAATTTTTGACGTGCTTATATTGTACGACTAACTTTGGTTGTATTATGGTTGCTCTTTGTCCAATTGCTTGACCAGATTGTGTTGGATAATTCGACATTGGAAATGAAACGCCTAAGGCAGGAGCAATGTTCACCAATCCTTTTTTCGAAGTAACATTTATCAGTTTATACTTTGCGAAAACGGAAGCATCTTGCAACTTAAAATTGACCAAGGGTAGACTGACAATTACATTCAGGTTATCAGTTATTCCATATGTGCCAAATGCCCCAACAATTGCTTGAAACCTCTTATATTTAATAGGACCTAGTGTTCTAAAATATTTTGTTGAGTTACTAATACTACCAGAAAAAGCTAAATCTAATTCACCTTTTGACTTAAAGAAGCCGTCCACATTTCCTTGTGAAAAAGAGAACAATGAAAGACTAATTAAAAAGAGCACAATTGCTGCTTTCATCTTACTTTAGACGCTTGGTAATTTCGTCGGACATTGGGCTTACTTTTGACTTAAAATGTTCGATATAATTTCCTTCTCCGTCTATCAAATACTTAGAGAAGTTCCAGGCCACTTTGCTGTCCTCAACATTATTCAAGTCGACTTGAGTAAGCCATTGATATATTGGATGCTGTTCTTCGCCTTTTACATCAATCTTTGAAGCCATTAGAAAGGTTACGCCGTAATTTTTTTTACAAAAGCCTTTAATTTCTTCTTCAGTACCAGGCTCTTGACCCCCAAATTGATCACAGGGGAAACCTATAATGACCAATTGATCTTTAAATTTCTCATGCAGTTCTTGAAGTTGCTCATATTGTCCTGTAAACCCACACTTAGAAGCTGTATTAACAATAAGTATGGTCTTTCCTTTAAAGTTATTCATGTCGACGTTATCACCCTCAATGCTGGCAAAGGAATAGTCGTAAATGTTTTTTGATTGAGCTGTAATTGTTTGTGAGAGAACCATAAGACTAAGAAATAGAATGAATTTTAACATACTTGCTTGAATTTTTGTTATTCAAATGTACAAAGAATAGAAGTAAAGTTAGCGGATTAGATTGACGTGGCCCACCAAAATTTGTGTTTCAGTATCTTCTTCACTTCCCACTACTATTTTCCAGGTATATGTTCCATCTTGGCACTTCTTACCATTTTTTTGACCGTAATATCCTCTCCAGCCAACGTTAATATCATGGGACTCAAAAACAACTTCACCCCATCTATTAAAAATTAATAGAGAATACTCCTGGGGGTCAACACCGCTATAGACAACAGGTAAAAAGACCTGGTTGAATTCATCGTCATCTGGTGTGAAGGTATTCGGAACATAAATGATTATGTTCGTATGAATGAATATTGGCTTTGTTATAGTGTCAGGGCATCCATCTTCAGTATATGCGATAAGAGTAACCACATAAGTACCGTGCGATTCACTTGGAAACTCATGTATTGGGTTGATTACAGAAGATGTATTACCATCTCCAAAGTCCCAAATATAATCAGTGGCCCCAATAGATGTATTGGTAAATTCAATTGATGGGTCAATTAGGTCACCCTCGTCCGAGTCTGGGAAGAAATCTGCCTCAGGCAACTCATCCACACAAATGTAATCGGTCATTAAGAGACTGTCGACACAACCTAATGCTCCAGTTACGATAAGGTTTACGTCGTAACAACCTACTTCAAAATATAATGGTGTCGGTCCGCATCCGTTTAGATAAGTTCCATTTGAAAAGAACCATTCGCAATCTTGAGACCCAACCGAGCCAGATTCAATAATTACTTCAGTACCCAAGCAAACTTTTTGTGGATCTAAAACATCGATTATTGGTAATGGATTACCTTCAACTACCATGACTGGAGACATTGTTTGACAACCATTAATGTCTGTTGCAACTACGGTATATGAACCTTCTCCAATATTAATTGCATTTTGAGTCGTTTGAACCGGAGACGTATTCCAAGAATAGGTGTAACCAGGCACCCCTCCACTAGCATTCCCTTGAAGTTCTCCGTCATTTTGTCCTGCACAACTAATTGGTAGTCCAAAATAATCGCTTATTATATCAATAGTTACCAGCACAGGTGTTGGTTGGGATAAGAAAATAGTATTTGTTTCTATACAGCCGTTAACATCAGTGATTTGGACATCATAATCTCCAGTAGGAAGACCTCCTAAATTAGCGTTTCCGCCAACAACTGCTCCACTTGAATTTGTCCACGAGTAGGAGTATCCTGGAGTTCCCCCGGTCGCTTCAACTAATACAGACCCATCCGAAGCTAGATGACAACTAATGTTTTCTCCATTATAATCACTTGTCACACTAGTAACGGTCTCAATTGGTGTAGGTTCTGTTAAAGTAACGGAAGTGTCTATTAAGCAACCGTTTGCGTCTGTTGCAAGAAGGAAATATTCTTCTGCTCCAAAGTTATTAGGGTTTTGTAAGTTACTTATTACGGCACCTGTAGCATCCGTCCATACAAATGTATAGGTTGGAGTTCCTCCAGCTATATCAATGGTTACATTTCCGTCTTCGGCACCAAAGCAACTAATTTGTTGACCGTTATAATCTGATAAAACATTTGTCGTTATATCAAATGGCGGTGGAGACGAAATGCTGATGCCATCGTTTAATACACACCCATTGATATCCGTTATTTCTACAAAGTACTGTCCGGCTATAAGGCCAGTTGGTGATTGGTCAGTGCTAATTATATCGCCGTCAATATTTGTCCAAATGTAAGTATATGCAGGGGATCCATCTGCAGCGGCAATCGTTACACTGCCATCAGACGCGCCAACACAGGAAGTTGCAAAACCATTAAAATCAGAAGTTACGGATGAAATACCAGTCAATAGAGTAGGTTCAACTAATGTAATTGAGCTTGTGATAATACACCCATTTATATCGGTTGTAGTGACATCATATGTTCCTGCCGTTAATCCAGTTTGATCTTCGTCTGTTGCAACCAACCCTGATCCGTCCGCGGTAGTCCACGCGTATGTGTATATTGGCGACCCTTGTGTATTCGTTAAATCAATTGATCCATCGTTGAATCCAAAACAAGAGATGTTGTCTCCACTTGGATATACAAAAGCAGTTGTTTCTTCTGTCAATGGAGTAGGCTCAACTAAAGTAATGGTTGAATCAATAATACAGCCATTGATATCGGTTACAATTACGTTGTATGTTCCTATTGGTAATCCTGTAATATCTTCGGTGTCATCGTTGTCTCCAACGCCATCATTGTCCCAGTCAAATGTATAACCAGGTGATCCTCCCGCGATCGTAAAGTCGATTGAACCATCACTGAATCCGAAACAAGAGATATTGTCACCACTAGGATAAACTGCTGCTGTAATGTCTTGAACTAATGGAGTAGGCTCAACTAAAGTAATGGTTGAATCAATAATACAGCCATTGATATCGGTTACAATTACGTTGTATGTTCCTATTGTTAATCCTGTAATATCTTCGGTGTCATCGTTGTCTCCAACTCCATCATTGTCCCAGTCAAATGTATAACCAGGTGATCCTCCCGCGATTGTAAAGTCGATTGAACCATCACTGAATCCGAAACAAGAGATATTGTCACCACTAGGATAAACTGCTGCTGTAATGTCTTGAACTAATGGAGTAGGTTCAACCAAAGTTATTGTTGTATCTGTAATACATCCATTGGCATCAGTAATCAGTAGTGCATAAGTTCCCGCAATTACTCCTGTTATATCTTCGGTTGCAGCAGTAAAACCGCCTGGCCCTGTCCATGAATAAGTATAATTAGGTGTTCCTTGTACAGGTGTAATATCGATTGCTCCATCACTCAAGCCAAAACAACTAATATTATCACCACTTGGGTATACTAATGACGTCCCTGTTTGGCCGAGGCCAGAAGGTTCGGTAAGTGTAATTTGACCTGTTACCATACATCCATTAGCATCGGTTACTGTTACGTTATATGTTCCAGCTGTCAATGTGGTTAAATCTTGTGATGAAGATGCAAAACCATTAGGCCCAGTCCATGCAAATGTATAGGCAGATGTTGTTATTCCGCCAGATATTGTTAATGTAATTGTTCCATCAGGATTACAACCTGACAAGTTAAAACCTCCTGCATAAACCGATGGAGTAATCGCATCAAGGCTTAATATTATTGGTTCTGTTACTATAATTTGATCGGTAATCGTACATCCATTTGCGTCAGTTACCAGAACTTCGTAGGTTCCTGTCGTTAAGCCCTCAGGGTTTTGCAAAACTTCTTGACCACCAGGAATACTTCCTGGAGTTATGACTGACCATAAATATTGGTATGGCTCTCCAATTGCAAATTCTGTCCCTCCAAGTGGTGTTGCATCAATCCCTCCATCGTCAATAGGACCAGTTAATATTTCTCCACAAGAAACTCCATACGTGTTATAATCTGACGTTACACTTGTTGTTGTTGTTAAAAGTGGCGGTTCAATCATTGCAACTTGAGCTGAAGCTATTGAACAACCGCCCGCTGTTCCGTTAAAGTCTGTAACCGTTACGCTGTAAAAATCTGAACCGCCACTTGGCAAGCCATCAAGACCTGAAAAATCATACAGATCTCCATCGTTGGCAATATTAAGTGTCGTTACTACTGCTCCTGCAGCGTCTAATAATGTGATTACATAAGGTGCGGTTCCACCGACGATATCTCCTGTAATGTTTCCATCACCATCACCAAAACATAAAATAGCATCCCCAAGAATTGTGACTACTAAAGGTAAAGGCTCAGTTACGGCTACCGGTCCAGCAACTTCTAGACATCCAGCAGCAACACCATTTGCATCAGTAACAGTAACACTATAGTTATCAAAACCACCAGTTATAGCAGAACTTAATCCTGCAAAGTCGTAAGTTCCACCGTCTGTTGCAACGGCTAAAACATCTCCAGTTTCATCTAAAGTAATTGAGTATGGCGCAGTTCCACCACTAATTGTTCCGGTTACATTTCCACTAGCATCCCCATTACAAAGTATAGCATCCCCAAGAATGGTGACTACTAAAGGTAAAGGTTCAGTTACGGCTACCGGTCCAGCAACTTCTAGACATCCAGCAGCAACACCATTTGCATCAGTAACAGTAACACTATAGTTATCAAAACCACCACTGATTGCAGCGCTCAAACCACTGAAGTCATAGGAATCACCATCGGCAGCTATGTTTATAATAGTTCCAGTTTCATCTAGAGTAATAGAGTAAGGTGCTGTTCCACCGCTAATTGTTCCTGTCACGTTTCCACTGGCATCTCCATTACATAGAATAGCATCACCAAGAATGGTAACGACTAAAGGTAAAGGTTCAGTTATCGCTACCGGTCCAGCAACTTCTAAACAACCCGCCGTCAAGCCATTGGCGTCGGTCACAGTGACGCTATAGTTGTCAAACCCACCAGTAATGGCAGTATTTAATCCTGAGAAATCGTATGATCCGCCATCTAATGCAACTGGTAAAACAGAACCAGTTTCATCTAAAGTAATAGTGTATGGAGCTGTTCCACCACTAATTGTTCCGGTTACATTTCCATTAGCATCACCATTACAGAGTATTGCATCACCATTTATAGTTACTACAATTGGCGCTGGTTCCGTCATATTAACAGGTCCGGCTATGGCCAAACATCCTCCTGTAAATCCGTTGGCGTCAGTAACAGTAACAGAATAAGTGTCAAATCCTCCAGAAATAGCAGCACTCAATCCACTAAAATCGTACGGATCTCCATCATTAGTGATATTTAGAGTTGTTCCAATTTGATCAAGGGTTATTACATATGGCGCCGTTCCTCCGCTAATTGTTCCGGTTACATTTCCATTCGCGTCACCATTACAAAGTATGTCATCACCATTGATCATCACAACAATTGGCGCAGGTTCAGTCATATTTACAGGACCAGCCATAGCCAAGCACCCTCCAACAATCCCGTTTGCGTCTGTAACAGTTACACTATAAGAGTCGAAGCCACCGCTAATTGCAGCGCTCAAACCACTGAAGTCATAATTCCCACCATTTGTTGCAACAATAATTGTTGCTCCTGTTTGATCTAGGGTTACCGTATAGGGTACAGTTCCTCCTGTTATCACCCCTGTTACATTTCCATCGGCGTCGCCATTACAAAGTATGTCATCGCCAAATGCGAGAACAACAAGAGGTAATGGTTCAATAAGAGTTACCACGGTATCCCCAGTACACCCATTTTGATCTGTAATAATTAAGTTGTACGTGCCAGCAGGAATACCTGTTAAATCTTCGGGGTCGTCATTATCTAAAATTCCGTCATTATCCCAGTCATACATATAAGGTCCAACACCCCCTGTTGCAGAAATATCAATACTCCCATCAACACCACCATTACAACTGATATTTACTCCACCCGTGTAATTTGACAATACTGCACCTGTAATATGAACTGTATCGGGCGCATCCAAAAATACAGACAGACTCGCTAAACACCCATTTTGATCACTGACAATGACTGTATAATTATTTTCTGGTAGTAATGTGACATCTTCAGTATCATCAAAATCACCTGTACCATCAATGTCCCAATCGAATGTATAAGGCCCGACACCTCCAGTAACTGTTAAATCAATAAATCCATCGTCCGCACACCCAGAAACATTGTAGCCACCAGTATAAACTGAAATAGTTGTATCAAGGCTTAACGAAGACGGTTCAAGCATGTTTACCGGTCCAGCGGTTGCCGAACAACCACTAATACTGCCATTAGCGTCTACTAAAGTAATTGTATACGTGTCAAATCCTCCGTCAATGGATGAACTTAAGCCTGAGAAATCATAAGACCCTCCATCAGTAGCTACTGCTTGAGTATCTCCTGTTTGGTCTAGTATGATTGTATAAGGAGCCGTACCTCCAGAAATTGTTCCGGTTACATTTCCATCTGCGTCTCCCAAGCATAAAATTGCGTCTCCATTAATGGTTACCACTATAGGCAAAGGTTCAATCATATTCACCGGCCCCGCAACTTCTAAGCAACCACCTGTTGTTCCATTAGCATCTGTAACCGTTACCGTATAAGTATCAAATCCGCCATTAATTGCAGCACTCAGCCCACCAAAATCAAACAATCCTCCCGATGTCGCAACACTTTGAGTGGCTCCTGTTTGATCTAATGTCACAGTATACGGAGCAGTTCCGCCAGTTATTGAACCAGTAACATTACCATCTGCATCTCCAAAACAAAGTATATTATCTCCAGCTAAATTTATTGTTATCGGAATTGGCTCCGTCATAGCCACTGGTCCTGCAATTGCCAAGCAACCTCCCATCGTTCCATTCGCATCGGTAACGGTAACATTATATGAATTAAAGCCACCACTTATAGCTGCACTCAGTCCAGTAAAGTCATAAGCACCGCCATCTGTGGCCACTGCTAATACATCTCCAGTTTCATCTAAAGTAATTGAGTATGGAGCAGTTCCACCACTGATAGTTCCTGTTATGTTTCCATCTGCACTGCCATTACATAAAATATCATCTCCATTGATAGTGATCACAATTGGCAGAGGTTCTATCATATTTACTGGGCCTGCTATGGCTAGACATCCACCTGTTGATCCGTTGGCATCAGTGACCGTAACAGAATAGGTGTCAAACCCACCACTGATTAATGCACTAAGACCGGTAAAGTTATAAGAGGCTCCATCGGTTCCTACAATAAATGTTGAACCAGTTTGGTCCAGTGTTACTAAATATGGTGCAGTTCCTCCAGTAACAGTTCCTGTCACATTTCCATCTGCATCACCATTACAAAGAATTGCGTCACCAAAAATCGTTACTACTAAAGGTAGTGGCTCGGTGATCGTAAATGGCGTAACTGTTTCAACACAGCCGTTTTCGTCTGTTACCGATGCAGTGTATACTCCCCCAGCAGTTAATCCTGACAAGTCTTGCGTGGTTCCCGCAGCGGCAGCGTTGAGGTCCCAGGCATAAGTAACTCCCGAGGGGTTATAAGTCGTGTTTAAATTCTCATCTATCCCATCAAAATTGTCAGGTGTACCTGGAGTAACTGTTAAATCAATACCCCCATCACTCCCTCCAAAGCAAGAAACATCAGAAGTAATCGCATTAAGTGCTCCAGGTGTGAATTCGGTTAAATCAATAATAATTGATGCAGGAATTATTGGGCATCCTAAAGCATTTGATGGTGTAAGAGTAAGTGTAACTGGTCCTGTAGTTATACCATCCGGTGTCCAAGTGACTGTTTGCGGTGTGTTGGCAGGGGCAGTTGCAGTTCCGTCAATTGCCGTAGAATTGAAAACCCCAACATTTGGAGAAGCTGTCCAGTCTCCGACGAATGTTTCTGAAACATATCCCTCCAAATTTATGGCGTCAGGAATATCATAACAAACTGATGATCCAAGAGTATTAATGAATGATTCAATAACGGTAACGTATTCTGACACAATAACAGTACTAATACCCTCTGTACATCCCGTAACATCTGTAATTGTAAGAGTATATGTTCCTACTGTTAGTACGTCAAATTGGTCTGTAGCAATTGCTCCAGGGGTAGCAGGAAAAATATTACTATGCACAACTGACTCTGGTCCGGTCCATGTAAAAGTATAAGGCGCCGTACCTCCAGGGCCTGTACCAAGCATGTCTACAGCTGATCCTGTTAGGGTAGCGGCAATAGTTCCATTCTGACAAATGGAAACATTAGGGCCGGCATCAGCAAATAAATCAGGAAAAATTGTAATTGTCGATAGTCCACACCACGGGTCAGTTGCTGTGACACAGGCTTCGGGAAGAGCATATTCTCCACAGACTTGATAAGTTACCTCACTTGGACTACCAGGTGTTGGTGTAATAGTTACATCTGTTGCTCCGACAGGGTCAAGATATGGAACACCGTATGGGGTTCCAGCTATGCCTGGGATATCGCCACCTGTCAACAATCCATTCCAATCACTTGTATCGCCTGGTGACGTTGAGTTCCACACAATTGTAGCTGGGTCCAAACCAACAACACTTAAATCAATTTCACATCCTTCTGTTACCAATAAATCACCGGTTCCAGATGGCAATGGAACTGATGTAATCGTTACAAAATAGTCATTTGCACCTGGTTTACAGAAATATAGGTAGTGAGGCCCTACGTCATCCACACAAATAGGGTCTCCAATCTGCAAGTTATCTGTACCCACAGGGCAATCATTTAACCACATCTCCACTGAACCAAACCCTCCGGCACCATCTAAACTAATATCAATACCTGCTGCGTCTTCATCGAGTGTAAATTCAATCATAATACAGTCGTTATCATTACCACAGCATTCTCCTAAACGAACAATAGAATTAAATGTTGCAGCCCCTGCAGGCTGACCTGTGAAGTCTTGCAAAAAGAGAGGTACTGAAGATTCACAGTCGATAGGAGTTAATCCGCCAGGTCCAGGACCATAGGAAACTATGCAGTCTAGAGCTGGAGTGAAGAGAGCATTTTCTGTAAAAGGGCACAATTCATCAGAAAAACCTGCCGTAACATCAACAGGAACTTGATCGGTAGCCACAAGATTCGTGAGAATAACTGTTTGAGGACTTCCTGTTATTGGAAACGATTGTCCATTTATATCTATTGTACCAGTTCCCGGAGGGGCACTGTATGTCACGGTTACCTCTTGAGTGTAGACATTGGTTATTGGGTCACAAATAGTCTGCGTTCCTGCGGTTATTGCTGTAATTGTACATTGAGAGTATGAAAAATTTCCAATTGCAACTACCCATAAGAGAAGAAGTATCCTCGCAACAGAAAAAGCAGATTTAACCATAGTAGCCATTAAATATTTTTTCAGATTCCTGCGTAGTGGTTTCTGAATGGGATACAAATTTACATATACTATAACGTATTGAATTAATTTAGGTTGCTTTTTTTTAATAGAAAAAACATAAGCGGCTTTTCGTCGAGTAAAATGGTGTTTTCATCGAAAAAACAAATTACTTAAATAAGTATGGTTTTCTTCTGAGAAGTGATAAAGGTCAAATTAGTGCAATTATCCATAGAAATCCGCGCATCTGAGAACAATAAGCTTTCTTTTTTATCACTTGTAAAACACACTATTTTACTTTCCAATCATTTACGTTATAGATTTAATATTCATTTCGATAAATACTAATTATATTTTTTGAATCTTTGATTCAATGAAACCACAAGAAAAAAT
>CAJQPA010000053.1 GCA_905480145.1 uncultured Flavobacteriales bacterium | reverse complement strand
AAATTTGATGATATTTTCTCTTCAGTTCCTGAAGAAAATGGAAGTTTCTTCGATCCGTCTGATGATAAGATATATCGTGAGGCAACACATTATATAATGCCGGAGGGTTCTAAACACATTTAGACTATGAATGATGCTTTAATAAGTTACTGCCTTAGAATTGGTGATTCTACATTGGTTCTTGGCCAACGTTTGGCTGAATGGTGCAGCAAAGGGCCGATGCTCGAGGAAGATATTGCTTTGACAAATATGTCTTTAGATTTATTTGGTCAGTCAAGAATGTTGTATTCTTATGTTGCTGAATTAATAGGCGATGGGGAGACAGAAGATACTTTGGCATTTCAAAGAAATGAAAGAGAATTTTTTAATTTTTTGATTTCAGAAAGACCCAACGGTCATTTTGGTGAAACGATTGTTCGAAGCTTTTTTGTTGATGCATTTAACTTTCATTTCTATACTAAATTGAAAGAAAGTAAAAATGAAGTATTGTCTGCTTTTGCTGAAAAATCTTTGAAAGAAGTAATTTATCACTTAAGACATACAAGTCAATGGGTTATTCGTCTCGGCGATGGAACTGAAGAAAGTAAGGAGAAAGTGCAGGGGTCAATTGATTCTTTGTGGCCTTATACTGAAGATATGTTTGACATGAGTGATGGTGATAGGCAATTAGTGGAAGAAGGAATTGCAATTGATTTAGATTCAATCAAAGCAGATTGGAAAAAGACCATTGATGATGTTTTGGCTAAAGCAAAATTGACTTTACCTGAAAATGCATACATGCACAAAGGAAGTAGAAAAGGTCTTCATTCAGAATTTCTAGGACATTTACTTTGCGAAATGCAATACATTCAGAGATCGTATCCAAATTCTGAGTGGTAATTAAACCCGAAATGACAACGGAAGAGAACATATGGAAATTATTAGAGGAGGTTCCTGATCCAGAAATCCCGGTACTCTCTATTATTGATCTCGGTGTTGTGCGTACAGTTAAAGTTCATGATTCAGGAGTTTTAATTGAAATTACGTCTACTTATAGTGGTTGTCCTGCAACCGATGTTTTCATCGCGGACATCAAATCAAAATTAGCGGAGAATAACATTGAAGGTGTTGAAGTTAAAATGAAATTCTCTCCTGCATGGACTACTGATTGGCTGACAGAAAACGGAAAGAAGAAACTAAAAGAATACGGAATAGCGCCTCCAGTTAACGAGCCTGATAAGAGTATTCTTTTTGCAAAACCATTTGTTGTTCCTTGTCCTAAATGCAATTCAAAAAGCACCAAAATGCTCAGTCAATTTGGAAGTACGGCATGCAAATCACTCTATCAATGCAATGAATGTTCAGAACCTTTCGATTACTTTAAGTGTTTGAAATAGTAGAACATATATAATGAAATACGTTTACGGATTTGTAATAATTATTCTTTTAGGTTGTTCAAGTAATTCAATTGAAACCATTGAAAATAAAATTGATGTTAATCAATTGATAGAATTGAATAATTTTCGATCCATCAAAGTGGATTCTTTATTTCAAATTTCTTTTCCAAAATCTTTTACTCCAACAAAATATCTTTCCGAAGAAGCCATTCTGCAATTCAATAATTTATCAAAGGAACAGCATTTAGTTATTCTTAATGAACATGAAAACTCTAATCGAATTGAATTGAAAGAGCTGTTAGGGAAAATTGTAAGTATAATAGAGTGTACCAATGAGAAAACTAATTCTTCAGATCAGGAAGGGATGAGTTTAGAACAATACTCATGCGATGCTAAAGGAATAAGTAGTATAGAGGAATACTCGTATTGGGTGACTAGGTTTAGGTGGTTGTCAGAAAGTTATATTGTGTGTCGGTGGACTTTAAAAAGTCAAAAAGAAGAATTCATAAATGAAGCTAAATTAATAGAGCAATCAGTCGTTTTGATTCGTTAATGAATGGGTAGGATATCGTTGTCAAAAAAAAGCCTCGTTGAAACAATCAACGAGGCTTTTATATATCTTAAGGTTCAGTTTATCCTAAAAAAGGATATTTGTAATCTGTGGCAGGCACAAATGTTTCCTTAATTGTTCTAGCGGAAACCCATCTCAATAAGTTCATTGGTGCTCCCGCCTTGTCATTAGTTCCTGACCCTCTTGCTCCACCGAATGGCTGTTGTCCTACAACAGCACCTGTCGGTTTGTCATTGATGTAGAAGTTCCCTGCAGCATTCTCCAATTTCTTCATTGCCAAATTAATAGCATATCTATCATTGGAAATAATTGCTCCAGTCAGTGCGTATTCAGAAGTGTTGTCGACTAACTCTAATGTTTCTTCATATTTATCTTCATCGTAAACATAAATAGTTAAGACTGGCCCGAAAATTTCTTCGCAAATTGTTCTGAATTTTGGATTAGAAGTAACTACAACTGTAGCTTCAACGAAATAGCCTTTAGATTTATCATAGTTACCACCAACGATAATTTCAGCATCATCTTGTGTTTTAACAAAGTCTATATAGCCAGCGATTTTATCAAACGAACGCTCATCGATAACTGCATTAACAAAGTTAGATGGGTCTTCTGTTGTCCCCATTTTGAAGGTGTTTACTTGTTTGACAATTTCTTTCTTTACATCTTCCCAAAGATTGGTAGGTATGTATGCTCTTGAGGAGGCGGAACATTTTTGCCCTTGAAATTCGAAAGACCCTCTAGTACATGCTGTCGCGACAGAATTTACTTCTGCAGACTTGTGTACCATAATGAAATCTTTACCTCCAGTTTCTCCAACAATTCTTGGGTAACTTCTGTATTTCGCAATATTGTTCCCAATTTCTGTCCATAAGTGTCTGAAAACACCTGTAGAACCCGTAAAGTTTAATCCAGCAAAATCTCTATGCTTAAATACAACATCACCTGCAACTGGGCCATCTACTGACACTAAATTAATGACGCCATCTGGAACACCAGCAGCTTTAAATAACTCCATCAATACTTGGGCAGAATACATTTGAGATTCAGCCGGCTTCCAAACGATAACGTTCCCCATCATTGCAGGAGCTGCACAAAGATTTGCACAAATAGAAGTGAAATTAAAAGGAGAGACAACAAATACGAATCCTTCCAAGGCTCTATATTCTAATCTATTCCACATTCCTGGAAGAGAATCTGGTTGCTCAGAATAAATCTGAGTCATATATTGAACGTTAAATTTGAAAAAGTCAATTAACTCACAAGCCGCATCAATTTCTGCTTGCATAACGTTTTTCGATTGCGCTAACATTGTAGAAGCGTTTACACGATCTCTAAACGGCCCAGCTAACAAATCAGCTGCTCTTAAAAAGACAGATGCACGCTGTTCCCAAGGCAAGTTAGCCCATTCATTTTTAGCTGCCATTGCCGCATCAATCGCCTGATTAACGTGACTCGCATCGCCATAATTAAAATGACCTAAAACCTTTTGGTGGTCATGAGGTGGAGACATAGGTCTTTTATTCTCAGTACGAATTTCTTTGCCACCAATATGCATAGGAACATCAATAGGAGCTTGGTTGTACATTTTCTTGTATTCACCTAAAAGACTGGTTAATTCTTCCGACCCTGGCTTATATGCCTTAACTGGTTCATTGACTGCTTCTGGTACTTTAAAAAGTGCGTTTGCCATGTATAAGTATTTTTATTTGTAAAAGTAATCATTGTTGTTTATCCTTGCAATGAAAATCACACGATTAAATAAATCTAATGAGTAAAGCCATTTTTCTTTTAAATAAACTCGTTGTTTTTACTTCATTATTTGTTACTACAGCATTATGTCAAAGTGATTATTCAGAATTTTTGAAAGAGTCAGATCAGTATAAGAAAGCGGAGATTGGATTAGAATTAATAGAGTATTATACTAGAAAAGATGTCGATTCACTTCGAGTGATTGCTACTGAATTATTGATGACAGATTCTCAAAATAAAGTTGAGTTAACTAATGTTGTCAGTGATTATAGTTTAGGGGTTTATTTTTCGAGGAAAGGTCAAATTAATAAAGGTGTTACTTGCCTTAAACGGGCCTTGCATTATTTTCAGAAAAGAATGGATTTTGACAACTCCGCGCTTATTTTGAACCAACTTGGTAATAGTTATATTCTAGATGGTGAGTATGCTAATGCGATTCAATTTTATATTAAATCATTAGATGTTGGCGCAAAGGCAGTGGATGAGGAATATCAGTATGTCGGAAAGATTGGATTGTCAAAATCTTATTTTTTTTTAGGAGACACTGTGAAAGGAATTTCTATGATGCTGGAGTATAAAAATGATGCATTAAAATTCTCGCGATTTGAAGCCGCCGCAAATGCATATTCAATATTAGGGATGGTAGAATTGGATAGGGGGGGGATTCATAAATCGTTGGATTTTTTTGAAAAAAGTATTGACTTTGGATTGAAGTCGAAATCTTTAATGCAATTGTCACATGTTTATACTAATAAAGCAATTGTTTTTTTTACAATTGATGATCTAGATTCAAGTCTATTTTATTTTGAGAAGTCCTTAAAAATAAGACAGGAGTTGAATAATCCAAGACAAATTACCGAAGCGTATTTTAATCTTACCAGTTATTATACTGAACAAAAACTGTATCAAGAAGCATTGGTTCCTGCGCATGCTACTTTAGAGATTGCTAAAGCGAATAATTTAATCGTTGATGAGGTCGATGCCTATGATCTTCTTAAAGAGATCTATAATGGGTTGGGAGATAAAGAGCAGGCGGCGAATTTTACATCAAAACAAAATTTAGTAAAGCTTAAGTTGGATAAAAAACAAGTTGTAGATGTTGAGTTAATTCAGTACTTACAAGAGTTGAGTGAGCGGTCTGCAAAGGAGACAATAAACACAGTGAAAACCTCAAAAAAACCAATTTGGATAGTTGGTATATTGATTATTCTAATTCTTTTTGTTGGGTTATTTATGAAAAGGTTTTCGTAAACTAGTTTAGCTTTCCTGGGAACTCCAATTTGAATGTTGGAACAAATACTTGAAAACTAACGTTTGTCGAAAGGTTTAAAAAAGTATAAAACCCTTTCATCATTCCAACGGCAGATTTTAATTCACAACCACTCGTGTATGTATGCTTTTCTCCTTGCTTCAGTATTGGTTGTTCACCAACAACTCCCGGGCCACTGACATAATGAGGTTCGTTTAATGAATCAAAAATGTACCAATCTCTAGAAATTAATTGGACATCAAAATTGTTCTCATTAACCATGTCAATTCTGTAGTTATGAAAATAAACAGATTCCCGTAGGCAAGAAAAGTCTTGTCTAAATTGCGTCGATACAGTAATCTGAACGCCTGAAGTTATTAATGAGCTTATCATGATTATTAATTACCTACAATTTAGGAAAAAAAAGTGAAATGCAAACTTAAAAGTGTTCAATTTCTTAATTTATAGAATCTCAATGTTTGACCTCTCTTATTTAGAAAGATTCTAAATTAGAATAAATATTGAAAACAAAAGTTGTGATAATGAAACATGCGTGTGAATTTTTTATTTTTGCGTTTGGAATAATTAAACGCTTTTATGCATGTCTAAAACAATAAAGCTTAGGAAAGGTCTAGATATCAGATTGGTAGGAGTAGCGAACAAGGTGAAAACTGAAGTTGCTGCACCCAAAACTATATCGCTAAAACCTGCAGATTTTCATGGAATGACACCAAGAATGCTTGTGAAAGAAGGAGAATCAGTGAAAACTGGTCAGGCTGTTTTTCAAGACAAATACAACGAACCAATTAAATTTGCATCACCTGTCAACGGAACAATTCAAGCAATTGTGCGTGGGGATAAACGTCGTATTTTGGAGGTTGTCATCGCTTTAGATGAAAATCAAGAATCAAACTCAACTGGAACAATAGATATCAGTGCGATGTCTAATGAAGAAGTAAAAGAAAAAATGTTAGCCTCTGGTTTATGGCCATTTATTCGACAACGTCCGTTGGATGTTATCGCAGATCCGGCAAATAATCCTAAAGCAATTTTTGTATCTGCTTTCGATAGTTCTCCTTTAGCACCAGATTTTGACTTTGTATTGCATGGCAAGAATAAAGAGTTTCAAGTCGGATTGGATGCTTTGACAAAACTAACTTCCGGAACAGTTCACCTTACAATAAATGGCAAACTTCCTTCAGATTCAACATTTACTGAAGCAAAAGGGGTGCAGATAAATACAATGATTGGAAAACATCCTGCAGGAAATGTGGGGACTCAAATTCATCATGTTGATCCAATCAACAAAGGTGAATTTGTTTGGACGGTGAATGCACAAGATGTTGCGAACATTGGAAGCTTTTTCTTAAATGGTGTTTATGCAGGGAAGAAAACAATTGCAATTACGGGTTCTGAAGTTAAAGATCCTCATTATATAGAGGTTCTTCAAGGAGCTAATGTTTCAAATATTTTAGAGGGGCAAGTTAAAAGTGATAATGTTCGAGTAATTAGTGGTAACGTTTTGACCGGAGATAAAATTGCTAAGGACGGGCATCTAGGCTTTTACTCTAATCAAATGACGATAATTCCTGAAGGGAATCAATTGAAGTTTGTTGCCACAAAAGGATGGGCGGGACCTGGTTTAGATAAGTTCTCTAATAACCGATTAATGTTATCTGCATGGTTAGGAAGGAATAAAAAATACAAACAGGATACCAATTTAAACGGTGAAGAAAGAGCATTTGTCATTACTGGAGAAATAGAAAAAGTATTTCCTTTTGATATTCTTCCTATGCAATTGACAAAAGCAGCGATTACTGATGATATTGATGGGATGGAAAATTTAGGGATTTATGAAGTAGCTCCCGAAGATTTTGCTTTGTGTGAATACGTTTGCTCATCTAAGATAGATATTCAAGACAAAATCCGTCAAGGTTTAGACCTGATCGCGGAAGAATGTATGTAAATAATAAAATCGTACTGTGAAATTTTTAGAAAAAATAGTTCATAACATGGAGCCAAAGTTTACCAAAGGTGGTAAACTAGAAAAATGGAATCCAATTTTTGAGTCGTTTACGACTTTAGCTTTTACGCCGGCTCACGTCACAAGTAAAGGTGCTCACATCCGAGATGGTGTAGATTTAAAAAGAACAATGATGACCGTGATTATCGCGATGATTCCATGTCTTTTATTCGGTATTTATAGTGCTGGTCATTGGGAAATGGTTGCTGCAACAGGAGACAGAAGTTTAGACTTCTGGGTAGATGGAGGAGCAAAATTCATTGCAGGTTTAGCAATTGTATTGCCGATAATTGTTGTGTCATATGGTGTTGGATTAACGATCGAGTTTATTTTCGGTATGAAAAACGGTCATTCATTGCACGAAGGGTTCTTAGTTTCAGGAATGTTGATTCCATTGATCATGCCAGCTGATGTCCCATTATGGATGGTCGGTGTTGCAACCGCTTTTGCAGTCATCATTGGTAAAGAAATTTTCGGTGGAACGGGAATGAATATACTGAATGTTGCTTTATTGTGTAGAGCATTTTTATTCTTTGCATACCCTACAGCAATGTCTGGAGATAAAGTTTGGATGAGTGGCTTGTCTGAGAATATGGCGAATGGTGCTGAAAACTTGGACGGATTCTCTGGGGCAACTGCTTTGGGAGACTTGGCTTCGTTTATTTCTGACAAACCTGTTTTTGATAACCTAGATATGTATTATAACAATTACTCATTTATGGATTCATTGATGGGATTTATTCCTGGATCAATTGGTGAAACTTCTGTTATCGCTATACTTTTAGGGGCTCTAATCTTAATTGTTTCAGGAGTTGGTTCTTTAAGAATAATGCTTTCTTTCGCTATTGGCGGATATGTAATGGGAATGTTATTAAATTTAGTTGGTGGAAATGGATTCTTAGATTTACCTCCACACTTTCATTTAGTGATTGGTGGATTTGCATTTGGTGCTGTCTTCATGGCAACTGATCCTGTGACATCTTCTCAGACAGCGACAGGAAAAATCATTTATGGATTCCTTGGTGGTTTAATAGCTATTTTGATTCGTGTGTTAAATCCTGCCTTTCCAGAAGGAGTGATGTTATCAATTTTATTTATGAATGTAATGGCACCTATTATTGATCATTACGTAGTTCAAGCTAATGTTAACCGAAGACTTAAAAGACTTAAAACAACATAATTATGGCAATCAATAAAGATAGTAACGCATATACGCTAACCTTCGCTATTATAATGGTGGTTATCGTTGGGACCATTCTTGCCCTTTTATCGGTCAGTTTGAAGCCTATGCAAAAGAAAAATGCGAAAGTTAAGATGAAGATGGATATTCTTTCTGCTATGATGAGTACAGATGAGAAGAATGATCTTAATCGTGGAAATACGGAAGCGAAGTTCGATGAGTTAATACAAATCGAAAAAGCTCTTGTTCTAGATATGACCGGAGCTATACGTTCTGAAATTAGCGGAAAAGCTGTTTTAGATGTTAATATTCGTAAAGAAAGAAGAGATAAAACTTTAGCTGAAGTAGATAAAAACTACCCTTTATTCATCGGGAAAAAGAATGGAGAAACAATGTATGTTATTCCTGTAGTAGGAAACGGGCTTTGGGGACCAATTTGGGGGAATGTTTCTTTAGGGGAAGATCTAAAAACAATCAAAGGTGCTTCTTTTGGTCACAAAGGTGAGACTCCAGGGCTTGGAGCTGAAATTACTCAAGGTTTCTTCATTGATCGTTGGATTGGAGAAGAAATTTCTGTAGCTGGCGAAGCCGTTAAATTCGAAGTGGTGAAAAACGGTTCTGGATCAGATCAAACGAAAGTGGATGGAATTACTGGAGGTACAATTACTTCAGTTGGAGTTCAGGAAATGGTGAATAGATGTATGAAACCATACGTTGAATACTTTAAAACTTTATAATCAGAAGAGATATGAGTGAAACTGCAAAAACAAAAGCACCGATGGAGCCACTATTCTCTAAGAAGAATAGAAAACTCGTTACCGATCCTTTGACTGACAATAACCCTGTTACGATTCAAGTATTGGGAATCTGTTCTGCACTAGCAATTACTGTTCAAGTTGAACAAGGAGTTGTAATGGGAGCAGCTGTATTATTTGTGTTGGTTTTAGGAAATTTAATCATCTCTTTGATGAGAAATTTAATTCCTTCAAGAATTAGAATTATTGTTCAATTAGTTGTCGTAGCTGCATTGGTTATAATCGTAAACCAAGTTCTAATGGCATTCTTACCAGATGTCTCTGAAAAACTATCTGTTTTCGTCGGATTGATTATTACCAATTGTATAATCATGGGGCGTTTTGAAGCTTTCGCAATGGCGAACAAACCTTGGCCTTCTGTTATGGATGGTTTAGGAAACGCTCTTGGATATGCAGGGTTATTAATTCTAGTAGCTGTGTTCAGAGAGTTGTTTGGTTCAGGTTCTTTGTATGGTTTTCCAATTTTCGGAAGTCCAATACCTACTCCAGATTCTCCATTAGGAACAGGATTGTATGCAATGGGATATATGAACAATAACATGATGATTTTGCCTCCAATGGCGTTGGTTATTGTTGGTGTTATAATTTGGGTGCAACGTTCAAGAAATAAAGATTTAGTTGAATCTCATTAATAGATAGAAATTAGAAATTATGGAAAGTACATTAGATATATTTGTTAAGGCGATTTTCTCTGAAAATATGATCTTTGCATACTTCTTAGGAATGTGTTCTTATTTGGCCGTTTCAAAGACAGTAAAAACAGCAGTTGGACTTGGTGCCGCTGTAATCTTCGTATTGGTTGTAACAGTACCAGTCAATTATTTACTTGAGAACTACATGTTGAAAGAAGGAGCATTAGCTTGGTTAGATCCATCATTGGCCGATCTAGACTTAAGCTTCCTAGCTTTCATTATGTTTATTGCGGTTGTTGCCTCAATAGTGCAATTGGTAGAAATGTTAGTTGAGAAATTTGCTCCAGCGCTTTATGGTGCTCTTGGAATATTCTTACCGTTGATTGCCGTTAACTGCTCTATATTAGGTGGTGCATTGTTCATGCAAGATCGTCAATACTCAACTATTTTGGATGCAACGGCATTCTCACTAGGTTCAGGTATTGGATGGTTCATTGCAATTGTTGCAATTGCTGCAATTCGTGAGAAAATTCGTTACTCACATGTTCCTGCACCTCTAAGAGGATTAGGAATTACCTTTATTATTACTGGATTAATGGGAATCGCATTTATGAGTTTCTCAGGTATCAAATACGGTAAAGAGGTTAAAGAAGACAAAGTTGCTGTTGTTGTAACAGGAATGAACACTAACACTGTAAATAAATAGATATGGGATTAACTGTAGGATTTGCAATAGCTGCCTTTTTATTAGTCGTAATGTTATTAGTCGCGATGCTGTTGTTTGTAAAAGCAAAGCTTTCTCCTTCTGGAAAAATTACAATTGATATCAATGATGGTGAGAAAGTTATCGAAGTTGATGGCGGTGCAACGTTATTAAGTACTTTAAGTAATAATGGTATATTTTTGCCATCTGCTTGCGGTGGAGGTGGAACTTGTGTTCAATGTGTTTGTCATGTTAACGAAGGCGGAGGAAACATTCTACCTACTGAAGAGCCACACTTTTCAAGAAAAGAAATTGCTGCTAATATGCGCTTGGGTTGTCAAGTGAAGGTCAAAGAAAACATGAAGATTCATGTTGAGGAAGAAATTTTAGGGATTAAAGAGTGGGAAGCGAAGGTTGTTTCTAACTATAATGTAGCAACATATATTAAGGAGTTTATTGTTGAGATTCCTGAAGATATGGATTACAAAGCTGGTGGGTATATTCAAATTAAGATACCTAAGTGTGAGATTAAGTTCTCGGACATGGATGTTACTGCTCACCCAACAGATCACCCAGGTGAACCTCAAAAGTTTGAGAAAGACTGGGCGGAAGGAAACTTTGCTCTTCGCGAATTAGTCATGAAGAATGATGAAGAAGTAGTTAGAGCATATTCTATGGCTTCTTACCCAGCTGAAGGTAGAAAAATTATGTTGAATGTTCGTGTTGCCGCTCCGCCATGGGATAGAGCAAGAAACGCTTGGATGAATGTTAACCCTGGTGTTGCATCATCTTATATTTTTGGTTTAAAAGAAGGAGATACAGCGATAATATCAGGACCTTACGGTGAATTCTTCATCAACGAATCAGATGCAGAAATGCTTTACGTTGGCGGTGGTGCTGGAATGGCTCCAATGCGTTCTCATTTATATGAGTTGTTCAGAACATTAAAGACAGGAAGAAAAGTATCTTACTGGTATGGTGGACGTTCGAGAGCTGAACTTTTCTACATTCATTACTTTAGAGATTTAGAGAAGGATTTTCCAAATTTCAAGTTTCACTTAGTATTATCAGATGCATTAGAGTCTGACAACTGGGTAAACAAGAAGAGTATTGACGATCCAGAAGGAGATGGTTTTACAGGATTTGTTCATCAAGTTGTTATTGATGAATATTTGACAAAACATGAATCTCCTGAAGATATAGAATTTTATTTCTGTGGTCCTCCGATGATGAATCAAGCCGTTATTAAAATGTGCGATGAATGGGGAGTTCCTGATGAAAATGTTCGTTTTGATGACTTCGGTGGTTAAACGAAATAAATTAAATATTGAATCCCGATTAACGAATGTTAATCGGGATTTTTTGTTTAGAATAATTAATTTTTCAACGTCGATTTCTTAGATTCAAAATTCAGTATATTGTAGCACAATTTAAAATGGATAATCGTGGATAAAGAACTTAAGCAAAAAGTTTTTCAATGGGATGTTGAAAGTTGGTCATCGGTGATGAGTAATTGGAAGACTTCAATAGAGAAAGTGAACTCATTGAACTGCCTGGCTTTTGGAGAGAGAGAAGGCGGGTTATCTTTATGGCTTGCTTTAAATGGGCACAATGTTATATGTACTGATTATAACAAGTTCGATATTACTCCTTTGCCTCTCCATGAAAAGGAAAATGTTGGGAGTAAGATTAGTTATCAGAATGTAGATATAACCGCTACTAGCTTTTATGACAATAGTTTTGACTTAATAGTCTTTAAGTCTGTTGTCGGTGCCCTTGGAAGTAAAGAGTTACAAACTAAAGCTTTTTCAGAAATTCATCGAATTTTAAAACCTGGGGGGAAGTTACTCTTCGCGGAAAATATTTGTGCCACAAAAGTACATCAATATGCAAGAAGGAAGTTTACGAACTGGGGTGAACGCTGGTATTACCCTTCACTAACAGAGATCAAAGAATATACAAGTGCTTTTAAAACATTTGAATTTCAAACTGGAGGTTTTTTTGGAACTTTTGGTAGAAGTGAAAAACAAAGATCTTTTCTTCAAAAGATTGATCGTCCACTTAATAAAATTACACCAAAACATTGGAGGTATATTGTATCAGGCATTGCTATTAAGTAAACTTTGATATTGTTCTAGTTTATTGTGGAAAGAATAAATGAAATCAGTCGATCTTAAAACATTAATTCTTCCATTAGATTTTGTGCTCACTTGATTAAGCTGTGCACCATCTATATAAAGACTAGGAAATACATTACTGTTGTATTTTAAGAGACTAGCTTCGTTACTAATTAACTTCATGTCTTTCAATTGGTTTATACACAAATCAGCTAACTCTGAAGTGTCCATCGAGTGATATGCCGATTCCCAAATACCTACACAAATAAGTTTCTCATCCTCGCTAATTTCTCCTTGAACCTGGCCTGTCATATCACTAATTCGATGAATTATTTTGTTTTGCATCACACGAATATAGGAGAAAGGGCGTTTTTTTTGCCGAGTTTCTTTTATCAAAAGATGTACATGGATATACTCCATCTTGTTCTTTTCTATTCGAAGCTCCGTTCCATCTGGGAATGTTACTTTCTCAATATCAGTCAACGAAGTTATTGTTAAATGTTTCGTTTCAAAACAAGAATCATCATTAGCTATTAATTGAACAGTTTGATTTGTGACAACCACTTCTTTAATTTTAGTGTTGAATTGGATACTTAGTGAATTGAGATCTACATATCTCTTTAAATTTCGCTGTAAGTCTTTAGCACCTTGTTCTGGGTACATGTAATCGGCTGATGTGATATTAAAACGAAAGGCTGGTGATTTCCTTAATTGGTGCAATCGTTTAAAATTTAGCATTGAAATAGATTTCAGAATTTCTTTCAATGAGACAACACTAGATTTCCAATCATATGGAATGAACTTATTCTTGGTATATATTTTAGGAGAAGGTTCTAACGGAACTAAATTTAATTCTAAAATGTTTTCTAAAAAATTATATACCTCACGATTGTAACTCCAAATATGGCATCCAATTTCAATTTCAGGTAAGTTATCATATTTCATGGTTGACCACGCGCCGCCAATATCACCAGTACCTTCTATTGAAAGAACACTTCCATTAGAAATAAAAGAAGTGGCTTCAATTATAGAAAGAGGGCTAGTACCAATGATTATATTGTCAAATATCATGAATAGCAAAGTTAAGGTTAATTCGTAAATCAAAGGTGTTTTTGATTACTTCGATTGGCAATTGTATCTCACGAAAGGGTTAAGTTTTTTTGACAGGTCGTTCTTTCACATAAATAAAACCCACTATCTTTACAAAGTCACCCCGAAAACCAAATTATAAGTTTGAACATGAGTTTAACAAAAGATGAAAAAAAACAATACGATCGTCATTTAATTCTGAATGAAATTGGATTGGAAGGTCAATTAAAACTGAAGTCGTCTAAAGTTCTAGTAATTGGAGCTGGTGGTCTTGGTTGCCCTATTCTGCAATATCTTACAGCTGCTGGGGTTGGTACTATCGGAATTGTAGATGATGATGTGATTGATCAATCTAACCTACAACGTCAAATACTCTATTCTTTTGATGATATAGGGGAGTTTAAAGCTACTAAGGCAGTAGATCGCTTAAAAACCTTAAATCCATTCTCTAAATTCAATACTTATCTTGATAGATTAACGAGCGATAATGCGATTCAATTATTCGACCAGTATGATATAATAGTTGATGGGACGGATAATTTCTCAACTCGATATTTAGTGAATGATGCGGCAGTATTATCGAACAAACCGGTAGTATTTGGATCTATTTTTAAGTTTGAAGGCCAAGTTTCTGTTTTTAATTTTAACAATGGGCCGACCTACCGATGTTTATATCCAATTCCGCCGAAGCCCAATGAAGTTCCAAATTGTTCTGAATTAGGAGTTTTAGGAGTTCTCCCAGGGATTATTGGGTCATTTCAAGCTAACGAGGTAGTCAAAATCATTTGTGGAATTGGTACTGTTTTGTCAGGGAAATTATTGACCTTCAATAGTCTATTGATGCAACAATCCATATTTAGTTTGCAAAAAAATCATCACGTTCAGATTACTGAATTGAATAGAGATTATGAATTATTCTGTGGTTTGACTCCATCTGTTTCTGAAATTTCACTTTCATCATTAAGAGAAAACTTGGCGTCTTATAATCTTTTAGATGTGCGGCGCATTGAAGAACGAGAACAAAATAATATAGGAGGATGTCACATTCCTTTGCATGAATTAATGGGCAGAATACACGAAATTCGTATAGATAAGCCATTGGTTGTTTATTGCAAAGCAGGGGTAAGAAGCAAAATGGCAATTGATATCTTAACAGAAGAAAATCTAAATGTTAAACTGATTAATTTATCTAGCGGGATAGGAGTATAGTGGAACTATAGATCTATAATTATGATAAATTCAGGGTTGGCATCTTTTTTGCTTAGGACTAATTACTAAAAATCACATTATGAAAAATCACTACGTATTATTCTCATTCTTGATTCTGACTGCATTTTCGTTTGGTCAAAATAGAGAGGTTTTCAATAAAAATTATGATCCTATTCGACAAGAGTTGAAAAATTGGGACGCTGTAAGAGGAGATTGGTTAGCATCAAGTCTTGAATCAATGGCTTTTTCTGAGCAAATTCCAGACAGACCTTTTCCTGAGAATTTCACGCCTCATCAAATGATGAGAATGGTGCCTGCTGAAACTAGAAACAATTTGACTTCGTTATCAAATCAAAGAAATCCAGAACCAGCAAACTCTGAGGTATGGGATAGATTGAATAGGTATACAAGGACTTCACAATGTACTCCGGCATTGGCCAGATCATACGGTGATCCTCATTTAGTTTCTTTTGATGGTGCTCGATTTTCTTTTCAGACTGTTGGGGAGTTTGTCATGACGAAAGCCCCAAGTCAGAATATGGAATTACAAGTTCGTCAAAGAGCCCAAGGAGATGATTTCTCTTTAAATTCTGCTGTTGCCATGAATGTAGGTGGTGATAGATTATGTATTTATTCAAGAGATTATCCAGATGCAGATTATTCTACACCGATTCGTTTGAATGGTATGTCGCTTCTAGTTCAAGGTTCAACTTATTTCTTGCCTCATGGAGGAACATTACGTAAGTCTGGTAATATATATACAGTTGATTTCCCTTCAGGAGAAGTTGTGATCGCTGAAATTAAGGGGTCAGGAAGGTCTGCATTTATGAATGTATCAATACAGGTCTCTCCTTGTGATGTAATGGATTATAGTGGTCTTTTAGGAAATGCAAATGGCACACAATCTGATGATTTTAATATTAGAGGGCGGTCTCCTGCTTTTGGAATTTTTGGATCGAATGATGACAAATACGTCAAGAAGGAAAGGCAAGCCTATTTGGCTAAAGAATTTGCGGATGAACATAGGATTACACAAATGACTTCTTTGTTTGATTATCCTATTGGACATTCGACATTGTCTTATACTGACCGTTCATTCCCGCGAGTATATCGTGATTTAAATGATTTAAGCACCGCGCAAAGGGAGCGTTCAAGAAAATTGTGTCAAAGCAGAGGGGTAAGTAATTCCGATATGAGCGGATGCGTTTACGATAATGCATATTTGGCGCTAGACCCTGTAAGAAAACCTGTAGTTGCGGATCCTACCGAAGGGACTGTTCTGAGAGAAGTCAGAAGTCACACACCTTTAAATGTAAATCCAAACAGGCCAACACCACCAAAGCCTAACCCGAGACCTGCTAAAGAGGTTCGATCACAACTTCCGCAAATTAGCAACCCTGGAGCTCAGCCAATTCCAACCAATGATAGTGGCGATATTAAAAATAGGGAAACGATAAAAAAACCAAGTTCAACGACCCCTTCAAAGCCGGTATATAAGCCGAAGCCAGTGACTAAACCAAAACCGGTATATAAACCACGACCAACACCCAGGCCAACAACGCGTCCTATTCCAAAACCAAAGCCTGTATTTAAACCACGGCCAGCACCTAGACCAACAACACGGCCTACTCCAAAACCAAAGCCAGTTTTTAAACCGAAGCCTAAACCTTCTTCATCAAGAGGTGGACGTTAGTAAGTATTATAAGAGTCGATTTTTAAATCGGCTCTTTTTTTTACTTTCGATTTATGATTGAAGTTAAGCAGATACATTCGGAGGAAATTTTTATTGTGAATCAATTGGCCCATCAAGTATGGCCGGATACTTATAAAGATATTTTGTCCAAAGATCAAATTGATTACATGCTAGATTGGATGTATAACATCAATACCTTACAAGAAGAAATCCTGACTGGTAAGTTGTATTATTTGTTAACTGAAAATGGCCGTCCTGTCGGATATTTAGGTTTAGAACCTAATTACCCTGATGCCGATATGATTCAAATTCATAAAATTTATATCCTTACAGAAAGGCAAGGAAATGGATTAGGTCGAGCTTTAATAAATCAAGCAATGGATGTCGCATTCGATTTAGGAGGTAAATCACTCAACTTAAATGTCAATCGATTTAACAAGTCCGTAGATTTTTATAAGAATATCGGCTTCAAAATTATTGGAGAAGAAGATATAGATATCGGAAAAGATTATTGGATGGAAGATTATAAAATGGAATTAATGTTAAAGAAAGTCTAGGTTAGAAAAGGTAAAGTAACCCAATTAAAATTTCTGAGTTAATTAAAGAGTAATATCTCCGCACTTAAAATGACCTTTTGGACATTCCTTATGTCCATGTAAACCGCATGGGCGACAATCTAAATCATTCACTTCTTTTATTTCTGAATCTTCTGACAACGGACCAAATCCAAAGTTAGGGATTGTTGAACAAAAGAATGCTGTTACAGGAGCATTCACAGATGAAGCCAAGTGCAATGGTCCAGAATCGTTTACATAATTTCGGTTGGCTGTCCTCATCAATTCAGCACTCTGGAGAAGGCTTAATTCCCCGCAAAGATTGTTCAAGTATCTATTGTTACTTTTTTCAATAATGGTTTGACATAATTCTTTATCTCCAGGAGCTCCTAATAAATAAACGGTTGAGTCATGAGGGAATGAGTTAATTAATTCTATCCATTTTTGCTTTGGCAACTGTTTTGTGAACCAAACAGAAGCAGGTGCTAGACAATAATAATTTCCATTTTTCAAAGAATTCACTTTTGCCTTATCCGCTGCAGATGGGAACAATTCAGGTCTTACACTTTCTAGAGCTCCAAACTCTTTAATCAACGATAAATTTCGTTCTACTTCATGTGTTCCATCACCAATTGAATGCTTGAATTTCTTAGAGTATAAAAAAGAAAATGGATTTTTTTTAAAACCATATATTTTCTTCCCTTTTGATAAACCAGCAATAATCCCTGAGCTACCAAAACGATGTAAATTAATAACTAAATCGTATTTTCTTTTTCTGGATTGCAGTATTAAGCGTATCATGGATTTCCATTTTTGTTTTGACTTATCAAAAATTAAAACGGAATTGAGTTGCGGTGAATTGGCAAGTAAAGATTCATTTCCTTTTTTAACCAGAAAATCAATCTGAGCATTAGGGTAAATTCGACTCAGCTCAGAAATAACTGGAGTTGCCAATATGACATCACCTAAAAAAGCCGTTTGGATAATGAGAATTTTTTCCACAGTTCAAAAATAGTTTATTTCAACAAACTAACATGACCTCTTCGAGTAACTTCCTTTCCTGATGCATCTTTAGCAATAAGCATATATATATAGGTTCCTGTTTGAGCCATTTCATTAGAAAAAGCAATTTTACCATCCCATCCTTCCATCGGTGTATTTGTTTTGAAAATCACTTGCCCCCAACGATCGAAAACTACTAGTTCATAAGAGGTGTAATCAAAATCTGAAATTACTGGACGGAAGACCGTATTAAACCCATCTGGTCTGAATGCATTAGGGATAAAAATAATCGGTGGTAAAATGATGCATTGAACATTCGATATACTTTTTTCAGAAGAGTTATAGATATTCATTGCTTCTATAACTTCGATGTAATAACATATGCCACCTTGAGAAGTAATTTCATTTACGTCATCCGTATAGGTGTGTTCTTGAGGGCCAAGTGTAGCGATTGGGTTTATTCCGAATACAGAATCAATTCCTCTATAAATGTTGTACGCTTGTATTGCTCCATTAAACTCTTGATATGGATTCCAGTCTAGGTAATTCAGTTTGAGAACCTCGTCATTTTGAATGTTCAACAAAATAGTTTTTGCCTCATTTGAAGGTGGGCCTTCAAGTCCACAACTGTCAATATAAACGACACGATAAACATAAGATTGAGAACTTACATCAACGTCAGAATCGATATAAATATTTTCGTCACCAACGACTGTAACTCTAGCAATTTCTTCAAAAGACTCTCCGTTCATCCGTTGAATTGCTAATTCACTGATATTTGAATTTGCATCTATGTAATGTTTCAATAAAACTTCATTTCCATATACAGTCGCTACTTTCAAATAATTAAAATCTGGAGGGGTTGGTGCAGAAATGAATATTTCTGTGGGGTTTGAAAAGGAAGTAATTCCCAATTCAGAAATGGCTTGAATGGCAAAAGTATATGTTTCACCAGGGATTGCATCTAAGTTATAGTTAAGCGACGTTGTTGATCCTATGTTAGTCCATGGACTATTTTCTGTATGAGCAAATATCTCATAGTGGTCAATAGAACCCCACCCTTCATAAGCACTCCATTCTAAATCAACAGATTTTGTACAAATGTCCAAGTCAACCGTTAAAAATGAGGTTGAATGCAAATTTCCTTTTGCTGAAGTTCTATATGTGCCATTTGCCGTTAAGCAAGAATCAAAAGCTGCTATGGAGTAAGTGAGAGGTCCATTCGCTATATTTCCATTGTATGTATATTGAGTATTTGAAATACCAAAAACCTGATCTAACTCAACGACACTGCCGTTTGATTGCTGAATGTATATGATATAACCGTAGGTATCCGGATGAGAATTCTCATTCCATGAAATGGTAACTTGGTTAGTTATTGTGTCAATGGTAACAAAGTCAATCACTGGAATTTCAGGAGATATTACATCAAAGAATGTATCTCCTGCAATATTTGAACTATAATCGCATGGTTGATTTGGTAATATTACCTGATAATTTAAAAAGACTTCACAAACAGTAATTGTATCAGTGTAAAAATGATTTCCAAATGGCACACTATCATATAAGGACCATGTTCCCGCCGGATATTCTTTATAGATATGGTAGTATTCTCCCATTGAAGATAAAGCTGAATTTACAGGGTCATTCCATTGCAAAAGGGCCTGCCCATTACCTGGGTTATTTAATGTTAATAGGATGTTAGAAATCGTGTCCGAATATCTCAAGGTATTTCCATTACAAGCTGAGGCTGAAGCCATGTAAAAATCGTTCTGAACTCCATTACTGGGAATGGAAAATGTTGTCGTATTGATGTCAGCGATTGTTCCTAGTAGACCATTTTGCAATGAATAAATTTGATAGGAGTTAAATGTTCCTAAAGGATCTGTTACGGCAGTCCATGTTATCGTGTTGTCTCCATTCGTTTCGGTCTGAATGCAGTCAATGACTGGCGCTTCAATAATACCGGGATTGGTTACGTTTATGGTTATGGTAGCGTAACTAACTTTAGGCACGGGGCAATAGTCATCTTGAATTTTGAAAACAAAATGATACGGGATTGATTCTGCAATAAACCCATAAGGATTTACCAAGTGATCGCAATCTGTTTGCCAAGTGAAAGTAGTGTTTACTCCTTGACTCATTGTAATTAAAGGAGTAGCATCTAGCGTGGCGCATGGAGTAATGGCGCATCCCGAGTTACTGGTGTAATTGTTTCCAAACATAGGTCCTGATGCCGAAAGGATATTATTTTGAGTAGTTCCATCTTGAAGTAATTCTGCATCTGTTGCTGATAGGTTAAAATTCACCAAATCACCTGCATTTATAGTGGTCTCGAATAGTCCTCCAAATGGTCCTGCTATGACTGGTGCAGAATTGTTGCCCGTACAATTGGTTGTTGTGATTACTATTTCACGCGAAATTTCCGCTATAAGTATTCCTTGGCGAAAAGATTGAGCAATCATCTTAAGATTAAATTCTCCAATCATTTGAGAAAGAAAAGATAATTCACCGCTACTTTGGTCAATGCTCGCACCAATGTTCGCAGGATTCATTGCTGGTGTTGGTGTTGGAGAATTAATAGAAAAACCGGTCTCAAATGAAATAGGAGCGGGATCAATACCTTCTATATAAGTTAACCCTAACAACTCATCATATGGAGTTCCAAAAGAAACATGAATCGAATCCAAATCTGGATCGATTGCATTCATATGGTAATTGAACAAATCTCCAGCACAGCTTACAAAAATGGGTTCTTGTAAAAACTGTGGTGAATTATCAATGCAAACATCAGTAGAGTTGGGTGTCGCATAAATTTTAGAGATTAATGTAATTCCTTTTGGAGGACTAGTAACGAGGTTTAAAATATTTGAACTACGGAAGGTTGTTTCATAAGTGAAAACCCATCCACCGGCCGGTGGTGTTCCTAAAAGAGCTATTGGGTCACTAATATAAATCGACTTTTCTACCGCTCCAGAACCATTGCCAGAGTTTGCACCTATTCCGCAAAGCAAGGCTTCAGGACCTCCTGGAACTTCCGTGCAAGTTGGGGATAAATCAGATGCGCTTGAGAAATTTAAATTTACGTTGGTCACTGTTGGGTGATTCCAAACTCGCATTATTTTAGTTGGGGTGTTGAATTCAGCTTCATTACAGTCCCTGTAAAAGATCATTTGAAAGACATAGTTGTCACCTTGTTTTGTCCAAGTTATTTCACCACCCAAAACATGTGAAGCTTGTCCCGAAAAAGAGAGTAAACCAATTATAAGTATGAGTAGCACTCTATGAAGCATAGGTAAATAACGTTTTTTATATATACGTAGTATAAAGACGAAGAATTAAGTTGAAAGTTGTTTAAATGTAAGAATAATTTATCCGGCAATAACAACACTCATTTCATTCCAATTTAAATATTGTTTCGCCAAATCTTGAATTCGTTTTGCCGTAATATTTTGAATAGCCGCAATTGCCAAATTATAGAATTCCAGCTCCTTATCATACATTTCAACACTCAAGAATAGATCCATCATAGCATAGGGTCCATCTGCGCTTTTAAGCAATTGTCCTAGCATATAGTTTTGAACCAATGCGAGTTCGTCATCTTTCACTAATTCTGTTTGGAGTCGATTGATTTCAAATTTTATTTCCTTAATCGTTAAGTCTTTCACTTCATGTCCAACTTCTGTTGCTATCATGAAATAACCGGTTTTTTCTAACTCAGAAAGCATGGACCCTATTCCATAAGTATACCCTTTATCTTCGCGAATGTTAGACATTAATCTACTTCCGAAATAATCACCTAGTATAGTATTCAAAATCAAAAAGTCCAAATAGTCTGGATGATTCTTATTGAATAAAGTTCTCCCAATTCTAATTGCAGACTGAATGGCATCCTTTTTAGGTACCCTTAATTCTTCTGCTTTATTTTGGATTTTATCAGAGAAAGAATGTTCTTTTTTAGAAATAATTGGTCTGCACTTGTCAATTATATGTGCAATAGATTGCTGATCGATATCACCGACAACAACAACTTTTCTTAACCCTTTTAGATAGTGATTGGCGTGAAAAGAAACTAAGTCTTCTTTTTCGAGCTTGTCGTAATCTTCAACTTCTAATGTCGTAGCGTATGCTTTTTCATTTTCAAAAAGAATTTTCTGGAAATTTTTTTGAGCCAGATAACTGACTTTTTCGGAGTTGATTTTTTGACGTTGTCTGCTATCGTTAATAAATTCGTCAACTTCCTTTTCGTCAAAAATTACATTGCTAATGGCATCGATCAAAATGTCAAACAAAGGAATCATATTTTCTTTCAATGCATACATTGAAAGAACAGCATTTTCTGCAGAAACACCAGAGTCGTAAAAGCCACCGAGCCCATTAATTGCTTCATTTATTTCAATGGAAGTTTTGTCCTTTGTTCCAGACAGAATCAATCCATTAACAAATCCTGCAATTCCTCCAGATGTTCTGATTTTCCCAGCATCAAAATAAAGGTCAAACCGTGTCGTTTCATTTGAAACTTTATTCATATGGAATAAAGATACATTTTCGGAGATAGGGTGATTAATTGGAGACACGAAGGAAACTTCTTCAATTTTTTGAATCGGCGGTTGTATCGTTCTATTAATCATTATTTTGAGCTTTTATTTTAAGTAAAGAGCAATTTGTTTTCTGAAAAATACTGTTTGCAACTGCTTGTATTTCTTTTGGTGAAATATTTAAATAGTTATCTTTTTCACTGTTTATCATTGATGCATCACCCAGTAATTCATACATACTAAGATTCATTGCCTTGTTTAAAATTCCTTGATCTTGAAATTCTTTAGAGGTTCTAAATTTAGTCATGTTTCGGTTAAGTTCAGCGTCTGTAATTAACGATTTTTTTATTGTCGATAATTCGTCCCAAAGCGCTTGATCAACCTGTTCAAAAGTTACTCCATCATTTAGTTTCCCTGAAATTACTAATAAACCATCTTCAATCGTTCCTAGAATGTAAGCACCAATTGAAGAAACTAATTGTTTATTCTTTTTTAAAGAAACATATAATCGGGAACTGTTGTCACGGCCTAAAACATCTGATAATGTATCTGATGGGTAAAAGTCATCATGCAAGCGATCCTTCATTTTGAACGCATAATAAAATGCATCAGCTGGAACTTTTCGATTTATTGTTTTCTCTCTATATTCATTTTGAGGCGGCTCGATTGGTAAATTTCTGCTGTTTTTCGTTCCCGCGGGAATAGAGCTGTACCATTTAGTCACCAACTGTTTAATCTCTTCCAGCTCAAAATTTCCAGCAATCGCTATAATTGCATTAGCAGGGCAGTAGAATTTTTTAAAGAATGCTTTCACATCTTCCATCGTAGCATTCTCAATATGACTTAATTCTTTTCCTATTGTGGCCCATTTATATGGATGAACCTTATAGGCCAAAGGTCTCAATTCTAACCAAACATCTCCGTATGGTTGATTTAAATATCGCTGCTTAAACTCTTCAATAACGACACTTCTTTGAACCTCTAGACTTTTATCTGTAAAAGCCAAAGACAACATGCGATCACTTTCTAGCCAAAGCACTGTTTCAATGTTTTGCTTTGGAACAACATCGTAGTAATTAGTTATATCATTTGAAGTAAAAGCATTATTCTCACCGCCCGCCAATTGCAACGGTGTGTCAAATTCTGGAATGTTAACCGAACCACCAAACATTAAATGTTCGAAAAGATGTGCGAATCCTGTCTGGTCTTCAGACTCGTCTCGAGCGCCAACATTATATAAGGTATTAACAACTGCCATTGGAGTTGTAATATCTTTGTGAAAAAGAACAGTTAAACCATTCTCTAAAATAAATCTTTCGTAATTGATTTTCATTAAAATTGAAATTTTTCAGATTTCTGTGCTTCAATAGCCATTCTAAAATCTTTTACGATTTCATCAATAATTTCTGATGCAGGTTTGATTTCGTGAATTAGACCAGACACCTGTCCAATTTCTAATTCACCTTCTAATAAATCGCCTTCAAACATTCCTTTCTTTGCTCTACCGCGACCTAATAATTCTTTAATTTCTTCAACGGAAGCTCCTTCTTGATAGGCTTGTTCTACTCTGAGGTAGAATTCATTTTTGACCAATCTAACTGGGGTAATATTCTTCATTGCGAGTTGCGTATCTCCTTCTTTTGAAGAAACAACAACATTTTTAAAGTTCTGATGTGCACTAGATTCAATCGATGCTACAAAACGACTCCCTATCTGAACAGCATCCGCTCCAAGGTTCATTGCGGCAAGCATTGCTTCACCAGTCCCGATACCTCCAGCGGCAATAATTGGTATGTTTACTTCTTCTGCTACCATTGGTATCAAACAAAGTGTAGTTGTTTCATCTCTGCCGTTATGTCCTCCTGCCTCAAACCCTTCTGCTACAACAGCGTCGACTCCTGCTTCTTCACTTTTCTTTGCGAATTTAAGACTGGAAACAACATGAACAACGATAATTCCATGCTCCTTTAAATGTTTAGTCCAGGTTTTTGGATTTCCTGCAGAAGTGAAAACGATAGGTACTTTGTGTTTAATGATAGTTGCAATGTGTTTATCAATGTCAGGGTAGAGCATAGGTAAGTTAACAGCAAAAGGTTTTGTTGTAGCTAATTTACATTTAGCAATTTGGTCGTCTAAGATTTCTGGATACATGGACCCAGAACCGATAATACCTAGTCCACCGGCGTTCGAAACAGCAGAAGCCAATTCCCAACCTGAACACCAAATCATTCCAGCTTGAATGATTGGGAATTCTATATTAAAAAGAGAAGTTATACGATTTTTCATTGCTCAAATTTAAGGTCTTTTGTCAAACTTAAGACTGTTTTTTTGCGTCTAATTTTTAAATCACTAATTTAGGGTAACTATTATAGCTATGAGAACAAACTTCATCACATTTATTTGGATATTATTCACTTACTTTTTAAGTAACGGACAAGAAGTAAATCACCAGCATAATTCTAGTTATTCTTTCATCGAAAACAAAGGCCAATGGAAGAATAGTGTTTTGTTCAAGTCAAAATTTAACGGTGGAAATTTGTGGGTTGAGCAAGGCCGTTTCTTATTCCAATTACAAGACTTCTCTGATCTACATGAGAATCATACCTTAAGTCCTGATAAGATTAAATCTTCACATTCAAAGGAAAGGTATATAGAGTTGCTATTTTGGGGTGCCAATGATGTTGAGGAAATTACAAAGTCACACCCGACTGATGCCTACTTTAATTATTTTATCGGAAATGACCCATCTAAATGGGCGTCGAATGTTCACGGCTATAGTGAAGCTGTATTGCATGATTTTTATGATGGAATTGATTTAAAATTAATTGAGAATGAATTTGAATTGAAGTATGAATTTCATGTGGAGCCCAACATTGATCCTTCTGCTATAAAAATGGAATACAATGGCTATCAAAAAATTAGTTTAGACAAAAAAGGAAACCTTATTGTCAAATCTGACATGGGTGAAATTATCGAACAAAAGCCATATGTTTATCAAATTGTAAATGGGAATATTCGTGAAGTTGATTGTGAATATGTTCTCGATGGCGGTAAAATCAGTTTTAAAATAGGGAAGTATAATCCAAATGTTAAACTAATCATTGACCCTATATTGGTCTTTGCGACTTATAGCGGTTCGCCTTCGGATAATTTTGGAATGACTGCGACTTATGGATATGATGGTACGGCGTATTCGGGAGGTATCGTTTTTGGCAATGCATATCCAACTCCTGCTCCATCATGGAATACAACAACGACAATTACAAATGTAATGCCATCGGCAAATGATCCGGCAGGAACTTATGGTGTTACAGATGTATTTATTTCCAAGTATTCACCTGATGGGGTAAATATGCTTTGGACATGTTTTTTAGGTGGGGGAGACGATGGTCAAGGAACTGAAACAGTTCATAGTTTGATTTGCGACACGTTAGATAATGTTTATTTGTATGGGGCAACATCTAGTTCAGATTTCCCATTTCAAAATGGCTATTCAGGAACACATGCTGGAGGCGTTTTACCACTAAATTTTACAAGTAATGGTGTACATCATTATACGAACGGTACGGATATTTTTGTGAGTAAATTGAGTTCTGATGGTCTTAATTTATTAGGTTCAACATTGATTGGTGGATCGAACAATGATGGTGTCAACTACAATACAAATACTGGTCTGGTTGACTCTCTTACGACAAATTACGGGGATCAATTTCGAGGAGAAATAATGCTGGATGGAAGTAATAATGTAATTGTAGCTTCATGCACAAGATCTATAGATTTCCCTGTTTTAAATGCTTTTCAACCGTCTAACTCAGGAGGTCAAGACGGTGTCGTTTTTAAACTATCCACGGATTTATCCACTTTAATATGGTCTAGTTATTATGGCGGGTCAAATAATGATGCCTGCTATTCGGTTAAAGTTGATAATTCTGATAATGTCATATTTGGTGGTGGTACAGCTTCGAATGATTTGCCCGGAATGACTGGTTGGCAGGGTTCATATGGAGGGGGAAAGACAGATGGTTATATTGTTAAACTTCCAGGAGATGGAAGCACAATTATTGGTGGTACCTATGTGGGGACAGGGAATTATGATCAAGGATTCTTTGTAGAGGTGGATAGAGTCAATCAAATCTATATGGTAGGACAATCTCAAAACGGTAGCTTTCCAGTAATAAACTCTCCATTTGAAAATCCAGGAAGTAGTCAATTTGTAATTCGATTTGATTCAACTTTAGTAACTGCACTAAACTCTACTGTTTTTGGAAGTGGAAATAACGCAATGGATATTTCTCCGTCGGCCTTTCTAATTGACATTTGTGGAAATATTTATATTTCAGGTTGGGGGAAAGCCCTGAGTGGTGCAGTTCCTGCTGCAGGTATGCCCATAACGACAGATGCATTTCAATCAACAACAGTAAATCCAGATTTCTATTTACTTGTAATTGAACGTGATTTTGCTGATACATTATACGGAACTTATATAGGAGGAGGTCAGGCCGGTGAGCATGTTGACGGAGGAACTTCGCGCTTTGATGAACAAGGAGTCGTTTATCAATCTGTCTGCGGCGGGTGCGGAGGTTTTGAAGATTTTGTTACCACACCGAATGCTTGGTCTGCAACAAATGATGCTAGCAATTGTAATAATCTCATTTTCAAATTCGACTTCGAAATAATTCCAAAAGCAGAGTTTACAATTGATGATAACATGGGTTGTTTGCCTTTTACGGTGACTTTTGATAATTTTTCATCTGCTTCTGATTCTTACTTATGGGACTTTGGAAACGGTGATACAACGTCTGTTGTATTTGAACCTGTAGTTATTTTTGATTCAGTAGGTGTTTTTCAAGTCAATCTTTTTGTGACCGATAGTATTTGTTTATTGACAGATACAGCAGAACTATTCATTACTGTATTCGACTCACTTGTTTTGTCAACAGATGCTGATATTTCAATTTGTAATCCCGTTCCAATAGATTTAACTGCTTATACAAACGCATCTGCGGATCAATTTGTATGGTCTAGTTCAACAGCTTTTGCGGATACTTTAAATAGTGATATAGCTGATTCTGTTTTTACAGTTACTCCTCCTGGAGAAATAACATATTATGTTCAAGTTAGCAATGCAGGTTGCAGTCGTATAGATAGCGTTTCAATAGATGTAACGAGTTCTTTAATATTACTTTCTGCCGTAGATTCTATTTGCCTTGGAGATATGACAACCATAACTGCCATAAGCGAGAATCCGGTCATTACGTTTAATAATTTTATTTGGACACCTGATTCAATTCAATTGAGTAGTTCCTCTTCGAATAGTATTGATGTGAATCCGGAAACTTCTCAGTATGTTTATGTGACAGCATCATCTAATACGGGATGTCTGGTAAATGATTCGATTTTAATAAATGTAGGACTTATAGATACGGCATTAATTTCCGCAACAGCTTCCGAAAATATTGTTCCAGAAGGATCAGAGGTAACTTTGTATGGAGAGCCATCCGGTTATTCTTATCAATGGTTTCCGAGTTCACTAGTGGATCAAAGCACGAATCAGCAGACAACGACTACTGTTGAAGAAACTACCTTATATTCTTTGTTTGTGACAGATGGTATTTGCACAAAATCTGACACTGTATTAGTCACCGTTTATGAATTTTTATGCGATGACCCTTATTTGTACGTTCCAAATGCATTTACGCCCAATGGAGATGGAGAAAATGATATTCTATATGTGAGAGGTCCCGCAATTCAAGAAATGGTTTTTAGAATATACGACAGGCTGGGAGAGTTAGTTTTTGAATCGTTTGAAAGACCTTACGGTTGGGACGGAACATTTAGAGGGAAACTAATGAATCCTGATGTATACGATTACTATTTAAAAGTAACTTGCATAGATCAAGTAGAAACCATCATCAAAGGAAATTTTCAATTAATTAGATAAAATAGAATGAAGAATATCATTAATAAAGCCTCAGAGAAATTTTTAGAAGCTTATTTAAACAATACGTCGCCAACTGGATTTGAATTAGAAGGCCAAAAATTATGGTTGGATTATATCAAGCCAAACATTGACGAATACTTTACAGACAATTATGGAACTGTTGTCGGAGTAATTAATCCAAAGTCCAAGTACAAAGTAGTGATTGAAGCCCATGCAGATGAAATATCATGGTTTGTCCATTACATTACAAAAGAAGGATTCGTTTATTTAAGAAGAAATGGTGGTTCAGACCATATTATTGCACCATCCAAAAGAGTGAATATTCATACGGATAAAGGAATTGTAAAAGCAGTTTTTGGATGGCCAGCAATTCACATGAGAAAAGGAAAGGATGAGACGCCGAGTTTAAAAAATATTTTTTTAGATTGTGGATGTTCGACAAGTGAAGAGGTTGAAAAACTAGGAGTGCATGTTGGTTGTGTTGTAACTTTCGAAGATGAATTTATGACTTTAAACAAGAATAGATATGTTGGCCGTGCTCTTGATAATAGAATGGGTGGATTTATGATTGCTGAGGTTGCTCGACTTCTTAAGAAAGAAAAGAAAACACTACCATTTGGTCTTTATATAGTTAATGCAGTGCAAGAGGAAGTAGGTTTAAGAGGTGCTCAAATGATTGCGCATAAAATTAAGCCGGATGTTGCGATCGTCACAGATGTTTGTCACGATACTCAGACGCCGATGATCTCTAAAATTGAAAACGGTGATTTAAGTTCTGGAGATGGGCCAGTATTGACATACGGACCTGCGGTTCAAAATAATTTATTGAATCAAGTAATTAAGGTAGCAGAAAAGAATAAAATTCCATTTCAACGCGCTGCCGCATCTAGGGCAACAGGAACAGACACAGACGCATTTGCATATTCTAACGAAGGAGTTCCAAGTATGCTAATTTCTCTGCCATTAAGATACATGCATACCACAGTAGAAATGTGCAGAAAAGAAGATGTTGAAAGCGCCATTCATTTAATATATGAATCTGTGTTAAGTATTAAGAATAACCAAGACTTTAGATACTTAAAATAGGAATCCAATAATTTGCTTTAGATAGAGAGGATATATGCCTTAATTATTGTAATTTAGAGCCTTAAACTAATAAACACTTTATGAAAAAAATATTACTTACAGGATTAAGTTTTGCAATTGCCACTGGTCTTTTTGCTCAAACTTTTTCAGATGATTTCGACTCGTACACTACGGGTACGAATCTAACGGTTTCTTCGGCAGATTGGACTACATGGACTCCAGCTACGCCGTCAGAAGATGTTTTAATCTCTTCTGCAGACGCAGCGAGTGGTGCAAATTCACTTTACTTTGAGTCTAATGGTGGAGGTCCAGTAGATATTATTCTTCCATTCTCTCAAATTTATAATTCAGGACAATTTTCTTTTGAAGCAAATTTTAATGTTGAAGCAGGAAAAGGTGCTTACTTTAATTTACAGGGAACTTTAGTTGCTGCAGAAATATGGGCAATGGATTGTTTTATGTTAGATGACGGTACAATTAAATTATCTAATCAAGGAACTCCTTACATTACTTCAACATACCCAACTGCAACTTGGTTTAATTTGAGAATTGATATGGACCTTACAACAAATGTATGGGAATTATTTATTAATGATATTTCACAAGGAACTTTTGCTAACCCTACGGGACAAATCGGAATCTTAAATTTATACCCTACAAACCCTACAACTGAAGGGGGAAACAACACTGCAGGATTTTATGTTGATGATGTTCAGTATACGCATACTCCAGAAGTGTTTTCTGCAGTCAATGGAGGTATGAGTTTGGTAAATGCTATTGATGGAATTGCTGGTGCAAATAGAGAGGTTGTTGCTTCAGTTCGAAACATTGGATTGGATGCAATTACGTCATTCGATATTACTTATGATTATAACGGATCTTCTATTCAAGAGACTGTAGGTTCAGTAAGTTTAGCTTCTCTAGAGACATATGAGCACACGTTTGCTACAGCAGCTGTTTTAGCAGCAGGTTCAAATGTTATGACTGTAACTATTTCAAATGTGAATGGTGCGGGTCAAGATGCTGATGCAACTGATGATGCTAAATCAATTATAATTGATCCTATTATTCCTGCTGAAGGAAAAGTTGTAGTTGGTGAGGAAGGAACAGGAACATGGTGTGGATGGTGTCCAAGAGGTACTGTCGCTATGGATGAATTTGCAACTTTATACCCAACTCTATGGGCGGGAATAGCAGTTCATAATGGTGACCCTATGGTTGACGCTGTTTATGATGGTGCTGTTAGTGGTTTAGCGTCGGGATATCCAACTGCATTTGTAGATAGAGGGTTAGAACTTGATCCAGGAGCAATGGGTGCAGATTTTTTAGCTCGTTTACAAACGGCTCCAAAAGCATTTATTTCAAATACGTCAACTTGGGATCCAGTAACACGTGTTTTAGAAGTAACAGTTACTGCAGATTTTCAAGCGAATGCAAATAGTGCTTATAAATTAGCTTGCGTTATTACTGAAGATGGAGTTACAGGTGGTGCTGGATACGCTCAAACAAATTACTATGCCGGTGGTGCCAATGGTGTCATGGGAGGATATGAATTACTTGGAGATCCAGTCCCGGCTACGGATATGGTTTATGATCATGTTGCTCGTGGAATTCAACCATCATTTGCTGGTGAAGCAGGAGTTTTCCCTCCAGTAGTTAACGCTGGTGAGCAGTATTCAAGTACATATTCTTTCACATTACCAGTTGAATGGAATATAAATAACATGCATATTATCGGTTTATTAATTGATAATACGGGTAAAATTGATAATGCTGGAAAATCTGTAGTAGGTTTTGCTGGTCTTAATGATCTAGCTTCTTCAACTACGTTTACAGTTTTCCCTAACCCTGCAACAACATCTGCTACTATTAACATTTCTCTTGATAACAAGTCAGAAGTTGCTGTTAGAGTTTTAGATATGACCGGTAAGGAAGTAGCTTCTAAAGATTACGGTGTTTTAGCTTCATCATCTATCATTAACTTAAATACTGTTGGTTACCAATCAGGAGTATATTTAGTTGAGGTGACAGTGAACGGACAGAAAGCAACTAAAAGATTGATCATTAAATAGTGATTAATTAATACAAACTAAGTGGGCGATTTTCTTCATGAGAATCGCCCATTTTTTATGCAATAAGAAATAAAAACAACTACTTTTGTACCATGAAATGGATTGGAGAACGTATTAGTTTTAGTGAAGAGAAAAACAAAACAACTATTGTTATTAATCCGGAAGACCATACCTGGCTCAAGGCAGTAATGGGAGCCTGGGTTTCAATGTGGTATACAATTGGTGGCGTTATTACATGGTCTTATTTCAAGTTAGACCTTTCTCAACAAGAAAGTTTGATTCTTGTTATTTTCATGGTGTTTTGGTTGTACTTTGCCTATAAGGTAACAGGCTCTTTTCTTTGGATGTTATGGGGAAAGGAACTCATTAAGATTGATGAGGTAGCTCTATAT
>CAJQPA010000052.1 GCA_905480145.1 uncultured Flavobacteriales bacterium | reverse complement strand
AGTAGGCACCAGTATAAACCCCAACAGGAAGTGCAGGTGTTTCTGTCGTTTCAACTTGTTCTGTAGAATCTGATTGAACAAGGTTAGTTGCAGATGCATTAAATGATCCGAAATCTACTGATAAATCTGTGTTTGGCTGATCAGCAGAACCAAAGTTATATACTGTTGAACCTATAACATATGAAGCATCTAGATTCGAAACTGGAGTTCTTCCGTACTCAATACCTTCATTATTGGTACCTACGAAATATGAATTAAGTATTTGAACGTCATCAACAGGTTGTGTTAATATTTTAACATCATCAATGTACCAACCATAAGCGACCCATACATTCTCTGAAACATCTGCTGGGAATTGAGAAGTCCAAGAAAATCTAATCCAAACTGTACTTGCGTTACCATCGATGTAAGGCGAAATATTTACAGAAACTGTTTCCGGATTTGCGTAAGCATTATCAGGGCTAGCTACACTCAATATAGCATAATCTGAATTATCTCTTACCGTAGTAAAGGTAACACCGTCTGTACTAATTTGAACTTCTTGATTGTCATAAAAACTAGCTCCATACTCTTCGAATTGAAGAACAGCGTCGTCTGTATTTGTTGTATTTAATGGTAAGTTTGGGATATCAATAGAAGCAGCAGTTGTTAATGTGTAAGTAACACCTATCGCTTGTGTACCGGGAGTAGTAGTTGGATCACCATTTCCAACCTCAGCAAAGTTTCCACCAGAAGTTGAATTAATTCCACCGTTAAAATACCAAGAGTCAGAGGTAGCATCAATATTCCATCCAAATGTAGCTCCGGTTTGTGCATCGTTAGCGATTGTCCAATCCGCAGGGTTGTCAAAGTCGTTGGACCAAACTTCAGCACCAACATCTTTTGGAGTTGCTGTAGGCGCAGTGTTTTGACTAGCGGGAGTAGTACTAAATTGGTAATTTTCAATTGCTTTTTGTGCTGTTGAATTAAATGTTAAAACACTCAAAGCAAAAACACCTAAGTATATTTTTTTCATAGTTATTTTTTTTAATTATGACAAAGGTAAGGATTTAATATTTAGAGAACAATAACAGTGGGGTAGTTAATAAGACCACTTTAATCAATAACCTCACGTTTTAAAAGTAGAACAAGTTTTTTTTCTAGATGTCTTTTAGAAATGGTAATTTAGTTCTGATGTCTTCCAAGCTGCTGAAGTCTATCTCAAAATAAAGAGAACCTTCGATTTCGAAGTTATTACCCATTGCTTCTCCCGAAGGACTTAATACATTAGAATGGCCAGAATAAATTAATTTATTTGAATCAACACCGACTCTATTGCAGCCGAAGATAAAACACTGGTTTTCGATCGCACGAGCTTTTAATAAAGCGTCCCAATGTGTTATGCGTTTATCTGGCCAGTTCGCAACATAGAGAATGATATCGTATGCTGGATTGCCGGTCTTATCAATTCTATTTCTAGCTATTTCTGGAAAACGTAGATCATAGCAAATTTGCAATTGAATCTTCCATCCAAGGTATTCTACAATTGTTTCTTTTTCTCCTGATTTAAAAAATTGATCTTCTCTTGCTAATCCAAATGTCTTTTGCTTGTCATAAAAATGTCTTTCGCCAGAAGGGTAAACAAAGACACCTCTATTATAAGTCGCTCCATCCTCTTTAATAATAAGAGAGGTATAAATTGCAGCATTTTTTTGGGTCGCAATCTTTTGTAGCCAGTCAATCGACGCACTTGCCCCCCATTCCTCAGCTAACTCCAAAATATTCATTGAAAACCCTGTATTGAACATTTCTGGGAGAAGAATCAGATCAGCTGAAACATCAGCTAATAATTGCTCATAGTTTTCATAATTTGCTTTTTTATCCTCCCAAACTTGATTTGCTTGAATTAACGATACCTTTAAATTTTGCATAATTTTTCTGTAGCTTTTAAGAGTGTTTCATCTGTTTTGGCGAAACAAAAACGAATGACATTTTGGTCAAAACCTGAATTATTAAAAACAGATATCGGAATCGTAGCAACCCCAAACTCAATGGCTAACCTTCTGCAAAAAGCTTCATCATTTTCTCTCGAAATTGAATCGTATTTGGCAGTTTGAAAATAGGTTCCTTCGCATGGTAATAATTCGAAACGAGAGTTGGACATTGAGGCTCGAAAAAAATCTCTCTTTTTCTGATAAAAAGCACCGAGCTTACTGACGTCTTTTTGTTTCATGTATTCAGCTAAAGTTGCTTGAGCAACACTATTCACACTAAAGACGTTGAATTGATGAACTTTTTTAATTTCTTCCATCAAGTGTTTTGGAGTAACGAGGTATCCCATTTTCCAACCGGTAATGTGAAAGGTCTTCCCGAAAGAACTTGTAATAATGGTTCTGTTATAGAGTTTTTCCCTGGTGTGAATAGAGATATGTTTCTCTTCAAAAGTAATGAATTCATAAACCTCATCTGATAGAAGAATGAGGTGCTCATGATCCAACATTATTTTTTCTAAGTCATCAATGTCATTTGATTTCCAGACTCTCCCAGAAGGATTGTGAGGATTGTTTGTGATGAGCATTTTTGTCTTTTCAGAAATTGAAGAATTTATTTTATTCCAATCCGGCAAGAAATTTTCGTCCAATTGAATACGAACGGGAGTTCCACCGGCAAGTATAACAGCTGGCTCATAACAATCGTAGCTTGGGTCAAGAATAATAACCTCATCTCCTTTTTCAATAAGCGCTAAAATTGTTGTAAAAATAGCTTGGGTAGCACCAGCTGTGACCAGAATTTCTTCTGTATAATCTATTTTTCGATTGTAAGAATCCTCAACCAAAGTTGAAATTTGAGAAAGCAATTCGGGTGAGCCCGACATTGGGGTATATTGATGAACCTCTTCAGTTGCTTTTTCTACGAGAATTTTGGAAAGAAGCGGATCAACCTTAAAGTTTGGAAAACCTTGTGATAAGTTTATTGCACCAGTCTTTGAAGCGAGTTGAGACATTTTTGTAAAAATGTTCGTCCCAATTTGGGGTAATTTTGATGCCATTTTTTATTTTAAAAATAGAAATAATTGCGAAATTGCGTTAACATTATTTAATATTTCAATTAACGTATCTTAACGTGAGAAAGCTAGATCGTTTTTCAAGAAACAAATATTATTACAGAACACAATAAAAATTAAAAATATGAAAGCAGTTACAATGATTATTGCCGGTTTGTTTATCACAACTTTATCGATGAATTCTTTTGGTCAAAAAAAAGGAAAAGAGATCAAAAAAGAAATTAGGATGGAGGACAATAATGGTAAAAGAGTCTTAACAATTATCACCACTGAAAATGGAAACGTGATGGAAGAAGTTTATGAGGGTCGCGCAGCGGACTTAAAAATGACAGAATTGCGATCAGATGATAGTATGGAATTCAAGGAAGAGTCGCAAGAAGTTCGAGTGGAAATGGATAAAAATGGCCAAAACAAGCTCACTGTAATTACAAAGAAGAATGGTCAAGAAATGGAAGAGTTATATGTTGGATTAAAGGCAGATCAAAAAATGAAAGAGTTGGGAATATCAGATAAAGATGTAAAGGTAATAAAGCCTTAAAGGCGCAATATTATTTTAGAAGTTGCTCCACTTCATCGATGGCTAAAACACCGAAGTTGTCGTTTGACCATACTTTTAAAGGACTGTCATTATTGACAAGAACAAAAGTAGGGAACGAATGTTTTGCAAGTTTTGACATACTTTTCGCGTCATCTGCTAATTTCACATTGATAGCTTTTCCAGCTTCATTTGAATACCATTTAGTGGTTTCTGGATCAGTATGACAGACAACATATTCTATCTCAATTTTGTTGTTTCTCGATTTCAATTTTTTCATTTTCCCCAAGGCTATATAACAGTGAGGACAGCCCGGTATAGTGAGAACGACCAATTTTTTACCAGTAAGTTCTTTTTCGGATTCAGTAAGAATAAACTCCCTTGAATTATTTGAAAAATCACCTTGATAAATAGGTGCATATCCGAAGTAGACGAAAAAAGGAATAAGTAGGGCAAGACCTTTAATTAGAATTCGAACCGGACGATTCAAATTAGCTAATTTCTTTTTTAGAAGAAATACCAAAGAAATACCCAAAGCGATAGTAATAATGTAAGGCAACAATTTACTTATTGTCCATGACAACCCTGCATCAAGTAAAAATATTTCTATTGAATTCATGAACAATAAAGGTATTTATAATTAGCTTTTTAAGTGATTTAAAAAAGAAAGTTTCCTTTTTAAATTTTAGTCTATTTCACATTCAGTAACAACTGAGAATCCTAGAAGCGACGTTGAAACATCACCTTCATTACATTCATCTTTGGCTTGAGACTTAGTTTTATCCTTAATTGTTGTTGACCCAACACTTGAGCCGTTTAAAGTACAAGAGCATGTCCAGTCTTTTTTGCACGATACGAATAACACCATCGCTCCTGCTAATAATAAAATTTTATTCATACTTCGAAAGTAAAAAAAAAAGAGGAGCCAAAGCTCCTCTTTTCAATATTATATTTGTAATACTCAGACTATGCTGGTACACAAACTTTAAGTGAAAGAACTGAAGTAAGATCATCACATGCATCTTCAGCATCTTTTCCTTTGTTAGTTTCAGTTGTAGTCGTTGAAGAAAGACCAGTAACACAAGTACAAGTATATTCTTTTTTACAAGAAGATAATGCAATCATTCCTAATACTGCAAATGCAGAAACTCCGATAATTTTTTTCATAATAATTGATTTAGATTAAATTTAATTCGAACAATAATAATCAAAAAAAAATAAAATCCCTAACAACAGAAGAGTTTAGTTGAATTGGTTATCCCAAAACGATGTTTTATCGCTCAAACAAATCATTAACAGGAGTTGTATGATGTTGACAAGTGCTTGTAAGAATCTAAACCAACTTGAGCAGCAAAAAAGTTGAATAGATGGGATAAATGTTTAGGCAAAAAAAACCCGTCTTAGAATTAATCTAAGACGGGTTTTCAATTAATTATAAACGGATTATTGCTTCACTACTCTCACTCTAGCAGTAACATCATTATCAGTAGTTATTTCAAGAATATAAGTCCCTGATGCTCCATCCAATGTTATGTCAATACTATTTGAGGCATTTATTAGCTTTGAATCAATAATTTGACCTAGAGCATTAGTAACGCGAATTTCAATATTCGAATATTCTGCGCCCAAGTCAATTGTTACATCTTGACTTGTTGGGTTTGGATAAACATTGATATCTGTTCCAAAGTTATTCTCAACAATGCCAATAGTACTTACTGTCATACAAGCTGAAGTATCAGAGCAACCACTCTCAGTTACAATTACTGCGAACTCTCCATTATACGTTGCGGTATACGCCTGGTTGGTTGCACCATCAATTAAACTGTTGTTGTCGTTGCAATCGATCCAAGCATAAGCTGCTCCAGCTATATCAGAAGTCATGGTGAAGTCATCAACAAAACTTGTTGAGACATCAACATTATTGATGATAAGATTAAGGTTAGCAGTAGAATCGCATCCTGCAGCATTTGTGCCTGCCCAAGTATAAGTTCCAGATGTTATGTAATCGGTACCATTCCAATTGTAATTATCACACTCTGTTACTGTACTGTTTGATACTGTTGGGTTGTTAATTGTTAAATTAAGCGTTGCTACCGAATCACATAATATTGCATTTGTGCCCGTCCAAGAATAGATTCCAGATGATGTGTAATCTACTCCATTCCAATTGTAAGTGTTACACTCTGTTACTGAAACGTCCGATGCTGTTGCTCCAGGAGAAATTAATCCTTGATTTAGCACATTTGAAGGACATCCATTATCAAATGTTATGGAATAATTTCCAGATCCTAAGCCTGAAATTGTATATGGTGTTGCAACTGTTCCAGAGTTCCCTGACGTTGGTCCAGCCCATGAAATAATTCCAGTTCCTATTGCTCCAATAGTAATAGTTCCTTCAAGACCTGAGCAAGTAGTTGGATCTGTGAATGATGAAATATTAGCCGAAGGAGCCGAATCGATTGTTAAGTTAAGGGTTGCAACAGAATCACACAATAAACTATTTGTACCTGTCCACGTATACACTCCAGATGTGGTATAATCCATTCCATTCCAGTTGTAGGTCTCACAAGCAGTTACTGCGCTGCTGGAAGTTGTTGGATTAAGTATTGTTAAGTTAAGCGTAGCGATTGAATCACAGCCGTTTGAACTTAACAATGTTTCCACATAATTGCCATTCGAAGTATAAGTTGTTCCATTTGCTGACCATGTATAATCAATACAAGAAGTAATGCTTTCAGAACCACTAACATTTACAAATCCTGGAGGCATGTCAAAAGCTTCTGTTTGATCTGATCTGCTATTCGGGTTTCCTTGAAGGGCAGAATTTCCAAGACCTCTATTCGCAAAGACATTCCAAATAAGACATTGGTTAGCTCCTCCGTTCAACAGCATGTCAGCTTGTAAAATTGCATCACGCCCATCAACAAAACCTGGATCACATGGCTGTAATTTCAACGCCTGGATTACAAGTTCCATGGCGATATTATTACCTCCAGTTCCATTGTATAAGTCTGCATCATAACCATAATTGTCAATCAATGCCCAGGTCATGTCCCAAAGCATCGTACACCAAACGAAACCAATTCCGTGAGGTTCAGAAATAGTCTCTGGCCCTGTGTTACCATCCCAATTCGTTGCATCGTATGTGTAATCATTGACGGCAAAATCAGTGCTATAAGGGGCTGGACGAATACCAATACCATTGGTCCCTTGTGAGGAAGCAAATGTTCCAATCCCTCTAACATCAGTTGCCTGATCTCCAGGCTCAATAGTCAACATTAATCCAAACCAATCAGACCAACCTTCACCCATTTGCTCAAGGTTACCTAGGCAGCCAGAGTTGGCAGCACCGCCAGTTAATCTTGTCGAGATTCCATGTCCATACTCATGAGCAATAATTCCATTGTCCAAATCACCATCAACAGGAATAGAAACCGTCTGATCGATCGTACCATTAACTGTTGTGCCTGATTCAATCATGGCAATAATTAAATCCCCATCTGCTTTACTAATAAAAATAGCAGGGATAGTGATTCCAGTTCCAGTTCCTCCATCTCCCATTGATATAACACCAGTATTAACATTATTGACCATTATTACTGCAGTCGCACCTGCGGCTTCCGCCTTTAGAATTTTATCTGAGAAGAAACAATCGCCTCTGCGTATAACACAAATATTACCATTTATTTCGGCTCCGTTAACAGGGTCCTCACAAGCGTCATTAAAATCAACACCTGTATTGTCATCATATAGTACAAGGTCAGAGATTAATGGGGTTGTTGGAACAGGTGCGCCAAAAGCTGCTGGTAAAGCAGCATAGGTCCCTGCAATTCCCGCTGGCGTATTGATCGTTAATAAATCTGCTGGCGTATCCCATAAATACATTTGCATTGTAGGGTTTTGTCCATCTGGAGGAGTACTGAAGTTGGCGTTATTTGTTCCAGATCCATCTTGAGCTTCCGCATATACCTGATCAGAACTGATTCCGCTAGGTGCACCATAATTGTTTGCTTGAAAATTACCGCTAGCTTCATCGAAACCATAGTGGTACCAAACGTCGTGCATAATGTTGTTCATATAGAACAAGTTAGTAATAGATGCATCCCAGTATTGGTTGGCAGCTTGGTTTAAATCTAGAGGGTAATCGAAAATTAATGGAGCGCCAGCATCTGGCCAGTAACCAATACCATCATTTCCGTCTTCATCTTCCGAAGCCCTTACATTATTTCCCGTTGTAATCGTAAACTCGCTTCCTCCTGCTCCACTGATATTATGCCATCCATAAGGAGAGGCCGTTGCATCTGATGGCCCAACAACTAAGGTTCTAGGCCCGTGGTTTGGGCTTTCCGTTGGGATTGCAAAAACACGGTACGAATTAGTAGCTGGAGGAGGCGCAGGAAGCATCATCTTACTTTCTGAAGGAATTTCATCTTTAAAATGTGATTCAGATGAAGCTGAGTTATGATTATGTCCATCACTATCAAACTTACACGAAGTAACCCAATCACCTTTGTTAATTTCTTGCCCAGTTAAAGCATCAATACGAATACTCCACCAGTGATTACCAGAAAGTTCGTGAATACTTAAGTCCCAAGCTAGCTTTACAACATCCCCATCTGGAACATAAACAAGTTTAACTGGAATGTCATCTTTCGAAATTGATCCTTTCTTGAAAAGAGAAATACCATCTTCAGTATTAATCAATTCAGCTGAAAAGGTTTGTTGAATACCAACCGCTCTGCAGGCAGAAGCTATAGCTTCAGAAGCGTTAATGGCTGGTTCTGTTGAGTTAACCTTACCCTCAACATCGTTAATTAATCTATTTCCACCTAATACAATAGCATTCTCAGTAATAGCGAAATTGGCAATGGCATTGAATACTTCTATTTCGTTATGCGTTTGAAGTAAATAGACATAGCTAATGTTTGAGCTTTTGTCAAAATGTTGATTGTAGACCTTCCAATTTTTTGCATCTGATTTAGTAATCCCTAAATCTTTAATGTGATCGTTAAGGTAGTTTTGAATTTTTGAATCATTCTCCTGAGCAAAGGAATTTAGTCCAAGAACAGCCAGAGCAAAGAAGAGATTTAGCACTTTCTTTTTCATAAGTATAGAGTAATTTATTTACACCTATTTAGCACATTGAATACTTCTGAGATGTTTTTATACACAGCCAATGAAGTAAGTTTCACTAAATACGATGATAACAGTTTATATAATTTAGTCCCTTAAATTACACTTTTTAAATGACTTAGCCCAATGACAATTAAAATTAATGCTTTAAACTTACTCTATGATTGACTGTTTAATGAGCTTGCGAAAAAATAGAAAAAATGAAGCTATTTAAAGGAAAGACAGGTGAATATCTTGCCGAATATTTTATAAATCTAACCCATTACCAGGTCTAGACTCTCGCAAAAAGCATCTGCCGCAGTCGTTAGGTGTTCTATAGTGTGAGCTTGAGAAACAAATCCAACTTCGTATCCACTCGGTCCAAGATAAACACCTCTATCCAATAACGCACTGAATAAAGCACTGAATTGAGACATATCAGCATTGATTTGATCTGCTTTTTGAATACTCTTTTTTCCATCGAATGAAATCCAAAAAATAGAACCAATGGTTACCAATTCAAAGTTGTATCTCTTTGTTTTTGCGTAGGTGTTTATTTTCTCAACGAAAAATTTCGTTCTGGATTCTTGATCTTCATAAAACCCTTCTTTGGCACATTCAGTTAATTGAGCAATACCCGCGGCCATTGCTACAGGGTTCCCAGAAAGTGTTCCAGCTTGGTAAACAGGTCCGTCGGGAGATACCATTTTCATTATTTCCGCTTTAGCTCCGTATGCTCCGACAGGCAGTCCACCACCAATAATTTTTCCATATGTTATGATGTCAGGTGTAATTCCATATAATTCTGAGGCTCCATTAAAACCAACTCTGAAACCAGAGATGACTTCATCGAAAAATAACAAAGCGCCATATTCAGTGCAGATTTCTCTAAGCGCTTTTAAGAATGACTTATCTTGAAGTAGCAATCCATTGTTTGCGGGTATAGGTTCTATAATTGCACAGGCAATTTCATTTTTGTATTGTTCAAAACACTCTTTTAAAGCGCTAATATCATTAAGGGGTAAAACCAATGTTTCATTCGCGTACTCTTCAGGAACACCAGCACTTGAAGATTCTCCAAAAGTTACTAAACCACTCCCTGCTTTTACCAGCATTGAATCAACATGGCCATGATAACAACCTTCGAATTTTAACACTTTTTTTCTTCCGGTAAAACCTCTCGCCATTCTCAAGGCAGACATTACGGCCTCTGTACCAGAGCTAACAAATCTAATTTTATCAATGAAAGGGTTTCTGGAAAGAATTAATTCACCCAATTGGTTTTCTAAGACCGTTGGCGTTCCAAAACTTGCCCCATTTTGCAAAGCACCTACAATACCGTTATAAACATTCTGATTGTTGTGGCCCAAGATTAGTGGTCCCCAACTACAACAGAAATCAATAAATTTATTGTCATCTTCATCCCAAATATGACAGCCATCTCCTTTCTTCATAAATATAGGAGCTCCTTCTACAGATTTAAATGCTCGTACTGGAGAATTTACGCCTCCAGGAAAGTAAGTTTTCGCCGTTTTAAAAAGGGATTCTGAATTTGAACGATTTAAAGTTGCCATATGAGTATATTTATTTTGTCAAAAATACGAATACTTTGAAAATTTGTATTGAGGGATTATGATTATTAATGCCATAGATTCTGTATTTTTGATAAAAAGAAACAATCAAAAGAAAAAGAATGAGTGAAATGACAATGACAACTTTTGAAAACACGCTTGAATGCGCAAAGCAATTGGATGCAAAAGATCCGTTGAAAGAATTTAGAAATAAGTTTCATTTACCAACATTTACAACGAATGAAGTTGTTTATTTTACTGGAAATTCGTTGGGTTTACAGCCCAAATCTGTTGAACAATATATCAAAGAGGAATTAGATGCTTGGGCGAGGTATGGTGTTGAAGGACATTTCTTAGCGGAAAAACCGTGGTTCAGCTATCATGAGTTTTTAACAGAAAAAGCAGCGAAAATTGTTGGTGCATTGCCTGAAGAAGTTGTTGTAACGCACTCTTTAACAACTAATCTTCACCTTTTGATGATTTCATTTTATCAACCAAAAGGAAAACGCACAAAAATAATATGTGAGGCAAAAGCATTTCCAAGTGATCAATATGCTCTTGAGTCTCAAGTTAAATTGCATGGTTTGAATATAGAAGATAGTCTCGTTGAAATAGCTCCAAGAGAAGGGGAAAATTTAATAAGAGAAGAAGATATTTTATCAAAAATTGCAGAGTTGGGCGACGAGCTTGCAATGGTTATGATTGGCGGGGTAAATTACTATACAGGGCAACTATTTGATATGAAAACAATTACTGAGGCGGGTCATGCAGTGGGAGCAAAAGTTGGTTTCGATTTGGCTCATGCGGCAGGTAATATAAATTTAAAATTACACGACTGGGGAGTAGATTTTGCCGCCTGGTGCGGATATAAATACTTGAACTCTTCTCCCGGAGGAGTCTCAGGAATGTACGTTCATGAAAGACATGCTTATAACCCAGAATTACCTCGTTTAGCGGGCTGGTGGGGTTATGACAAAGAAACCCGTTTCGAAATGAAGCCAGGCTTTAACCCAATGCGAGGAGCAGAGGGTTGGCAATTGAGCAATGCTCCTGTAATAGGGATGTCTGTTCATCTTGCATCATTGGATATTTTTGAGGAGGCTGGGATGGATCGAATTGGAGAAAAAAGAGATCAAATCACTTCCTTTTTGGAGCATGTGATTGAAGATGTTTCAAAAAGAGTTTCTGACAAGTGTCAATTGGAAATTATTACACCAAAGGATTCCAAGAAAAGAGGAGCACAACTGTCAATCGTTGCACACGGACAAGGTAGAAGTTTGTTTGACGCCTTAACAGAATTAGGTGTTGTTGCAGACTGGAGAGAGCCAAATGTAATTCGTATTGCACCAGCACCATTATACAATTCATACGAAGATTGTTTTCGTTTTGGTAAATATTTAGAGGCAGCCATTCAATAATTATGGAAGAGTTAACCATTCAAGAATTAATCAAAGCAAAGTTCTCTGGAGGAATGAGTGATATTTCTTCTTATGTGAACTTGTCAGTTCAAACACTGGCAGTCATGATTGGTGGAATTGCACTCTGGAGAATAAGTGTTGTTTTACACAAACGTAAATTAGCACAACGATCAAGGAATGACTTTTTTGAAACACCCTATTCCAAAGGTTGGCGAAGAAAGAATTAACAGATTAATTAGAATATAGATTGGCATGGAAGAAAAAAAAGCAATAATTATTGGAGCAGGCTTGGTGGGTTCCTTGTGGGCCGTTTACCTTTCGAAGGCGGGTTATTCTGTAACAATTTATGAAAGTCGTTCAGACATTCGTAAAGCAGAAATTTCAGCAGGTAAATCAATCAATTTAGCACTTTCAACAAGAGGATGGAAAGCATTGGATACTGTTGGAGTAGGTGATGAGGTGCGTAAAATCGCAATCCCAATGTTTGGCAGAGTAATGCATAGTGTTGAGGGTGATTTATCCTACCAGCCTTATGGTGAGGAAGGTCAAGCGATCTATTCAATTTCTAGAGGAGGGATTAATGCCTTAATGATGGATATTGCCGAAAAGAAAGGTGGCGCAACAATTCATTACAACATGAAATGTATTGATGCAGATACCAAAGAGGGCAGGGTGACCCTAGAAAGCCGAATTACAGGAGATGTAATTGAAGTAAAAGCGGACGTTGTGTTTGCAGCTGATGGAGCTTTTTCATCGGTTCGATATAATGCCTTCCAAAAATTAGATCGATTCAATTTCAGCCAAAAATATATCGGAGACGGGTATCGAGAATTGTTGCTTCCTGCCAATGAAGATGGGTCATATCAAATGGATAAAAATGCATTGCATATATGGCCTAGAGGGAAATTTATGTTGATCGCCTTGGCCAATGAAGATGGTTCTTTTACTTGTACCTTATTTATGCCGCACGATGGAGATAAAAATGCATTTGATAAAATTAATACGCCGGAAGAGGTCGTTAATTTTTTTAAATCAACATTCCCAGATTTTTATGAAATGATGCCAGACATTAATAGCTCATGGGAGAATCACCCCTTATCTTCTTTGTCCATTATGCGTTCAGAACCTTGGCACCATGGTAAAATGGTCTTGATGGGCGATGCTGCTCATGCGACAGTTCCTTTTTATGGGCAAGGAATGAACGGCGCATTTGAAGATTGTACCGTTCTTTGGGGTATAATGCAGAAGCATTCTGATGCAGAGAACAATGTAAACTGGGAGGCTACATTTGATGAGTTTAGCAAAGTGAGAAAGCCAGATGGTGATGCCTTACAAGATTTGTCGTTGTATAATTATTATGTGATGCGCGATTATGTTGCGGATCCGAAATTCTTGTTGCAGAAAAAAATAGAAGCAAAATTTTCAAAATTGTACCCAGAAAAGTGGTTGCCGTTATACTCCCAAGTAACATTCAGTGATATTCGGTATAGCGATGCATTGAAAAATGGGAAACGACAGTCCAAAATCATGAATGAGGTAATGGAAATGGAGAACATTGAAGAAAACTGGGATTCTGAAGAAGTGATTTCCGCCATTCTTTCTCGAATATAAAGTAGTTGATATGAAATTAAATTTAGCTGTAATTATCCTTCTTTTGACACCAATGTTAAGTATTGGCCAAAGAGATTTAACACCAAACAAGAGAGGTTCTGCTTTTGGAAAAAGAGATCTTCGAGCGCTAAGAAATTACGGTATTCAATTTGAATTGGGTGCTACTTATATGCTCACCCGACCAAATAAAAAAAACACACTGACTTCTTTTTCTCAAGGAGGTGAAACCATGCAGTATGCAATAGACCCGTCAGGGAAACTAGGCGGCTACGGGGAAATAGGAATGATGTTTTATCCAAAGAATAGATCTAAACTTTCTTTGGCATTGAAGACTATTTTAGTGAGTTATTATGATTTTGGCTTGGGCTTTAAGTATTTCCGAAGTCAGGAGACTATGGAAATAGACCGTTTGAGTCCAACAGGAGCAGTTTTAGGTTCTGCAGTTCCAACTGTTGGTAAATACAATGCGGGCAATTTATACGGCCGTTTTAGTTTACACAAAGAGATTCACTTCAAAAAAATGAAAAAATTCTATTTAGATAATAGTATAGGCGTTAATTTGGAGTATAATATCCTTGCAGATATTTCAAATGGAGAAGACGATGCGCATGTGGCAGCTCTTTCTGCCTTTGCCACTCCGCAGCATTATCACGGACCTTTTATAGCGCAATTGCATTATGGTTTAGGGCTTGGTTTCCGTCTTAAAAGAGGTGCTTACCTAATCCCTGGGGCGAGAATTCCAATTTTAGGAATAAATGAATGGCACAAAGGAAATCCCTCTATGAAATGGTTTTCGAGAAGTTATTGGCCAATTCTTTTTAACATTAAGTACATGTTTTTGTTAGAGAAAAAGGCAAAATCATGTCCGGCAGTTGAAACGAATGACCAGGATAAAGAGACACAAAGAAATCGTTAAAATGAAAAAGATATACCATCTTAAAAGTTGCTCCACCAATGTTCGAATTCTAAAAGGATTAAATCTTAAAGGAGTTGAGTTGCAGAATATAAAAGAAGAAAACATTGATGAAAAGACATTGGATTTTTTAAAAGAAAAAGTCGGTTCATACGAAGCATTATTCTCAAAAAAAGCGATGAAGTATCGTTCGATGGGGTTGAATGAAATGGAGTTAACGGAACAAGATTATAGAAAATATATCTTGGAAGAGTACACCTTTATTAAACGACCATATATGATCAATGAAGATAAAGTTTTTATTGGAAATACGAAGAGTGTTGTTGCGGAAGCAGTAGCATCTTTTGGAGAATCTAACGCTTAATTTAGAGCTTTATCAAATTTTTCAAAGCGCATTTAGCTCTTTTTCTTGTCAATGCATTGTATGGAGCAAGTCATATTATCGCAAAAGGCGTAATGCCCGAATTTTTGACGCCAAGTGTTTTTATTTTGTTTCGGGTAGTAGGAGCAGTTCTATTATTCTGGACTGTTAAAGCGATCTTTGTTAGAGAAAGAATCGATAAAGCTGATTTCATGCGGCTTGCGGCTTGCGGAATGTTTGGGGTAGCAGTCAATCAGATGTGTTTCTTTCATGGTTTGAGCTTGTCTTCATCCATCAACGCAGGAATTATTATGACGATAAACCCAATAATAGTTGTGGTCCTTTCATTTTTCATTCTGAAAGAAAAAGTTTCTGTTCAAAAAAGTTTGGGAATATTGATAGGAGCCATTGGCGCTATTTTATTGACCTTAACTGCGGGAACAGGCTCTGGCGATTCAGTTTTCGGAGATGTTTTATTATTCGTCAATGCGGCAAGCTATGGATTGTACCTTGTTTTGGTAAAACCACTCATGCAAAAATATTCACCCATCACGGTGATTACGTATATTTTCACCTTTGGACTGTTGTATATCCTTCTTTATCCCCCAACACTCTCAGAGTTTTTCTCCATTGATTACTCATTGTTAACGCACGCCGCAATTTTTAAGATTGCATACATAATTATTGGGGTAACATTCTTGGCCTATTTATTGACAGTTTATGCCCTGAAAGATTTATCACCATCAGTTTCAAGTTCATACATCTATTTGCAACCTGTTTTGGTTATTTTCTTTGCCGTAATATTCGCTGCAATCGGAATAGCTGAAGATTATACAGACACCATAACTTGGGAGAAAGTGGGTTATATGTTACTCATTTTTTTAGGTGTGTTTATTACAACACGCAGAAAGAAAGCGAACTAAACTTACTTTCTGCAATACACGCCCCATTGATAGAGGAACTATAAATTACAATTGACAGAATCCGATAAGTTTTTATCATCAACAGAAACGATATTATCCAATCGAATGATTTGATCAGAATCTAGTTTTAGAAACTCTTCTTGGTTCTTTGTGTAAACATCCAGTATAACACCAGAAATCGACTCTTCGCCACCTCCAGCCTTTTTGTAGCGGATAAGCACCTTTTCCTTAAGTGTGGCATTTTCCAATAGTAAGTCATAAAAACCGCAGCTTATCTTTTTGTATGGAGTGTCATTGTTTTTCATTTAGTCATCTAAATATAAGCAATCTGATTCTTCGAAGAACCTGAATACCTGCTCTTTTCTTCAATTTCCGTACTTTTACGAAAAAACAAAGTGTATGTTAAAATCAATGACAGGATTCGGGAAGGCTTCAACAACTATTGGGTCAAAGAAAATTTCAATTGAAATCCGCTCTTTAAACAGTAAATCATTGGATTTAAACACGAGAATGCCCTCGATTTATAAAGAACTTGATACTTCTATTAGAAAGATGATGTCTAACTCATTAGGTCGTGGCAAAATAGACTTTGCGTTGAATTATGATATTATAGGTGAAAATGATGCAGTTTCTCTTAATGAAGATTTGGCTAAAGCATACTATACTGAATTGAAAAAATTCAATGATTCTATAGGTGAAACATCCTCAGATTATTTAGGACATATTTTGAGAATGCCAGATGTTTTTTCGAAAACAAAAGAGGAGCTTTCTGAAGATGAGAAAGAAGCGGTATTAAAATTGGCTCAAGAGGCAATAGATAGCCTGAATGATTTTAGAAGAAAAGAAGGAGAAGATTTAGAGACTGAGTTTTCAGAGAGAATTGGAGACATTGGTTCTTTGTTAGCTGAAGTTCCAAAATATGAGCAAGAAAGAATTGACATCATCCGCGAAAGAATGAAAAAGGGATTGGAAGACATTTCTGCTGGAACATATGATGATAATCGCTTTGAGCAAGAAATGATTTTTTACATTGAAAAATTAGATGTTGCTGAAGAAAAGATGAGATTGTCAAATCATTTGGCGTATTTTAAAGAGACAGCAAAACTGGACCAGTCGGGTAAAAAACTTGGGTTTATTGCTCAAGAAATCGGAAGAGAAATCAATACTTTAGGAAGTAAATCCAACCATGCAGAAATGCAAAAATTGGTCATTGGAATGAAAGACAACCTAGAAAAAATAAAGGAGCAAGTTTTGAATACGCTTTAAAGAATAAACGATGAAGCTAAAGAATAAAGGTAAATGTGTAATATTTTCAGCCCCTTCTGGTGCTGGAAAGACAACAATTGTGCACCATTTATTATCACAAGATTTAGGATTAGAATTTTCCGTTTCTGCTTGTAGCAGAGACCCAAGAATTAATGAGGTGGATGGTATAGATTATCACTTTTTAGGTTTGGAAGGGTTTAAAAATAAAATTTCAGAAAATGCTTTCGTAGAATGGGAAGAAGTTTATACCAACAACTTTTATGGGACATTAAAGTCCGAAATGGAAAGGATTTGGAGTGAAGGAAAAGCAGTCATTTTTGATGTTGATGTGATTGGAGGATTGAACTTAAAGAAAATCTTCCAAGAGGATGCATACGCGGTATTTGTGCAGCCACCGAGCTATGAGGAATTGGAAAAACGTTTGCGTGGAAGAAGCACTGAAACCGAAGATAAAATCGACCAAAGAATGGAGAAAGCGCATAAAGAGTTAGCTTTTGCTCCAGAATTTGATGTTATCTTGGTGAATGACAACTTAGAAAAGGCTTGTGAAGAAGCCAAAAATTTATTGATTAACTTTTTAGAAAACGAATGAAAGTAGGCCTGTATTTCGGTTCATTTAATCCCATTCATATAGGTCATTTGATTATTGCGAATTACATGGCGGATTATACTGACTTTGATCAAGTTTGGCTGGTGGTTTCCCCGCACAATCCCCATAAAAAGAAATCTTCGTTGTTGGCGGATAATCACAGATTAACATTAGTACAGATTGCCGTTGAAGGAAACAATAAAATCAAGGCGAGTAATATTGAGTTTAAATTAACCAAACCAAGTTATACTGTTACAACGTTAGCATACTTGAAAGAGAAATTTCCGAAAAACGAATTTTCTTTATTGATGGGAGAGGATAATCTCAGAACTTTCCACAAGTGGTTCAATTTTGAAGAGATTATTGACAACCATAAGATATATGTATACCCAAGAGTTTTAACAGAACAGGAAAAAAAGGGTGTCGAAAAATCAAAAGGAATATCCTCTGTTTTGGACCATCAAAACATAACTGTGTGTACTGAGGTTCCCGTAATGAAAATCTCATCTAGTTTTATTCGCAAGGCAATTAAGAACGGCAAAGATGTTCAGTATCTATTGTCTGAACCAGTTTTGAAGTATGTCGATGAAATGAATTTTTATCGATAGAGGCTATTGGAATACTTTTTCAGTTGTTCCATTGGAATAAAGAACAATCACAATTCCCGAGTAATTATCTCCCACCTTCTCTCCTAATACATTGTACTTGGAAACAATATACATTGCCTCATCACCGATTTTAATAGATTTTATTCCAAATACCGTTGACTGGCCGTCATTATCAAATTGAGTTACTCGGTAATAATACTGTCCATAGGCCAGATTATAATCTACATACCGATAATAGTTTGCACTTTCTGTATTCATCCCGCCGTTAACTATATCTATAGTCGTCCAATTCTCGTTTCCTAGTTTTCTTTCAATTTCAAAATGACTGTTGTTCGTTTCGAAGTAAGTTTCCCACTCAATAACCACGTCATTAACCTGAACAATAGTTGCGTTGTAAGAAGTTAGACCAACTCCTAATAAAACTGGCGGTTCACCAAGAGTTCCACCCGTAAAGTCTGGATCATCTGCAGACCAAACTACGTCTCCTCCAATTTCAATGTAATTGGAGTTTCCATTTCCATTACCACTGCTAATTGTTCCATTATTTGAAGAAGTATCTACAAAAATTGTAGAACCATAGGGCAGTTTTAATTTTTTCCCAGTTTGAAAATGAATTTCGGCGCCAGCTTCAACTATTATGTTAATTGCAGGACAATTTATTAAATCAACCGTAACATCAATTTCAATATAAACCCCTGTTGGAATTATAATTATGTTATAACAGTTACCGGATTCAGGTATGCCATCACTCCAAGAATTGTCTTCACTCCAATCACCAGTTCCTGGGTCAAGTGCAGTAGTCGTTTGACCCATTGATTGGGCCGAAATTAATAATATAAAAAGGGTAAAGATTTTGGAGAGCATGGCACAAAGTTCATTATTAATGAATCATTGTACAAATTAAAGGCCAAAGAGTTAACATTTACATGTATTCCGTGTATCGATTGTACCTTTCAATTAACTTTTTGTCAATAAAACCTTAGTGTTTTAATCCAACATCATCTCAGGAACGACATTAGGAACAATTAGTTCGCCCTCTGTTGCTGCAATAATTTCGTCCACAGAAACACCAGGTGCTCTTTCTACCAAATGAAATTTTCCATCTTTAATATCCAAAACAGCTAAGTTTGTTACTACTTTTCTGACACAATTAACACCTGTTAATGGCAATGAACATGCTTTCAATAATTTTGAAGCGCCAGCGCGATTCGCATGCATCATGGCAACAATAATATTGTCTGCTGAAGCCACTAAATCCATGGCTCCCCCCATACCTTTTACCATTTTCCCAGGAATTTTCCAGTTGGCAATATCTCCACCTTGTGAAACTTCCATTGCACCCAAAACAGTT
>CAJQPA010000051.1 GCA_905480145.1 uncultured Flavobacteriales bacterium | reverse complement strand
CATTTTTTCTTCTTCCAGCCATGTAATCCCGCCGTCTAATGATTTCTGCATTACTAAACCTTTCGGACCTGTCCAAGTAACGTATACCTCTCCATTTGGACCAACGGCAGGAACTGCCCCTTCAACTGTGTTGTCATTGTCTTTGCAATCACCAGGGAATTTAGAAATCACGAGCGGATCGCTCCATGAAGCTCCTTGATCTATGGATTTAGAAAAGACGATTAGGGAACTATCTTCAGGATTCTCCGAATCATATGCATCGAACTGTGTCCATGTCATATAGATTACATTATTACTGGGGTCAACAGCCGTCCAATGCTTGTCTTGAACTTTAGTACCATTTGGTTTTGGAAAAGTTCCATCAGTAAAATTCTTACACAAATCATCTGTCGTTTGACAAACAATTCTATCCAAATGTGTTGTTTTTTTGTAACTAGCCAAGTGAAAATAATAGAGTCTATCTTTTGTGTCAAACATCAAAACAGGATCTCCCCATACCCCATATGGACTTGTTAAAGTCTTACTCTTCCACTTCTTCCCTCCATTCTTTGAATAATAATAATCCGTTAGCACGGAACCAGCCGCCATTTCATTTGGATTATTTGGATTTATGGCAATTGAAGGCTCTATTTGTGAAGTAGAATATGTTGCTCCTGCAGGCAAATCAAGCTGAACAATTTTAAAATTAGATTGTCCAATACTATTCATCACAAATAGCAAACAAAAGATAAAAACTAAAACTCTCATGATTTAATTGTTACGCAACCAATATTCAAATAACTTCTTTGTGCTTTGTGCTTCAGAAATCTCATATTTAAATTTGGGCTTTTCATATTCTGTGACAATAATATCAACAGAGTACAATTCATTATCTCGTGAGAACAAGACATTGATTTTTTCTCCAGTTATCACGTTATCAAAATAAGAATCTAACGAAGACTTATCAGCTCTTAAACCATTAAAACCAATTACCTCATCGTTTACACTTAAACCTGCATCTTCTGCCGCAGAGTTCGAACGAATTCCTTTCACTATCGTTTTACCTCCTGACTGAGAAAGCGACAAACCAACACTTGGCTTTGATTCTCCAACGTATGCTACATTTAAACCGATTGGAGAAAATTGTGCATTGTAATCAGGGATTTCCGTACCGTCAATATATTTTGCATAAAAATCATCCATGTTCTCTCCTATGAATGAAGACAATTCGGTTTTAAATTCTGTTTCAGAGAAGCCTCTTCCCTTCTTTAGGTAATATTTATTGTAAATCAACTGCATAAAATCATCTAATGACTTCTTTCCTTTGTATTTCTGAATTATTTTTGAATCCAACATCATTGCAATCACTGAACCTCTTGAATAATAAGACATTGTAGTATTGCTGCTATTCTCATTAGGTCGATAGGCTTTGATCCAGGCATCAAAAGAAGCATGAGAAACAGGTTGAACTCTAGATCCAACTGATCCTTCCACATAGTTCAAACTTGAAAACATCTTGTCTAAAAATTCTTCCTTTGAATAAATCCCCTCTTTTAAGAGAATCATTTTCTCATAATAAGATGTAAATCCTTCCATGACCCATAATAATGAAGTGTAATTTTCCGAATCATAGTTAAACGGGCCCAATTCGACAGGACGAATTCTCTTCACATTCCATAAGTGAAAATATTCGTGTGCGACTAACTTTAAAAAATTCTTGTATTTGGGTCCATCATACGTCCATCTATTCACGCTAAGAACCGTAGAATTCCTATGTTCCAATCCACCTTGTGCATTCACAACGTTATGAATAATGAACGTATATTCTTTATTCGGGTTTTCCCCAAAAACACTTGTTGCACCTTTCACAACCTTTGCCATATCCTCTTTCAACTTAGGAATATTATAATTTCCAAAATTGTACATCGCCACATGATGTGTTATACCAGCAGCCTGAAAAGAAAATTCTTTTTGATTACCAATTTCTATCGGGCAATCTAATAATTGGTCATAGTCTTCGAAAGTATATTTCACAGATCCGTCTGAGGCTATACTTTCTGCAACTGGCTCAAGTGCCGTCGTAATTTTACTGAATGACTCATGCGGGAAAACTTCAACAGTTCCGCTTTTTGCTTTGCAACCTTCAACATACATAAACACGCCTGAGCCACTGACAAAGCCATGAGTTAAATCCAAGAAGCTTGTTCTTACAGATAGTTCAAAAGCATACACCTCATAATTAATTGTAATTTTTGAAGCATTTTCTCTGGTCACTTTCCAAGTATTCTTGTCTGTTTTCTTGACGATTAAATCTTTTCCATTTTCATCATAAGCCTTTACAAGGTTAACATGCTTAGCGAATTCTCTGGCTAAATATGAACCTGGAGCCCAAATTGGCATTTTCACATTTACCTCTTTGCTTTTAATATCACTTAATTCCATTTCTACATGGTAGTAATGATTTTGAGGCTTTGGCATTCTTAAAGAATAATTCACGTCTTGTGCAAAAGAGATTGCAAAGAACAATGAAAGAAGTATCGAGATTAAATATTTAAACATAAATTTGTATTTTACTTCAAAGATAAGATTTGAATCCAATTAATATTAGGTCTTTTAAGCAATTAACAACAAACACAAAATATCAATGACTAGACTTCTTTCACTCTCAATTATTCTTTTATTCTTCGCAACGAGTTGTGTTCAAGATCAAAAGACGGATGACAATTCAACTGGTTTTACTTCTAATGACTTAAGCCTCGAGAACAAAATTGCGCAGTTAGAGTTGGACAATGCAATAAAAGATTCTGTGATTAATGAGTCCTTATCGTTTTTTAATGAAATCAAAGCCAACCTTGAAACGATTGGAATTCGTCGTGATGCAATTAGGGAATTATCAAGCAATCCTGAAGTATCCAACGATGATAAATCATGGATTATTGAAGAAATTCAGCACATCAATTATTTACGGGAAGAGAATGCAAATAAGGTAAAACGAATGCGCGCTCAAGTGAAGGAAAATGGACTAAAAATCAATGAGCTTGAATTGATGATTGAAACATTGGTCAAAGACATTCAATGGAAAGATGAACAAATCACATTACTCCAAGGTGAATTAAATAATTTAGACAAAGAATACTCTGCCTTATTTGATTCTTACCAAGAACAAGCTATTTTAGTTGATGGCTTAAAACAGGAAATGAATACTGTGTACTATGCTTATGGTACCATTGAAGAATTAAGTGAAAATGGTGTTATTGAGAAGAAGAATGGATTCTTGGGTATTGGAAAAAAGACTTCGCTTAAAAATGACATCAATGATCAATACTTCACAAAAGTAAATGCGACAAAAGTTTCAAAGATTAATATTGAAGGAATAGGCGTCCATTTCGTTACCAACCATCCGACTACCTCTTATACGATTGAAGAATCAGAAAACAGAACAGTTGTAGAAATTTTAGATGCTTCTGAATTCTGGAAAATTTCTAAATACCTTGTTGTAACTGTTGATTAATGGCTTTAAATCCAGACGTTACTAAATTTCAAAGTCCAGTTCCATTTTTAATTAAATTCAGGAACTTTGTTTTCGGGAAAGAAAAACCAGATATCTATACACGTGTTGTATTTATTGTCAATTTAATTATTTGGCTCAGTTTTCAACTTTGGACTGCAATTAGTTACTTTACCTTATACAACCGTTCTATGATAGAGCAACAAAAAGGGATTCAAATTGAAAAAATAATTAGAGATAGAGGCGTTGAATTGGGATTTATGGATGATGACTTCATATCTCGTCTTTTAACACTGAATGCGATTGGAATTATATGTTGGGGACTCGTTTTTTTCGGGCTCATTCTTTTATTCAGAAAGCGCAAGCAATTTATTTTTTTTATGCTAGGAGGAAGTCTTTTTTATCTTGGCATGAGTGTGTTTTATGTTAGTTACTCCTATTTCATGGAGGACACAACGACATTTGACAAAATTGCTTTACTCATTCTAATAACGAGTTCATCATTTCATTATTTTCTCTTGAATAATGAACGTAACGGTGGTGAAGTCAGTTTGTTCGGTGAGGCTGAAGAAGATTAATTAAATCTACCACTTCTTTGACATTTTGATCGGCTCGATCTAAGGTGAAATTTGCATTTTGATAACACTCTTTTCTTTCGTCCAGTTTCTCGTCAACAAAGAATTCTAACTCTTCAGAGGTCATTCCTTCAATTAATGGACGCTTTTCTTTTGCATTTATAAGTCTATTCGTTAACTCCTTTGCTGATCGTTCAAGATAGAATGTGGTTCCTAGTTCATTCAGTTTTTCAATGACCTTATTATGACAAGGCATTCCGCCGCCAGTCGCTAAAACAAACTCATCTTCCACGTTTAAAGAATCAACAAATTCATTTTCCAACATCCTAAAATAGCTTTCTCCATGTTCCCCGAAGATTTCACCGATAGTTTTTTTATGTTTTTCCTCAATTTCTCTATCAGAATCGAAAAATGGAATCTTTAGCTTATTTGCTATTTTTTTACCGAGTGTTGATTTACCGCACCCCATGAATCCGATTAAAATAATTTTTTTCATTCTAATTCGAAGGTACGAAATATTATCTCAAGCCAAAAAAGAAGATCTTTTAGAAAGATTATCGGTGCGCATATTCCTCATTTTAAAGGATTAAGAAAATAACTTAAAAAAAATGTTTTGAAAGCATTGTATAAACGAATATTACACTTATATTTGCAGCCGCTAAGGCGATGATTTGGTAGCTCAGTTGGTAGAGCAATACACTTTTAATGTATGGGTCCTGGGTTCGAGCCCCAGCCAGATCACAAGAAGGAGTTCATTTATGGGCTCCTTTTTTTGTGCCTATAAACCTGGTATTTTCATAGAATAACTCTGCAGACAGGTCTGCTTTCAACCTGAGAGTTGAGATGCCGTATTCTTAAGATTTATAAGTAAACATGAAATACTCTATTCTTTTTTAGCCCGAATCAAAAGATTTACTCGTGTATAATTAACAATGGAATTTCAGTCAACCTTGAAACCTGTTTTGTAATACTGCGATGAAATATACGGTCGAAAAAAGTATACTCATGCGCTATTAATGCCATAAGATCAATTCTATTCTCCTTGATAAAAACCTCAAGTCCGTCTGTCACTTTTTCATTCACTTCTGTGAAGTATTGATGCTGAACTCCTTTTAAAATACCATGGAGGTGAAATCCCTCCAGCGCATGCGGAACATCTACCGCTTCTTCTTTTTCAGATACATTGACAATTTTCACTTCGGCTCCAGCAAGTTTCGCAACCTCAATCATTGGTTCTAATATGTGAGAGTCTTTTAATTTCTCATAATCTGCAGCAAATGCAATGTTGTGTATTTTATGGTGCTCAAATTTTGTTGGAATAACTAAAGTTGGAATTTTAATTGATTTAATCACATCCATAGTATTACTGCCGACTATTAAATTCTCTAAAACTGAAATTCCCTTCGTTCCAATAATTAGATAGTCAAAAGCAGTCTCCTCAGACAATGTCTTAATTCCTTGTGTAACCGATCCATAAATGGACTTAGATTCAACTACAATACCTTTATTAGCCGCTAACAGGTCTTCTTCATGACTTTTAAGTCTGTCAATAGAATCATTTCTTAAAGTGTCTATCAAAGAAACCAATGATCCTGAAGAGGCTGAAATATCCTGGTATGAATTTAATACGACATATTGTACATCTTCTATACCAAACATATTTATTGCATAATTTATTGCGTTTTCAGCATTTTCAGAAAAATCGGTTGTCAGAAGTACATTTTTCATTTTTTAAAATTTTAAGTAACGTTCAATAAAACTAAGGTACGCCAATAAAATCAAAAATTATATGATGAAAATCAGCTTTTTTCCAGACGCATTAAGCTCGTAAGTTTGAGAAATTTTGGAACTGCTATAAAACTAAGCAACTCACAAAGCAATTAGCTATTCGAAATAACAATTAAAGAATATAAGAAACTGTCTATTTATTATTTTATTTGTTAATTTCAAGGGCTGGTAAATTATTGAACTGTACAAATTGATAAGCTAACACTAGAAAATAACAACCGCACTTCACCAACCCATTTAACATGGCTGTCATGATCATAACTCCAAAACGAAAAACCAATTTAACAAAGATTCTTCCTTTCGGAATTATATGGGGACTTTTTGGTTTGTTATATGCGTTGCTCGAGTACAGTGTATTAGGAGGAACCGATGTATATCCATACACATTAAATCCTTATGATTTCTCTACGGTTCTGCCATTAATTACAACAAGCTGCTTAATAATGGGCTTATTTTTTGGAACTATGGAGGTTACTTTTTTCAATACGATCTTCCATAAAAGACCTTTTCATCAAAAAATAATATTTAAAACTGTCATTACTCTTTCATTCCTTTTAATTCTTCTTTTAGTTCTAACAGCCCTAATTAAAAGTTTAAGCCTAAATCTATCAATATTTCATCCTGACATTATTGACTCGGTTATCGCTTTTTCAAGTAGAGCTTCATTTTGGATTGCTGTCATTTACGGAGCGGTAATTACAATATTATCTCTTTTCGTGAATGAAGTTTCGGATTATCTAGGCGGTAAAGTATTCCATAATTTCTTTACAGGTAAATACCACACTCCAAAAGTAGAAGAACGAATTTTCATGTTTCTAGACATGAAATCTTCAACTACTATAGCCGAAAGTCTAGGACATGTATCGTACTTCCAACTACTCAATAAATATTATGGAGACACAACCGAGGCTATCGTTGAAACCTATGGAGAGGTGTATCAGTATGCTGGTGATGAAATAATTGTATCGTGGAATTTAAAAAATGGTCTAAAAAACAACAATTGTATTCGTTGTTTTTACATGATGAAAGAAACATTTCGAAAACACTCAGAAAGTTATATAGAACAATTTGGTTTGGTCCCAGATTTTAAAGCAGGCTTCCATTATGGCAATGTAACCACTGGTGAAATTGGAGACTTAAAGAAAGAAATATTTTTCACCGGCGATGTTATGAACACAACGGCCAGAATCCAATCCAATTGCAATAAGTATGAAACAGACATTCTAATTTCGGAAGACTTACTTTTAAAGCTTAAAGAAGATGACTTCTATCAAACTCAAGCCATCGGTGAATGCGAGTTAAAAGGAAGACAAGAAACAATAAAATTATTTTCAGTTTCAAATAAAGAACCATTACTTATTAAGTAATTATCTTTTCTATTAGAATAAAAATTTGGTTCTAAAAGTGAAAAATGAACCGTCCGTTGACTCTTCATAAGAGGCTACCAAAGTTACTTTATTCATAATATCTAGCCAAACTCCCCCTCCGTAACTGTTATGCCAAATTTTAGAGCTTTCATTGTTCCAAACTTTTCCATAATCAACAAAACCTAGAACTCCAACAGCACCAGGGAATAGGTAAGACTTAATCTTAAAGAACTGTAGTCTTAAGTCCGTATTATGGTAGGCAACGCTTCTACCAGAATAACGATCTCTGTGGTAACCTCTAATGTTACCTTTTTCCATTTCTTTGTTTTGACCGCCGAGAGAACTTGCTTGGTAGAAATTAAACTTTCCAAAAATTGTTGTGCCCCCAAGACGGGAAGAAATGATTGGTTGAAATGGAAATTTGAATTGACGAGTAAAGATAAATTCCGAATGAATAACACTCAAAAATGTGTTTTCCGAAGTATTGTTTAACCAATCAGCATTAAGATTCCATTTAATTCCCTTTTTCTTCAATGAATTTTCGTCCTGTGTATTTATTTCATAATTAAAATTAAACCCCATGAAACCAGTCTCTCTTAACTCGCTGGCATTAATATTGGCACTAGGGCTGGTTATGAATTTATCTGATGTATTGATAATTTGAATATATTCATAGCTTGGCCCCATTTTAAATTTATGATGCTCTGAAATTTGTCTTCCAAATAAAGCGCTCAATTTAAATCGGTCAAAATTCAATTGATAATACTCTGACTTTGGATCAATAGCAACTGTCTCATTACCTAAGCCATAAAAGTTGGTGCTATTATTTGGAGCAAGAACATGCGCGTTAACGAACAAAGACCATTTTTTTATTAGCTGGTTAAAGTCTGCATCATAATCAAATTTAATGGCTCCAGTATTACTTGCATATGCAGCTGATATTTTTTGCCAGCTCGAATAAGGCGTTTTTCTCCATCCATGCTTTTTGATGGACACTCCCCCTCCAATTTTCAAACCATCATCTACGTTGAATCCAAGGATAACAATAGGAGCTACGATGTCCGGTTTAAATCTAAAACGCTTGTATTCATTAACTTGATAATCCTTATCGGAAGTATAAACTTTAGTTTCTTTCCCTGGTTTTATTACTGTACCTGTAGTTACATCATAAATAAAAGTTCTTTTAGAAGCTCCATAAACCGATGAAATATCATTGAACACATCATTTCCATCACCACCTATTACTCTAATTTTAGCACCTGAATATGCATTTCCGAATATTTCAAAATGATCATCTCCTCCTAATCCATAAATAAACAATTCTTTGGTTTCGTCCTTTTTGAAGGTACGAGAGTACACCAACGCTTTCTTTTTATGGCTATACTTTTTGTATACTTTAACTGTCGTTTTGCCATTTTCTTGTCGATAAATTTCAAACAACTCCACTTTGTCACTTCCTACAATTTCTACTTTTTTCGCTAGAATTTTATAATATTGAACCGCGTATTTTACAATATCATTCCGACGACTTATCATTTTTTGTACAATTTCTTCTCCTCCAAGGTCAAAAATATTTTTAGGCCAAACCGTAAAAGCAGCTCTGATAACAGAATCTGGCAAACTCTTTTGAATTTCCTCAGCAACCTTTATCCAATCATTCTTTGATAATCGTGTTAGAAATGTTTTATCCAGCTCTCTACCATTAATATTTAATCCAACGAGATCATTGATTTTATAATCATAATCCTGAAGTATTCTTCCTGGCATAAACTTTAACGAAGCGACCCTAGCAACAAAACCATCCACATTATCAAAAACTTGATCTCGGTCTCTTGGCACGGGTCTAAAGATCAGGCCTTTGCCAGAAGCATCTGTTTTAGTATGGTAACATGCTTCATGATTCCCTTTTTCACATTTAAAAACTGCCCAACGCCATTGGTCATCATGACGGTCAAAGTCTCCTACTAACATATCAAACAAACGATTCCGCAACATGTCTTCTTCATCAACAACATTGTCATTGTCTTCATGCAGAAGCATAATCATGTCAGGAGTACTAATTGCCTTTTTCGCAGATCCAAAGCTTTCAACATCCTTAATTTTTTTATTCGCTCTGACTTCATAAGAAGCCAATGTATTTTTATAAATTTCTCTATAAGCACCAAGTCTAGGATGGTCAGGGATAAAAACAAGTTTAGAATCCTTGTGCAGTATGCCCGCCGCTTTCGCTAATGGAGGAATTGCGAAAGCCCCATAAGGGTGAGACATTGAAACTTGATCACGCATTAAATCTGCGACCCAAGTATCTTGCATATTTTGAGGTAAGACCACTTTTGCTGGGTTCTTTTGAATAGAACGAAATACAAACTGTGTTCCTTCTTTATTCTCCAAACGTAAAGACTTTGTTTGTTTACCACCTCCAAGCTGAATAGCTTTCAAGCCCTCGTCTTTTAGGCTTAACACTTTTACTTCTACTGGAGTTCCCCAAACCTCTCTATGATGACTTCCCAGCACTAACCTTTTCAATGGACCTGCTTCAAACTTATCAGAGGCCGCAATTAAAATTGTTGTGTCCTTGTTGGATGCATCATTTTTATTGAATTTTCCAGACTTTATTTTTTTTCTAAATACGAGTTCACCTTTTTCTGGATTCTCTTTTGAAACAACCCAATACTCTATCCATGTCTCTCCAGAATCCAAGTACAATACTTTTGAAAAGCCTTGCTTCTTAAAAGTAAATTCAGCTGAATTTCGTTTCGCTACATATTTAGTTTTACTTCCTGAACCACTGACAATAAAATGTTGATTCTGCTTCTTAAAATATTGCAAATTATGTTCATGGCCAGCAGCATAAATGAAATTTGGATGCCCATCGACAGCTCCTAATAATTCATTAATAAACAACTGATATCTATCATGAGTAATATCCTGAACCGACCCAATATGCTTTCTATACATAGGATGAAAAGAACCCAATATAGGAAGCGGGATAAATAATGACTTATGAAGCGCTGTTAATGGAAACAAATGATCTTTAAGAGGAAAGTGACCACCATGATTACCATTAGAAAAAACAGGGTGATGGCCTGCTAAAATTATCTGTTTATCGTCATTATCAGATACGATTTTTCTGATTTTCTCAATAAATTCAAATTCATTTTTAACGTCACAATTACATTTTTCTCCATAAGGTTTATCCCATTTATGCAGCCACCACTGGCTATCAATAATTATCAATAGAACATCTTTTTTCAATTTGACCTTTACCGGGCCAGGGCATCCTTTATTTGGGAGAAACTCAACATTTCCATTCTCGTGTTTTTCAATATACTTGGCTTCTCTTTTCACCCCATTCCAACCATCTTTTGACCATTGGTCCCAATCATGATTTCCAGGTATATAATATACTTCTCCATCATAATTTTGAAAAATGTCTAGTTGTTCTTGAATACTATTTTCAGAACTCTCTCTCTTCTTATGGTCTTTACTAGGAATTCCTCTAGGATAGATGTTGTCTCCTAAAAATATGACTGTGCTTTTTTTAGTCTCATTTTTGATGTGATTTTCAAGTAAATCAACCGCAGTTAAGTCGTCTTCATTAGGCTCCCCCGCATCACCAATTAGATAAACGGTATGGTCTATTTCACCATAGTTTATTATTGAATCTTCAAAATGAAGATATTCACCACTATAATACGCTTTTTGTGAAAAAACCATATTCGATACGCATAAAATGAAAAACCCTAATGCATATTTTATTTTACTATTTATCATAATTGTTTTTTTTGTCAAATTTTTCTACCATTTTTTTCGGAGGAACAAGAAATAAACTTACTTCTGCAAAAAATGTATTCATTAAGTGATTCGTTATTACTGGTGCTGCTCTAGAAATAAATGCATTCTTCTCATACAAATCAAATGAAAGGTTATATCTATTTCCAACACTTGCTCCAAACCAAATAAAGTCATAGATTTCTCGTTCATACTTAGCTGTGAACAACCAATCTGATCGTTGAATAAATAAATTGTGATCCGCTATTGGTTCTAAGGTGATATTATAATTCTCGCCACTAATTTTGGTTTCAAGTTCAAAAGCATTTTTTGCATTTCCGGAGTACCTCAGCTTCATTCGAACCGGCAACAAAGCATCAAAACTCCATTTATGAGATAGCTGTTTGGCTAAAGACACAACTGGAATAATTAACTGCTGTCCAAAAGTGTAACTATAACTTGCTCCCACTCCCCATGCAAAAGTTGAATTTTTACGAGTACCATATAAAACAGAAACAGATGATTTAAAATAATCCTCTAAACTATTTTGTGAAAAATCTCCACTAACCCTGAAGTTAGCGCGCACAAAAAGATATTTGTTGCCTATAAATGGTTTGGTTGCATAAACGGTAGTTCCAAAACTTTGTAAAGGTTTTCTATTCAAAGCTGCATAAAAAGAATTACTGATGACTTCTTGCTCTTTAAATTTAAACTCTTCAGAAGCGTATTGCAACCCTAAAATTAGTTTGAAACTATTTCTGTATAAAATTGGAATTTTTATTTTAACTCCAACTTTTCTGTCCCGATTTATATAATCAGAATACGAGGTATCTTGGTCTACCAGCCTTGTATCTATGGCGTACTTAAAAATATTTCGATAATTGATCTCTAATCCTTTGGCTTTACCTAATCCACTTATTCGCGGGACACAATAACCTTCTCTATCACAAATACCATCTTCAAAAAATGATGAATCTTGAGATTCTTGTCCAAAAGCAAACGCCGTCAAAAAGAAGAAAATAAAAACAATATTATTAATTTTTATATCGAACATTAAGTTGACGTTACAATTAGTTTTTGCTGTTCTTTTTTTAATAAGAATTCGTCATAATCTTCATGCTCAATTTTAAACCCACACTTGGAAAAGTTAAAGTTGAAAGTAGCTGATGAAATTAGACTTGAGTAGAATTCCATAACTAGTCAACAATAAATGTTACTAAAAAAGTCGCAACAGATAGGATCATTCCATACATAAAAATATTGTAGCAAATTCGTAGAAATTTATATTTTCTTCCGAGAACTACACCTAAATTATAAATGTCTTTAGTCAAGGAGCTATAAAGTTCTTTTTTGTTTTGCATTAACTCACCCATTTTGTTCTCAAATTCAGCAAGCGGCATTTTATAAAAATTACCGAAAAACAAAAGGCTCGTCTTATCAAAATTAATCGGCTCACTTATTTTTTTCTTTTTTGATGTTTTTGGACGAGTAGAAAGTGTGGCAAAAATAATTGTGACGATGCAAACGAGCAGCAATAACATTGTTGGAAGAATTAATTTTGGGTTTTCATCAAAATTTGGTATCAACGTAGACAAGGATATCGAAATGATAATAGCATTAATACTTAGCATGATGTTAGCTTTATTATCTGCAATTCCACTTAACTCCATATGGTTTTTAAATGAAACTCGGAACATCGTTTCTATTCCTCTTTCAGGAACTTCCTTTTTTGCCTTTATTTTATTTACTTTATCTTCTTCTATTGCTCTTTTATCAGATTGCTTAGTTTGAATATCCTTTAACTTAAGAATATTCTTTCCTTTTTTTTCTGCATACTTTATTTGCGCATACACCGTGAAATAATTATGACCTGCCAAAAATTGAATATCCGTGTTTGGCCACTCATAACTTATAGGGTTTTCTCCCTTTAACTCCCATTCTAATCTCAAGAGTTGATTTTTTTCCAGATAATCTTTATCTCCAAGATGTGAAAAGTCAGCATCGCATAAAATCTCTTCAAGCAAAGTACTTGGCTTTTGAGGGAATTCAGTAGCTAAAATAGCAGCTTTCACAATAGCAATTTCATCATCGGTATACTTATGTTCTTTCAAAAAATTGAAGGCATATTCAGCACTAATTTTCTCATGCCCCTTATAAGTATCTAAATACCCAACGTCATGGAACCAAGCACTCAAAGCTAATAATTCCAAATCCTTCCCTTTTAATCCAGAACCTTCGGCAATTTCTTCAGCAGCGGTTACAACATCATAGGTGTGATTGTAGTTATGATATATAAGTTGCTTTTGATTGCTGCTCTCCTTAAATAATTTAAAGACATATTCTTGAGCTATGTTTAATATTTTATTTTTCATTCTATAATTAATTAGAAATGTATTTGAAGGATTTAATAGTTGCTTTTTCTCCATGTCCCTCATTAGAAATGTACATTGTCCCTTTTGAGTCAAATGTTATTCCCTCGGGTTGCTTGAATAAAGACTTTTTCAAATCAACCACATATTTTAATTTTCCCTCACGATTAACCACAACCAATGTATTTCCTTCTGCTGAAACAATATAAACATCGCTAGTAAATGGGTGAATTGCAATTCCTGACGGGTTAAAAACAGTATTGTTAGCTCCAATTTTGCCCATTACTTTATCGTATTTCTTCTGCGTACTACTCGCGTTTTTCATGTCATACACATCATCCACTTTTATTTTTAAAAATGGTTTTTTGATTAATTGCTGAGTCTCAAGATCAAAACGATAGATATATTTTAAATTTTTATCCTTATTCGGAGTACGTTTGCAGGCAACAAGTAATTGATTGTTTTCTTCATCAAAACACAAACCCTCAGAATCATATTTTTCATCGAGAAAGGTTGTGATTTTTGTGATCTTCATCTTTTCAGGATGATTAAAGTGCTGAATCTTATAGAGCGTTCCATTGCTCTTAAGCGCATAGAGTTTTTTACCAACAAGTGCAACTCCTTCAAAATCATTATCCTTTCCAAATTTAATTTCTTTATGAATAGCATTCTTTTTTAAGTCGTAAGAATATACTATACCTTTTTCATCTTGTACACAGTATAATTTCTTCTTAGATGAATACGACAAACCTGAAATTTCATGAAGTTCTTTGGGTAGATTATACTTTTTATTCGCATTAGATATATCATAAGGAAAGTATTCCGATATTATTTGACCGCTACACCCATAAAGTGAAAACAAAAACAACCATAAAAAAAAATGACTCACCTTCATGCAATACTTAATTTACCGCTAATGTTTTTATATCGTGCACTGCCTTTAAAGATTTATAATACGCATACTGCGATCGTATAGGCACCTCTTTGTTTACCACCTTTACATTCTCAATTTGATCATTGATATCAACTGCTTTAACGTTATCATTTAACTGCAATTGAATGTTCTCTTTAATTGCTGTAATGATTTCGTTATCTAAAATCGGGAAAACAACTTCGATACGACGATATAAATTCCGTTCCATCCAATCAGCAGAACCAATTAATATTTTTTCTTCACCAGAGTTATGAAAAATATAAACCCTTGCATGTTCTAGGAATCGATCTATAATACGAACGACTCTTATATTTTTACGAGGAATTAAACAACAGATTCCACGAATAATCAATTCTATTTTAACACCCGCATCCGCTGCTTTGTATAATCGGCGAATCATCTTTTTATCTTGTAAGTTGTTCAATTTTAAGATAATTGAGGCTTCCTTACCAGCATTAGCGTTATCAATTTCGTTGTCTAGAAATTTCAAAAATTGTTGAGGAAGATTAATCTGTGAAACAAGAAGCATATCTAAATTAACTTCTTCCTTAACACCTAAAATAAAGTCCAGCGTATCGTTCAGCTCATTTGTTAATTTATCATGAGACGAGAGTAAGGCAAAGTCAGTGTAAATGTTTGCTGTTTTTTCATTAAAGTTTCCCGTCCCGAAAAAACCATATTTTTTCATCTTTCCATTATCAAGTTTTCGCTCGATAAGTGCCACTTTTGAATGCACCTTAATTTCTGAAGAACTGAAAACAACCGTCACGCCAGCATCTTCCATTTTTTTTGCCCATTTCAGATTGTTTTCTTCGTCAAATCTGGCTTTTGCCTCAACCAATACACTCACTCTTTTTCCGTTTCGAGCAGCACTAATTAGGGCATTGGTAATGTGAGAATCTTTCGCAACTCGATACAATGTAGCCTTAATGCTTTGAACCGATGGGTCAATAGCTGCTTCATTAAAAAATCGAAGTATGTAATTGTATTTTTGATAAGGAAAAGACAAGAAAAGATCTTTTTTATCAATTGCATCAAAAATAGAATCGGAATGAACCAATTGCCTGTGAGGAAGTGCTGGAAAAACTTCATTTTCTAGTTTTTTCCCTATTGGATTAGGCAATTCAAATAGATCAAATAAATTATGATAAGCCCCACCTGAAATACTATCACCTTCTCTCAGACTTAAGGCTTCTTGAAGGTATCCAAGAGTAGAAGAACTTATACTTGGATCAAATAAAAATCGTGCTGGATTCCCTATTTCTCTATTATTGAGACTTTTTGCTATTTTTTTAACTATGTTTTCAGAAAAATCTTCATCTAAAAATAGTTCTGCATCTCGATTCAATTTGATACTGCATTTAGACTTCACTTCAAAATTGGAAAAAATAACATTACTAAATTGCTTTATGACATCGTCAATGAAAGTGTAATAATATCTATTGTCAATCGCTGGTAGTTTTACAAATCTTCCAAGGTGCTCGTTGGGTACATTTATAATTCCAATGTATTCCTCCCCATTTTTTTCTAAATCACAAACAATATAAAGTTCTTTGTTTTCCAAAAAAAGTGGTTTCAATTCATTTCTTTTAATAATTATTGGCTGAATAAAAGAAAGCACCGCTGTATAAAAATATTCTTTAACCGCTGCTAAATGTGCTTCTAAGTAATCCATATTATAATAGAGAACCACATTGTTTTTTTGAAGTTCAGGAAGGATACTCTCTCGAATTATTTTTCCGAACTGATCTTGTTGCTTGTTCGTAATATCATATATTTCATTCAGTCTTTTTTGTGGGGAAGAAAGTTCAGTTTTTTTATTTAATTTTTCCTTGTTTATTTCTTGTAGACGATTGATTAAAGCCACTCGAACTCTAAAAAACTCATCAAGATTTGAGGCGTATATTGCCAAAAATTTTATTCTTTCATACAAAGGAACAGATGAATCTCCTGCCTCTTGCAAAACTCTGTCGTTAAAAGAAAGCCAACTTAAATCTCGATCAAAATAATTATTCTCTGTCATAATGAATATTATATACTATTAAACTAATCAAGATCGTTTCAAACCTTAACACATAATTTTTAGCTCTACTTTTATTTTCTTGGCCCTTCCAAAGCATCTTCAATACGAACAAGAGCATCTTTTAAATGGTCTCTTGAAGCGCCATTTTGTCTTGCTGCTGATATTTTCACTTCTGCCTTCAACTTTTCAAGCGATGCGCGAGATAATGAAGGAATATCTGAATTCATGTATTCTGAATTCGCCGAAGTCAATAAAAACTTTAAGCGTTCAATATGTGCCTTCTGCAAGTTTCTGCGGTAAACTTCTATTTTCTTTCCTGATTTCAACTCGGACCAAATACCTTTGTGCAAATCAGAGAATAAAGCTGAAGCTGTATAAGCAGCATTGTCATTTGCCGCCTCATTATTAATCATACGAATCAGACGGTCATTAGATAAAACATTGTTCAACGTACGTGTTTGAATTTTCATAATTCTATTCACATTACCTGAAGCCTCAATTCTATCTAGAATTTCAGTGTCAATCATCCAAGCAGGAGTATTAAACAATTGACGATTTAAAAAATCAACCGCACGTGCTTGTTTCTCTTTTGCCGTAGGTGTGTAAACCACACCTTCTTGATTCGTTGTTTTCATATCTCCTTCAACTCCTCCAATGTTACTAGAAACATGTCCCATATAACGATTGAATTGTCCTGCCATTGCACTGTACAATTCATTTAAATCAGCATAATCTTTTCCTTCTACAGTACCCCATTCTAATAATTTATTAGCAATCCTCTTCAAATTTTCTATACCAAGGTCACTGGCTTTAATAGCGTCATCTCCAAGATCTTCTGTTTGAGCTGAAGGATCAATTGGCAAACCTTGCTGTCTTCCAAATCTATACTCAGGTTTCCCTGCTTTTTCAAGAATCCATTCATTAATCTCTTGCTCTTCTTCATCCGCACTTACATTTTCTCCAGTTAATCGATAACCAAATTCAATAGACCAATCATCGTACTCGCCTATTCCAGGGAAAAAATTAGTAACACCATCTCCAGGTTGAGCAATGTAATTGAATCTAGCATAATCCATAATTGATGGAGCCGTTCCATGCGTTGATGTAAATGTTGGAGATCTTAAGGAATCCACAGAATAAGCAGAGCTAGACCCCATATTATGAGGTAATCCAAGTGTATGACCAACTTCATGAGCGGCTACGAATCGAATCAACTGTCCCATAACGGCATCATCAAATTTCACATTTTGAGCTTGTGGATTAACTGCTGCGGTATGAATAAAATACCAATTCCTTAGTAGGTTCATAATATTGTGATACCAAAGAATATCACTTTCTAATATTTCACCAGTTCTTGGATCATGCACATGCGGACCTTGAGCATTTTGAATATCTGTCGCGATATATCTAATCACTGAATAGCGAACATCTTCAGGAGACCATTCTGGATCTTCCTCTGGAGTTGGAGCATATTCTCCCCTTATCGCATTTTTAAATCCTGCTTTTTCAAATGATTTTTGCCAATCGTCCACGCCCATTTTTATATACTTCTTCCATTTTTCAGGAGTGGCAGCATCAATGTAATAAACAATAGGCTTTACAGGTTCAACCAATTCTCCACGATTATATGCATCCCAATCTTTTGGTTCTAATCTCCATCTTGTTATTAACCTTTGAGTAGCAGCTTTTTGTTCATCTGAACCGTAATCAATTTTTCTTAAAGAGAAAAACCCAACACGATCATCAGAAAATCGCGATTGCATTTTGATTTCTGGAAGTAGTATGAATGATTGAGTCATGCCAATTGAAAGGGTTCCTGTAGTTTGATTATCTGGCAATGCATCTCCTCTATAAGTAAGAATATGCTTAACTTGCACATTCTCTGGAAACGCATCCATTCCTGTAATCACAGAACGGGTTTTATCCAATCCTTTTATCTTAAATCTCTTGCGTTCATAGTTCTGTAAAGCACCTATCATTTCAACATCTGAAGTAAACAAACTTGTTACGTCCATTACAACCGAAGACGTATCTTTTGAATACGCCGCAATTTTAAATGTACTTATGATAGGCTCAAAATTATTATTGACTACTGATGTGTATATTGGCGTACCCTCTTCAGCGACATTATTATAGGAAACTGAGCGCATCAGGATTTTTTCATTCAACTGCTCAAAACGAATAACTTGCTGAGGTCTAGATTTCATTCCAGCTCCTCCGAAGTTTAGTCCATTAACATGGCCTGAAATTCGACTTACAATCAAAATCTCTTTGTTTAATATATTTTTCGGCAATTCAAAAAAATGTTTCTCGTTTACTCTGTGAACAGTAAACAATCCATGATCAGTCACAGCGTCTTTTGTAATAACTTTAGCATATGGTTGTGGTCCTGTTTTTCTCGTACTCTGACTTTGAGATTTAGGAGGGTTTTTCTTTGATTTTTTCTTCTGGGCTAGAGATATAGGCGAAGAAAGAAATAATAGTATAATAGTTAATAAAGATAATTGTAGAAGGCGAGTGTTTAAATTCTTTTTCATAGTGAGTTGTTTCTAGTTTAGATCATAAACTTAAGAAAAAAACAGGAATTGAGATACAATTAATCCAACGTATTAAACAAGGCGAAAATAGTATTCAAGAAAATAAAAAATTGAATAAAGTAAACTTATTTTATTAGCCATCATTTTTTTCCTACAAACATAAAAGCAAATTGGGATCTGGACAATTTTTTTTATAAAACTCTAGCTTATTTAAACTACATACTCCTGGGTAGTCTCCCATGTAGTTTTCAATATCGATGATTATTTGAAAATGTAAATGTGGCGGGTAATCACCATTTACCTCTGATGAGCCAAGCTGAGCGATTATTTCTCCTTTTTTGTATTTATCACCAATACTTATACTTTCCATAGATTCAGTACTCAGGTGACCATATAAAGTATAAAATACGAAATCATCAACTTGATGCTTCAGAATAATCGTAGGACCATAATCTCCATGGTTGATGTTGTTATTAAAACTATGGACCTCAGAATCTAAAGCCGCCAAAACATTCGTTCCTGCATTTATCCATAAATCAACCCCTAAATGAATATTTCGCTCATCTAATGGGGCTGTTTTTTGATTGAAATAACTACTTCTTTGATAAATACCTCTAGTTTCTAGGTAACCACCATATGCCAGTTGAGCATTATTGACTTTAATATGCTCGTTTATATAAACACCTAAATTATTAGCTGAAGATACATTCACAAACTCTAATTCAGCATTATCTTTTGATAAATCCAAAGACACATAACTCTTCTTAGAAAAAGCTTTGTCTATTACGTATACAGATAAATCATTTATTTTTGAAATGACGGTCTGAAATTGATTTTTAGACATTTGCGCTATTTAATGTATTCATGGGTATCCAATTAACAGCAAATAATAACTTCATCAATTCGAATTCCTTTATTAGACTCATTTATTGCTTTAGGATAAACGTATCTCTACTTTGTATAAACATAGATCATAAATATTTGACCAAAACTTGATTTCAAACTGAGCTTTCCTTCAACTTTTTCAACGATTGTAAAATCGATTGGCATCGATTTACCATTCATTTCAGCCACCATATTTAATGTTCCTGCCTCTTCATCCAACGAATATGTTCCAGTCCAAGTATTTATTGACCCGTCGCCTGATGGATGTGGGAAGACTCGTTCAAAAGTTCCGTCATTCTTCAACGTTAATTTTGTTTTTCCTAAAGTCCTTTCTTTAGAATCAGCAATGTACTTTTCATCTTGAGAAGTTAGTTTCTTGCCGTCAGTGAAAGGTATCATATCCGAAAGTTGATATGAGCCATACAATGGATCTTCAGCAACTTCCTCTGGAACCAATTCCTCTAACTGAACAGCGCTTGATGACACATCTTCTATCTCCTTGCCTGGGGTACATCCGACAAATACACTTGAACTAAAAACAAGTATTCCTAAAATCATTTTACTTCTCATTCTTAAATTATTTCGTGAATTAAACATTAATTGAAATTTAATATTTTAATTTGAATAATACGACAATATTAGAAGATGGAAAATAAACCCTGATTTAAAATATATCTATCAGTCTAAAATTTAAATAGAACTCTAGCCATGAAATTTCTTCCAGCTTGAGGATAATAAAAATTCTCTACCGTTCTCTCTCCACTAGATATATAACCCCATGTATATCCATTGTTCTCATATCTTTCATTGAAAATATTGTTCGCCAATAGTCCTAATGTTATTTCCTTAAATAAGACATCCTTAATGGTGTAACTCATTTGAAGATTAAAGGTTGTATAAGAATTTAGTTTACGAGTTTCACTTGACGTATTATCTAAAAATTGGTCACCAACATGCTTACCAATTAGACTAACACTTAAATCTTTCAAAGGTTCGTACCTTAAACCTCCTGAAACTATAACATTTGGAGAAAAAGCTAAATCTGAATTCACGTGCGTAATTATCTCCTCTGCGCCAACATCATAATTGTAAACATACTCATTGAATTGATCAATTTTATTCTCACTCAATGTTAAATTTCCCGTTAGACTTAATTTTTTAAATATACGATAACCGGCCTCTAATTCGATACCTGCTCGATGACTCTTATCAACATTTGTTCGCGTATAATCACCGACATCATTAATTTGCCCAGTAAGAACTAACTGATCATTATAATGCATGTAATATACATTTGCATTCACCATTAGTTTACGACCCTTATAACGATAACCTGCTTCAAGGTTTATTAGATTCTCAATCTTAGGCTGATTCTCTGGAGTGCTTTCTCTAAAATCTCTTCTCACCGGCTCACGATTGGCTATCGCAACTGAAAGGTATGTGTTATTGCGAGAATTAATATCATACATTATTCCTCCTTTTGGATTAATGAAATCAAAAGAAACTGTCTGACTAATTGTATCAAGTACTCCACTTACATCGTCTATACCCAGAAATGAATAGTCAATATGTCGATACTGGAGGTCTCCATAGATTGATAATCCATCGTGTCTATACATTCCTTTTAGATAAGAATGAGCCTCAAGTTTACTTGCATCATTGTCATAATATCGATCTCTGATATCACTATCTGATGAAAACTCAGCCCATACAACTTCACCATAGTGACCGCCTAGATATTCATTCGCGCCTCCTCCAAAAATTAAATTGAGACCGTCTTTTTCATAACTAAGTGAAAAAACACCACCATAAAAATGATTATCGAGCCATCTTCTTCGAATTAAATCAGTAGTTGTAATTGTATCACTCATAAGGTTTATGGGCGCAAAACCATAGTCGCTAAAATCCTCATCGGCTTTGAACTGCTCGTAATAACCTTTGCCTCTTGTATAGTGAAGCGCACTGCTCAATTTTAATGTATGATTGAACGAATGATTGAAATGCAGTTGATAATGATCTTGTTGATAGTTATCAACCTCATTTTCGTACGTATAAAAATTATATGTTCTACCCGATGATAAAAGATTGTCTCGATCATTTCCAAAAATATAATTTCGATTGGCGTAATCAGTAATTTCGTTTTTATCTCCATTAATTACGGATTCAGGTGTTCCATACCAAGCCTGATATGTCTTTTCCTTGCCGCTAAAAACTGTTGCACGAAGAAGTGATTTTTTACCTAACCATGATCCAGAAAGGTAATATGATTTTAAATTTGATGCTGCTCTATCAATGTAGCCATTTGAACTAATACGAGACAAACGAGTATCGACCGTAAACTTACCGTTAATTAAGCCGGTACCAGCTTTGACTGTGTTTTTCCATGTATTAAATGAACCGTATGAATTATCAATGACACCATATGCTTTTTGATTGACTTTATTCGTTTCTATATTTATACTAGCTCCAAATGCTGAAGCTCCATTCGCTGAAGTACCAACTCCTCTTTGAACTTGAATATTGTCAACTGATGATGCAAAGTCAGGCATATTCACCCAATAAACGCCGTGAGATTCAGAATCATTGACCGGGATTCCGTTGACCGTAACATTTGTTCTTGTAGGATCTACTCCACGAATTCGGATACCTGAATATCCTACCCCTGCTCCTGCATCAGAAGTAACAACTGTCGAAGGGAGACTGTTTAGTATATATGGTAAATCTTGACCAAAATTATTGGCCTCTATTTCTTTCAACTTGATATTTGAATAAGTGGTCGGAACTTTCCGATCTGCTCGAATTGACAAAACAGTTATTTCATCAATCAACTGAAGGTTTTCAGTCAACCAAATAGTTAAACTCTCATCAGAATTATCAATTTGAATCACCTCATTGTGCTGCACAAAACCAGGTACTGAAAATTTTAAACTGTATTCAGCGGCTGGGATTTTCACAAACAAAAATTCACCTTCTGCGTTTGTGAACGTTTTGAAAAAGGTTTCATTAATTTCAACCTTCACACCTGGAATTGGATTTCCATCATTTCCCTTAACAACTCCTTTGATGCTGTGTTGGGCAAAAGTAAATAGCGGCATAAACAATATCAAACCGCAAATCTTAGACAATATTCTTGTTTTCATAATAAATTATATAAACAAAGAACAAGGGGTTAATTCTCTATGTAATTAACAACTAGTTTTTAAATCACTTCCCTTCGCAGGCATTATCCTGAGCAGGTTAAATGGGTATAATCTCAGCCGCTATTTATAGCAGCACCCCTTAGAGATGACACAAAGTTAATTTAAACTTTTAAAAGTAGACCTAATTGATTGCAAACTTTTTTCGAACCTACTCTCATGACTTCCGGAAACAACAATAAAATTTTTACCATAATTGCTCAATGAATCTTTATATAGTTCAAATAGTTGATCCCTATTGTCCGGATTTTCTCTAAGAGAATCTTGTTCCCAAGGAATATCAGGAGTACATAAAATATGTAAATCAAATAAATCTTGCTTTACTAATTCTTGTATGTAAGCAGAAACACTTCCATATTTGTATTGGGACCATATTTCTAGCACTGAGAAATCAGAATCACTTATAACAACCTCACTGTTAGAGGATTTAACCCGTTCTAATTGACCCATGGCTATTTTGTTCAAGTCGGGATAATCGTATTCACCATTTGTTTTCTCTAAATAAGATCGAGCAAACTCAGGAACAAATGAAACATTTAAATGCTCAGAAAGTGATCGGCACAAAGTTGTTTTACCCGAAGATTCAGGACCTGTTATTGCAATTCTAATCATTCACTTGTTGTTTAAATTGCTTTCTCCAAGCCATAAAACCAAAAACAGCTAGAAGAGTAAAAATTCCATATTGAACAGCTGTTAAATTATAATCACGTTGCGCATATAAATAAATAGATACTAAATCAATAACAATCCAATAAATCCAGTTCCCTAAAACTTTTCTAGTGACCATAAAGGTCGCAGATAAACTATAACAAGTTGTAAAAGCATCTACATATGGATTTGCCTGATTGGTATGATGGTCAAATATGTATCCAAGAAAAAAAGCAATTACTGCACTTATTAAAATGTTGATTAGGTGATTATTTATTTTCCATTTTTTAATCCTCGAAATATCTGATTCTGTTTTTTTCCAACTGATCCAACCAACGACTGCCATGATAACATAAAATAGTTGAAGAATAGATTCAATATATAAATCACCGATGTAGCACAAATAAACAAATAGAGCAGAACCTATGAAGGCAAATAACCAGCAGAGAATTA
>CAJQPA010000050.1 GCA_905480145.1 uncultured Flavobacteriales bacterium | reverse complement strand
TTTGAGCGAAAGTTGAAGATGTAAGTGCAATAGCACCAACTAAAATTGCTAACTTTTTCATAAAAATTATTTTTTTGTTTATCTAAATATACTCATGTTTGACCAAAAGGTTTCAGAAATAAAATGAACAATCAAGAGTTGATAAGTCTAGGCTCGCTATCAGGCAGCATTAAAACGTTTTTGCGTTACTTTTTCCACTTGGATAAATTTGTAGATAGGGTTATCATATTATTGAATCCGGCACGAGAATAGACCACAAAACCATAATCTAATCTGAATTTATCCAATAATAAACCTGCTCCAAAAGAAAAGCCTGCAATGCCAGAACGTTGTTCTAAAGCAAGTTCTTTTCTTTTATGGTAGTCAAACCCAGCTCTAATTTCAATGTTTTTAGTGATGAGTACTTCTAATTGGTAGGTAAAATGGTTGGCAAACTTTTCAAAGAAACCAGCTCTGGAAACTGGAATTGTGTCTCCTGTGAGGGCGTCTATAGTTTCTTTTGCGTTGGGGTCATTATAAGTAATGTCCCATTGATTTAAATGATGTGCGAGTAAAGAAATTCGAAAAGGCGCATGCTTTAGTTTGTAAGAAGTAGCCGCTTGGATCTCAACAGGAAGCGGGGAACGTGTTTTTTCCGTATAACCTTTTAGTTGATAGCCAATGTTTTTTGCAAGAATGGTGACTAAAAATTCTTTTTCTGGATTAAAGAATGTTCCTGCGAAATCTACAGACGCTCCCAAAGAACTATATGTTTCCAGCTGAGAGTACAGAAAATTTACATTGGCGCCAATTGAAATTCTAGGATTTAGGGTTTTTCCGATTCCTGCGCCAGCTATCATTTCAAATGGTTTAAATGTTCCTTCACTTATCCCGGCTTCATTCATTCTATCAAATTTTCCATAGCTAACATATTTGATGTACGTTGCTATAGGTCCTAACTTATTCGAGTTTAAGCCATATGCAAACATTCCATAATTAACGCCACCTGACAATAATGCTGTGCTAAAACTCGCAGTCTTCGACATTTCACTGTTAATTAAGGATGGATTACTTATTCCCATATTGATATCCTCATCATAAACAGAAATGAAATCACCCGCTAAACCAGTTGATCTTGCGCTGAATGACAAGTCAAGCATAGGGAAGGTAGTAGTGCCTCCAGTTTGGGCTAAAATTAATCCCCCCAAAAATGAAAATAAAAGAAGAAAAATTGTTTTCATATAATTCCTTTAACGATAACTATTTTAAAAAATTTTGTTTCATGCTCTTTTTCCCATTTCAATTACTTCCAAGTCGTGAATTTTATCATCTGTAATTTTAAAACGAAGGAGTGTTTTTATTTGATGAAATCCTTTGAATCCGCATGCGCCCGGATTCATCCATAGCATCTTGTAATTTGGATCCATTTTAACCAAGCAGATGTGAGAATGTCCACAAATGAACAAATCAGGTTTATCTATGTCAATTCGCTCTTTTGCTTTTGGGTAATATTTACCAGGCTTTCCCGCAATATGCGTAATTAATACTTTTACTTTTTCACACTCAAAAGTTTCAAATTCTTCCGTTTCAGATCTTATTTCAGTATTGTCAATGTTGCCCCAAACAGCACGTAAAGGTTTGAATTTTTTTAATTCGTCAATGACTTTAATGTCTCCAATATCTCCTGCATGCCATATTTCATCAACATTTTTGAAGTGTTCGTAGATTTTAGGATCTACGAAGCCATGTGTATCAGACATTAGACCTATTTGTTTCATTTTAGACTACTCTTATTTATAAGTGCGGTATAAAGGTAAATATACTATTGGAATTTGATTTTATTCTGATGTGTAAATTGTAGCGCTTTTTGAAACAGATTTTTTAACTTGCACTTAAGCTTTATGAAAGAAAAGAATTTTAACGATTGGGTAAAGAAAAGGCAGGAGCATTTTAAAAAAATGTCTCCCTCTGAATTATTTGATGGAATCATAAAAGGAAATAGAACTGCTTTGAGTTCAGGGATTACCCTGATTGAGAGCCAGAACTTAAATCATAGAGTCGATTCAAATGAGTTAGTACAGAAATGTCTTTCGCATGCGGGCAAATCTATACGGATTGGTATAACCGGTGTTCCAGGGGTAGGAAAAAGCACATTTATAGAGGCTTTTGGCAAAATTTTATTAAAGAAAGGAAAGAAAATTGCTGTTCTTGCTGTAGATCCATCGAGCTCTGTTTCGGGAGGTAGTATTTTAGGTGATAAAACTAGAATGCACGTTTTGTCTGCTGAAAAAAATGCTTTCATTCGTCCTTCTCCAGCTGGCGATACTTTAGGCGGTGTAACGCGCAAAACGAGAGAAACAATTATTCTTTGCGAGGCTGCTGGATTCGATGTTATTTTGATTGAAACAGTCGGTGTAGGTCAATCTGAAACAATGGTAAAATCAATGGTCGACTTTTTTCTTTTGCTAATGCTTTCAGGAGCAGGGGATGAGTTGCAAGGAATAAAGAAAGGGATTATGGAAATGGCAGACGCGTTAATTATTACAAAAGCGGATGGTGATAATGTGACCAAAGCGAAATTAGCTGCAAGAGAATATAAGAATGCTATGCATTTGTTTCCACCCAACAAGAATAATTGGATTCCTCAAGTTGAAATATGTAGTTCAATTGATAATACTGGTGTTGAAGGTGTTTTTAATATTATCGAAGAATTTAAGGATCAAGTTTATGATAATGGCAGTTTTGAAGGTAACAGGATAGAGCAAGATAAGATGTGGCTGACAGACACTTTAAAAGAATTACTTTTGAGTGATTTCTTTTCTGATGCAACAATGTTAGCTGAGCTAAAAGAATTAAAAAATAAAGTCGCTAAGAATGAATTGAGCTCTTACCAGGCGGCTGAAAAAATATATCAATTTTATCGTAATGAAAGAAGAATTTAAAATTAAAGGAGATTACATTGAGTTAATTCAGTTGTTGAAAGCAGTTGGTGTTGCTCAGACGGGTGGTCATGCTAAATTAATTGTTGATGATGAAATTGTTTTTAGGAATGGTGAATTAGAAACACGGAAGAGGGCTAAACTTGTCGTGGGAGATCTAATTGAAATCGAGGATTCAAGGATTTTACTTACCTAGTTATGCTCAAAACTGATTAAAATCATAATTTCACTTGATGAATCTCATTTTACACCTTGATTGATTCCCTTTACTTTGTTCTATAACATTTAATACAAAGAAAGATGGAAACAAGTTCAATTATTGCAAGGCCAATAGCTAAGGAGTTAAATCAAGATCAAGGAATATTAGCAAAACTAAACAGTGAGTTGTTTTGGGAAGAAATGGAGTTCAGTAGATTTGGACTAACACCTATCCTTTTAATGTCTATTGTTTGCTTAAGTTCTATAGCTATGGCTTTTGGAGCAGGATCGTTTGATTTGAGATTGATTTTGACAGCTGGTTTATCGTTGACTTTTTTGGTTTCTATGCTGGCTTTACTTCCAATGAAATGGATTTTTAAAGTAGCCGCAATAACAGTTATAGTTGATTTAATTTTATTGGTAGGAGCAATTTTTTAAAATCACGATTATTCTCATTTATTATAACTAGAGAATTTAAGTATAATATTCAATCCAGAATATCTAAATGAAGCCTTATAGAGGCTTCATTTTTTTTTGGTTAAAATAATTCTTGAACTTCTTTTTTTAATATTTCAACTGCAATCTCAGTTGGAAGTGTTCCTACTTCTGCAACAATCTCAAATATTTTACTTGATAAATCCATTGCATTTGAAGTGGCATCCATTTGCTTGCCTGCTAAATTTATAATTTTAACAGTTTCTTCCTTGGCTTTCTTAACCAGCTCCCAGCCTGCAGGTGAAATATACATTTGCTGTGCAATATTATGCTCGTATTCTTCTCTTATAGCTTCTAATAATTTCACTTGAAAAGCAGCGCATGGTAGTCCAGGATTCATTAATCGCATCAAAAGACTATTGGGATGAATTCTTTCCATTAACAATATTGCTCTTTGGTAAGCATCCACTCTGTTTGGTAAAAAGAATGTTTGGCGTTCTTTTTTCAGTTCCATTCGCATTGAAATAACTTCACGTTCAGATGTTTTTCGCATAAAAAAAACAGCAGTGAATATTACAGCGGCGGCTGGAAGGACTATTAATGCAATTTGAAAAAGATATTCCATGAGATTTTGTTATTTGTTACAAATATAGAATTCTAACTTTTAAGAAAGTAACAACTAACAATAAAATAAAGTGTTGTAATATATTAGCCTTTAATTGATTCATAAATACTGACTATTTCATTTCATTTCTTGAGCAAAAACAGTAAATTCGCAACGCAATTAACACTGTACAGATATGATGGAAAGAATAGAAGCATATAAGCCTCAGAATAAAGTTAGAATCGTCACGGCGGCCTCATTGTTCGATGGGCACGATGCAGCGATCAACATTATGAGAAGAATTATTCAAAGCACGGGTTGTGAGGTAATTCATTTGGGGCATGATCGTTCTGTTGAAGAGGTTGTGAATTGCGCTATTCAAGAAGATGCGCAAGCTATTGCAATGACATCATATCAAGGAGGTCATAATGAGTACTTTAAGTATATGTATGATTTATTGCAAGAGAAGGGTGCTCCACAAATCAAGATTTTTGGTGGTGGAGGTGGTACCATTCTCCCATCGGAAATTAAAGAATTAGAACAGTATGGTGTTGAGCGGATTTATCATCCGGACGATGGAAGATCAATGGGCTTACAAGGAATGATTAATGATTTAATTCAGCGGTGTGATTTTCCGGTAGGAGATAAGTTGAATGGCTCAATTGCTGATATCAAGCAGAAGAATGCACCTGCGATTGCTAGAATTATTTCAGCAGCAGAAAATTTTCCGTTAGAATCAAAAGAAATTATTGCAGAAATTCATGAAATTGCCTCGAAAGTATCGGTTCCAGTTTTGGGAATTACAGGTACTGGTGGTTCCGGTAAATCATCCTTAGTGGATGAATTAGTTCGTCGCTTTTTAATTGATTTTCCTGAGAAAACAATAGCTGTTGTTTCTGTTGATCCTTCTAAAAGAAAGACGGGAGGAGCATTACTGGGGGATAGAATTAGAATGAATTCAATCAAAAGTGATCGTGTTTATATGCGTTCTTTAGCAACCAGACAGTCTAATTTAGCCCTGTCTAAGCATGTTGCTGAAGCATTGACTGTTTTGAAAGCGGCTGAATATGACTTAATCATTTTGGAAACGTCTGGTATCGGTCAATCGGATACTGAAATATTGGACCATTCTGACATGTCTCTATATGTAATGACACCTGAGTATGGTGCAGCAACGCAATTAGAGAAAATTGACATGTTAGATTTTGCAGATGTTATTGCTTTAAATAAGTTTGATAAACGCGGTGCACTTGATGCTTTAAGAGATGTGAGAAAACAATACCAAAGAAACCACAATCTTTGGGATGAAAGTGTTGACTCAATGCCTGTTCATGGAACAATTGCATCTCAGTTTAATGATCCAGGAATGAATACTTTGTATAAAGTGATCATGGATTTATTAGTAGAGAAAACAAAAGCAGACCTGAAGTCCTCTTTCTCTATGACACAAGAAATGTCAGAGAAAATATTTGTGATTCCACCAGAACGCACACGTTACCTTTCTGAAATTTCGGAGAGTAATAGGGCGTATGATAAATGGGTCAAAGAACAAGTAGTCGTTGCAGATAAATTGTGGGGACTAGATTCTTCTATTAGGTCAATGGAGTCCTCAGAAATTGAAGATAAAGACAGAATATTAAAAGGTCTTCACGAAGCTTTTGAAAATGAAAAGTTAAATTTTGACCCAAAAAACTGGGAAATTCTTCAAAAATGGGAAGGAAAGAAACAATTGTACATTGATCCTGTTTTTAAATTTAAAGTAAGAAATAAAGAATTATCCATAGAAACTCATACGGAGTCACTTTCTCATTCGCAGATTCCTAAAATTGCAATGCCTAAATATACAGGGTGGGGTGATATTTTAAAGTGGTCATTGCAAGAGAATGTGCCGGGAGAATTCCCTTACACAGCAGGATTGTTTCCATTCAAACGGGAGGGAGAAGATCCGACAAGAATGTTTGCTGGTGAAGGAGGTCCGGAAAGAACAAACAGACGTTTTCATTATGTGAGTAAAGGAATGCCTGCTAAAAGATTGTCGACAGCATTTGATTCTGTTACTCTTTACGGTAATGATCCAGATGTGCGTCCTGATATTTATGGAAAAATAGGAAACTCTGGCGTATCTATTTGCTGTTTGGATGATGCGAAGAAACTATATTCAGGATTTGACTTAAGTAATCCTATGACTTCTGTTTCAATGACGATCAATGGTCCAGCGCCAATGATGCTAGCTTTCTTTATGAATGCTGCAATTGATCAAAATTGTGAGAAGTATATCAAGGAGAATGCTCTAGAGAAAGAAACGGAAGCAAAGATTACCGCTATTTATAAAGCGAAAGGAACTAAACGTCCAGAGTATCAGGGAGATTTACCTGAAGGAAATGATGGTTTAGGATTAATGCTACTCGGAGTTTCCGGTGATGCTGTCCTTCCAAAAGATATTTACGAGGAAATTAAGAAGGTGACGTTAACGCAAGTGCGTGGAACAGTTCAGGCAGATATTTTAAAAGAAGATCAAGCCCAAAACACATGTATATTCTCTACTGAATTTGCACTTCGTTTGATGGGAGATGTTCAAGAATACTTCATCACCAATGCGGTAAGAAATTTTTATTCAGTATCAATTTCAGGATATCATATTGCTGAAGCAGGAGCGAATCCGATTACTCAATTGGCATTTACTTTGGCAAATGGTTTTACTTATGTAGAGTATTATCTAAGTCGTGGAATGAATATCAATGATTTTGGACCTAATTTGTCTTTCTTCTTTTCAAATGGAATTGACCCTGAATATGCGGTTATTGGTCGTGTCGCGAGAAGATTATGGGCGAAAGCGCTTGGTAAGAAATATGGAGCAAATGCAAGAGCACAAATGTTAAAGTATCATATTCAAACTTCAGGTCGTTCATTGCATGCTCAGGAAATTGATTTTAATGATATTCGTACAACACTTCAAGCGTTATACGCAATCTATGATAACTGTAATTCATTGCACACAAATGCATACGATGAGGCTATTACGACACCTACAGAGGAATCTGTTCGTAGGGCAATGGCAATTCAATTGATCATTAATAAAGAGTTAGGGTTAGCGAAAAATGAGAATCCTTTACAAGGTGCTTTCATTATTGAAGAATTGACAGATCTAGTTGAGAATGCTGTATTAATTGAATTTGATAGAATTACGGAAAGAGGCGGTGTACTGGGAGCGATGGAGACAATGTACCAACGTTCAAAAATTCAAGAAGAGTCTCTATATTATGAGACCTTGAAACATAACGGTGAATTTCCAATTATTGGTGTGAATACATTTTTAAGTAAAAATGGTTCGCCAACAGTTCTTCCTAAAGAAGTTGTTCGTGCAACAGAAGAAGAGAAACAATATCAAATTGGAATGTTATCGGAACTTAAGGAGACGTATTCTGAACAGGCAATTGCAGGTATTAAAAAGACGCAAGAAGCCGCCGTTCAAAATAAGAATATGTTTGATGAATTAATGGAAACTTGTAAATATGCTTCAATTGGCGAAATTACAAAAGCATTGTTCGAAGTGGGAGGTCAGTACAGAAGAAACATGTAAGCTATAAGAATTTATAATGGTCGGAAAGTTTAATTTTCCGGCCAATTATTCGCTCTATTTTTTCTCCTGATATTGTTTTTTGGCCAATAGATTCTGAGTCAAAAGACGCCTCGAAATTTCTTTCGACACCTTTCAAATCAAAATACGCATTCTGGTAAAATAAAAATCGATTCGGGTGCTCAGAAGATACAATGTTATAGATACCATCTTCTATATTTGAATCGATTAGTTTTACAATAGTCTCTATTATATCAAGTTGATGCACTAGGTTGATTTGACCATTAGGTCTTGCGATTCCTATCTTGTTCTTGAAGAAGTTACCAGGATGTCTATTTTCTCCAACGAGTCCAGCGAGTCTAAGAATAATACAAGGGATTTGAGAATGAATATATAAGTCCTCGATGTTTTTAAGTTTGGTTTCTTTCAGAAGATCATTTTCTTTGATAAGAGCATTTGAGTTTTCATAAACTGAAGTAGAGCTGGTAAAAATGATTTTTTCAATCTTTAATTTCTCAGCAAGTTCAATCAAGCGTTTGTGGCCATCAATATTTTTATTTGGAATCGAAACTATTAGAGTCTTACAATTGAAGAAGGAATTCTCGATTTCTAACTCTTGCTCAATATCAATAGGATAAGCTTCGATCCCATTTTTTTCTAGTTTTGATAAGTTTCCCTCTGATCGGACACTTCCCTTTACTTCGTGTCCAATTCTATTGAGTTTTGCAGCTAAAGGAAGACCTAGCCAACCGCAACCAAGAATGCTAATTTTTGAAATCACAAGATAATATTATATGAAGCAATGGCTTAGATGCGATCTAGGACGTATTTAATTAGTTTCATCATGTGAGGGTGATAGTCCTTTGAAAATTCTTTATTGGGTCTGTTTGCAATCCCTAAACAGATTGTTGCACACTTATGTCCCATAGCTTTTCCAAGTGAGAATAGAGCCGAACTTTCCATTTCAAAATTTGTGATTCTATTGTTGTCTTTCGAAAATGAAGTCAATAAAGGTCCTAACGCATTGGAGCTGTTTTTTAAACGCAATTGACGTCCTTGTGGCCCGTAAAAACCACTACTAGTAATAGTGATACCTTCAACGGTTTCGTTTGACACTAGTTTGTCGAACAATTCATCTGTGGCTTTCGATAAATATGTCTGAATTGGTTTTGGAAGATTAATATGATCGTTTATCGATTTATTTAATTCAGCTTCTTCTTGTGTTTCTTTGATGTCATAAAAATGAGCGACATTGTCTAGCCCGAATGCGTGCGACGTTAGGATGTATGAATGGATCGGAACTTCAGGCTGCAGTATACCGCATGTTCCAATTCTTACTAAATCTAAAGAAGTAGTCTGTTCTTTATCTTCCCTTTTCTTTAAGTCAATATTAACAAGGGCGTCTAGTTCATTAATTGTAATATCAATATTGTCAGTCCCTATTCCTGTGGAGATTACAGTAAGCCTCTTTCCATTGTAAGTTCCAGTTTTACACGCAAACTCTCTATGCTGAGAGGAATGTTCTGTATTGTCAAAAAAAGAAGCGACTAAATCAACTCTGTCTTGGTCGCCAACTAGAATAATTTTATTTGAAATTTTATCTGGAGATAGGCCGAGATGATATACTTGTCCTTTATTATTTAAGACTAATTCTGAAGGAGGATATTGCATATAATTATGTTTTTACTGTTGTGTAAAATACAAAAAAGACGTCAACTCTAATTGACGCCTTTTTTATGTTTAAGATTAATTATTGTCCGATACTACCGAATACTTTTTGAAGTATATCGGTTACACGAGCTAAAGGATCTTTTCTAATTTTATTTTCTTCTAAAGCCACCATATGGAATAGTCCTGAGATTGCTTTTTCAGTAACATATTGGTTTAAATCTGGATTGATTTTATCACCTCCAGTGAATGTCATTGCCGTATTGTATTTTGAGATTATTGGTTCCCAAATGTCAGTCAATTTCACTTTAGAAATTGCTGCTTCTACTTTTGGAGAGAATGCTGTTATTAAAGCAGAATTAGTTTTGTTTTCAAGAAATTTTGTTGCCGCACCATCACCGCCATTTAGAATCGCAAACCCATCTTGAACGCTCATACCTAGAATCGCATTTTTGAAAATTGGAAGTGCTTCTTTTGTTGCTTCTTCCGCTGCTCTATTCAGTGTAAGTTCAAATTTTTGGACCTGACCATCGAGTCCCCAATCTAGTGCTTTTTGTTTTACTTTATCAGCCTCTACAGGGAAGGGAAGTCGGATATCATTGTTTTTCATGAATCCATCGGTAACCGAAGTTAAGTTGACAGAGTTTTTAATACCAACATTCAAAGCTTCTTTTAATCCTGATATCACCTCGCCATTAGTTAGTGAAGGAGTGGATGTTGAGTCTGTCGGTGCTAAAACTGATCCAGCAACTTCCTCTAAAACATCACAAGATGAGAGGCCTAAAGTCAATGAGACACCAATCGCTAATATTATTTTATTCATGATTCTATTTTTACGTAAAATTAATAAGATTTTACACAATAAACCAATTATAATACCAAAGCTAAAAGAGTGATTTATTCAGGTGAAAATTTTGAATCTCCCGACAACAAAACCATACTTCCATTGAAAGTTCTTTTATCGTCATTGTATGGGTTTTTGACTGTTGCGACCCATATATAAGTGTCATTTGTCACGAGCCTTCCTTTGTATGTTCCATCCCATCCTCGAGAGGGATCATGATTCTCCCAAATTACTTCTCCCCATCGATTATAGATATATAAATCAAAGTCATAGATATCAATTCCAGATATTTCGGGTTTCCATAAGTTATTCAATTCATTTCCGTCAGGGGTAAAAGCATTTGGCGCAAAGAATAATATATCCTCAACCACCTGTAGAATATATCTAGTAGTGTCGATACAACCTCTTTCGTTAGTGACAACTAGTGTTACCGGGTAGTTGTTTACTTTGTTTTCAGGAAACATGAAAGATGGATTGACAGCAGAACTCAATGTTGGTTCTGATCCAGGACTAAACCATTGCCAATCGACAACATCAAAGGATGATTTGTTCTGCATTAAAATTCCTGTCTCAAATATGGTTGTTGGGTTTTTAGAAAAGTTAAAATCAGCTATTGGTGATGGAACTACTTCAATTAAGTTTTCCATCGTATTGGTATAGACACATCCAAAAATAGAAGTAGTTGTTAGTGTTATTGAATAAAAGCCAGTTGTATTGTAGAAATGTGATACGGGATCTGATCCATTCGTAGTTTCTACATGCGAAACATTATCTCCAAACTCCCAAAAAGTGGTTGCTATTTCAGCTAAATTGGCAGATGTATTTTCAAAATAAAATGTGTCAGGTATACATTTGGCTTCGAAATCAGGAAGAGCAGAGGGCTCAATAGGAGTAGGGAAGTATATTCGAATACACTCTTGCGCTTCTGGAGAACCGCATTCTTCGGATAATTCAACACAATAATCTGTATCTGTTGAGGTTGGGTCAACTAGTATTTCAGTTCCATTTCCAATAAAAATTCCATTTTCAGTCCAAGTGAAAGTATAATCCGAAGATCCTCCAGCGCCATTGACCTCAAGGGTGATTTTTTCTTCTGGACAGATTTGTGTGTCTGGTGTAATAAAATCAATGCTTAGTGCTTCAGGTTCTGTTAGATTGCCATCAATTGTAATGATACAGCCATTTGAATCAGTAATTGTAACTGTATGATCCCCGGCAACTAAGTCAGCTGCCGTTTCATCTGTTGAAGCTGAATTATTCCAAGAGTATGTGTAAGGTTCAGTTCCTTGAGTTACATTAACTGTCATTGAGCCGTTGTTTCCACTATTACAGGATACATTTGTAATGCTAGTAATTGTTCCAATCATGCCTGGTATTTCAGCAATGTTAACGGTCACAAGGCCAGCGCACCCAATGTCAGAAGTGACAACACAGTTATAAGTTCCTGCCGCAAGGTTAACGGCTGTTTGAGTTGTTTGTAGAGCTAGATCATCCCATTGATAAGTAACATTACCAAGTTCCGGAATCATTTCAGCAAATGCAGTCCCATCATTCCCTCCAGGACAAGATACGATCGTAGTCGCGCTTTGAAATGCTGCTGGAGTATCTCCTACAGTAACGTTTGCAGTTGCCACGCATCCATTTCCATCTGTCATATTCACAGTATAGTTACCGGCTGGAACACCTGTGACTGTTTGTGTATTGGCTCCTAACTCTGGCCAATTAAAAGAGTAGGCAGGTGACCCAGCTGTTGGGTTCGCTGTCACTTCGCCAAGTCCTGCAGAGCATATGTCGTCTATTGCAAACGCTTCAACGCCAGAATTAACCCCAGTGACCCATGATGTTTCAGAAATTGTCCCAAGACTTGCACCGCACGCTGAACCTGATATAGAGTATCCGATAGTTCCAACTTCTACAGGGTCAATAACCAAAACTCCATTGTTGTATGGGTAAGTGTTGCCTTCAGTGTCTTCCCATTGAATCTCTGTACTGTTACTTGTGACTAAGATATAGGGTTCGTCTGAAATTGTATATGAGTTCGTATTACCAGGAGAGTTAGGTGTCCATCGTTTACACTCTTGGTTAGCTGCCCATTGTGCATTGTTTCTTCCAGGGGTGATGACTGCATTCAGGCCAGCGTCATCTTGAATACCTTGTATTGATAGTCCATCATTCCAGTCAGCACAAAGTGGTTTATCTCCAATTTGAACCTCTATGTTATTTGAGCCTTCATATAGAATAACAGACATATAGTTACAAACGGTTTCACAACTAAAAAAATTAATATCTTTATATAAAACGATAAACATTCTATTTGGAGCTAATCCTATTGTCTGGTATCCAATTTGACCAATTGGAGATACAAAAGCACTCGGATTCATGTCTTGATAAGCTAGCATAACAGCACTCTTGGCATCATCAAACCCAGGGTTAGGCATATTTCCTGCACCACTTAAGTCCCAGGAGCAATACCCTCCGGCTTTTGCTAAATCAAAAGAAATTAATCCATTTGATCCGATTACACATTCTGTTCTATCAATGCCATAAAAATTAAACGGAAATCCTATGTTAACAGCATTACTCCATTCATCATCATTCAAGGTTACTGGTGTAATATTGTCTAGGACAATTCCTTGAGCATTCCCAGTGTTCCCTGTGCAGTTTTCAATGGTGACAGAAGTGCCGGCGCAAACCGTAATGTCGTCACCCAAACATATTGTTGCCTGTGATAGAGCTTTCGAAAAAAAGCCAAATGTTACGATTAAAATGAAGGAGTAAAATTTCATATTGTAATACCAATTATATGTATCAGACGAAATAGGACGAATTAAGTTGCCTAAATTGAAGCTGACCACATCGAACACAAAAGTAAGGATAATAGATGGCTTCTAATTATTTATTGAGTTATCATTTATTCTGATAGAAATCCAAACATGGCGAATGAAAAGTTATTTTTAATTCAAAAAATATTTACATTTGTGAAGTAAAAACAAACTAGTTTATAATGTCAAATAAATATCAAGCTCAAATAGATGCCTTCATGGATAAAGTGAAAGCGTCTAATGGTCACGAAACTGAATTTTTGCAAGCTGTTCATGAAGTAGCAGAAGCTGTTATTCCCGTGATTGAAGAAACTCCAAAGTATAAAGATGCAAAGATCCTAGATAGGATGGTTGAGCCAGAAAGAACAATAATGTTTAGGGTTCCTTGGCTCGATGACAAAGGAGAAGTTCAAGTGAATAGAGGTTACCGAGTAGAATTTAATTCTGCTATTGGACCTTATAAAGGTGGTTTAAGATTCCACCCTTCGGTGAATTTATCTATACTTAAATTTTTAGGATTCGAACAAATATTTAAAAATTCATTGACTACTCTTCCAATGGGTGGAGGTAAGGGTGGATCTGATTTTAATCCTAAAGGAAAGTCAGATAACGAAGTAATGAAATTTTGTCAGTCATTTATGACTGAGTTGGCAAGACATATAGGACCTAATACAGATGTTCCAGCAGG
>CAJQPA010000049.1 GCA_905480145.1 uncultured Flavobacteriales bacterium | reverse complement strand
CCTAAGACATACATCATTCCGGCTCCAGGCCAATGCATTGTTTTGAAAATTGCCCCAATGACAATTAATACGACGGAAATTAATCCAGTAATTTTTAGTGTGCGTTTCATGGCATAATAATATTTAAAAGTGAGTAAATTTTCTGTTTCACGCTCAATTTCACTTAATTCGTTCTTGTAAAATCGGGCAATAGTATTCTCATAGAACTTGAAAAAGTCCTTACCATCTGTAAATTCATTTTCTATGATACAGCAGACGTGATCCAAAATGTTATACCTGACGTCTTCAGTCGTAACACCTCTTTTCGCTATATCATCTAAAATAAATTCAACTTGATCATCTGATACATTATACATTTTGTGCAGATGTGTCCAAATCCAATAAGAATTTCATGGTCTTCATAAAATCAGACAATTCATTCACACGTTCGGTCATCGTATTTTCCCCTTGATCAGTAAGAATGTAGTATTTGCGAACGCGTTTCCCAATATATACTTTCTCTGTGGTCACATCTCCTTGCTTCTCGAGTGCATGAAGAGTAGGGTACAATGCTCCTTCAGTAATCTGAATCTTGTCATTGGTCATCGACTTAACCTTCTGACTGATTTCATAACCATACATTTTATTATTGTCTTTCAACAAGTTGAGGACGATGGTTTTTAATGTTCCTTTTATTAGTTCTGATGAATACATATGACAAATATACATATGATTCTTATGTATTACAAGTTAATACCTAAGAAAATTAGGTATTAAATATTAATCATTTGAAAAACAGGTGGCTATAGTTTAAATAGGGGTGTTATTAATTTCCTGATGTTAAAGGATGAGGTATTGTTTACTAAAAAAACTAGCTATTAATGAGCCGATTATAATAAGGTAAACACTCTTTTAATAGAGGATTAAGAGATTCTGGAAATGGTTCTGATTTAGGTTTGTACTCCATAAAACCAGTCGATTTATGAACAGAATCATACCAGTATTTAGCCCAAGTACCGTCTTCAGTTCGTGCTCCGGCTTCCCATGTAAGCATTTTTTTATCAAATGATATACCTGCTTTTTCGCACAAGTTTGTCAACGCTTTTTCAGGATTTAACAAAATGTCTTTTGAATCTATAACAATGGGTTTAATGTCTTGTTTGTTTAAATACTCGAGTAAATCAATATGCATCGCATAGCCGACATCATTTAGGGTCGGGTTTTCAATTACTTTCGCAAAAGAAGGCAACATTTCAAAAGGGTCTCTAGTTAGAAATACATTAATGACATCTTTCATAAATGTTTTATCTAGATCGAGTAAATGATGTGTCATGTTTTTAAAGAACAGCACCTTGTTGTCCTTATTTGTTGTCATCATTTTAACCACCTTAGAACCATCATTCTCTTGTGACAATAAAACATCTTCAGCGCCAGGATGGTATTCGTTTGCTTTTGTGTTTTTAAGATAATGTGCATATAATGGTTCGTCAAAAACACTCGTATCATTTCGTTGAGCGAAAGAATACATGAGCGCAGTTGAAATATTCCTTGGTCCTGACCAAAGGCATATGCGTTTTGTATTATCCATTTGTTTCAGCTGTTATCAGTTCAGTATATAACGTTGAAAGCTTTCGTGTGAAATCACCAAATTTTCCAGTACCAATTACGCGACCGTCGATTTTAGTCACAGGAGTTAGACCACCAAATGTGCCCGTTACAAAAGCTTCATCTGCTCCATAGACATCAAACAACGAGAAATCTTTTTGTTTGCAAGGAATCTTATTCTCCTCGCATACTCGTATTACGTTGCCACGTGTGATACCATTCATACAATAAGCACCTGTAGATGTCCATACTTCATTGTCTCGAATGATAAAGAAATTAGTCGCGTTACAAGTGGACACAAATCCATTCGCATCCAACATTAATGCTTCATCGCATCCTGCTTCGATTGCTTGGATTAAAGCTTGTACTTCATGTATTTTACTGTGGCAATTTAATCTTGGGTCTAAATAATCTGGAGAGCCTCTTCGAATGGTACTTGTAAAAAGTGTTATTCCATTTTCTTTGCTTTCGGGAGAGGCTTTTTTATATTCTGCAATAATTACAACATTAGGGTCGCCAATGGTCAACCTCGGATCCTGTGAAGGGGTTTTCTTAATTCCACGAGTGACCATTATTCTAACATGCACATCAGTATGCATATCGTTAGCTTTAAGTGTATTCCAAACATTATTTAACAATGTCTCTCTTGTGAAGTTTAATGTCATACCAACAGCGGCAGCTGATTGCCATAATCTGTCAAGATGTAGGTCAATGAATGCTAAAACGCCATTATGTAAACGGAGGCCTTCCCAGACACCATCTCCGACTAGATATCCACTGTCAAAAACTGATATTTTGGCATCTTTTCGATCAAGTAATTCTCCACAAACAAAGATTTTTACATTTTCGTTTCTATCATCGTTTAAGGCATTGTGAGTTCCGTGTACCATTTTGTTGTTTGTTTGTCTCTTATTATAACATTCAATCTGGACTCGTTTTATTAAAAATGAATCGTAATGATTGTTCAACAATGTACAAAATTATTGGCTGTATTTATTTGTCGATAAGGGTAAAAAGAATTTAGAAATTCCACTTCATACTGCGATTGTCAAGGATGGCAAATGAAATTTTCCATGATGGAGTAGGGGTGATTTGATTTCCTCCAGACAAGACACCATAGATACCAATTCTGAGACGTCTTTTTGAGAATTTAAAATTACGTTCTAATCCGAGTAATACTTCATAATGTAACCAATCAAATTCAGGAATATATAATCCACCAGTACCAGCAACTAATCCAATACGTGTTTTTTTCATGAATGGGATCTTACTTAAAATAGCTCCATTATCATGATGCACGAAATGAGCTTCATAATATATTTTTCTTGTAGGAAGTGTAGAGTCAAGCCCTTGGAATGAATACAATGGATTCGAAAACCAAATTGGATCGCTTCTTCGATGGAATTTCTCATCGGCAAATTGAAGCGCTTTTGTGTTTAAGAATTTACCAGATTTAATGTGATAGCTTGATGTTCCAATCGTTCCAATCTTGAAAGTCTGTCTAATTCCTAATAGCGCATAATCATGGTTTACATCTGAACCAAATACTGTTGGAAGCCCTTTCTCGTAATAAAAATAAAAGGTTGGCCATTTAGAACCTAAAAGCACCTTTTTGTTAGGCTCTCTCATGAATTTTTGATTGGGAGTAAAACTAATCGTTGCATTTGCGATCAATGCTTGGTAAGACTCAAAATCGGTAGGGTCATTGTTTGCTAAAATATCATCGGTATTCAGGAATTTATAATCTTTTAAGCTTCTTCTTTCCGACATACTTAAATTGGTTTCTAAATAAAATCCATTAAAAATTTCAATGGTATTCCCAAGGTTAAATTCAGTTGTTTCGATAAAGTTATCGCGTTTATAAATTTGAGTAATGGCATCAAAATCTCGAATGACATCAAATGAATGGGAGAAACTTGCGTCCAAGGTTCCAAATCTAAATGGGTCATAGCGAAACATCCAGTTTGTAGATCCTTTCAAGTCAGCGTTCAAAAACCCCATAGAGACTTCTGAATAAGAATCTATAAACCGTTCATTTTCCCATTTTTTAAAATAGCTAAAACCGGGTGCTATTCTTGGGCCAGCAATAAAAATGGGTCGAATTAAAGCCGCTAAAGAATTTATAGTCCATTGTGTTTTTTTTGCTCGGTTTCGTCGGTCCACTCCCCACCATAAGACTTTAAGCGCAGTAATTTTATTGAAAACTTTATCCACTGAATCCAAATATTCTTTTCGATGCTCTGATGAGTAGATACTGTCCTTTACGGCAATGTATTTAGTTTCTTCTTCCGTTAAAACATCCTCTCTTTTGTTATTCCAAAAAGTGGAATCTTTATCATACGCCTCTTGCTCAGTTACGGAAAGTTCATTGTTGAAGAATTTCGTTGGGAATTTTGGGTTGAAATCGTAATTTTTGAACACTGTGTTCGTAGTACAGACAGATGATTCGTTTGAATACTTTACGCCATAACTCAGGTTTTGATTGACTAATATTGAAATAGAATCTCCCGGATGCTCATAAGTTTGAGAAATTGAGAAATAATCATAGATCAATAAATTTCCTTTTTTCATGGTGAGTTCAATTTTTTGAACCAACCACAAAGTATCGATAACGTAAATGTATCCTTCCAAAGTTGTAGTTGAAATATTTCTCGGAATGATTTTTATTTTACTAATGTTGTAGCCATTCTCTTCATATTGTTTTTCCAAACGGTATTTGTATGAAAGGATTCCTGGGGCTGAGATAGGCGAGCTTACGGGAGTTTGGTGTAAATCATCCAAGTGCATAAGGTTTTGGAAGAAATTGAAATTAGATTTAACCGTAGTAGTGTAGTATAGTGAATTCCTTTTTGCCCCTCTTGCCTCATAAGCATTTCGAATCTCTTTTACTTTATTTTTACCTCCATAATGACGTGTGAAATCGACTTCGATCAAGTTCATGTCATTGGCTAATTTTTTATCTGCTTTTCGTTGTTCTGAAAAAGGGTCTTCAATCCCAGAAGGGTCTCTTTCTTCAGCTTCTCTTTCTTTCCTTTTTTTATTGGATTCTTTCTTTTCTTTTCGCGTTATTTTTTCGGTAGCCTTTGTGTATCCTTCAACTGAGTGCGCATAATTCCATGGATTGATTTGATCTCTTTTGGCGACCACCTCTAGCATAATGTCACGACCAGGGTTTGATTTCTTGGCGGACACTTCCATTTTATCAATATCTTGAATAGCAACGGCTCGTAGAGTAAAGTTCTCAATGACATCTTGTTCGTCAATCGTCACGTAGCCTTCAATAGTTTTATACCCCATCGAAGTGATGACTAGGAAATATTCTCCTTGGTAAAGGCGCATTTCATATTGCCCATTCTCATCTGCTATTGATCTTAAGTCTGCGGAATTTTTAACAAAAACTTTTGCAGCCGGTATTGGTGTTCCGGCTTCATCAGAAACAACCCCCTTCAAAGAATACTGACCAAAAGTGTTAATGGTAGATCCTGTCAGCAAAAGAATAATTATGAGTTTTATTAAATGCATTATGTTTAAGACAATTTAAACCGTTTAAAGTTACAGGTCTCATAAGAAATAAAGATAGATATATATCTATAATGTCTCTTACATTATTTATAAAGAGCCTTATGCTTGTGATAAATTAACGAAAACAAGGATGAGCTTTACTTATTCGCTTTTTCTTGGTCCTCTAAAAATTGCATGTGCTTGTCCGCTCTTTTCATCATCCATTTGCGCATGAAGTACATGAAAAATGCAAGAAAAGAGGCAACATAATACGGCGCCCAAGATTTAAATCCTTCGGTAATTCCAAGATATGTTATTGTTATAAAAAGAACAATTGAGGTTGTTAACCAGAAGTAAATCATTATTTTATTGTACGTGTGCATCTCTCTTTATTTTATTTAGTTCAAAGGTAATCAATCTCCGGACAAATTCAGTTGCCCAACAGGTTGTTTGATGACATACGTGTCAAATGATTGCGTGGTTGTAAGTCCTTTACCTCTCCCTGTTACACCTTTACCATCTGTTTTTATGATGACATTTTTCTCTGTGTATATTGTACTGTCGTTTTGATTCCAATGCAACTCTTCCGTTTCTAGGCTTTGTTTCGACTCAAAATTTCGCAGTACAACAGAATCTCTCACAACAATTTTACTTGTGGCAAAATTTACTTCTCCATAAAGAGAGGTCAATTGTGAGATGATTTCTCCTTCGTTAGAGAAAAAGTCTACTCGCACTCCATCTTTTAACTTTGTAATGCGTTCCGGAGAATCATAGGTTTCTGCTAGCGTTGCAAATATTTTAACCTGTGCATATCCAGAATCATTGTAAAACACTTCCAGGTTGCGTGTAATTTCACTCGGTGCATTAGGGTCGTATGATACCTTTTGAATTGTATCGATGTCATTCACACATGAAAAAAGAAAACCTGTCAACAAAATGAAGACAGGTATCTTGGTCATAAAACCTATGGGTGAAATAAATGTCATTTTATTTACATGGATTTACCGTTACGTTGTAACAAGAAAGTGTAACAGATGTTGTGTTTCCATTTTGGAAGCAATCATCTGAAGTTGGAAATCTACTTTTATAAGAAGAGATTGAATTTCCAATGTCGCCACCTAAAGATCTTGCTTTCTCTAATAATTGAACAGCGTAGATGTAATTACACTTTCTGTCAAATGTACTTGACCCACAATTGTTAGCATTGTTCCCTACACTTTTACCAGCGATAGAAAGTGCATTTCCTTTATATTCTCCAGATACAGACATTGCGGTGTTGTATGCTGCTGTATATGATTTAGATTTGAATTGAGCCAAAGAAATTTGATAAGTGATTTCTTGTTTCTTAGCATCGTCTGTTGCAATTCCTTTCGCGGTTCTTAAAGTACTAATCGCTTCAGATAGTTTTCCTTTTGACATTAAGTACTTCGCTTTCATTAACTGAGCGTCAAGAGAAGTAGGGTCTGTGTCAACATAAGAGTTAATCAATTGGCCATACTCTGGAGCATCAGTACATTGTTTGTTTTCTAATAAGGTAATGAAGTTCATCAATGAAGCCAAGCGAGACTCTTTTTCATCAGACAAATTTTCTATATATCCACCTATTTCAGGAAGAATGTCTTTACAATCTCTTACAACGTAATTAAAATACTCCGTAATTGTTTCTTGTGTTTTAATTGACATGTTTGCTTTTCCGATTAAAGCGGACATCATGAAATAATCAGAAATCATTCTTTTCTTTAATTCTGGTTTTTCGGTATCCGCAGCGGCAGAATAAATTGCATAGGTGTTATAATAGAAATAAGAAACATAACCTTCATTTGTTGCTGATCCTTGATTTGCTATTCCTCTTCTGAAAAGTTCATCTGCCTTAATTCTATCTGGATTTGATGATTGAAGAATGTAAGATGCTCTTAAAAGGTCGTCTTTTGTATCGTAGAATCCTTTTTCTTCTATTGTGTTGTAAAAAGCAACTACTGTATCTGTGTAAGCTGTTTTTTCTTCTTTTTCAGTACTAATAATTGCGTTTCGAACTGAACCAATTAATCTTGCATAATTAGCGGCATCATACCCGCCACATATTTTCTCTCCAAGAATGTAATATTTAGCAGAGCCTTTATAGTTTTTAATGTTCAGTTCTTCTCCGGCTAAAAAACGCATTCTTTTACATTCTTTTTCTGCATCATCTTGAGCGAAAGAAGAAGTTCCTATTAGTAAAAAGCTTGCGAGTATTAATTTTCCTAGTTTCATTTTGTATTTTTTGTTTTAATTCAATTTTCGTTTTACGAACCATTTGTCTGCTCCAGGAGCAATTGATATTCCAACGTTGAACCCGTAGTATTGTTCGTTTAAAGCGTTAGCGTCAGAAACCCCTCTATTCCCAATAGAGAATCCAAAATTAATGGATGAAAGGGAGTTTTTAACTATTATCGGAATACCGAAACCAAATGTTGTGCCAAAATCTTTTACTTGCTCGTTGTTTGTTTCGTAAGGCAATAATTGTTGGTACACACCAATTCTATACTTTACGCGATGGTGAAATTTAGTAAGTGCCTTGTTGGTGATAAAATTAGTTTCAGGTAAGTACTGAAGTCCAAAAGTTAGTTTTGTCGAGTTTAAGAATGTGTTCGTAAATGTTGGGTCAAAGGTATTCTCATATCTTGTCCAATCCGCACTTGTATAAGTGGCGTGAAATGATAATTGGGAATTTAATTGATTTGTATGTTTTTTTCTCCCTTTAAAATTATAGACATAATTCAATCCGTATGTAACAGTTGGCACTGTGCTTAAGTTTCCGGCTAAAGTATCAAATACCGCTAAGGTGTCATAAGCATTTGGATTGTTAACATTAGACGAGTAAAAAAGAACGTTTTCATATTCTACGTTAATTTTTTGAAACGGGTCATAAACAGCGGATACATTGATTTCATGCTTCTCTTTAATTTTTTGAGAATAGGTTGCTCCAATTGTGTAATGAAATGCTTTAGCCTGAATTAATTTAGAGTTAATGCCACCCGCATAATTATTATTGGTTATAGTTGAGCTAATTAATCCACTCTTTCTAGTATTAATGACTTGTCCAAATACATAGCCGAAATTGGCACCTAGAGATAATTTTGCCCCTTTAAAATCAATTGCTTTAACAGAAAGCCCTCCAAAAAATTCGTTCAACCCTCCTTCTCCAGAATACACATAATTCAATGAGTCATCATCTACTTTTACTCTTGTGCTAAATTCATACCCTCTGCTTGAATAAGGTTTTATTCCAACAGCCAATCCAAATCGCTTGGCAAAAGGAAAAGCCATTGCCATATGCTGAATAGAAGCCAATGAATTGATGGATTCAACACCATTCTCTGAATAAATCGAATAACGAGCAGCTACACCTAATGAGAAAAGAGGTTTGTGTTTGGCTAGTGAGCTGTATGATGATGGATTATAATAATTTAAAACAGTTGAGTCATTCATGGTAATAGTTGAATTACCAATTCCAATAAATGCGGCGTGATCTAGACCACCTACTTCGCCTAGTCCATATGTGCTGAACGGTGAATTTGTTCCCGTCTGGCCAAATGATAAAATCGAAATAAATGCGGCTAAAACAACTAAAATTAATTTATGCATTGAATTTATATATTTCATATAACCCTTTAATAGTTAAATTTCTGTCTGCAAAGATGTCATTTTTTGCGTCTAAATCAAAGTATCTAGCGTCTCCTCCTGTCACAAAAAAAGTTAAGTCCTTGAATTCGGATTTATATTGTGACATAAACTCTTGAAGTTCTCCTTTTAAACCGTTTATAACTCCCGATTGAATACTGGTATTTGTATCTGTTCCCAGCAATGGAAGCGAGGTCCTGTCAGAAAGTAATGGGAGGTTTCCCGTGTAGTCATTGAGTGACTTGTATCTTAAGTCTATGCCCGGTGAAATTGATCCTCCAAGGTATCCTTTTTCTTTGTGGATTAGATCAAATTTTACACATGTTCCAATATCTATGACAACAGCGTGATCGGAAGTTGATGCAGTTGCTGCGAAAACAGCATTACAAATTCTATCAATTCCAAGTGTATTTTTTGTGGTGTATTCTAAATTAAGTGGCAGTGAAGTTGAGCTGGTAATAAGCGTAGAATTCTCAAAAAGTTCAACTATCTGAGCAGTTTTCTCTACAGACAAAACAGAAGATATTACAGCAGTTGTTTTCGTATCGTTTCCAAATTCAAATTTCATTTCTTCAAAAGCGTAGGGTGTTACACTTACAAGATTGCCACCTATAAATTGCGCTACCTTTACTGATGTGTTTCCAGCATCAATGACCAGTATGTTACTTTCAGTTCCCATGTGCACAAAGATATGCATAGTAAACGGAGTATACTTTATAATTCATAAGTTCCCTTATTTTTTCTTTTTAAAAGCAACAATTTAACAGTTTAGAATTCCTATAATTCCCAATGTTCTGTATATTTGTCGATATATTAATTATTTAAATAAAAAGAATATGAAAAGAATTTTACTCTCTATTACAGCAATTTGTGCAGCTGT
>CAJQPA010000048.1 GCA_905480145.1 uncultured Flavobacteriales bacterium | reverse complement strand
AAGGCTGAAATCAATAATGTTTTCATAGAAAATAGATGTTTGTACCGCATAAACTCTGAAATCAGCAAAAAATTGTGTTCTTTGTACTTGTTCATTATATAGTGTAGACGTAAAGTTACGTTATATAGTTGACTTTTTTATTCAAAAAAGATGATGAGTATGTTTAATTTGGCGAATCTGTTTACTTCTTTTAATTTAGTTTCAGGTGTTCTTGCAATTGTTTTAGCGATAACCGGACATTTATTTGCAGCGACAATGTGTGTTTTTGCTGGAGCCTTTTTTGATTTTTTAGATGGGTTTGTAGCTCGATTATTCAAAACAACAGGCGAACTGGGTAAGCAACTAGATTCTTTGGCAGACATGGTTACTTTTGGGGTTGTTCCTGGTGTTGTAATGATGGTTATAATGACTGTTAATATTGAAGATTTGCAGTCGTCTGAATTTATGCTCGGTGAATCTGCCGATTTAACGAGAGGTGCATTTTTTTCTTGGGTGGAATCGTTTTTTGATAACTCAAGAAAATTTGATTTACTGCCGTTGACAGCTCTTTTTATACCGTTCTTTTCACTTTTTAGATTGGCAAAGTTTAATATTGACACCCGTCAAACAACCTCTTTTATTGGGTTGCCAACACCGGCAAACACATTGTTTTTCATGACTTTTCCTTTGGTTTTAACACTTGGCGCTAGTTCTTTGGAAACTCTTGGGATTCTATTCAATCCATATGTTATTGTCATGTTGATTTTTATTATGGGTTTCATGATGGTGTCTGAGATTCCGTTATTTTCGTTAAAGTTCAGTAAACTATCCTTTAAAGGGAACGAGATTAGAATCGTTTTTTTGTTAATAAGTTTGATATTAATTTTACTTTTTCAAGTGTGGGCAATAGCATTAATCGTATTTTTGTATCTGATTTTATCAGTTATAGAAAACAATTTTTTTAATAAAGGAAGAAATGAGATTTAAAGCAGAAATCGATGTGATGCCACTAGATGCATTACTAGACCCTCAAGGTAAGGCTGTTACAGGAAGTATGGAGACTATTGGTCTTGGTTCAATTGATGGAGTTCGTGTTGGACGACACGTAAGGTTGTTTGTAGAAGCTAATTCAGCTCAAGATGCTGAGTCAAAAGTGGAAGAAGCGTGTAAGAAAATATTAGCAAACCAAATTATGGAAAGCTATTCTTATTCTATTGAAGAGGCTTAAATAAAATCTTTGTCCTGATTGCTTTATCAGGATTTGCTAAAGTTTGATGTTTTTTGTAATATAAAGGTCGGATGTACTTTCTAGTGCAGCGTTAATATTGCTATTCAGATTAAAAATCAATGTAATGTCAGAAATACAACAGTCTCAAAAAAAAGGTAACGGCGGATTTGTAGCTGTGATACTTCTATTATTAATAGGTCTAGGAGCAATTGCCTACTTTTTATCAGCATCAAACAAGCAATTGGATTTGTGTAAGAATGATAATCGCATGCTGAACGCAGACATGGAAGGTATGAATCAAATGATGTCTGGGTATCTAGGTACGATGTCAAATGATATGAAAACTGACTTTACCAGTATGCTTGATACCTATGATGCTCTTTTAGAAAAAGACAAGACGCAAGCGGACTCTATTAATTCTCATAAAGAAAGAATCTTGGAACTTCAAGATCAAGTGAAACGAGGAAAAATGAGCGCTCACCAATTGTTTAAGGCTCGAAAAGAAATAGAAACAATGAAGCAGATTATGCGAGGATATATCGTACAAATCGATTCGTTGAATACGTTGAATTTAACCTTGTATAATAGAGTGGACTCAACAACTACGGCTTTGAAAACAACAAAAGGGGAGCGGGATCAAGCAAGAGATGAGGCATTGCAATCGGCGGAGAAAGTCAAAAAAGGGTCTAAATTACAAGCGTATAGTTTTAGTTCTGGAGGTTTGAAAATGAAGTTGAACAATTCCATGACACCTTCTGATAGAGCTAGAAATGTAGTGCAGATTCAATCTAGTTTCACCATTTCTGAAAACCCAATAGCGCCCTCAGGTAAAAAGACAGTTTATTTACAGATTGTTGATCCTGATGGAAAAATATTGCAATCGAGCTCAGGAAATTTTGTCGCAATGGAGTCAGGACAGGTCGCTTTTTCAGATTATAAAGACATTGACTACCAAAACCAAAGAATTGACGTAGCAATCTATTATAAGCTAGGTGGCATTGAAGCGAGTAAAGGAAATTATAAGGTGAATATATTTTGTCAAGGTCAGTTGATCGGGAAAGATAGCTTTACTCTTAAATAGTTAGATATGGTAAATATTTTTATAGCGAACCTCGACTGGAGTATTACAACCGAGGATATTAAATCTACATTTTCAACATTTGGGAAAGTTACATATGCGCATGTAGTATATGAAAAAGAAACAAAAAGATCTCAAGGTATTGCTTATGTTGAAATGGAAAACACCGATGAGGGAATTAATGCAATTGAAGCTCTAAATGGCGTTGAGATTAATGGTCGGAAAATTGATGTGAAAATTGCATCAGCTAAAGAGGATCGAGTTAAAAAAGGTAATAAAAAATAATTATGTCAGAAGTAATTAATCAAGGACATGTTCATGTTTCAATTGATGATAAAGGTATCGCAACAGTAGAGTTTGGTCATCCATTGAGTAATTCTTTGCCTGGAAAAATTTTAGGAAGTTTAGCAGAAGAAATTACAAAATTAGGAATGAACGATGAGGTTAAAGTTGTTGTTCTTAAATCTTCTGGGGAGAAAGCTTTTTGTGCTGGTGCAAGTTTTGATGAATTGATTTCTATTGAGGATTTTGAGACAGGTAAAACGTTTTTTTCTGGGTTTGCTAACGTTATAAATGCATGTAGAAAAAGTCCGAAGTTAATTATTGGACGAGTTCATGGCAAAGCAGTTGGCGGAGGAGTAGGGGTTGCTTCTGCGGTGGATTACTGTTTTGCTACAAAGTATGCGGATGTAAAATTGTCAGAATTAGCTGTTGGTATTGGTCCGTTTGTAGTTGGCCCTGCGGTTCAACGAAAAATTGGTGTTTCTGCAATGAGTCAGTTGGCTATTAATGCAACTGAATGGAAATCTGCGCAATGGGCAATGGAGAAGGGTTTGTACACTGATGTTTTTGAGAGTGCTGCAGAAATGGATGAGAAAATTGAAGAGCTTGCTGCAAAATTGTCTCAATCGAACCCAGAAGCAATGGTCTTGTTAAAGAATATATTTTGGGAAGGAACTGATCATTGGGATGATCTTTTGATGGAGCGTGCTGAGTTGAGTGGGCAATTAGTTTTGTCTGAATTCACAGTCAATGCGATCAATAAATTCAAGAAAAAATAACCTTATTTGTGCTAAATTAAATTCTTGCATACACTATAGGTGTACGTTGAGTTTATAAATAGTGAAAATATTTTCCAATAAGGTTTGTTAATAAACCTAGAAATCATATCTTTGCAACCCCATTTTGGGGGATTGTCTTAATTAATTAAATAATAATATTGTGGATACATTAAGTTACAAAACCGTTTCCGCTAACAAAGAAACTGCTGAAAAGAAGTGGATTGTTGTGGATGCTGAAGGACAGACTGTAGGTCGTTTGGCGAGCAAGGTGGCGAAATTAATTCGTGGGAAACACAAAGCGAATTTTACGCCTCATGCTGATTGCGGGGACAATGTGATTGTCTTAAATGCAGAGAAAGTATCTTTTTCAGGTACTAAATTGGTGAACAAAGAATACGTTCGATATACTGGATACCCAGGTGGACAGCGTATGACTTCAGCTCAATTAATGTTGGAGAAGAAGCCAGAAAGATTGATTGAAAAAGCTGTTAAGGGAATGCTTCCTAAGAACACGCTTGGTCGTCAATTATTTAGAAACCTAAAAGTGTACAAAGGAACAGAGCATAATCAAGAGGCTCAAAAACCAGAAGTACTTAACTTAGATACATTTAAATAAAGATGGAAGTAATAAATACATTAGGTAGAAGAAAAACTGCTGTTGCTCGTGTTTACATGACTGCAGGTAAAGGTAATTTCACTATCAATAAAAGAGACTGGAAAGAGTTTTTCCCAATTGCAGTTCTTCAAGCGAAGATTAACCAACCTTTTGAGTTAACAGATACAGTAGGTCAATATGACTTAAATGTAAATGTTGCCGGTGGTGGAATCAACGGACAAGTTGAAGCAATTAGATTAGGAATCTCTAGAGCTTTGGTTAAGGTGAGCGAAGAAAACAAACCACTATTGAAAGTAGAAGGTTTGATGACACGTGACCCAAGAATGGTTGAGCGTAAGAAACCAGGTCAACCAAAAGCACGTAAGAAATTTCAATTCTCGAAACGTTAGAAAATATTTTGCAAGTTGTTTAGTATCCAAGTTCTTGAGTACTGCCTTCGGGCCCCTCTTGAAACTGATTACTAAAGGAACGTGAACAATTAAAAAGAAAAAAATGTCAAAATTAAAGTTTGAAGATTTATTAGATGCAGGTGTACACTTTGGACACTTGAAAAGAAAATGGAACCCGGCAATGGCGCCGTATATCTTTGAGGAAAAAAAAGGTATTCACATTATTGACCTAAATAAGACAATTGCACACCTCGATCAATCGAGCGCCGCTTTAAAGCAAATTGCAAAATCGGGTAAAAAGATTCTTTTCGTTGCAACTAAAAAACAAGCAAAAGAAATTATCTCTTCAAGAGTTGAAGAATTAAACATGCCTTACGTAACTGAGCGTTGGTCGGGTGGAATGTTGACTAACTTTGCTACGACGCGTAAGTCGATTCGTAAAATGTCAGCAATTGATAAAATGCAAGTTGATGGAACTTGGACTACTTTGAATAAAAGAGAGCGTTTATTCAAGACTCGTCAGAGAGAAAAATTACAAAAGAATTTTGGTTCTATTGCTGATATGACTCGTCAGCCTGCGGCAATATTTATCGTTGATATCATAAAGGAGCATATTGCACTTAAAGAAGCGAAACGTTTGAATATTCCAGTATTTGCAATGGTAGATACAAACTCTAATCCTAAATTGGTTGATTTTCCAATTCCAGCAAATGATGATGCTGCAAAATCAATTACTTTAATTATGGACACAGTTTGTGCATCTATTAAAGAAGGGTTAGAAGAAAGAAAGTCTGCAAAAGAAACTGCGGATAAAGATGCTAAAGCGAAGGCTGCTAAGAAAGAAGCTGCTCCAGTAGCAGATGCTAAAGTTGAAGCTCCAGTAGCTGAAGCTGCTCCAGCTGCAGAAGTTAAGGTAGAAGAAGCGAAAGCTGAAACTCCAGCAACTGATGCTCCAGCTGAAGAGGCTAAATAAATTATTGAATCTATTAAGAAGGGTTCAACTAGAATTAAATTATTAATTAATTAAAATATATATCCATGGCAATCACAGCTGCAGATGTAAATAGATTAAGAAAGCAAACGGGTGCAGGCATGATGGACTGCAAGAAGGCACTTGTTGAAACAGATGGCGATTTCGAAGCTGCAATTGATGCACTTCGTAAAAAAGGTCAGAAAGTTGCTGCCAAAAGAGGTGATAACGAAGTTAAAGAAGGATTAGTTTATGCAAAAGTAACGGAAGACGGAAAGTCTGGTGTTGTTTTATCATTGAACTGCGAAACTGATTTCGTTGCAAAGAATAGTGATTTTCAAGAATTCGTTCAATCGATGGTTGATATTGCTATTGCTTCTAAGCCTTCAGATGTTGAAGCAATGATGAACCTAGCATATAATGACAAATTATCTGTTGGAGAGAAAATCATTGAACAAGTAGGTGTTGTAGGTGAGAAATTACAAATTTCTGAAATTGAATTATTGTCTGCTGACGCAGTTGTCGCATACAATCACCCTGGTAATCAATTAGCGACTATAGTTGCATTGAACAGTGGTTCTGATTCTGCTTTTGATGCAGGTAAGGTAGTTGCCATGCAAGTTGCAGCAATGAACCCTATGGCATTGAATAAGGAAGGAATTGATTCTGAAACAATTGCTAGAGAGTTAGAAGTTGGTAAAGATCTTGCTATCCAAGAAGGGAAACCTGCTGAAATGGCTGAGAAAATTGCTCACGGACGTTTAAATAAATTCTTTAAAGAAAATACTTTATTGAGTCAAGCAAACGTTAGAGATAACAAAGAGTCAGTTGAACAAATGTTAGCTGGTGTTGAAGCTGGATTAACTGTTGTTGGGTTCAAAAGAGTTGCTTTGTCTTAAGAGATAGTAAACAATAGTAAAGCCACTGTATTTTATACAGTGGCTTTTTTTGTGGAATAAAAAATATTGAAACTAGATTTAAAGCAGAATTCTGTATATTTGCTCAACTGAAAAAATCATGATGAAATACAAAAGAGTATTACTTAAACTGAGCGGAGAATCTCTAATGGGAGAGAAAGCATTCGGAATTGACAACAATAGATTGAAATCATACGCAGAGCAAATCAAAGAGGTTCGTGAATTAGGTGTTGAGGTTGCAATTGTTATTGGAGGTGGTAATATTTTTAGAGGAGTTCAAGCAGAAGAGGGCGGAATGGACAGAACCCATGGCGATTATATGGGGATGTTGGCCACAATGATTAACGCTATGGCTTTACAGGCATCATTGGAATCTGCTGGTGTGGAATCGAGATTACAGTCAGCAATAGAAATGAAAGCGATTGCTGAACCTTTTATCAGAAGAAAGGCGATGCGACACCTTGAGAAAGGAAGAGTTGTGATATTTGGTGCTGGTACAGGTAACCCTTATTTTACAACTGATTCAGCTGCATCTTTAAGAGCCATAGAAGTTAATGCAGATGCAATTTTAAAAGGAACTCGTGTTGATGGAATTTATTCTGCGGATCCAGAAAAAGATCCGAACGCAACGAAGTATGACATGATCAGCTTTGATGACGTTTATTCAAAAGGTTTAAACATTATGGACATGACGGCTTTTACTCTTTGTAAAGAGAATGATTTACCGATTATTGTTTTTGATATGGATACTCCAGGCAATTTGAAACAGGTGTTGGCCGGCGAACAAGTTGGCACAATTGTACGCAATTAATAATAGGATTAGAAGATGATTGAAGAATTAAATATGGTATACGATGAGTTGAAAAGCTCAAATGATAAAACCGTTTCTCATTTAGAGGTTGAACTAACTAAGATACGTGCTGGTAAAGCTTCACCTGCAATGTTGCAGTCGGTAGTGGTAGACTATTATGGTAGTCCAACACCCCTTCAGCAAGTGGCAAATGTCAATACCATGGATGCTAGAACTATTACTGTTCAGCCCTGGGAAAAAGCAATGCTAGATGAAATCATGAAAAGTATAATTAATGCTAATCTTGGGTTTGCTCCACAAAGTAATGGGGAAAGCGTATTGATTTCTGTGCCACCTCTGACGGAAGAGCGAAGAAAAGACCTTGTAAAGAATGCTAAGAGCGAAACTGAAAATTCTAAGATAGGATTTAGAAATAATAGAAAAGACGCCTTAGATATGCTTAAAAGCTTAAAAGAAGATGGTTTGTCTGAAGATATGATGAAAGACGGCGAAGGTGAAATTCAAAACATCACGAATGCATTTACTAGAAAGGTTGAAGATATTCTGGTTGCAAAAGAACTGGATATCATGACGATATAATTATCATATAGCAATCTAATAATATTTAAATGTTCTGTTTTTAGCAGAACATTTTTTTTGAATTGATTTACAGAACTAAAATTTCAACTCGACGATTTGCCTGTTCTTCATATGAGAATTTTGGTTCAGCAAAAACGGGTTTAGAATTACCATATCCTTTTGCTTTTAATCGATCTTTGTCAACACCATGATCAATCAGATGTTTTCGTATTCGCTTAGCACGAGCTTCTGATACTTTCTGTCCTGCAAAAGAATTATTTCCAACTTCAAAGACATGGCCTTGAATTTCTATGGTTATATCAGAATTTAATAAAAGAAAATCTTTCAACCTGCGAAGTTTTGGTTCTGAACTTGTTGTAATTTCACTTGAGCCAGGTTTAAAATCAATGTCTTCAATTTTTATACTTTGTCCACGAGATATTGGGTTTAAATGAAAAACAATTTCTTGATCCTCAAATGAGTTGGTCTTGATAATTGAATCTTTAAAGAAGTAACCTTCAACATCACATTTAATTTTCATTTCAAATCGACGCTCAACGTTTAAAAATAAATCAGAGGCATAGTAAAGACCATTTAAAGATTTAGCATCCTCTATTGATATATTGGCAATCAATGGATGGTTTGTTACTGCATCTCGAACCACCACTGAAAAAGTAGGCGCAAAGTCATCTGTTCTTTTATCCAGGGCCTTAGATTCCGTTTTTAAGATTATTTCCGGTTGGAAATCCCAATTGAACAACATTTTAGCAACGGACTTTTCTTCTGTGGTAAATAAGATGCTGATTTTTTCACCAACACCAATTTTTATGGGGTACATACTAGATTCGCTAACGTTTTCGCTCAAGCTGATCGAAGAGAATTCTTTAGAAAGACTCAGTCTTTCTATTTCTGATACACCACGTTCAATTTCCTCACAAATAGAATTTTCTAATTGCTTAAAAATCACCATCTGTACATACCCACTCTCATTGTCGGCTTTAAAATTTATTGTTCCAGCCACGGGAGCAATAAAAGAAACCCATATTTGGTTTTCTAAACTTACTTTTTCAAGAGAAGGATATGCTTTAATGTTGTTTTTTCCTTTTTCACCCGTAAATTGTAATGTGAATTCTCCATTGTTGAATATATTTACAGCACCGACACACTGATTGACTGAAACGTCCGAATGGTTGTTAAATATTTGGCTAATTACTCCAAAGGAGATCAAAGAGAATAGTGAGAGAATTATCAGTTTAGTCATTATGCAGAGACAAATTTAAGGAAACTAATTGAATTAGAAAAAAAAGGAATTGTTATGGAAACGTTATATAACCGAATTGGTTCTGATCAGCTTAAAAAGTTGGTTGAAGCATTCTATGAATTTATTGTAAATGGCTCTACAATTAGTCACCTGTTTGATTCGGATATAAACTTGGTTAAAGAGAAACAGTTTATGTTCTTGTCTCAGTTTTTAGGTGGTCCTCAGTTGTACTCTGAAAAATATGGCCATCCAAAAATGAGAGCGAGACATTTACCTCATGCCATTGATGAATCAACAAAAGAAGAGTGGTTGAGATGCATGAAAAAGGCGATAGATACTTTGGAATTAGAAAATGAATTGGGCGAAGCTTTGTACAACTGCTTCCCTCAGGTTGCGCAGCATATGGTCAACCGATAATTACATGGTTAACTTTAAATCACCAACACTTTGTATTCTCAGAAACAATTGGTTCTCCATAGGATGAATGAGATTGATCAGAATTGATTCAATTTCTCCATTCATAAAAATACCTTTTGATACTTCTCCATTAATTGATTGGTTAATTTCTTGTTTTAAGGAGTCAAGGTAAGGGGATAGGTCAATTTTAGAGGCCTCTCTAATAGCATTCGTGATTTTTTTATCGAACATCCACTTTGCAGATTTCAGCAGCGCACTTTTCGTTTTTACATCAAAAATTAAATCATCAAATTGTATTTTTTGATGGTCAGAATCAAATGTAGGTGTCCCCTTTAAAAATAAAGTACCTTTTTTATCTCCTATAAAATCGACTTTGAGATGCAGTTTTCTGTCGGAGGCTCCATGAATTTTTATTTGAGAGAATTCTATTTCATTTTTTTTAACTACTATTTTTTCCCCTTTCACATTGTTCGTTATAATGGAGCTTAATGAATCATATGTAGAAAAAATATCCATGGTAATATCGAACCCTTCTTTATTTTCATATTCTGATAAATTAGGCAAATCAGCCGGTTTTTTTCTTGACGGGTTTGTTAGGATTGATGGTTTCGCTTCTATGATTGCATTGAAATAGGCGGTGTCTCCTTTAAAAACAATAGGGCTTATGGAAACCGATGAAGGATTCATATGCATGTAACCATATCCTTCGAGATCTATAGGGCGAGTGAAATAATTCCAAGTTTCAGCAAGTTCTGGTTTTAAATCGACAGTAGAAATAACAGAATCAATTTCGTTTTCTAAATCTTGCAGAGCAACGGTTATTTCTTCTTTTAAAGTTGTGGTTGCATCGTATTCAAAAACACTAACAATACAAGGTGATTTAGCTTTTACTGCTCGAAGTTTTGTTTTTGAATCGAGTTTGTAATCGTTGGTTAATCCTATTTTAGTAGTGTATCCAACTTCAATTTTACGCAATGGTTCATCAATCCCACACGAAGAATAAATCCTTGGAACAATACAATGGCCATTGCTGTTGAAGATAGAAGTGCATTGAGGGCAATAGTTTAATTTTAATGAATACTTTCCGTTTACGTCAAAAAGTATTTGATTGTTAACACCTTTGAATTGAATTGGCCCTCGGAAGAATTTATACGAATAACTGACGCCTTCACAAGCTTGTTCTTTGCCCTTAAACCGATAGGGTATAGATCTATCTGTTTCCAAAAAATAAGGCTTTAAATTAAGCTTTATTGGGATTTTTATTGAAGAAACTGATTGTGGGGGGATTTCAAGTGAAATTTCCGAATTTAGAGGTGCTTCAGGATTTATAGTTGCACAAGAAAAAAATGAAAAGACAAACAAAACCAGAGCGAAATGTGCTCTGGTTTTTGTAGATTTTATTTGTGACTTAATGATCAATAGTAATTTGATTTAGTTCAAATTAGCTAAGATGTCATTCAAGGTTTTGCTTGGTCGCATCGCTTTAGCCGCTAATTCATCAGTAGGGAAGTAATACCCTTCTAATTCAATTTTTGAACCTTGAGCGTTGTTTAATTCTTCGACAATAGTCTTCTCATTGCTAATTAATTCTTGGGCAATAACTTTAAATGCATTTTGCAATTCTGTGTCTGAGGTCTGTTTCGCTAATTCCTCTGCCCAATACATAGACAAGTAGAAGTGAGAACCTCTGTTATCAAGTTCATTTACTTTTCTTGAAGGAGATTTTCTATTGTCTAGAAATCTCGCCGTAGCTAAATCCAATGTATCCCCTAAAATTTTTGCTTTAGGGTTGCTGTCCGCAATACTGAGGTGTTCAAGAGAGCATGCAATAGCAAGAAATTCTCCCAAAGAATCCCATCTTAAATGACCTTCTTCTACAAATTGTTGAACATGTTTTGGGGCAGAACCACCAGCACCTGTTTCAAATAATCCGCCTCCATTCATTAATGGAACAATCGATAACATTTTAGCACTAGTTCCTAATTCTAAAATCGGGAATAAGTCTGTTAAGTAATCTCTTAAAACGTTTCCAGTAACTGAATTAGTATTCTCTCCTTTCGCAATTCTTTCAAGTGTAAATTTAGTCGCGTCAGTTTGGGACATAATACGAATGTCCAAACCAGAAGTATCGTGGTCTTTTAAGTAAAGATTTACTTTCTTAATTATTTGGGCATCGTGAGCACGTGTTTCACTCAACCAGAAAATAGTTGGGAAATTAGTAGCTCTAGCTCGGGAAACTGCCAATTTTACCCAATCCTTAATTGGTTCATCTTTTGCCTGACACATTCTCCAAATATCTCCTTCTTCTACAGTGTGTTCAATCAATGTTTGACCATCGTTAGACACAACACTTACAGTTCCATTTGAAGTCATTTCAAATGTTTTATCATGAGAACCATATTCTTCAGCTTTCTGCGCCATTAATCCAATGTTTGGAACGGTCCCCATTGTTGTTGGATCAAAGGCTCCATTTTCCTTACAGAAATCAATGACAACTTGATAAAGGCTAGCATAACTGTTGTCAGGAATAACAGCTTTCGTATCCTGAAGCTTTCCATCCTTATTCCACATCTGTCCTGAAGTTCTAATCATTGCTGGCATCGAAGCATCGATGATAACGTCACTTGGAACATTTAGGTTAGTTATTCCCTTGTCAGAATTAACCATTGCTAGGTCTGGACGAGAAGCATAACACTTTTCAATATCTGCTTCAATTTCTTTGCGTTGGTCTTCCGGTAAGTCATTGATTTTACTCAATAAATTTCCGAATCCATTGTTAACGTTTACGCCTAACTTCTCAAAAGTTTCACCGTGTTTCGCAAATAAGTCCTTGAAGAATACACGCACTACATGACCAAAAATAATTGGATCAGAAACTTTCATCATCGTTGCTTTCAAGTGAATAGAAAACAAAGTTCCGTTCGCTTTCGCTTGAGCCATTTCTTTCTCTAGGAACATGTCCAGTTTAGAGACATTCATCGCTGTAGCGTCAAGAATTTCCCCCGTTTGAATTGGTGTATTTTCTTTTAAGGCCGTTTTATTTCCATTGGAGTCCGTGAAAATAATATTTACACTTCCTGCTTTTTCGATAGTAACAGACTTTTCATTTGAAACGAAATCTCCATCAGCCATATGCGAGACATGAGATTGAGAAGTACTGCTCCAAGCTCCCATTGAATGAGGATTCTTCTTAGCGTATTCTTTCACTGGCATTGGTGCACGTCGATCTGCATTTCCTTCCCGAAGAACTGGATTAACAGCTGAACCCTTAATTTTATCGTATCTCGATTTAATATCTTTCTCTGAATCATTTGATGGCACATCAGGATAATTAGGAACCGCATAACCCTGATTTTGTAATTCTGTAATTGCCGCTTTTAATTGAGGCATTGAAGCACTAATGTTTGGAAGCTTGATGATATTCGCTTCTGGTTTTAGCACTAATTCTCCTAATTCAGCCAATCCATCATTTATTTTTTGATCCTCTTTAAGGAACTCTCCAAAACGTGCAATTATTCTTCCAGCCAATGAGATATCAGATGTTTCAATTTCTATTCCTGCCATTTTTGTGTAGGCTTGAAGAATCGGTAATAATGATTGCGTTGCCAAAGCTGGTGCTTCGTCTGTTTTTGTATAAATGATTTTTGACATATAAATTATTTTAGAACACTAAAAATGTAAGAAATTTGACTCTGAAAACGTTCAGAATTATAAAAGACAAATGTACCAATTGAAGCACATAAAATCAATTAAATCGAACTGTTTATATAGAAGGGTTAGGTGTTTTTTTTTCTTTGGCTTTCTTGAATAAGTAATATCCAACACCGGCCGCAATAACTAATAATGAAACTCCAAGTATCGGTCGGTAGAATATCCATGCTATCGCAATTACAGTGAGTGATACACTAAATGCAATCAATCCAGAAACGATGGAAGTTCCAAAATTTATAATACTGCCAACGAACGGAATAAGGTCTCCAATGATGACCAAAGGTTTTAAAATCATTGAGAAGCCTCCATAGATAAGAAAGAATCCAATGATCCGGAGTATCCAGGTCATGATTTTATTCGATTGAATTGCTGACTGGAACATGTTTTCAGATGAAACGGTACCGGCATCAATCAAGTTAATGGAAGTATTGGTATTCGTTGTGAAAGCCTCGAATGTTTTACCCAATTGTTTAGAGACGATGCTGTAATTACCGATTGGAACTGTTTTGAAATCAACTTTTATATCTCCCACGCTAGGTGCCCTTAATGCACCTTGACCGATGTAAGCATATGAGTTTACTCCATCATTGATTATTTTTCCGTTGGGCAATGCGATTGTGTCCAATTTGTTTATCGATTGAACCTCAAACGTATTTAATCTATTTTTTAAGCTATTCGGGAGATTGAAATCCCCCAAAGAGGCAGTTGCTGCTATATTGTCATAATTAGCAAATGGCATCGTTCCAGGGTTCTGGTGCCCTTCAATTGTCTTGAAGTTTGAAGAGTTAATTAAAGAGGGACTCCAAATTTGCTTGTACTTGTAAGTTACAGTCGTCTCTTCTCCACCGCCAATTTTTTTCCTCTTTTTTGATTCAGAATATTCTGACCATTGATACATCTCAACATTTCTTTTCAAGCGAAGAACTCTTTCTTTAATGCCAAACAATTCATCCGTCAAAGTATCCGTTGTTTCGACTTTTCCAGAGACGTATACGAGCTTACCGTTATTTTCGGGAAGAGCTTTTCCTTCTTGCACTTGAATGACTTCTTCAAGTCCTTGATCAAGTCCTTTCGCTGTTTTTACCGCGCGGCCTTCGTTCCACCAGAGTAGAATCATTGCCCCAATAATCATTAAAATTCCAAAGAATATCCCTTTGATTGATCCGCCTAAGCGTGAAATCCAACTTTGAGATGTGACAAAAGTATTTTCTGACATATTGCTTTATGGTTTGTCTAGGGTTGTTATTATTTTCTAGCGTTTAAGAAACGAATCATTTTATTAAAAGCTCTGGCTCTATGAGAATATTTGTTTTTCTCTTCAAGACTCATTTGAGCAAATGTTTTCCCACAGTTCTCAGGTTCAAAGATAGGGTCGTAACCAAATCCATTGTTGCCAATGCGTTGCTTACGAATGGTTCCTTTCACAACTCCAAAAAAAACGTGTTGTTCTCCGTCGATATTCAGTGCAATCGCCGTTTTAAATTGAGCACCGCGTTTAGGATTGTCCTCTAGTTTTTTAAGAACTAATTTGATATTGGCTTCGTCATCTTTTATTTCGCTAGCATAGCGAGCCGAATAAACACCAGGTTCCCCATTCAATGCGTTTATTTCTAGACCTGTATCGTCCGAAAAACAATTCACTTTATAATTCTCTGTGATGAAATCTGCTTTCTGCTTGGCATTTCCTTCGATTGTATCTGAAGTCTCAGGAATATCTTTTTTATGTCCTAATTCTTTCAACGATGAAAGTTGAACTGTGTCAGGTAACAAGTTGTCAATTTCTGTGACTTTGTTAGCGTTAGCGGTAGCAAATACGAGTTTTATCATTTAAATAAGTTTAGAAAATTGTCACTTTGGGATTTTACCGAATAGTGATTCTCTATTGTTTGTTGGCCATTTTGACCGATTTTTATTCTTTGTTCTTTATTTTCTATGAGCGAAGAAAGTGTGTTCTCCCATTCTTCCTCAGAAGAACAAAGATAACCATTCTCTCCATTCTGAATAATTTCTTTATTCACCCCTATCGGAGAAACAACAGATGGAATTTGTAACGCCATATATTGCAATGCTTTAAATCCACATTTTCCTTGGGCCCAGACATCATCTCTTAAAGGCATTACCCCAATATTTAAGGTTGCTAAATCTTGAATTTCAGATTCTTTTGTCCATTGGATAAATTTTAATGAATCCAGCTCAAAATCAGGCTTTTGATTAGAAATGATGGTGAACGTGAAACTGTATTTTTGTTCTAACCGCTTTATTAACGGGATTAAATTATCAAGATACGCCATTGTCGTGTGGGTGCCAGTCCATCCAATGTTAACCAATTCTGATTGTTTGGTAACGATGTTGTGAACATTCTCAAGGTCAATTGTTGTCGGTAGAATGTGAACATCAGCATTGAATTGAAGGGCATACTCTTTCAAATACGCATTCCCGGCACTAATTTTTCCAGCCCATTTCATTATTTTTTTCACTTTCCAATAGGCTTTCAAGCGATGAAATTTAGCATTTGTATCACTGTAGTTTGGAAGCCAAATAGCATCATCAAAATCATAAATGTATTTTCTGCGCATTACTTTGGCGATAATCCACTCAAAAATAGGAGGACCTATAATTGAAGCTTCTCGATGTATAAAGATGTGGTCAAATTTCCGCAATGAAAACAGTAATATAAAACGTCGGAAAAAGCTAGAAATAATTCCAAAAACTTTTGTCGCCAGCGCTCCCTCTTTGTATAATGCTTTCCAGGTTTTTTGACTTAGAAATGAGTGATATTCTATTTCGTAACCTTCTTGCTTTAATAAATCAAGATATTGCTCGAATCGAAAACGTTGCGAAGGAGCTTCTCCATTTGGATAGGGCGCTATAATTATAATTCGCTTACCCATCAATTGTCTTGTAAACGTTCAAGTAATTTTTGACACCTTCTTTCAGAGAGAAATACTCTCTTGCCCCCTCCATTGTTCTCTCTCGATTGAATGCACCATTATCGTCAATTGCGATGGAGTATGCTTCATCCGAGAATTCAGAAATAATTTTTCCGGAATGATATTTTTCTACAATTCGATCCGTATCACCAACCCCTGCATTACAAATTAATGGAATTCCCATGGCCATAATTTCCCCTTGCTTGGTCGGGGAGGATGCTTTTTTAGAATAACTTGCCCTTATGAAAAAGATAGATTCGTCAAACAATGAAATATGTAATGGAACTTCTTTATGTAAAACAGATTGAATGAAAATAGAAGCTTGATCGATACCTTTTTTTTCGACTTCATTCATAATGTGTTTTGGATTTTCTCCAGAAATAAACAAGAAAACTGCATTGTTATTCTTCCGTTTTAACACTTTGAAATAATCTAACATTTCGGGAAGCATGTACCAAGTTCCAATGGAGCCAACGTATCCTAGAACAAATTGATTGGGTTCAATTCCTAGCCTTTTTTTTGCTTCACTAATTTGGATAGTTGTGGTATTCTCAGGGTTAAATAAGTCCAAGTTTACACAGCAGGGAATAATCTGAATAGGAGGTTTCTTCGATTGAAAAGCCTTCCAAGAATTGATTTCGTCTCTGCCATTTTCAGTCAATGAAATAGTATAATCGGCTTCAGATAAAAACTCAATTTCTTTCTTCTTAAAGTAATTATAAATCCGTTTAAATATAGGATTAGAAAGTGTCCAAATGTTACCATCAATTCGCTCGTTTGCCCAAAAACCGCGCATGTCAAATACAAACTTTACGTTGTGTTTCTGTTTTAGTGCTAAACCAGATAATGCTGAAATATAACTTCTGCAATGCACAATGTCAAAATTGTGTTTTTCTTGAAGATACCGGACGACACGTTTCATCCTTCTAACTTGCTTGATGGTCTTCTTCAGTCCACCTTCGTTCTTGTAATCTTGTGGATGCCACTTTATGCCTGATTCATCACAAATGGACTGTATGTGGTCTTTATGAATATTGAACTTATCTTCTTTCTCAAAACTAATAAGATGAAATTCATAACCTTCTTTGGATAGGCCAGAAATGTAAGGCAAGACTTGCGACTGACCTAAAGGATCCGTCATTCCGTCGTATGAAACATATAAAACCTTTTTCATTATTTCATCCATTTGTCATACCACATTTGAAACATTAAAATGTACCAAATTTTAGTGTCGTATTCTTTTCTCCCGTTATAAAAAGCATCTTTAATAGATGAAACATATTCCCAGTTGAAAAATCCTTGCTCTTCTATTTTATCCTGGCAGATATAAGTTTCAACGTAATCCCGAAGATCTTCGTTCAACCATTTTGCAATCGGTATTGCAAAACCCATTTTTGGGCGGTCCAATAATTTCTCAGGAATATAATCGTGAACAATATCTTTTAAAATTCGTTTTTTCACCCCATTATGATATTTATATTCATCGGGCAGTTGCGCCGCGAATTCTAAAATACGGTGATCCAACATTGGTTCTCTTCCTTCAAGGCTTTGAGACATGGTTGCTCGATCTACTTTTTGTAGAATATCATCGAGTAAATAAGTCTGAAAATCAATACCCATCATAAAAGATAGTGGAGTAGTAAACTCTTTCTTCAGTTCCTTGCTGTGATACATTGTATCCAATGTGGTAAAGTCAGAATTCATGAAGTCTTTCATTTGAGAATCCGTGAACTGTTGGCTCAAACTCAACATAATATCTTGGTTGGTAGGGTTTTTAAGAACACCCTTCAATTTTTCGTAGCGGTTGTGAAAATTATATTTATTTCTAAGAATTGGAATTTTTTCAGATGGAATAGCATTCATAAATCCAACGATGGAAGAGCGCATGCTAGGTGGTATTGCATTTAATTTTTTTCCATAGCGTAACATATAATCGTAGCGATTGTATCCCGCAAATATTTCATCTCCACCATCAGCACTTAAAGCTACCGTCACATCTTGCTTCGCAATTTTTGAAACTAAAGAAGTCGGTATTGCGCTGGAGTCCGCAAAAGGTTCATCGTAGAAAAAGGGTAGTTCTTTTACAAACTCAATCGCTTCTTTTTCAGTGCAATTGATTTCTGTATGATCTGTTCCGATATGCTTGGCGATATCTTTTGCATAAGGCGCTTCGTTTAATCCAATGTCAGGGACACCTATGGTAAACGTTTTCAGCTTTTCCGTTCTTTCAGATTGCAACATTGCGGTTACGCAGGTGCTATCATATCCACCACTTAGAAAAACGCCAACAGGCACATCCGCAATCATTCTGTAATTGAACGCTGAATGAATTATCTCTTTTGTTTGACTTTTCGCTTCTTGATAATCAATGGTCAGTTTAGGTTTGTTGTAAAAATCGTAGACGTTCCAATATTGCTTTGTTTCAATGTTTTTAGTATCGAGATTCAAGAACAAATGATGCCCTGGTTTCAGTTTATGTGTGTCCTGAAAAATACAATGTGGTGTCGGGACACTTCCATATTGAATGTATGAAGCGACCGCATTCTTGTCAATTTTCTTTTCAAAATTTGGATGCTCATGAAGTGCTTTTAATTCAGAAGCAAATAGGAATAAATCGTTATTCCAATAGTAATAAAGAGGTTTCACTCCAGCTCTATCTCTACTAATGAAAATTGAGTTGTTTTTGGTGTCATAGATTACGATTACAAACATTCCAATGAATCGTTGAATGCAATTTTCTCCCCATTGCTGGTAAGCATGCAAAATCATTTCGGTATCCGATTCTCCAACGAAAGAATGACCAAGCTTTTCTAGGTCAACTTTGATTTCTTTAAAGTTGTAAATTTCACCGTTAAAAGTGATCCAGAACTCATTGAATGCCATCGGCTGTTTGCCAGTTTCAGACAAGTCAATGATAGAAAGACGTTTGTGACCCAAACCGATTTGAGCTGAAGAAGTCTCGAAAAATTCTGAAGAAAATCCATCTGGTCCTCGATGATTCATTGAAGCCGTCATTTCCTCAATAATCGTTTGAGAAGAATGATTTTTAAAATCAATAAAACCGGCTATACCACACATTGTTGTAAATATACTTTTAACTTTTTAGATGAGGGAGGTCAAGTAAAAGAGTTTATTAAATTCATGTTGTGCATGAATCTTAGCTGAATTGTAAATAATAAGTTGACTTTTCAAGTATGAACCTTACTAATGAACTCTAATACTTTTGATCTCTAAAAATATTATTTTAGCGTTTTCTGAATTATTTCAAAAATTTCTTGACTCGCTTTTCCGTTTCCATATAAGTTAGAAATGTGTTCGCCGGTAGGTTTATTTAAGATGCTTTCCATTTCTGAAAGGTTTTCAAACACCAAGGTATTCCATCCATTTTTTAAGGTGCCCATCCATTCTGTTTCAGAACGAATGGTAATGCATTTTTTCTTTAAAATGTACGCCTCTTTTTGCATTCCTCCAGAATCTGTAATCATTGCTGTAGAATTATGTAAAAAATTCAGATTGTCAAAGTACGATGCTGGTTCAATGAA
>CAJQPA010000047.1 GCA_905480145.1 uncultured Flavobacteriales bacterium | reverse complement strand
TAATCTTCCTTCCAGTTTTCATCCTTTCCTTTGATGTAAGGAATTTTCGATTCATCCAATGTTTTTTCTAAGGCTTTTAGTTTCACAATTGCACTATCCAATAAAGTTTTAAACTCAACATATTGCTCTTCGGCAATGGCTTTGTTTTGTTTCTGAGTAGTTGTGACACCTGTTGAATTTCCAGACAATTGATATTCCACAGTTCCAATTCTACCAGAGATACTTGGTTCAGTTTCAAATTCATGTGAAGATCTTAACCCATCTCCCCAAAGCATCAATTTACATTGATCTAAGGCAGATTCAATCTCCTTCGTATTGGCAAGAAGACTTAAGTCCGTATTTGGGTAAGTGCGAATCACATGCTTATACAGCTTCAATTTATCTGATGTTTCAGACATTAGTCTACTTGACCCATTAATACTTCTTTGTACTTCTGCGACATCAGCTCTGAACTGATCTAGTTCTTCGGTGTTTGAAGCCAGTAATGTTTGATTATTTAAGCCAATAACTTTAAAGTTTGTCTTGGCAACCAAGTTTTTCCTTATGTCTCCTTTTAGAGAAATAACTTCGACTGAGAATGTACCAGGATGGACTAAAAAGCCTACATCAGCACTTCCATATCGTCCAGGTTTAGACTTTGTAATTTTAACAGGAGACGTTGTTTCTTTTCTAAGGTCCCAAACTATTCGAGAAATCCCTTTGGATGGTGAAGTAATGAGTCTTCTGATTTCCTCGCCTTTGTTGTTTCTAATGATCCAAATTAGTTTTGTTTTCTCCTCGTCCTTTTCAGCTTTTAAATCTTCAAACGAAGGGAAGGTGACAGCCTCTTTATTTTTCTCTTGTTCCTTTTCCTTTTTCTGTCTTTTCTCTTTCAAAGTAGATTCAGTGTCTTTTAAATAGAGACTGAATGTTGCTCCAAACTTAGGGTTGTCTGCATGCCATAAGTCCGCTCCTTGAGATCCTGTCCCGCTTAACCCTAAGGGTGCAGAAGGGTTGTATAAAAGGGCATCTTTTATAGGAAATAATGCCGCTCCTTTACTCAGTGTTCCTGAATTGATAGTTCTTAACGGAGAATAGTTGTCAAGAACGTAAAAGCCACGACCAAATGTTGCTACGACCAAGTCACTTTCACGTTGTTGAATGTCGATATCATAGACAGCGATTGTTGGAAGGCCAGCTAGTTTTGTCCAGTTTATTCCATTATCATTTGAGAAATAACATCCGAATTCTGTCCCTGCAAAAATTAAGTCAGCATTCACATGATCTTGGCGAATAGCGAATGCAGCACCAGATTTTTCGAGATTACCCGAGATAGAAGTCCACGTTTTTCCTTTGTCATTACTTCTCATAATGTAAGGTTTGAAATCTCCTGACCTGTGATTGTTTAACGTTGCGTAAACAACATTTTCATCATGTAAACTCGCTGAAATCATATTTACCCTCGTGTTTGCAGGAACACCTGGGAAAGAACTAACTTTTGACCATGTATTTCCACCATCTTCAGACACTTGAATTAAACCATCATCCGTTCCGGCATAAAGCAAACCTTGTTTTACAGGTGACTCATCAAAAGCGACGATGTTGCCATAAATCGTTGTCGACTTATTTTTCATGACCGCATCAATGGACCACACTTGATCCATTACAGCCAGTTTATTTCTATCTATTTGTTGCGATAAATCTGGACTAATCGTTTTCCAATCATCTCCTTGATTAATGCTTTTAAATACCTTGTTAGCGCAAAAATAAATTGTTTTATTATCGTGCGGCGAAATAAGTAATGGTGCATCCCAGTTCCAACGGTATCCCTTTTCATTCTTTCCAGGCATTGGCTTAATATATGTTTTCTCGCCTGAAGCTTTGTCGTATCGAACTAGGCCACCGTATTGTGATTGAGCATAGACAATGTTCGGATTGGTAGGGTCAATGGCAGATTCAAATCCATCACCACCATTGGTAATAAACCAATCGGAGTTCAAAATCCCAGCATTGTTAATTGATGCTGAAGGACCACCCATTGAGTTATTATCTTGCGTTCCACCATAGATGTTATAAAATGGGGCATCGTTATCTGTCGCTACTTTGTAAAACTGAATTATTGGAAGGTTACTGTAGTATTTCCAATCTCCTGCATGGTTGTATGTTTCATACAAACCTCCATCACAACCAACAATCCAATGATCAGGACTGTTTGGATCAATCCAGATACAATGATTATCAACATGCTTACTTGTCTCTCCTGTTTTTTTGAATGTCTTCCCTCCATCTTCTGTATGGTGCAACCAAGTATTCATAGAAAATACCTTGTCCACATCTGTTAAGTCACAAATAATTTCTTGGTAGTAATTTCCACTTGTCTTGTAGTCAGACATTTTAGTCCAGCTTTCACCTTTATTGGTAGATCTAAAGAAACCACCTTTCCCTCCTCTAGCTTCAACGATTGCAAAAACATAATTAGGGTTAACCGGTGATACTGCGATACCAATTCGTCCCATTTGTCCTTCTGGTAAACCAGCGTTTATTTCTTTCCATGTTTCTCCACCGTCAGTAGATTTATATAATCCTGACTCTGGTCCACCTCCAATGTAAGTCCACTCTCTTCTTCTTCTCTGGTGAGCAGAAGCATAAAGTATTTGAGGGTTTGTTGGATCAATGGCAATTTCAGATATACCCGTATGCTCTGATATTTCTAATGTGTTTTTCCATGTTTCACCACCATCCATTGATTTGTAAACACCTCTTTCGCCACCTTTACTCCAAACTGGACCATATGCAGCTACCCAAATAATATTTTCATTGCCAGGGTGAACAATTATTTCACCAATATGTTCGGAGGATTTTAACCCCATATTCTTAAATGATTTTCCTCCATCAACAGATTTGTATACCCCATCGCCATAGGCAACAGAACGTTGATTATTATTCTCACCTGAACCAACCCAAATGGTATTTGAATTTGTTGGTGCTAATGTGACGCAACCTATAGAATAGGAACCGTAATTGTCAAAAATAGGAGAGAAGGTTGTTCCATGATTGACCGTTTTCCAAACACCACCGGAAGCAGCCGCGACATACCAAATGTTATGATTGTCAGGATTAACCGCAATGTCAGCAATTCTGCCTGAAGTTAAAGCAGGACCGACCAATCTAAATTTCAAATTTGAAACCAATGAAGATTTAATACCTGATTCATCCTCTGTTTTTTTCTTTTGTGAAAATGATGCTGTTGCAATGCAAAGCGATAAAGTAAGGAGTAATAATTTTTTCATAATTCAAGTTTAGTGGACACAAATTATCTAATTTTTATTGATTAGCGGCAAAAAAAAGGATAAAGCCTTCTTTTTAGTGATAAATGGACTCGTCTTTATACTAGTCTGTAACATTTATTACATAGCGTGAATGAATTCTTAGTTACATTTGATAAAAACAAAAGAATGTTCAAGAATTTATTTAAAACAACAGACTATAAAAAATTAATCAAAGAAGACGGAGCAGTTATTATTGACGTTCGTTCTCCTTTTGAATTTGCTGGTGGATCTGTTCCAGGTTCTGAAAACATTCCCTTAGGAAGTATCCCTGGAAAAACGAAGCAAATCAAAAGCTTAGGCGTTCCAGTTATATGTGTTTGTGCCTCAGGAATGAGGTCGGGTGGAGCAAAAGCGCAATTAAAAGCAGCTGGCGTTGATTCATACAACGGTGGCCCTTGGACAAAGATGTTAAAATTTGTAGATTAGTAAAAAAAATGATGGATTATATAGATTTGATTGTACAAAGCTCTACTGGAGCGGCAAAAGGACTTTGGAGGTTAATTTTAAACCCATTTTTGGGTGGTAAATTAAACATGTTCTATTTTTTGATTTTACTTTCTCTGTTCGTTTGGATACTCGAAATAGCATTGCCATGGCGCAAGAATCAAAATAAGGTAAGAAAGGATTTCTGGTTGGATACATTCTATATGTTCTTCAATTTTTTCTTGTATAGAGTTGTGTTTTTTGCGGCGTTTGTTAAAATCGTCTATTCTTTTTTCAGTTATGGCTTAGAGAGTGTTGGATACGCAGGTGGTCATTTATTGGATGTTTCAGAAATGCATTGGTTAATCCAAATGATTATATTTTTCATTGTTGCTGATTTGGTGCAGTGGGGTGTTCATGTCATTTTACATCGAGTTCCTTTTTTCTGGAAATTCCATAAAGTACACCATTCCGTTGAAGAAATGGGTTTTGCAGCGCATTTACGATATCACTTCTTGGAAACATTCGCCTATGAGCCTGTTAAATACGTTACGCTTTCTTTAATCTTTGGATTTTCAATGGAGAATATTTTTTATGTTTATTATATCACCGTATTAATTGGTCATTTAAACCATGCAAACATCGGGTGGGACTACGGACCTTTAAAATACATTTTCAACAATCCAAAAATGCACATTTGGCACCATTCAAAAGAGCTGCCTGATTCTCATCCGTATGGGATGAATTTCGGTATTTCTCTAAGCGTTTGGGACTACATTTTTAAGACAAAATACATTCCTTATGACGGGCGTGATATTGATTTAGGTTTTGAGGATGTAGAGAATTACCCATCTGGTTTCTTCAGGCAATTGATTGCGCCTTTCAAAAGAGAAAAATGAAGAAATATTTAGGGCTTGCTGTTATTTCCAGTTTAACATTGGGTTTAGCGCCATTCACGCCAGAACCTCATATTTGGAAACAGTTTCTAAACCTTAAGTTAGGAAGAGAAATGTTTTTCATGGATTGGATTGATATTCTTCTACATGGAACACCCTGGGTTTTCTTAATCGTCGCTCTTGTATCTATGGTGCGCGAAAAAAAGGTTAAAAAATAAATGCAGCCTTCGAGATAATAATATGTTGTCTTCGAGATAGTAATATGTAGCCTTCGAGAGCCTCAGGCTACATTATTTATTCACTAATGAGGTTGCTTTAAGTAGGTCTCTAGCGTTCACGGAGGTTCTTGAAGTGAACATGCTTCTCTATCCCAACAATCTCGTCATGGATACCTTCTCTCCAATAATCTGATTTAATTCAGTGATAGAAACTCTATCTTGAACCATTGTATCTCTATCACGAATCGTTACTGTGTTGTCTTCTAATGTTTGATGATCAATCATTACGCAATAAGGAGTTCCGATAGCATCTTGACGACGGTATCTTTTTCCTGGAGAATCTTTCTCGTCATATTGGCAATTGTGCTCTGTTTTCAAAGAGGTAAGAATCTCTCTTGCTTTCTCTGGCAAACCATCTTTACGTGTCAACGGCATTACAGCAACCTTATACGGCGCAAGCGCAGGAGGTAAAGAAAGAACTGTTCTTTCGGATCCGTTTTCTAATTGCTCTGTCTTCAAAGAAGAACCCAATACAGCCAAAAACATTCTGTCTAGTCCAATGGAAGTTTCTACGACATATGGTGTATAGTTCTCGTTGATTTCTGGGTCGAAATATTGTAATTTCTTTCCTGAGATTGCCTCATGTTGTTTTAAATCAAAATCTGTACGAGAATGTATTCCTTCTAATTCTTTAAACCCCATCGGGAAGTTGAATTCAATATCAGCCGCTGCGTTCGCATAATGCGCTAGCTTTACATGGTCATGGAAACGGTAATTGTCGTTTCCTAATCCAATTTTCTGGTGCCAAGCAATGCGCTGATCTTTCCAGTAGTCATACCATTTCATTTCTTCTCCTGGACGTACAAAAAATTGCATTTCCATTTGTTCGAACTCACGCATTCTAAAAATGAACTGTCTTGCAACAATCTCATTTCTAAATGCCTTACCAATTTGTGCGATTCCGAAAGGTATTTTCATTCTACCTGACTTCTGAACATTTGAGAAATTAACGAAAATTCCCTGCGCCGTTTCAGGACGTAAATATATTTTAGAAGATTCTCCTGAAACAGAACCTAATTCTGTAGAGAACATCAAATTGAACTGACGTACTTCGGTCCAGTTTTTAGAACCAGAAACTGGACAAGCAATGCCAAGATCCATGATCAAGTTGTAAACACCTTCCAAATCTTCATTGGTCAATGTTTCTTTCATACGTGCTTCGATTTCATCAATTTTTGTTTGATTACGAAGTACGTTTGGATTGGTCTTTAAAAATTCTGCTTCATCGAAATCATCTCCAAATCGCTTCAATCCTTTGGCAACATCTTTTGTGATTTTAGCACGATATTTTTCAATGTGCTCTTCAATTAAAACATCAGCACGATAGCGTTTTTTAGAATCTTTGTTGTCGATTAACGGATCGTTAAACGCGTCAACGTGTCCAGAAGCTTTCCATACAGATGGGTGCATGAAAATAGCAGCATCAATTCCAACAATGTTTTCGTGCATTTGCACCATTGATTTCCACCAATACGATTTAATGTTGTTTTTCAATTCTGAACCCAATTGACCGTAGTCATACGTTGCAGATAATCCATCGTAAATTTCTGAAGAAGGAAATACAAATCCGTATTCTTTCGCGTGGGAAATAATGTCTTTTAAATTGTCTTCTTTTTGTGCCATAGCGCAAATTTAACTAAAACTTGGCCAAAAAAAAGCCGTTCAGAAATAAACTGAACGACTCTCTACTATTTGGTCATATTAAATCTCTAACTGGACTAAAATGAATGCTTTATTGTGACATTTTATAAAGTACTCGGACAAACAAAATTCGTTTTAGGAATCTTTGTCTGTGAAATTTCTCTATAGCCACCTTCCACATTGATTAGTTTGGTGTAGCCATTTTGTATCAATAAAGAAATTGCAATGACACTTCTGTAACCTCCAGCACAATGAATGTGGTACGTTTTCTTCGTGTCCAAATGATCTATGTTTGAAGTCATGTAATCTAGAGGATAGTGTTCGGCTCCTTCTAAATGCTCAGAAGTAAATTCTCCTTCTCGACGAATATCAACAACATTCTCCCGATCTGCCTTTTCAAACTCTGCTGGAGAAATAGAATTCAAAGTATATAATTCTCCTTCGTAAGAAGAGATTCCACCACTCAAATAACCCACAACTCCTGAATAACCCACTCTTGCTAATCTTGTGATTGTTTCTTCTTCACGACCTGGTTCGGTGATTAAAATGATTTTTTGATCAAGATCCTCAATCAATGCTCCAACCCACATGGCGAAAGTGCCATCGAGTCCAATGAACAATGAATTTGGAATGAACCCTTTGACGAAATCATCTTGATGACGAACATCGAGAATTAATGCTCCTTGTTCAAATTCTGAAATGAAACCATCAATAGTCAATGCTTTATTTCCGTTCGATAGAATAGACTCAAAAGATTCGTAGCCCAATTTATTTAACTGTGCATTCTTCGGGAAATATTGAGGAGGAGGTAGAATACCTGTGGTTACTTCTTGAACAAACTCTTCTTTAGTCATGTTTTCGCGAAGTGCATAATTGGTTTTCTTTTGATCGCCAAGAGTTCCGACTGTTTCGTCGCTCATGTTTTTACCACAAGATGATCCAGCACCATGACCTGGGTAAATGATTGTTTCGTCAGCAAACCCCATTAATTTATTGCGCAAAGAATCAAAAAGCATTCCTGCTAAATCTTCTCTTGTTAAGTCAGATTTTATCGCCAAATCAGGTCGTCCAACATCTCCTAAAAACAAAGTGTCTCCAGTAAATAGAGCGTTTTCATTTCCTTCTTCATCTATTAATAAATACGTCGATGATTCTGGTGTGTGGCCAGGTGTATGAATTAAACGAATAGTGATAGCACCAATTTTAAATTCTTGCCCATCTGTTGCAATGATAGAATCAAAACCAGTTTCAGCCGTTGGTCCGTAAACGATAGCTGCACCTGTTTTTTTTGCTAAATCTACATGTCCTGAGACGAAATCTGCATGAAAATGCGTTTCAAAAATGTACTTGATTTTAGCGCCATTGTTTTTAGCAATTTCAACATACTGATCTGTTTCACGCATCGGATCGATGATCGCTACTTCTCCATTACTTTCAATGTAATAGGCTGCTTCGGCTAAGCACTTTGTATATAATTGTTCAACGATCATTTCTTCTTGGTTTCGTTAATTGCTTCATTGATATTTTCGATATAGTTCAAAATCTTTTCCCTTCCGAACTTTGATGTTGCTGAACTCGTGAATACAGGAGGTAATTCTCCCCATGTTTTTAGCATTTCTTTTTTGTATTTGGCCAAATTCTTTTGAAGAGCAGAGCTTGATAATTTATCAACCTTGGTGAACACCATAGAAAAAGGAATTTGTTTCTGTCCACACCAGTTCATGAATTCTAAATCTATTTTTTGAGGCTCTAAACGACAATCGATTAAAACAAAAACATTGACTAATTCTTCACGTTTTGTCAAGTATTCTGAAATAAATTTCTCCCAAGATGCTCTTGAAACCTTCGATGCTTTGGCATAACCATAACCCGGCAAATCGACAACGTACCATTCTTCATTGATGATAAAATGATTTATCAATTGTGTCTTTCCAGGACGTCCAGAAGTTTTTGCTAATTTGTTTCTATCCATCAACATATTGATCAATGAAGATTTCCCTACATTGGAACGGCCGATAAATGCGTATTCTAATTTACCATCCTTCGGACACAATTCAATGTCTGTATTCGAGATGACAAATTCTGCTTGTTTGATTTTCACGTGCTCTTATTTTGTACAAAGATAGAGAATTAACATTTTTTATTTCCATTGAATTTACGATTAACGTATATTTGTTTCATCAAAATCAGAATTATGAAAAATATTGCCGTTTTTTCTTTCGCTACAATCGTATTGTTTTCATGTCAATCTACAGCAGATTCTTCAATGGAAGTTTCTCAATCTGATCCGATTGAATTGAACGAAGTTGCGGTAATACCCAATCAGGTTTTGGCAATGGAAGTGGATGGAATGAGCTGCGCAATGGCTTGTGGTGGTGCAATTCGTAAAGGTTTGAAAGCGACGAATGGTGTTTCATCTGTTCAATTTGATTTTGAGATGGGTAGAGAAACCAACATCGCCAATATTTCTTTTGATAAAGGGGTAATATCAGTAGAAGAAATGAGTGCTTTGGTTGCTGAATTGAACGACGGACAATTTACCGTTGGAAATGTTTCTGCGTCAGATTTATCTTTGAATACATCAAATAAGAAAGAATCTGGAGAAGAAGCAACTCAAATTGAGATTTCTACACCAAGCTTCAAAATGCCTAATCTATTAGATTTGTTCTCTGGACTGCTTTAATTAGCTGCTCTTTTTTTAGTATGTAGAATTACCGATTACTTAATCGTTACCGCCAAAAAAGGAAATTAATAGTTTTGACTTGAGAAACGTTTTATTCTTGCCAGCCAACCATTTTATTTTTTATCCGTTTTATATATACTACTTAACTTAGGTAGAGGTTTATAGTGTGCAATTGTATTGTTTTCGAAAAATGCGTTTTATAGAAACGTTCGGAAAGGCAATTAGAACGTTTGGAAAATAACTTTGTTGATACTACTATAAACCCGTAATTTTGTGGTTAGGCTTGTTTATTTTTTTTTAATGAATGATTGCGTAACTTTTAAGAACATATTTAGTATACCATGCATGAAAAAATAAGTTGATTTATCGAACTAAACCGGTTTAGTTTGTTTATAAACACCGGTTTGTTCATTTTAAATCAGTGTATTAGGTTAATAACTAGAACATGTTTACCTTTACGCGAGAAAATACGCTTACAAGAATTAAAATATATATAACCATTATGACTACATTTTTACATAAATCACTGTTAAGCTTTTTAGCTTTCGCTTCTCTTTTCTTGGCGGGTATCACATCGCAAGTTTATGCGGGGTGCGCTGCGCCTGCGACATCAGACAATGGTGCATTGTATACTGTTGTTGGTCCTACTACTTGGACTGACGATATTTGTACTGTTGACTGGACAGTGCCTTGTGGTGTAAATTCTGTCGACGTGGAAATGTGGGGAGGTGGAGGTGCCGGTGGAGGTGACAATACAGACAACGGACAGGTTGGTGCCGGTGGAGCTTCTGGAGGCTACATCTCTACAACTTATGCAGTTACACCAGGAGAGGTTATTACAATTACTATTGGTTCCGGTGGTGAAGGATTTTCAGGTCTTGCTGGGGGTAACGGAACAGCAACCCAGTTTGGCTCATACGGTTCAGCAGCTGGAGGAGCAGGAGGAGGTCTTGATGCATTAGCAGGAATAGGTCCTCAAGATGATGGACAAGATGGTTTTCCTGGCGTAAATGGAGGTGGAGCAGGCGGCGCTGGAGGAGCAGGTAATGGTAATGGTGCAGATGGACAACCGGGTGTTCCTGCCGGTGGCGGTGGCGGTGGAGGCTCTAAGGGCGGTGGAGGTGACAAAGCCGGAGGCGATGGAGGAAATGGAGGTGTTTATGTTACATACGCAGTAGCTACAGATCTTCCTACAATCAGTTATTCTGGTAGTTCTTGGTGTACAACTGCTGGTCTGCAGTCGGTTACTTTAGGTGGCGATGCTGCCTATTCGGGTGGTGTTTACTCAACATCTGATCCTTTAACTTTAGACGCGACTACAGGTGAAATAGACCCAAGTACATCAACACCTGGAAGTCCTTATACAGTGACTTATACACCTCCTGGTGGTTGTCCAGCTATTACAACAACTGTTGACATTGAAATTCTCGCTGGCCCAACATTAACTCTTACTTCTGCTGCAGGTACTGATAACCAAGGGGTCTGTGAAGGCACTGCAATTACTGATATTACCTACGATATAGGAGGTACTGCAGCATCAGCAACCGTTTCAGGTTTGCCAGCTGGTATTACTTTTTCATTTACTGACCCAACTGTTACAATTACTGAAACTGGAACTCCAGTTTTTGGAGTTTACCCTTATACCGTTTCTTCCGATGCAACAGCCTGTGGCACAGCCGTTGCTAATGGAACAATTACGATCTCTCAGCCACCAAGTACTTCAGTGGCGGGTACTCCTCAAGTTTTAGCAGCTTGTGCAACGGCCTCGAACGCATTAGATGCAAATGATCCTACAGTAGGCACTGGTGTATGGACTTGTATTTCTGGAGATTGCGGAACTATAACCCCTGCAATTGGAACACTCCCTTATAATGGAACTATTACGGGTGGATTAGTCCCGGGAACAACTACCATTTTAGAATGGACTGTTTCTAGCCCTGGATGTACGTCAAGTACTAGTCAGGTTTCTATTGA
>CAJQPA010000046.1 GCA_905480145.1 uncultured Flavobacteriales bacterium | reverse complement strand
TTTAAAATTGTAGTAATATTTTGCGCAAAACTGAATGGTTGATTTGCTGGAGTCACTGATACCGTCATGTCATTCACCATGACAGTTTGCGCAGAAACTTGAAATTCACCGTTGTTTATGTCTAAATCTAATCTGTATTCTGCATCTCCATTAAGAGGTGAGCCAGAATTTGTCGTGAAGTAATATAATTTTTGGGTAGGGGCATAAAATATTCCATCTTCATTTTTATTCAAAACGGTAGTGTCTGATAAGGTAAAAACTCTTGCTGGAATACTATTGATGTATTCCGTTACTGTTCCAGTAACCGATTGAAAATAACTTGAATCAGGATTAGCAGCAATTGAATTACTGTTTGTCACACCATCACCGATGAAAGCTCGTGTTATTTTAATCATGTGTTCAGAATTTGCAATATCTAACAGGCCATAAACCACAGCTGTTTCAACAAATGCTTCATTAGATGTTATTTCTTCCTTACAAGATTGAATTCCAAGTGTGAATCCAGCTAAAATAATTAATCCGAGTATTCTATTTTTCATTTCCAAAAGTATATGATGTAAAAGTACGCATTTATTCGGTTAATTATATATGCGTTGAATCAATAAATAGGGTACTTAACTCAATGCTAATAATTTGTTAATCTTTAATGCGGTTAAGCCCCATCGCATGAATCATCCAATTGGGTAAAAACTTACCTGGTTTTTTGTTTTTTAAATTGATATACCACCCAAATTTTTTCATAACTGGAACTTTATGGGTTTCAACGAATTCAATCAATGTGCCGTCCGCATCTTCGATGTATGAAAATCGGCCGCCGGCTTCTCCCATGTCAAAAGTGTTAGAGCTATCTACGGTAAATGGATATCCTTTTTCATTACATTCTTTTTGCAATGCATCCATACCTTGAATGTCAAAGCACAAATGTATAAATCCCCAATCTCCCCAAAATCTATTTTCAAACATTTTACGGCAGTCGGTTCTGTCAAGAGATTGAATTAATTCAATCTTAGTAGGTCCCAGTAATTTGGCAAAAGGTCCTTTTCTTTCTGATTTGTGAGAAAGTAAAACGCGGCGGAAATTACCCTTTCCTTCTGGTATTCCATGGAGATCATCAAATTGTCCAGTTTCATCGTATTCAATTGTTTCGTATCCTAAAACTTCTTGGTACAAGGAGATTGATTTATCGATGTCACTGACGCCAATCATAGTTCCTGCGACTCCGCCGCACTTGGAAGGGTGTTTGGTGTTTTTGAACCAACCAGTTCCTTGTACAACATTGAATAGGTTACCATTTGGGTCTTCAACAAAAAATGATTGCTCTCCGTTTGGAGCTGTGGAAAGTTTGCCAATGATTTTAGCATTATTTTCTTTGAAGTAGTCATATGAGGCTTTAACATCACGAGACTTAATTCGACAACTATAAAGGCCATAGTCACCTAATCTAATGTCAAAATCCGCTTTTTCAGTATTTCGAGAGGTATATTGCCAAATTTCAAACCCACCTCCGCTTTCCATACTTAAAGCAAGGGAAGCAGTTCTTGATTGAACTTTCCCTCCTGTATAGTTGATCATAAGCGGAGCATCTGCAGCGTCTTCAAAGACACAAACATCTACACCAAAAAACTTACGGTACCACTTCCAGATTTCTTGAACATCCGGAACACCAATTCCCATCTGTTGAATTCCGCAAATAATTTTTTCCATTTTAAAGATTGTTTTTAACGAATTGCACGTTTATTAAAAATAATATATCCCATACTGAACTGCAAAGCCAGAGGCTGCAGCTGTTCAGGAAAATAGTTTAATGTAAGCCGAATAGGACCTGCAAAACTATTGTAGATAATACTCGAAGAAGCGATATAAGTTCTGCCCTGAAACAATGGTGAAAGTTGTTGTGAACCATCATCGTTTCTCATTACTTGCACTATGGGTTGGTATAGATATGCGTCAAAACGAACGTCAATTTTTTTCTTAATTGTAAATATTACATTCATCCCCGCGCCTATACTTTGAGGTGATCGATATTCTGGAAGAAAGTATGTTCTAGCGTCTGGTATTAAAGAAAACTCCTGCATTGACAATAAAGTTGCTGTATAGTTAGCAAATAAAGGATGCGTGTTATATACGAGCTGTCCATGAAAGCCTAAATGAAAAATTGGCTTATCAATAAAAAAAGTTTGATAATCTAAGTTGAAATTAACCCAAGAATGAAATTTCGTAACTTCCTTTTCTTCTGTAATTGATCCTGGAATCGTATGCTCCGTGCCATAGACATATTGAGCTTTAAACTTTATAAAGTGACCGCTTGACGCAAACTGCTTTCTGTTCAATGAATTTTGAATAAAACTCCAACTGGATGAAACACCATAAAATCTTGTCAGATCCGAAGTGTCTTTATTGCTAAAATTATCAGTTTGATAGTAGCGGTCTTCTAATTCAAACATCCGACCATCAAGTCTACTTGTTAACGTGTTACCCAGTGGATTATCAATAGAGAATCCAGCATAAATCTCATCTTGAACCAGGAAAGAGGGTTGAACATCTTCAAAAAATGTTGCGAAACTTCGAAAGTAATCCCATCGATTTAGGGTTAAGTATAAACTGGTAGACACAGGGTATCGAATAGGGAGCTCGACGGTGAACTTAGCTTTTGCAGAACCATAAAATTTACCAAAATAAGATTCTAATTTAGTTTTGGTAAAAACCTTACCAACAGTTTGGTATGATAAACCAACGTAACCTGTATTGACTGCTCGTGATGAAAAGTGGCCGCCCACATCTAATCTAATTTCCTTCGCTTTATTTAAGGTTAAATTTAAATCATATGTACTATCCTTTTTCAATTTTAATGTAGGGAAGATAAAATCAATTTGAGAAGAAGAGTTCAGCCTGAAATAACGCCTTTCTAGTTCTTCATGGGTGAGAAGTTCAGGTTTTTTTTTCCTCATAATCGTTCTAGTCGAATAGTCCAATTTTTGATTTTCAGAACTCGAACTCACTGATGAAACTAACACGGGTATCTTTTTTGAATTAAAAAGGGCCCTAGCTTCATTTAAAGCGCCTGTTGATTTTCTTGCACTGACATTCGCAAGAATTGAGTCTATAACAAGAATTGTTGCTTGATAGCCTTCATTAATTGCTGTTTGAGCTTCATCAAAATTAAACGTTGAAATACTAACCTCAGGTTGGATGAGAAAACCCTCTTCGCATGGCAAGCTATAATTTGAATGACTCACTAACATATTTGTTAATTGGCTAACAAGATTATATTCATCAGCTTTCTCTGCATTACTTGAAACATTGCTACCAATGATGTAATCAACATCAAAGTTATTATACATAACATCTGCCGGGAAATTATTATAAAGACCACCATCAAATAGAAGCACACTATCAACCATTAGGGGTTTATAATAAAAAGGGTAAGTCATCGAGGCGCGAACTGCCTCGTTAAGGTTCCCAGAATCAAAAACTACGCTTTCTTTATTGGAAATATCAGAAGCTAAGCATCTAAATGGAACAAATAAACTATCAAAATCATTGCCAGTTGCAGCTGATACTGAACCTAGTTGAAGCATCATGTCAAAATCCATCAATGCTGATGAGGTAAAATTAGTAGGTAGAGATTTTTGAAGAATATTATCTTGAGAAAGTGAAATCCCAACAAGTCCTGCATTTTCATCATCTTGGCGAAACAAGAACTTTTGATTGGGTTTTAATTCTCCAGAAGTAATTATTTTAAACTCTTCAGAAAGAATATAGTTTTCAATTTGTTGAGGAGAGTATCCTGATGCATACATACTTCCGACAAATGCTCCAGCAGACGTGCCGGTAATATAGTCTATTGGAATGTTATTTTCTTCTAAAGCTTTTAAAACTCCAACATGTGCAAAGCCAGCAGCACCACCACCACTTAATACAAGTCCAATTTTTTGCTGTGCGAATGTTTGAACAACGAGCAGATTGAAAGTAATAAGTAGTATATATCGTTGAAGTCCGTTCAAATTCGTTCTTTTGTACAAAAATAATAGATATTTCATTTCTAAAACAATTAAAATCGATGAAAGAGACTAAATCAAATCAAAAGCTAACAATCACTTTAAAAACTATTTTTGGTTTGGAGCAAGTATTGTCAGAAGAGTTAATCGAATTGGGATTTGCTAAGCCAGAGGTTTTAAATCGTGCTGTTCAAGTAAGGGGTGCGTGGAAGGATGTCTACTTCTTGAACTTACATGTGCGTTGTGCAATTGCTGTTCTTGTTCGAGTAGATTCATTTTTTATTAGAGATGAGGATGATTTATATAAGAAATGTAAACGTATCGATTGGCCAAGTTATTTTGATATGGATAAAACGTTTGCAGTTAAAGGAGCTGTTTTTTCAGATTTATTTAACCATTCTCAATATCCATTTTTCGTTGTTAAAGATGCAATTGTAGATAAGTTTAGAGATGAAATGGGTGATCGTCCTGATGTAAATGTAAAAAGACCTCAAGTTCTTTTCGATGTATACATTAATAAAAATGAAGTTATTATTTCTTTAAATACGAGTGGAGCCCCTTTGTTTCAGAGAGGTTATCGAGAAGCGACTGGAGACGCTCCCTTGAATGAGGTAATGGCAGCAGGAATGATTCGTTTATCCGGATGGGACAGAAAGTCAACTTTTGTTGATCCTTTTTGTGGTTCTGGAACATTGTTAATTGAAGCAGCATTATTAGCGGCTGGATTGCCATCTCAAATTGAGAGACAGCATTATGCCTTCAAGAATTTCAAAAATTATGATGCTGAAGTTTGGGAATCTATATTAGATGATGTACCAAAAAGAATTACTGAATTACCTTGTGAAATAATCGGTTCCGATATTGATGCAGATATGGTAACAACTGCGAGAAGAAATTTCCGTGCTTTACCAATCGGTCGATTCATAAAAACGAGTGTTGATGGCTTTAAAGATGTTAAGCCTGAAGCTGAAAACGGAACGATGATCTCAAATCCTCCTTATGGGGAAAGGATGGGGGAGAATGTTGAAGAAATGTATGCTGAACTTGGCGATTGGATGAAGGCTGAAATGAAAGGCTTTGATTGTTGGGTATTGTCTTCCAATATGGAGGCCTATAAAGAGCTTGGTCTTAGACCGGATAGAAAAATTAAACTGTTTAATGGTGATTTAGAATGTTCGTTTAGAAAGTTTGCAATTTATGCAGGATCTAAAAAAGGTAAATACATGGATAACCAAGAAGAAAAGGAAGTTTAAGAAATTATTGATAAAAAAAAGCCCTTGATGAATCAAGGGCTTTTTTTATGCGAAGTATTTTACTTCTATCTTTTTTCGATACTAACGTAGTCTCTTTCGTTCGCTCCAGTATAAATCTGTCTAGGGCGTCCGATAGGCTCATTGTTTTCCATCATTTCTTTCCATTGACCTATCCAACCCGGTAAACGACCAATAGAGAACATGACCGTAAACATTTCGGTAGGAATACCAATTGCCTTGTAAATGATTCCTGAATAGAAATCAACGTTTGGATATAAGTTTCTTGCTTTGAAGTATTCATCTTCTAAAGCAACTTTCTCTAATTTTTTAGCAATATCTAATAATGGATCATCAACTCCCATTTTTTCAAGAACATTGTCACAAGCTACTTTAATAATTGTTGCTCTTGGATCAAAGTTTTTATAAACTCTATGCCCAAATCCCATTAAACGGAAAGAATCTGACTTGTCTTTTGCTTTAGCAACCCACTTGTCAACATCTCCACCATCAGCGGCAATTTTCTCCAACATTTCAATGACAGCTTGGTTAGCACCACCGTGAAGTGGACCCCAAAGAGCAGAAATACCTGCAGAAACCGAAGCGTATAAATTAGCGTGAGAAGAACCAACAATTCTTACAGTAGATGTAGAACAGTTTTGTTCGTGATCTGCATGAAGAATTAATAACTTATTTAATGCTGACACTACCGTTTGATCCATTTGGTATTCCGAAGTAGGCATTGCGAACATCATGTGTAGGAAGTTCTCGCAATAATCTAAATCATTTTTAGGATACATGAAAGGGTGACGCATCGCATTTTTGTATGACCATGCTGCTAGCGTAGGTAATTTTGCAATTAATCTATGGATAGTTAAATCCTTCGCATCGTCTGCTCTATCTTGATCCAAAGATTCAGGATAGAATGTAGACAAAGAACAAACCATAGATGCTAAGACACCCATTGGATGAGCTTTCGCTGGATATGCTTCGAAAAATTGCTTCATATCTTCATGGACCAAAGTGTGGTTCGTGATAGATGCTCTGAATTCTTTGTATTCATTTGCTGTAGGAAGTTCCCCATAGATTATTAAGTAGGCAACCTCTAAGAAGCTTGCGCTATCCGCAAGTTGTTCAATTGGATATCCTCTGTAACGAAGAATTCCTTTCTCACCGTCTAAAAAAGTAATGGCACTTTTAGTACTTCCAGTATTTTTGAAACCCGGATCAATTGCAATTACACCTTCAGTCGCTCCTCTTAACTTACTGATATCAATCGCTTTCTCGTTTTCTGTACCTTCAATAATTGGTAATTCATATGTTTTACCATCCACTTCTAATTTAGCAAATTCATTCATTTTCGTCTATTCTAATTTTGTTATAATAATATTCAATCGACTAAATTAACATTTCATTTCATTAAAGTCAAGTGAAAGATGCTACATAATTGCAATTAGCTACAAATTCTTTAATGTATAATCTAGCATCATATTGTATAAATGGTTACGTGTGTTTCCGCCATAAATTCCATGATTTTTATTTGGGTAGATAAATAAATCAAATTGTTTATCTGCTGCCACCATTGAATTAATCATTTCCATCGTGTTTTGATAATGCACATTGTCATCGCCAGAGCCATGAATTAAAAGATATTTCCCTTTCAGTTTATTGACAAAATTTATAGGTGAATTTTGGTCATAGCCATCAGCATTCTCTTGAGGGGTTCTCATGAAACGTTCAGTATAAATGTTGTCATAATATCTCCAATTCGTAACTGGTGCAACGGCAATTCCCATTTTGAAATAATCAGCTCCCTTAGTCATGGCTAAAGATGTCATGAATCCACCATAACTCCACCCCATAATTCCGATTCTATCAGGACTAACATAATCATAGGTTTGTAGTTCTTTTGCTACTGCTATAAAATCTTCAGTTTCCAATTTTCCTAGTTGTAAATAGGTTGATTTCTTAAATTCCTCTCCACGGTACATCGTTCCTCTTGGGTCCACAGAAACAACAACATATCCTTTTTGGGCTAGTAATTGGTGATATATATAATTGACTCCACCCCAACTATCAGAGACCATATTTGATCCAGGTCCACCGTATATATTAATGTACACAGGATATTTTTTTGTTGGATCAAAGTTAGGAGGCTTAATCATCCATCCGTTCAGTTTTTCTTTTGCTCCTTTGAAAGAAATAAATTCTTTATTAGAAAGAGTATAATTATTAAGTCTAGATTTCAGTGCTGCATTGTCTTCTAAGGTTGATAATTCCTTTCCGTTATTATCACAAAGTGTGTAGACCGGTGGAGTATTTGCATCGGAAAAAGACTTCACAAAGTATTTCATGCCAGTTGAGAAGTCAGAATCGTTTGTACCTGAGGCAGAACTGATTCTTTTTTTTCCTTTTCCTGAAAGATTAATTTTGTAAATGCTTTTATAGATTGGGCCTTCTTCTGCTGAAGAGTAATAAATCATTCCTTTTTCTTCATCAATTCCGCTAAATTGAATCACATCCCAATTTCCTTTCGTTATTTGAGTAGATTCTCCGGTGAAGCATAATTTATAGATGTGGTTATAGCCATTCGACTCACTTGTTCTTAGAATTGTTTTTCCATCTTTAAGGATTAGCAAATTGTCATCTACATCAATATAGGTTTCTGACTTCTCTTCAAAAAACATTTTCGAGTCATAATTCTCATTTTCAGCTGAAACTAAATAATATTTCAAGTGATTTTGATGACGGTTAAGCGTTTGTATAATCAGTTTGTTAGAGCTTCCTGACCATTTTAATCTTGGGATATATTCATATTCTCCCAAATCAATTTTTACAGTGGATTGATCTTCTATCTTAAACATTTGTAAAGAAACCTTAGAGTTATCTTCACCTGCTTTAGGATATTTAAATGTATAGGCATCAGGATAAAGCTCACTAAAATACATCATTGTAAATTCTGTAACTTTCTTTTCGTTGAATTTTAAGAATGCGATATGTTTGCTGTCTGGCGACCAGTCATAACCTTTGGTAATTGCAAATTCTTCTTCGTACACCCAATCAGTTGTTCCGTTGATAATTTCATTTCGATTGCCATCAGTTGTAATAGCAGTTACTTCTCCTGAAGCAATATCTTTGATATAAAGATTGTTCTCATATATGAAAGATACCTTTTTTCCATCTGGAGAATATTCAGCTAAAGTCTGCGGTTGACGTTTTTCATCCAGTGGAATTAGTTTTTTTGTTTCTAAATCCAGCAGATAGAAAATAGCAGAATAGCTTCTTCTGTAGATGCTTTCTGATTGTGTTTCAATTAATACTTTTGTTTCGTCAGAGTTAAATGAATAACCATCCATTTGGATACCATTTAATATTTCAGGACTGACAACTACAACTCCTTTTCCATCGCTATCCTTGAAACTAAACTTTTGGATGCTAGATCCTTTAGAATCACTAATCGTTTTTGTAAAATGTTCACCATTTTTCATAGAACGGAACCCATCTACGGAAGCGCCAAAAAACTCATAATTTTTCCACATTTTTTCAATGGTTAAATCTTGAGAGAAAGAGAATGTGGATGTTCCAATTATAAAGAACAGTAAAAGAAATCTAGTTATCATGTTTAAATGGGTTTAATTAAAATATTGAGTCTAAAAATAGAAATACTTCCCTTTAGAAATTAATAAATAGTGGAAAAACTTAACGATTTGTTAATAAAAGGATGCTTAAATCCCCCTTTTTTTATTATATATTTGCAACAAGTTACGCTTGTGTCGTCCTAGAGATATAATCAATATATCAAAACCGCAGTGTGAAGAACAGAGTAAAGAATGAATTGAATATGGTCTAAAAGTTTAAAACAAAGATATAGTTTGCAATTGCTGCAGACTTTACCAACGTTCTATACTTTCTATTCGTTTAAGGTCTGAATCAACTTTTTTTATCAACACAAATTTATTACACTATGAAAAAAACATTACTTGTTTTGACAACTTTTATCACCTCAATGACTTTCGCTCAAGATTGTTCAGATTTGTTTATCTCTGAGTATGTGGAAGGTTATGGAAATAACAAAGCTATCGAGATTTATAATCCTACGGCAAGCCCAATTGATTTGTCAGAATATATGCTTGTTAGATACTCAAATGGGGGGGTTAACACAACTACTCAAAACGGAGTTCAACTAACAGGTACAATTGCATCTTATGATACTTATGTTGCGGTATTAGATAGGACCGACCCAAATGGACAACCTCCTTTTAACGTGCCTGTTTCGGATGAATTGCAAGCGCTAGCTGATGGTTTTTATTGCCCTGACTACAATACATCTTTCGCAATGTCTTTTAACGGTAATGATGCAATGGTTTTAGCGAAAGGAATCGTTTCAAATATCGAAGGCTCAGCATCTGTTGATATTTTTGGTAAGATTGGCGAAGACCCAGGAACTGCTTGGGACAATACGGCTCCATATGCTGATGGAGTGGGTACTTGGTTAACGAAAGATAAGTCGTTAATCAGAAAATCGGCGATCAAGATTGGTGTTACAGATCCAAACATTACTGAATTTAATGCTTTGATGGAATATGATTCCATTCCAGCTGAAATAGTTGTAGGTTTAGATACTCTGGGAAATTGGGGGTCATTAGGTTCACATGATTGTGATTGTAATACGGGTTCAGTTTCAGAAATTAACGAATCTAGCGTTTCAATTTATCCAAACCCTTCTAATGGAGATTTCTCTGTTAAAGGAATTGAAAAATTTGAAACAATTGCTGTTATTAATTCTTTAGGACAAAATGTTCAAACAATTAATAATAACACGAAATCGATTGTGAATTTCACAATGAATAATCGTCGAGGTGTTTACTTTGTGAAATTAACTGGCACGAATGGTTCGGTTGTTACGAAGAGAGTAATCATTAAATAAAAATTAAAGTTTAATTTAATTATAAGAGGTCGTTTAGTTTTAATCGGCCTCTTTTTTTGACCAATTTTATGAAATCAATTATCTTATTACTTGCGTTATTTTATGCTGTCATGTCATTTTCACAAACGGCAACTGTTTCTGGAATCGTTACAGACAATTCAATTAATCAATCAGTTATTGGTGCAAAAGTGACATTGTCTTCTAGCTTGAGGGCACTGTCTGATTTTGATGGTCGTTATACGATCAATGAAGTTCCATTTGGTAAATATCAAATGGTGATTACTATGCTTTCATTTGACACCATGTATTTTGAAATTAATGTAGATAAGGCAGAGTTCAATTTTGACGTTCTTTTAGGTAGTAGCCAAGAAATTGAGGAAATGAAAGTCATAGGGAATTTAGCTCAAGATCGTAAAACACCTGTTGCAGTTACAACAATTGGAAAAAGGGAGTTAAGCGAAGAGTTAGGGTCTCAAGATTTACCAATGATATTAAATTCTAAGCCCGGTGTTCATGCTACCCAGCAAGGTGGTGGAGATGGTGATGCAAGAATAACGATTCGTGGGTTTAGTCAGCGAAATGTTGGGGTAATGATTGATGGAGTACCTGTAAACGATATGGAAAACGGTTGGGTATACTGGTCAAATTGGTTTGGGCTAGATGCGATTACTTCTCAAATACAAGTGCAGAGGGGTTTAGGAGCAACAAAATTAGCGATGCCATCGGTTGGTGGAACCATGAATATTTTAACAGATAATACTGGAGGAAAAAGAGAAATTAAAGTAAGACAAGAATACGGTTCAGGAAATTTTTTAAGAACTTCTTTATCATACAAATCTGGAACATTAAAGAATGGCTGGGGTGTTTTATTTTCAGGTTCTTATAAGCAAGGTCAAGGCTGGGTTGATGGTTTGAATACCCAAGGCGCATTCTATTATTTAAAAGTTCAAAAGAAAATTAAAAAACATGTAATTTCTTTGAGTGGTTTTGGAGCCCCCCAAAAACATGGCCAACGATCTTATAATCAGCAAATAGAATATTGGGATACAGATTATGCAAGGAAACTTGGTGTGACTGATTTTGATACGGTTAATGCAGATAATGGAAGCACATATAATCAACACTGGGGATATTCAACAGATCCTGAAACTGGAGAGAAAATAGTTAAAAATGAGCGTTTGAATTACTATCACAAACCGCAAATAACTTTAAAAGACTTTTGGAAGATCAGTGATAAATTATCTTGGTCAAATATTGCTTATGTATCAATTGGTAGAGGCGGTGGACAGAGATACTATGGTTCTTCAACTTCTATAGCTAGAGATGAATCAGGGCAAGTAGACTGGGACCAAATTGAATACAATAATCAATGGAAAACGTTGTTCGGTAATGTTTATTCAACGGCTGATGGACTTTATGACCCTACTTTATTGAAATCTTCTCAAATTCTTTCGGCATCTGTCAATAATCACATGTGGATTGGAGGCCTTTCACAATTTGATTACAAGGCCAATGAAAAATGGAACATTGCTGGTGGATTAGATTATAGATGGTATAAGGGGACGCATTATACTGAAGTTAGAGATTTATTAGGAGGAGATTATTTTATCAATTCAACAGATGAAAATTCAGCGACTCCAATGAAAGTTGTAGGGGATAAAATATCCGATCCTGCTAAGCCTTATCAAAATCATAGAGACGGTTTCGTTCAATGGACAGGTGGATTTGGACAAGCTGAATATTCTCATGAACGATGGACAGCTTTTGTAAATGTATCAGCAGTTTCAACTTGGTACCAAGGAGTAGATTATTTCAGAAAGAAACAAATGAAATTGGCTGACACAACATTAGAAATTGGTTATGGAGAATCAGTAATGCATGATAGTGTAACTTATTGGTATAAATCTGAAGGATTAGAATACAATAAGACAGGATGGATAACAGAGTTTGGTGGAACTTTTAAGGCAGGTGCTAATTTTAATGTTACGGAAAAATCAAATATTTTTGTTAATGTTGGTTATTTGAGCAGAACACCTCAATTTAGTAATGTTGTAGACAATACAACAAATACTTTTTTTAAGGGTATATTAAATGAAAACATTACAGCTTTCGAGGCTGGTTATGGATATAGGAGTAAAAAAGTCAGCCTAAATGCAAATGGATATTATACGTCTTGGCAAAACAAACCATTTCCTTTTGGAGTGAAGGTACCTGATCCAAATGATCCGGAAGAATTTGTTACAGCTAACGTAAATGGAATGGATGCATTGCACATGGGAGTTGAGGTAGATATGTCATATAAAGTACATAAAAAACTTACAATGGAAGGCATGGTGAGTTTAGGTGATTGGACTTGGCAATCTGCGGAAACTTTAGATGTTCTGGGTACAGATATTGAATTTGATGCAAAAGGTGTTCATGTTGGAGATGCAGCTCAATCAACTTATGCTGCCAGCTTAAGATATCAGTTCGTTAAAAATGGATATGTTAAATTGAAGTACACTTACTTCGATAGATACTATAGTAACTTTGATCCATTTTCCTTGACAGGAGAAAATGGTGGTAAAGAGTCATGGGAAATTCCATCATATGGTTTAATGAGTATACACGCAGGCTATAGAGTTCGTTTTGAGAAAAGCAGCTTGAATTTTAAGGCGAATGTTTTCAATGCGTTGAATTCATTTTATGTCTCTGACGCTAGAACGAATCAAAACGGAACAAACTTCGATGCAAATTCAGCGGGTGTTTTTATTGGGCAGGGTGTTCGATTCAATGCCTCAGTCGGGTTTCAATTTTAACAACAACTACACAAATAGAAAATCAACAAAAAGGAATATGAAAAAAATAATTGTTTTAATAGCAGCTCTGATATCTGTTACAAGTTACGGGCAAACAGATGTCGCTACCGCAAGAGCTTCTGCTTTAGGTTCTACGGTAAATTATACCGCAATAGCGACCAATGGTTCTGAATTAGGGCCAATTCGTTACATGCAAGATGGTACTGGAGGAATTGCTGCCTATGGAACTTCGACTCCATTGGGTAATGTGTTAAGAGGTGATTCTGTGACTATAACCGGTCCACTTATTGAATTCTCTGGATTATTAGAGGTTTCTCCTGCAACAGTTGTTACCAATCATGGTCAAGCGGTTATTCAGCCTGTTCCATTGCAGGTGCCTATTACTTCGATCAATGAGTCTATAGAGTCTCAGTTGGTTGTTTTAGAGAATGTAACATTTGTGCAGACAGGAATGTTTTCAGGGACGAGCGCTACTGTACAAGTTACAGACGGCGTGAACACAATGGATATTAGAGTCAATGGTACAACAGATATCGCAGGTACAGCAATTCCAACTGGTCCAGTTTCTATAACTGGATTGGTTGGACAGTTTAATGCAAATTATCAAATTGTACCAAGAGATTTAAATGATATTGTTGCTTATGTAGCACCTTTGTTTGAAATTAACGTATTGTTGGAAGGAACTACCGTTCTTCATACCGATGATTATTATGTTGGTTCAACGACAACAACGAATGGAACTATAGAAAACTTAGGTTCTATTGATTTGATTGTTTCTGGAGCTCTATTTAGCGGTATTGATGCTGCTGATTTCGCAACAGATATTGTAGGCGCTACAATTGCTGGAGGAGCAACTCAAAACTTTTCAATTACGTATACACCTTCTGCAGTAGGTTCTCATTTTGCAGCGTTAGAAATTAGTTCTAATGACACAGATGAAAACCCATACATCATCAATTTTGAAGGAGCAGGTACCGACAATCTAGCAACAGAGCCAACAGGAAATCCTTCTGGTTTAACTTTTCCTATTATTGAAGCCTATACCGTTTCTGGTCAGTATACTGCTGGAACTGGTGCTTCAGATTATATTGTTCTATGGAAAAAAGGAAGTGCAATCACAGGAGTTCCAGTAGATGGTACATCATACTTAAGAGGAGATTTAGTAGGAGATGCACAAGTTGCTTATGTTGGCCCAGGAACGTCATTTACACCTAGAGGAATTATTGCGAATCAAGACTTATTCTTTACTGTACATGCGTTTAATGGACAAGGTGGATTTGAGAATTATTTAACAACAACTCCGGCTTCTGGAAACGTTTCGAGCACAGGCGAAAATATTGGTTCATATTATGGAGCAATTAATTCTAATTCGACTTCTTTAATTACCGACTTGAATGCTTTGATTAACCCACATAATGTTATATCATACTTCTTATATAAAGAGACGATAATGTCTAACTTTGAAATCAGAGATACTATCGGAGGTCAATCTGTAGTTACTTGTGCTTATTCAGGTGAGAATTTAATATTTAATGATCCTTTTGATTGGAGTGAAACAGGTTACAGTAGAGAACACACAATGCCTCATACTTGGATGCATTCTTATCCTGCTGATAGTCCAGAGCAGCCAGAATATAATGATCAACACAATTTGTATCCAACCAATTTAAACGAAGCAAATATTCCAAGAAGTAATCATCCTCTAGGAGTTGTTACAGGAAATGTTACTTCTTCATACCTAGATGGTACTTTAGGTCAGGACGCTAGTGGTATGTTGGTGTATGAGCCACGCGATAGCCAGAAAGGAAATGCAGCCCGTGCAATTATGTACATGACAGTAGCTTATGGTTTCAACTTTGGTGGAGACGTTGATGCAGATGATCAAGATCAATATTTATTGAAAGATTGGCATTATGCAGATCTTCCAGATGATTATGAGATTGCTAGAAACGAGTATATTTTTAGTGTTCAAGGGAATAGAAACCCGTTTGTTGATTCAGTAGATTTCGCATGTCATGTTGACTTTGATAACTTAGAGTATTTGGGAGCTGACTGCTCTCAAGCTTCCATTGATGAAAACGAGAATATTGTCTTTACGGTTTATCCAAATCCAGCAAAAGAAAGTGTAACTATCTCATTAAAAAGTGCTGAGGTGATCTCCTATGTATTGTTGGATATGCAAGGAAGAGAAATTAGTTCTTCTTCTAATCTTAATGCGTCATCAGTTAAAATAAATACAGATAAGGTAGCTTCTGGCTCTTATCTTTTAACTGTTCAGACTACACTAGGAGCTATTCAAGAAAAAATTATTGTTGAGTGATTCTAAAGATCATCATCTTTTTATTATTGGGAGCAGGCCTTTTGGCCTGCTCTTCTGTTAATACTATTCTCGTTAATAACGAACAGGTATCTGTTACAAGCGAATATGAAAAAGTAAACAGTGCTGACAGCATAATTTTACCTTATCGTAACGACTTAAATAAAGAAATGCTTGAAGTTATTGGATTTGCCCCTCAGTCTTTTGAACGCGGCAGGCCTGATGGATCACTTAATAATTGGTCAACAGATGTTATATTAAACTCTCAGTTAGAAAAGATCGATAAGACAAAACCTATCTTTTGTATATTAAATTTCGGTGGATTGAGAAATCCAATTAGTAAAGGAGATGTAACACTAGCGGACGTTTTCAAATTGATGCCTTTTGATAATGAAATTGTGATTGCTGAATTGCCTATAAGTTCTATTGCTAAAATTGAAGCTTATCAGAAAATAAGAGGAGGAGAGCCGATTGCGGGTGCAAAAATTCAGAATGGTAATTTTGTCTTTAATAACCCTATACCCGGGGCGAAAACAATGTTAATTGTTACTTCAGATTATTTATTCAATGGCGGTGATCACATGGATTTTTTTCAAGATAACATTGATGTTCAATATGCTGGAGAATTGATGAGAGATGTAATGATCGAAGCAGTTAAGAAGCAGGAGACTTTAATTTGGTCAGATGAGAAACGAATTGATTTGGGAGAATGAAGAGAAGAACATTCATAAAGAATTCAGTTATTGTTTCGGGTGGTGTATTAATTACACCCAATGTTTTTGCCGCAGAAAGTAATGTTTCATCAAGAAAACGGGTAACGATTTTACATACAAACGATACACATTCTAATATAGATCCTTTTCCAGAAAGTCATTCTAAATACCCAGGAAAAGGAGGAGTCGCAAGGCGTTTTGAGTTAATTCAAAAAGTAAGGGCAGAAGAAGAGAATGTAATTTTATTAGATGCTGGAGATATTTTTCAAGGAACCCCTTATTTTAATAAGTTCGGTGGAGTCTTAGAAATGAAACTGATGAGTCATTTAGGTTATGATGCAGCGACCATGGGTAATCATGATTTTGATGGAGGGATGAAGGGGTTTGTAGATGCAAAAAAACATGCAGATTTCCCTTTTGTTTGTTCCAATTATGGCTTTGAGAACACACCAATAGACGGACATACTAAAGGATATACAATCATCAAACGAGGTAAGATTAAAGTTGGAGTTTTTGGCATTGGCGTTGAGATGAAAGGATTAGTTCCGGATTTAAAATTTGGTGAGACAAAGTATTTCGATCCAATCTCAGTTGCGAACGATAAAGCAAATCTTTTAAAGAAAAAAGGTTGCGATTTGGTCATTTGTTTGTCTCATTTGGGATATAGTTATGAATCAGATAAAGTATCTGATTTAGTTTTAGCCAGAAAAACAAAAAACATTCATTTAATAATTGGAGGTCATACCCATACGTTTTTGGATAAACCAACCGAAGAGAAAAATTTAAATGGAGAAACAGTCCTAGTGAACCAGGTAGGATGGGCTGGTATTAATTTAGGTAGAATTGATTTTGAAATCGACAGTAAAGTTTTCGCTAAAAAAGATATTATAAAGGTAGGTTAGAGTTCATTGAAACTTTAAAAAAAATAAACCAAATTGATTGTACAATAGCGCAAAAAAAAAGCCTTCGCAAAACGAAGGCTTTTTTTGATTTATGTGTATTCTTACATATGTATAACTTCATCATAAGCAGCCGCCGCCGCTTCCATGATCGCTTCTGACATAGTTGGATGGGGATGAACAGTTTTGATTAACTCATGACCAGTTGTTTCTAGTTTACGCACAGCAACTAATTCAGCAACCATTTCCGTAACATTCGCACCAATCATATGACCACCTAATAACTCACCGTATTTAGCATCAAAGATTAATTTAACAAAACCATCTTTCGCTCCAGCAGCACTTGCTTTACCTGAAGCAGAGAAAGGGAATTTACCAACTTTAATATCATGTCCAGCTTCTTTTGCAGCTTCTTCTGTCATTCCAACAGATGCAATTTCAGGAGAGCAATATGTACAACCTGGAATATTTCCGTAATCTAATGTGTCTGGGTTTTCTCCAGCTAATTTCTCGACACAAATGATTCCTTCTGCAGAGGCAACGTGAGCAAGTGCCGCGGTAGGAATAACATCTCCAATAGCAAAATATCCAGGGATATTTGTTTGGTAAAAGTCATTCACTAAAATTCGTCCTCTATCCGTAACAACGCCAACATCTTCTAGTCCAATGTTCTCAATATTAGCTTCAATACCCACAGCAGATAATACAACATCACATTCAATAGTTTCTTCTCCTTTGGATGATTTAACTTTTACTAAACATCCTTTTCCTGAAATATCAACAGCCTCTACTGAAGAATCCGTTTTGATTTTGATTCCAGATTTTTTGAATGATTTGGTCAATTGTTTAGATACTTCTTTATCTTCAATTGGAACAATAGTCGGTAAATATTCAACAATTGTAACTTCAGTTCCTAGGGTGTTATAAAAGTATGCGAATTCAACACCAATAGCACCAGAACCAACGATTACCATTTTCTTTGGTAATGTTTTTAAGGTCATTGCTTCCCGGTATCCAATTACTTTCTTACCATCTTGTGGCACGTTAGGTAACTGACGGGAACGCGCTCCAGTAGCAATAATTACACCTTTACTAGCACTATATTCAGTCGCTTTACCTTTTTCATCTGTAACGACTACCTTTTTACCAGCTTTAATTACACCGTTTCCAGTTAAAACGTCAATTTTATTCTTTTTCATCAAGAATTGAATACCGTTACTCATACCACTAGCAACATCACGACTTCTTCCTACCATTGCAGTGAAATCAGCTTCAGCTCCATTAACGGTAATTCCGTAATCACTCGCGTGTTTTAAGTATTCAAATACATTTGCACTCTTCAAAAGAGCCTTCGTAGGAATACATCCCCAATTCAAGCAAATTCCACCTAGAGATTCTCTCTCTACAACGGCAACCTTCATTCCTAACTGTGAAGCTCTAATGGCAGTAACATATCCGCCAGGCCCACTTCCAACAACTATAATATCGTAACTCATAATGTTCTAATTTTGATAGTCGCGAAGATAATGATTAATTCTAAGAAGTTTCACTTTCGAGGAAAACTAAATCTCTTATTGTATAAGAACTCTTTGTCCGTAAGGGTCAATAAAAATGCAATCAAATCTTTCTGTTCATTACTGTTTAAAGATATTTTTCGCTTGAGACGAGGACTTAAATAAGTGGTTTTTGTATTGAGTTCTTCGGTGTAATACTTTATAACCTCACGTAATTTCTTATATCTTCCGTCATGCATATAAGGGAATGTAACTTCAATATTCCTTAATGTTGGAACTCGAAACTTCATTGAATCCTTTTTCAGTTGAGTTATGGTATATCTTCCTAAGTCATTAAAAATTGTATCAATTGGGAGACCATTACTTTCAAGATTGTTAGAATTAAAAAGTGGGGCCGTGTGGCAAGAATTGCAATTTTTCTTAAATAACTTCAAGCCTTTTTTTTCTTGGATTGAAAACTCAATTTCTTTGCGTTGGTATTGATCATAGCGAGAATTAGACGAGATTAGACTTCCTGTAAATTGAGTGATTGCCTGAAGGAATCTTTTTGTAGAGATTATGGTGTCACCAAACACACGACTAAACTTCATTTTATAATTACTCGATTTTTGAAGGTAGGACAGTACATTTTTCAAAGTATTATCCATTTCTGCAGGATGCTTAATAGGGTTAATTGATTGCACTTCGATGTGGTTGACGCCTCCGTCCCAATGAAAGGAATTGTTCCAGATTAGATTGATCAGTACTGGAGAATTACGTGTTCCTTTTCTTCCTTCAATTCCGTGACTAACTTTATGGTCCACATGCGTAAATCCTGTGTACTGTAGATGGCAATTTGCGCATGAGATGCTTTTGTCTCGAGATAAATTAACATCGTAGAATAGATCACGCCCTAGCCTAAATCCTTCTTCGCTCAATGGATTGTTTTCAAATTGATAAACAGGCTCAGGCCATTTTTTTGGAATCATGTCCGATAGAATGGCTTCTTTCGATGATTTACTAAAAGAAAATAATATCAATGAAATTACTATGAATATGTAAAAGAAGATCCTATTCAATTTGAAAAAATATCAGGCAGGAAATCAGCGAGTTGAGCCGCTTTTTTACCAGGTATCATTATTGAAAATTCATTTACTGACTCCGCTGCATCAATAAAGGTATATGGATTGACATTAATGTGAATAGAATCATTTTCTGACTTTATAAGAGTGATTGATTTTTTTCTGGATGTTGCTTGATCCCCATTATAGCCACCAATGTGATATTCGAAGGGCGTTTTTTTACCCGAAACAATTCGGTTTCCCTCCAGTTTAAAGTTGATGTATCCAGAATTCCATGCCCAATACATTCCTTTTATAGGGTCTAGATCTCCTTCGAGTGCTCCAGAAATATTTGTTAAGCTATCTGTGCCGATTAAATAATTTATGGATCGAATTGTTTTGATAGAAGTTGTCGGGATTTTAATGTGCAGAGATTCTTTGTCTTCCATGTCAATTAAGTGACAAGTTACATTTATTTTTTCGCGAGTTCCATCGGTAAATTCAATCTGAAAATTTGAAGCGTAAAATCGAAATGTTTCAATTTTAACGTCACTTGTATTGGTTAAATCAATGTCAAAAATTACAGAAACCGAAGGCTGAGCTTGCGTTGATTTTCCAAAACAGAGTAGTAGCGCTAATATTTGAATTTTCAAAAGGGTCATGGTGCATTGTGTGGTACTTTTCTGCTGTGACCTGATAAATTATGCAATGCTTTTTTAATAAACTCTTTCAACTCTTTTAGTTGTTCTTCATTGCACTGTTTTCCAATGTTGTCAAAATATTTAAAAGTCATCGCTTCAATTTTTACTTTGTTGAAGTGAATGTCTTCAAGAAGTCCTTTAGGGTCTGCTTCTTTACCAATTAATAAATATAACTCGTTGTGCATTCTCCTATCTTCGTGCATCAATTGTTTTTTAGCTTTATGATGCTCTATTTCTAATTGATCCACAGTTTCTTTTGCGTCGCCCTCCAATTGCAATATTGTTGAGATTTTATGTTTCTCTCTTTCAGGGTGGTGAGGTGGTCTGTTATACCACATTGAAAACACAGTTCCTAAGTTCAAAAGAATAAGGATGATGACTAATGTTTTGTAAAATTTTGCTTGATTCATTTTAAATATGATTTAAGAAGTTGAAATCTGAATTAATAGTTTCAGTTAGTGCAGAAGCAGTGTCGTTTTGAGATAAATAGTTTTTCGCGGAAAAGACATTCAAACATATCAAAAGCGCGATACTTGCAGCAGCAGCCCAGACATACCTCTTTGAAACAAGTGTATAACTTGCTTTGATAGAATTTGGTATCGATTTAAGACGTTTAACAAAAGCTTCGCTTGGAATAGCAGAATTGATGTAAGCATCTACTTCTATAGTCCTTTCTACCCATTCTTCTTTATTGTTCATATTTCTTTAGTAGCTCTATAATCTAAAAACTTGCGTTTATATTTCATTATTTTTATAATACTCATTGAGTAAGGCTTTTAATTTCTTCTTTGCTCGAAACATTAAAGATTCCACAGATGGAATAGATGTCTCCAGCACATCTGCAATTTCTGCGTAGCTAACGCCTTCTATTTTATGAAGAATAAATGCGTTTTTTTGATTTTCAGCAAGTTGGTCCAGTGCTTTGTAAAATAATGCAGCTCTTTCTTTATTTTCTATTTGTACGCCAGGATGATCAAAATTAATGATGTTGATAGGTAAAGTATCTGAATTGTCTTTTTCAATTGTTGTAAAAATGCCAAAGCGTTTTTTTCTGGTTTTCTTTCTTAAGAATTCTTTGCTCTTGTTTAGTGCAAGAGAATAAATCCATGTGGATAATTTTGATTTACCTTTAAATTTATCAAGATGCAAATATATGGCAGTGAATACCTCTTGGGTTAAGTCTTCAGCATCTTCTTTATTTCTTACTAAATTAATGCATGTGTTGAATATTTTCCCTGAAAAAGAATCAACTAAAATTGAAAACGCACGATCTTTATTCTTTTGAGCTAATTCAATAAAAGATTGATCGTCTAATTTCATGTTATGGGACGTAAGGTAAAATTTATTATTTAAATAATTCTAGGTCTATTTTAGATGCACAAGAACAAAAAAACATTTGTGAGATTGATTCAGTTGATGTAACTTAAAGGAAAAACGTCATGAAAAATTCATCTATTATTGCGCGATTCGGAATTTATTCTGCTTTGGGAATTGGAGCTTTTTTTGGGTTGATTTATTTCCTTGGTTTTGGAGATATTTCTGAATTAAGACTTTTCAATTTAATTATTGTTGCATTTTTTACAAATCGCTTGATTCGAAAAAAAATATCAACTTCAAACGGACTTAATTACTTGGAGAATCTGGGCGCAGCATTTCTGTCAAACTTAATTTGTGTTTTACTGTGTTTGGTCGGGTTTTCCTTATTTGTGAGTTTAGTTGATTTCAATTATTTTGAGAATATAGATAAAAATTCTATTTGGTCTCAAGCTGACACTTTAAATGAATTAATATTGGTTCTATTTTTAGAAGGGATGTCCAGCGCGGCAATTATTTCATTTAGTCTTATGCAGTATTGGAAAAATGATTCTAGGGAGCACAAAAAACTTTATAAAACTTTGACTTAATTTAAAATTTAAGATTTAATTCAATGTTAATAAAAATGATGTTATTTTAAATTTTAGTAGTCTTCTTCAGCAATTAAATAAGTATTTTTGTGGCATCATTTAATGTAACTATGGAAAGTACGATGCACAAAGAAGCAACAATTGAAGAAGCAGTGGAGTTAGGTCTTCGCGCAGATGAATTTGAAATGATTAAAGGGATTCTTGGTAGAACACCAAATTTTACAGAAACAGCTGTTTATTCTGTAATGTGGTCTGAGCACTGCTCATACAAGAACTCCATTCATTGGTTGAAACAATTACCGAAAGATGGACCTCATATGCTGGTTAAAGCAGGTGAAGAAAATGCTGGGTTAGTTGATATAGGTGATGGATTAGGTTGTGTTTTTAAGATAGAATCACATAATCATCCTAGTGCATTAGAACCGTACCAAGGTGCTGCTACAGGAGTTGGTGGGATTAATCGCGATATTTTCACGATGGGTGCTCGTCCAATTGCTCAAATGAATTCTTTGCGTTTCGGTGACATTGAAAAAGATAGAACGAAATGGTTAGTTAAAGGAGTTGTAAAAGGAATAGGTGATTATGGAAATGCTTTTGGTATTCCAATCGTTGGAGGGGAAGTTTTCTTTGACGGTTCTTATAATACAAATCCATTAGTAAATGCATTCTCTGCAGGTATTATGGATCCGACTAAGGTGATTTCTGCTACATCTGCGGGTGCTGGCAACCCTGTCTTTATTGTAGGTTCTTCTACGGGTAAAGATGGAATCGCCGGAGCTGCATTTGCTTCAAAAGATATTACAGAAGATTCAGCAGATGATTTACCTTCAGTTCAAGTTGGAGACCCATTCATGGAAAAATTATTGTTGGAAGCGACGATGGAACTTGCAGATACTGACGCTATTGTCGGTATGCAAGATATGGGGGCAGCAGGTATTACATGTTCTTCATGTGAAATGAGTGCTGCTGGAGACAATGTTGGTATGGATATTAACTTAGACCTAGTCCCAACAAGACAGAAGAATATGCTTCCTTATGAAATTTTATTGTCAGAGTCTCAAGAGAGAATGCTGGTAGTTGTGCAGAAAGGTAAAGAACAAGTTGTTAAAGATATATTTGATAAATGGGATTTACATGCCGAAGAAATTGGCGTTGTAACTGAAGGAGGAAGAGTGAGATATATGATGGGGGGTGAGGTCGTTGGCGATGTGCCAGCAGAATCATTAGTGCTTGGAGGTGGAGCTCCAGTTTATGAAAGAGAGTATTCCGAACCAGCTTATTATAATGAATTTAAGAAATTCGATATCAATTCAATTGAGCAACCAGAAGATTTAAAAGCAGTGGCATTTTCATTGCTTCAAAACCCGAATATTGCTTCAAAAAATTGGGTAACTGAGCAATATGATTCAATGGTAGGTACGAGAACAATGACTACAAATCGACCTTCGGATGCTGGAATTGTAAATATCAAAGGAACAAACAAAGCATTGGCAATGACTGTTGATTGTAATTCAAGATATGTAAACGCTGATCCATTTGTTGGAACTATGATTGCGGTTTCTGAAGCAGCAAGAAACATAACATGCGCCGGAGGTAATCCAAGTGCCATTACTAACTGTTTGAATTTTGGTAATCCTTATAATCCTGAATCATTCTGGCAATTTGTTGGAGCAATCAAGGGAATGTCTGAGGCTTGTTTGAAATTTGGAACACCTGTGACGGGAGGTAACGTTTCTTTTTACAACCAATCTGTTATTGATGGAGTTGAAGTTCCTGTTTTTCCAACACCAACTATCGGAATGATTGGGGTCGTTGATAATAAAGAAAATGTAATGACATTGGATTTTAAAGATAAAGGGGATTTAATCTTCATTCTTGGGAAGTCTTATGATGATATTTCTAGTTCAGAATACTTGGTTTCTTACCATGGTGTAAACGAATCTCCGGCTCCTTACTTTAATTTGGATGAAGAGGCAGAATTACATCAAACGGTAAAAGAATTAATATTAAAAAAGAGAGTCAACGCTGTTCATGATATTGCGGACGGCGGTTTATTTACTTCATTAGTGGAAATGTCAATACCAAATGGTTTAGGATTTGACATAGTTACTGATTCAGAGGTTAGAGAAGATGCTTTCTTGTTTGGAGAAGGACAAGGTAGAGTGTTAGTTTCTGTTAACGAAGATCAAGAAGATGAATTTATTGAGTCTATGATGGCATCGGCGGTTGACTTCACTTTGCTAGGTCATGTAACAAAAGGGAAATTAATGGTAGATGACGAGCATTTTGGATTCATCAAAGAAGTTTCAACTCTCTTTAACGAGGCACTTGCGAAGCATCTAGAAAATTAGTAGATTCGTTTAATCTTCATCCAAAAAAATAAAATGGAATATAATACCTCAAGGAATAAAATGCTTTTGCCAGAATATGGTAGAAATGTCCAAAACATGATTTCTCATGCAATGGAAATTGAAAATGCTGCAGAGCGCAATAAGGCAGCAAAAGCTATTATTGAGGTAATGGGGCAGTTAAACCCGCATCTCCGTGATGTTGATGATTATCGTCATAAATTATGGGCGCATTTATTCATCATGTCTGACTTTAAATTAGATGTAGATTCACCTTACGAAATTCCAAGTGAAGAAGCGTTAGCTGAGAAACCGAAACAAATGCCTTATCCAAAAGGTAAAATTAGGTTTGGACATTTTGGTCAGTATACGCAGAAAATTTTGGATACTGCGAAGGAAATTAGCGATGAAAAGGAAGTAGCTTATATGACTCATGCAATGGGTAATTTCATGAAAAAGCAATACCTAGTTCACAATAATACTGCAGTTGAAAATGCGTTGATTGCAAAGCAATTAAAAGAAATGTCAGATGGTGTTTTGGATATGGAAAATCCAGAAGAAGGATTAGTAAGTACCAATCAATTATTAAAAACGTTAGGGTTAAATAAAAATCAAAACAATAATAATAATCGCCACAAGAATAATAAAAAGCAACATTTTTCAAAGAAAAAATATAAGAGATAACAATGGCATCATTTGAAATTCATGGCGGTAAACCGCTAAAAGGAGAGTTGATTCCGCAGGGAGCAAAAAATGAAGCATTACAAGTATTGTGTGCGCCTCTTTTAACGGCAGAGAAAGTAACCATTTCAAATATACCAGATATTGTTGATGTCAATAAATTGATAGGCTTACTTCAGGCAATGGGAGTGAAAATTGAGAAAGTTGAAAAAGGGACTTATATTTTTCAAGCAAAAAATGTAGACTTAGAATATTTACAAACAGAAGATTTTAAAATTAGAGCGAGCTCATTGCGTGGTTCTGTCATGATTGTTGGACCTCTGCTAGCAAGGTTTGGTGTTGGTTATTTGCCAAAGCCAGGTGGAGATAAAATTGGGCGTAGAAGATTAGATACTCACTTCCAAGGAATGATGAGTTTGGGGGCAAAATTTAATTACGATGCTGGAGAGCATTTTTATGCTGTTGAAGGGAAGAAGTTAAAAGGTACTTATATCCATATGGATGAAGCCTCAGTAACTGGAACTGCTAATATTGTCATGGCCGCTGTCATGGCAGAAGGAGAAACGACAATTTATAACGCGGCTTGTGAGCCTTACTTACAGCAACTTTGCAAAATGTTGAATAGTATGGGGGCAAATATCACAGGAATTAGCTCTAATATGCTAACCATAAAAGGGGTTAAAAAATTGAAAGGATGCTTTCATAAAATTCTTCCTGACATGATTGAGATTGGCTCTTTTATTGGTTTGGCAGCTATGACAGGGTCGGAGATTACCATTAAAGATGTGAGTTGGGATAATCTAGGTATCATTCCAACAATTTTTAGGCGATTAGGAATCAAATTAGAAAGAAAAGGAGATGACATTTACATTCCTGCTCAAGAAAGCTATGAAATTGAAACATTTATAGATGGTTCTATTATGACTATTTCTGATGCGCCATGGCCAGGATTTACACCGGATTTATTGTCTATCATTTTGGTTGTGGCAACACAGGCTAAAGGTTCAGTTTTGATACATCAAAAAATGTTTGAATCTAGGTTGTTTTTTGTCGATAAGCTAATTGATATGGGTGCTCAAATTATTTTGTGTGATCCACATAGAGCAACGGTTATTGGGTTAGATAAAAAATACCCATTGCGTGGTATTCAAATGACTTCTCCTGATATTAGAGCAGGAGTTTCATTATTGATCGCTGCTTTATCCTCTAAAGGGAAAAGTACGATTCATAACATCCAACAAATTGATAGAGGTTATCAAGATATTGATATTCGATTGAATAACCTAGGTGCTGACATTCGCAGAATAGGATAATGAGACTGATAATATTTGCCATATCAATATTATTCATTAGCGCTAGTTCTCGTGTTTCGGTTGGACCTATTGTCGGTTCTGAAGCTCCTGAGATTGAATTAGTCAGTCAAGATGGGAAGACTATAAAATTATCCAAGCTTAAAGGTAAAGTTGTTTTGGTAGATTTTTGGGCTTCATGGTGCGGGCCGTGCCGCAAGGAAAACCCGCATGTTGTTGAGGCTTATCACAAATACAAGAAATCAAAATTCAAAACGGGTAAGGGGTTTGAAGTGTTCAGTGTTTCTTTAGATCGTAAAGAAGAGTCTTGGAAAAAAGCAATACTAAAAGATAAAATGGTATGGAAAAGCCATGGCTGGGATAAAGAAAATATAGCTTCTAAGACCTATCAAGTTCGTTCTATACCATCTGCATTTCTAATCGATGGAACAGGTAAAATTGTTGCTTCTGGAAATGAATTAAGAGGTCTAGGTCTGCATTTATCAATCGATAAATTATTGAAATAATTTATCGATAATTTGGCCTTGAAAATGCCAAGTTATCAATAGTCTACTTTCCTCTAAATCCCCTTTAAATACTGACAACTTTACACATTTGTCAGTTTTCTTATGACACTATGTCTTATTTCTCTCATTGGCAACATCTTTGACTTTGCTTTAGTTGAAAAAAAAGTACTATGTCTGAAGATAAAGAGATGAACGAAAATACAACGGAAGAAGTAAACAATGAAAATGTTACTTCTGAAGAAAATGTTGAAAACAACACGGAAGAAACGGAAGTAATTGTTGAACCTACTTTTGAAGAACAATATGCAGCCTTAAATGATAAATATTTGAGACTTCATGCTGAATTTGACAACTACAGACGTAGAACGAATAAAGAGAAAGTTGAAATTATTGGAAATGCCAGTGCATCTGTTTTAAAGGACATGGTTCCAATCGTAGATGATTTTGAACGTGCAATTCTGAACAACGAAAAAGTTGAAGAATCGAAAGTCTTAAAAGAAGGATTTGGATTGATTTTTAACAAATTCATGAATGTTTTGAAAGCAAAAGGATTACAACCAATGGATTCTATTGGGCAAGATTTTAATGCTGATGTTCATGAAGCAATTGCAAATGTTCCTGCTCCATCTAAAAAGCAAAAAGGAAAAGTCATTGATGCCATTGAAAAGGGGTATACATTGAACGATAAAATTATTCGTTTTGCAAAGGTAATTGTAGGACAATAATCAACTTTTAGAATAAACAAATTACAGTCATACTAGTATGAGCCAGAAAAGAGATTATTACGAAGTGTTAGGGGTATCAAAAAATGCAACAGCACAAGAAATAAAAAAATCGTACAGAAAATTAGCACTTAAGTATCACCCAGATAAAAATGAAGGTGATGCTGCTGCAGAAGAAAAATTCAAAGAAGCAGCAGAGGCTTATGAAATATTGAGTAATAATGAGAAGAAATCTCGTTATGATCAATTTGGTCATGCAGGAGCAGGCGGCGGTTTTGGCGGCGGTGGAGGTATGAATATGGATGATATATTTTCACAATTCGGCGATGTCTTTGGCGGCGGCGGCGGAGGTTTCGGCGGCGGCAGAGGACGTTCTCGTGTCGTACGTGGTACAAATCTTCGTGTGAAAATGAAGTTAACACTAGAGGAGATAGCGGAAGGTGTTCATAAAAAAATAAAAGTAAATAAGCTCGTCAATGCTGATGGAGTTACTTATAAAGATTGCCCAACGTGTGATGGTACTGGCCGAGTTACTAGAGTGGCTCAGACCTTTTTAGGAGCCATGCAGACCCAATCGGCATGTAATGCATGTCAGGGTGCTGGAAAGATCTTAGATAAAAGACCTTCTGGTGCTGACGCACAAGGATTAGTTAGAAAGGAAGAGGTAATTGAAATCGATATTCCGGCGGGAGTTGAAGATGGAATGCAATTAAGTGTTTCTGGAAAAGGAAATGCAGGTCCATTTGATGGAATAGCCGGAGATTTAATTGTTGTAGTTGAAGAAATCGACAGCGACCATTTAAGAAGAGATGGAGAGCACTTGCATTTCGATGCGTATGTTAATTTTGTTGATGCTGTTATTGGCGATTCAATTGAGATTCCTACTGTTTCTGGAAAAGCAAAAATTAAAATTGAACCTGGAACTCAAAGTGGAAAGGTACTTCGTTTGAAAGGAAAAGGTCTACCAATCCTTCAAGGATATGGAAAAGGTGATTTATTCGTTCACATCAACGTCTGGACACCAAAGAAAGTATCTAAGGAAGAAAAAGAGATTTTGGAAAAGTTGAAAAAAAGCGAGAATTTTATACCAAGCCCGGACCATACGGATAAAGGATTTTTTCAAAAAATGAAAGACATGTTCTAATTAATGGAGAAGTACTATTTTGAACAGTCTGAAAAAGATCAATGTGCCCCAATTGGATATTTAATAACGATTGTATTTGCGCTATTTGCATTTGTTTTAGGACAAATATTTTCCAATGATATCTCCATTGCATTACTTGGTTATTCAATAATTGAGTCGTCTGAAGGGAATAGCACATTTGAATTTGCATTGAAACTAGTTCCTTTCATGTTTTTTTTAATTGGACTTTTAGTTGGCCTGAAATTTATTCAAAAAAGAAAAGTACTTACTTTATTTACTACTCGCGAATCGTTTGATTGGAATCGTTTTTTTGTTTCATTTTTTCTCTGGTTTATTATTCTTGCTATATCCTTAATGATTGCTCAGCTCAATGGAGCGAGCTTTGAGTATAATTTTCAGGTAAGTACTTTTGTACCTTTATTAATAGTTTCGATGAGTTTGTTGCTCATTCAAATTACGGCGGAAGAATTATTTTTTAGAGGATTTCTTCTTCAATCGTTGAATAGAATTGTTTCATTTGGAATTTTCCCAATATTATTGTCAGGAACTCTTTTTGGATTAATGCATTTAGGAAACCCAGAAGTATCAAAGCTGGGATATGGAATTCTTGCCTACTACATCGGTACAGGTGTCTTTTTGGGAATAATTGCGAGAATGGATGATGGTATCGAATTGAGTATGGGGTACCATTTTATGAATAATTTTTTCGCTGCAGTAATTTTAACGAATGATTGGCAGGCATTTCATACCGATGCAATCTTTATTGACCATACCGAACCAGTTTTTGGTTTTGAGACTTTTTTAACGATTCTTTTTCTACAACCGTTACTTCTTTTTATTTTCTCTAAAGTTTATAAATGGAGTGATTGGAATGAGAAAATGTGGCGTAAGTTAAACTAAGTTTATTTAATTTCTTTTTTCTGTAAGGCGACTTTAATTTATTCGTCTTTGTAATAAAGAGTTTCAAAATGTATATTTTTAGCAAATGACAGTCTTAAAACATAAATCTCTTGCTGCTCAAAATCACGATTTGTCTTATAGTCAAAGACAGGTTAAAATTTTAAGTGAGACACCCATAACACCATTTAGTGAATCTTTGAAGAAAACGGATATGTTTCCTTTAAAATCGATTGATTTAGATGTTTTTCAAATTAATTTGGGGAAAATGTGTAATCAAGTCTGCACCCATTGTCATGTTGATGCTGGGCCAGATAGAAAAGAGATAATGACGAAAGAGACAATGGATCTATGCTTAACAGCAATAGATAAATCAAATTGTTCTACAGTAGATTTGACTGGTGGTGCGCCTGAAATGAATCCAAATTTTAGATGGTTTGTTGAACAACTGTCAAAGAAAGGTAAAAAGGTCATGGTGCGTTGTAATTTGACAATTATTGTTGCGAATAAGAAATATTATGACCTCCCAGAATTTTTTAAAAAGCATAATGTAGAAGTTGTTTCTTCTTTGCCATGTTATACAGAATCTAATACGGATACGCAGCGTGGAGATGGGGTTTTTGAACAAAGTATCAGAGCTTTACAGATGTTGAATAAAGTAGGTTATGGACAAGTAGGGTCCAAACTCATATTGAATCTTGTATTTAACCCAGGTGGTGCATCATTACCTCCTTCTCAAGAAAGTCTGCAGAAGGATTACAAAATAGAGTTGAAAGAAAATTTTGACATTGTTTTCAATGAGCTTTTTGCAATTACTAATCTGCCAATAAGTCGATTTTTACAGTTTTTAAGAGTAAGTAATAAGTATGAAGATTACATGCAGACTTTGTTAGACGCATATAATCCATTGGCCGCTCAAAATGTAATGTGTAGAAATACAATTTCTGTGAGTTGGGACGGTTACCTTTATGACTGCGATTTTAATCAAATTTTAGAATTGAAAGTAGCGGCGAAAGGGCAACATTTGGCAAGTTTCAATAAAGAAGAATTAATCCAAAGAAATATTATAGTAAATCAACATTGCTACGGATGCACAGCAGGCTCAGGTTCTAGTTGTGGTGGTACTGTAGTGTAATAGTTAATAAGATAAAAAAATTATGAAATCATATTTAGATACAACAGTAGACGTTTATAAAGAAGCAGCTTTAACTCCAGATGTTGGCTTGTGTTGCACGACAACCCCAATGTGGGTGTTGCCAGGGTTGGAAATGCCTTCTATCATGTTAGAAATGAACTACGGTTGCGGAAGTACGGTTAACCCTAGAGATCTGATTAATGACCCAACGGTTTTGTATGTGGGAGTTGGAGGAGGAATGGAAGTTTTTCAGTTTTCTTACTTCAGTAGAAAAAAGCACGGTGTTATCGGAATTGATGTTGTTGACGAAATGCTTGATGCATGTAAAACAAACCTGAAAACGGCAGAAGAGAAAAATCCATGGTTTAAATCTGAATTTGTTGATATCAGAAAAGGTGATGCATTAAATCTACCCGTTGAAGATAATTCTATTGATGTGGCAGCTCAAAATTGTCTTTTTAACATATTCGATAAAGAAGATTTGAAAAAAGCAATTGCTGAAATGTATCGTGTTCTTAAACCAAATGGCAGATTGGTTCTTTCTGATCCAGTTACCGAAGATCCTATGCCTGAGTCATTGAAAAATGATGAGAGATTAAGGGCACTTTGTTTAAGTGGTTCATTGCCCCTAGATGAGTATATTAAAATGTTGACAGATGCAGGCTTCGGGACAATTGAAATTAGAGCTAAGCGACCATACAGAGTTTTGGACCCTGCTCATTATGATACGAAGGAATTAATATTTTTAGAAAGTGTAGAAGTATGTGCGATTAAAGATCCTATGCCTGAAGATGGACCATGCATATTTACGGGTAAAACTGGGATTTACTATGGAGATGAAGAATACTTTGATGATGGATTAGGACACACATTAATGCAAAACTCACCATTGGCTATTTGTGACAAAACAGCTGGTGCGTTTGAAAAATTAGGACGAG
>CAJQPA010000045.1 GCA_905480145.1 uncultured Flavobacteriales bacterium | reverse complement strand
GATCATTGCTTCAGAAGCAGCAGTTCCTTCATCTAATAATGAAGCATTAGCCAATTCCATTCCGGTCAAATCAAGAACCATAGTTTGAAAGTTCAAAAGTGCTTCTAAACGACCTTGCGAAATTTCGGCTTGATAAGGAGTATATGCTGTATACCATCCTGGATTTTCTAAAATATTTCTTAGAATCACAGAGGGAACAATAGTTTCATTATACCCTAACCCTATGAATGACTTAAAGACGTCATTTTTCGCTCCTAATTCATCAATGTGATTTAAGTACTCTTGCTCTGTCAAGGCTTTTGATACGGCCAAAGAACTATTAAGTCTAATGTGAGATGGAATGGTTTTGTCAACCAAATCATCAATTGACTTCACGCCAACTTTATCAAGCATAGCCAATTTTTCCGCAGAATTTGGGCCAATGTGTCTTTTTGAAAATTTATTCATCTGATCAAATTTGTGTGTACAAATATACATACAAACGAATAGTTTAGAAAACGAATTCTAGAAAAGATTTTTGAGATTTTTACCTACTACTTCTGCGAGTTCTAGTGTTTCTTCCGTATCGTTTACCTCTAGTTTGATTCTTTTGTCGCGAACGCCTACTATATTCACTTTTAGGACTACCATTTCGGTTCACATATTTCCTTTGATTAAAGGAATATCTATCGTTGTTATATGGGAATGCAAGTCCAAGATATAATTCATTAGAAACACCTTTAACTGTTGATAATTTACCAAGGTTATAGTTGAATGAATAACCAACTCTAGCATATTCTGAAATGAGAAAGTCTACGCCAGCAATAATTGAGTTTTCAGTCCTATAGCCAACGACGAAACTAAAACGATTCACAAAAGTATTCCTTAAAATTAAGTCAGCAGCTAATGGTGTGTTCATAACCGACTTTATTTGTAGGTGAGGATTGAATGTATATTTTTTACTTCCTACATAAACACCAGTTGACATATAAAGATGCCATAGTTGGGGTCTAAGGCCGCCGTCTACTCCTCTTGTGTTTTGTGTTATTTTCGGAATACTTGCTCCTGCATAAAATCTAGGTGAGTTATAGAAAACACCAATTGATCCATTGAAAAAAACTTTTGAATAACTCTCATTAATAAAAGATGGATCACTTGCTACTGTTGTTTGTGCTCCTAGAAAGTTAATAACTCTATTGTCTATTCCTAATCCAATTCCAAAAGAAACCGATCTGTAATAGTCTAAATTTATTCGATAGGCATATTGTCCGGCAAAAGAGTTATTCACTTCAGCACCAATTCTATCGTGAAAAAAATTGAAGCCAACTGCCATGTCAGCGTCAATTTCATATTGAGCATTTAAAGCCAATGTTGTTGGAGCACCTTCAAAACCAAACCATTGATTTCTTACAATGATGTCTGCCATAATCTTCCCATCATAAGCGAGTGATGCAGGATTGTTTACTCCTTGAGCAAAATTCAATTGAGCAAAACGAATTGTATTCTGCGCGAGTAGACTTTTAGTTGCTATAAGCAAAAGTAGCGTGTAAATTATTTTCATTGCTTATCGTTTAATAGTAACATATCCTTTGAAAGTGATATCATTGATGTCTATATTATAAAAATATGTTCCTTCCGGTAAATTTTGATTGCCCAAACATAAATCTGTTTCACATTTTCCTTCCCAAGTATTTAAATAATTTGGATCATCCAGAACTAGTTCGCCCCAGCGATTCCAAATAGATACTTTCGCTTTATAATTTTCAGTAATTATTTCTGGAATGACAAAAGTTTGGTTGAAGTCATCACCGTTTGGCGAAAAACCATTTGGAATGGTAAGTTCTACAACTATAACTGTCGTGGTTGCTGTCAATGTGCATCCAGATGAGTGCGTTGCCACAACTGTAATATCCTGTGATTCAGTTCCAGAAAACACAACTCCTTGAGATTGAGGGTTGTCTATTTGATTTGATGGTGACCAGCTGTATGTGCTAAATCCAGGAGGTCCGTTTAAAAATATATTGTCATTTGCATGAACATAGATCGTGTCCTCTAAATAATAATCTAAAGGTTCGACGGGTTCGACTTGAAGGGAAAGATTTTCAACGCATGAGCCAACAGTAATTGCGACGCTATAGTTTGTGGTAACGGATGGGTCAACTACAATTGAATTTCCAAACTCACCTGTTGACCATGCATAACTTGTTCCTCCTGTAGCTTGCAATGAGATACCAGTTCCTCCACAAGCAGACAATTCTGATGATGTTAAGGTGAAGCTAGGCGAAGTAATAATAATATTTGCGGAACCCGAACAGCCTTTACCATCAATAAAATTAACACTATAAGTACCAGGATTAAATACTGAAAAAGTTGGATTTAAATTTCCATTTCCCCAATCATAAGAAGCGAAGGACACATCCGTACTTAATGTTGTTCCTGCTGTAGGACATATAATAGCTCCCTCCGAAGAGATAATGTTTGCAGTTGGGGTTATGTTAACCGCAACTTGAATAGTATCCGCTGAAATACAACCGACAGCGTCTATTCCAGCAACAATATACTGGCCAGAAATAGCAGGTGTTATGGATTGAGAAGATTCAGTTGAAGGTCCCGTCCATGCATATGAGACAAAACCAGAAGCTGCGCTAATTGATGTCCCATCTCCTTCACAAAACGTGATTGAGTTTCCTTCGTTAATGGTTACATCTGTGGCGCATTGAATTTGCGCGAGAGACCCGAATGAGAGCAATGTGAGTGATATGAGAATAGATAAGTTAATTTTTTTCAAAACAATAAAATTATTTTTTAGCAAAGATAATGATTCTAATATAAGGCTAATTAACCTTACTTAGTTTTAACATATTCGAATTCCCAAGCTCTTCAATTGGCATGGATGCAATATTGATTACCATATCACCTTTACTCAACAAACCTTTTTGTTTAAGAATATGTTTAATGTCCAAAATTGTATGGTCAGTACTGACTCTTTTATTATAATAGATTCCTGTTACTCCCCATATTAGACTAAGTTGAGTTAAGATTTTCTTATTACTTGTAAATACAAATATTTGAGCGTTTGGTCTTAAAGATGAAATTTTATAGGCGGTATAACCAGAAAAGGACATCGTTAGAATTGCCTTGGCATCTACTCGCTTTGATAACCTGGAAGCATTAAAACAAATAGAGTCAGTTATAAAACGATCTTGATTTTTTTCTGGAATTTCTTCCTTATTATACATTCCATCAAATGTTTCCATTTCTTTAACAATGTTTGACATTGTTTTGATTACTTCAACGGGGTAATTACCTACAGATGTTTCCCCAGAAAGCATTACGGCATCAGCCCCATCAAGTACAGCATTCGCCACATCATTAACTTCTGCTCTTGTTGGTGAGCTCGAGACAATCATACTTTCCATCATCTGAGTTGCAACAATTGCTGGCTTTGCTTTTAAGATGCATTTCTTAATAAGCATTTTTTGGATGAGTGGAACATTTTGATAAGGAATCTCAACACCCAAGTCACCGCGAGCTACCATTATTCCATCACACTCATCAATGATTGAATCAATATCTTCTAATGCCTCTGGTTTTTCAATTTTGGCAATCACTTTCGCTTTCGCATTTTTTGACGAAATTATCTTTTTTAACTCTATGATGTCTTTAGCTGAGCGAACAAAAGAAAGCCCAACCCAATCGATGTTGTTTTTTAATGCAAACTTTAAATCAACAAGATCTTTTTCCGTAAGACTTGGGAGTGAAATTTTGGTGTTGGGCAAGTTCACACCTTTATGAGATGAAAGTTTACCTCCAAAAATCACTTTCGTTTTGATTTCATTAGATTTATTAGTTTCAAGTATTTCTAGGGATAATTTACCATCATCTAATAATATTTTCTCTCCAGCTTTTACATCTTGAGGAAGCTGTGCATAATTGATTGAGAAACGATCTGCTGTTCCAATCATTTTGTCAGTTGTAATAATTACTTCTGATTGTTCAATTAATTCAACCCCATTGTTTAATATTTCTCCAGTTCTAATTTTTGGACCTTGCAAATCAGCAAGAATAGCAACATGGTTACCCATTTCTTTGTTGAGCTCAAGAATTGTCTTAATTGTATTCTCATGATCCTCATGTGATCCGTGAGAAAAATTTAAGCGACATACATTTAATCCCTGCTCGATCATTTTTCTCAAGGTTTCTTTTTCAGCGGATGCAGGACCCATTGTAGCTATTATCTTTGTTTTCTTCATTTTATTCTAGTACTAAATTTTGTGCTGACTCGATCTCATCTGGATGAAATGAATAAGCCCCTAAAACACAGGATGTTGTTTTCAGTTTTGAAATTAATTCGTCTAAATCGATAGCGCAATTTTCACAAAGGAATAGAAAAAAATCAATTGTGGCTTTTTCTGGAATTAAATATTGTCCCTGATGTTTGTTTTTAATCATGTAATACATGAGTCTATTGTCTTCATCTTCAAATTGATATCTAGAATGATGCGTCGTAATAGTACCTTTTTTATTCGTAACGATATAAGGTTCAGTTTTTGTTAATTGAATGCCTATTTGTTCGTTTATACTCCAGGCCAATCTATAGTCATTATGATGAGAACAAATTCCAATCATTTCGAAATCTAGATCGTCTTCATCTATGAGGATATGTTTAATCTTTTTTGTCATATTGCATTCGCCCACGAATTTACAATTTTAATGTTTGAAGTCATGTGTTATTCTAATATGAATTAAAAAAACTTAACATAATTTTAACAAGTTTAATGAGTTAAAGTGCTGCTTTTTAAGCAGATGGTGTTTTGGCACATAATTTGAAATTATCCGAGTATAACATATAAATTTTATTAATTATGATCGCAAAGAAAAATTCGAGGTTCGACCTTGAGCGGAAAAGAATTGTCCTATTTCAAATAGGGTTAATGACGGTAGGCTCGCTTACACTAGCTGCTTTTACTTATAGAACTCCAAAACAGATGGCAATGGAGAAAAGAATTAACGCCTATAATGCAGTTGATTTTACAACCATTCAAGAGGACCAACCCGAGCCGGAAGATTCAAAAATTGTAGAAGAAGATCAGCAAGATCAATCTCAAAGCAAAACGTTAACACAACCAAATGATCCTATTACGGAGAAAATGAAGTTAACCAAGAATACTAAGAAGGAGCCAAAGGGGACGGTTACAGGAGAGCCAGGTATTCCGAAGGGGCCTGATATGGGCACCATTGTAGAAATAAAACCGGACAATACAATCGAAATGTTTCCTCCCTTACCAACCAATTACATTGGTGGGGCAGCAGCCATGCAAAAGTTTATTTCAAAAGAAGTACAGTATCCTCAAGAAGCGATTGAGTTAGGAGATCAAGGAATTGTATATGTTTCTTTTGTGGTAGAAAAAGATGGGTCAGTTTCAAATATTGAGATTGCAAGAGGTGTGACCAAGAAAATTGATCGCGAAGCAAAACGCATCGTTCGTTCATTTCCAAAATGGAAACCTGCTGAAAATGCTTATGGTAAGGTGCGAACTAAGGTAAGTTTACCTATTGTATTTAAGCTAGACTAACGAATAGTGTTTTGAAAGCATGGCGACTTGATTCAATCAAGTCGCCATTTTTTTTCATTAATCTAACGACCCTATCATTTTTTTAGGATCTACCCAGTTATCATACTCCTCAGCAGGAACATATCCAAGTCTTACTGCCTCTTCTCTCAAAGTCGTTCCATTTTCATGGGCAGTATTTGCAATTTCCGCTGCTTTATAATATCCGATTTTAGTGTTCAATGCCGTGACCAACATCAAAGAATTGTTCAGTAATTCATCAATTCTCTTTTGATTGGGTTGAATTCCTTGTGCACAGTTTTCATCAAAAGATGTACAGGCATCTCCAATTAATCGAGCGCTTTGTAATAAGTTGGCCGCCATCATTGGTTTGAATACATTCAATTCATAATGTCCTTGAGTACCGCCAATAGTTACAGCAACATCATTGCCCATAACTTGCGCACATACCATTGTGATTGCTTCAGCTTGAGTAGGGTTAACTTTACCTGGCATAATGGAAGACCCTGGTTCGTTTGCTGGTATAGTTATTTCACCAATTCCTGAACGTGGACCAGAAGCCATCATTCTAATGTCATTCGCAATTTTATTAATTGAAACCGCCAATAACTTTAATGCACCGTGTGTTTCAACAATTGCATCATGAGCAGCTAAGGCTTCAAACTTATTTTCAGCAGTAATAAATGGCAGGTCTGTGAATTCAGCAATTTTTTGAGCCACTAACACATCGTAACCTTTTGGTGTATTTAATCCAGTTCCAACAGCAGTTCCTCCTAGCGCTAATTCGGAAAGATGAGACATTGTATTTCTTAATGCCTTTAAACCATGATTTAATTGAGAAACATATCCTGAAAATTCTTGACCTAATGTCAATGGGGTAGCATCCATCAAATGCGTTCTTCCAATTTTAACAACATCTTTAAACTCAATAGACTTTTCAAGAAGCGTATCTCTCAACTTCTCAACTCCAGGAATTGTTATTTCAACAATCATTTTATAACAAGCGATATGCATTCCCGTTGGAAATGTATCGTTACTTGATTGAGATTTGTTGACATCATCATTTGGAGCTAATGTTTTTTCTCCTTCACCAATATTGTTTCCTGCAATGACGTGTGCTCTATTGGCAATAACCTCATTCACATTCATATTACTTTGAGTTCCTGATCCTGTTTGCCAGATAACCAATGGGAATTGATCATCTAATTTTCCTGCAATTATTTCATCCGCTGCAACAGAAATGTGGTTTCTTTTCTCTTCCGTAAGAACCCCTAATTCACAGTTTGCATGAGCCGCAGCTTTCTTTAAATATGCAAAAGCATGAACTATTTCTATTGGCATTGAAGCCGAAGGGCCAATTTTAAAATTGTTGCGAGAACGCTCTGTTTGCGGTCCCCAGTATTTATCAGCAGGAACTTTTACATCTCCAATTGTATCTTTTTCTATACGATATTTCATAATGTTGGCAATTGATATGAATAATTTATTAATTTTACAGCAATAATAAGAATACAAAAATAACAACACATGAGTATTTTAGGCATAGTATTGTTCCTTTTATTTGGCGGTATGGCATTTTGGTTACTTTTATTCCTTATGGGATTCATTTTGCCATTCTGGATTACTTTAGGTGCATTCGAAATGATGAAGCCAAAAAGAATCTTTGAAGATTCAGAGGAAGGATAAGAATAAACACTTATTTCAGACTATTATGCCATTCGTTTACGGATGGCTTTTTTTATACCCAAACTTTCGCTCCTTCAGAACAATTTTGACAAATATCAATTGAATTTCTATTGGTAAGAACTGCTTGTCGAAACGAACTGTATTGTTTGCTTCTCCAGATAGACTTAAAAGTAGTGGCTTCTAGGGTGCCAAGAATGTGCTTTGCATCTTTATCAAAACAACAAGGTACAACCTTCCCGTCCCAAGTAAAAACGCTAGAAGACCACATCCTCCAGCAATGATCACCAGTTTTGTATTTAAGCTTGTAAGTTCCGTCTTTCTTTAATTTATACCTAGAATACTTTTCGTTTTCTGGCATTAATGGGTTTCCATTTTTATAATCGTAGAGCTGTGCTGATTTAATTCTTACTTCATCAATTCCCATTTTAGCACCAAGTTTGAAAATATCATCGATTTCATGCTCGTTTGGTTTTACCGCTAAAAATTGAAAAATGAGATGTGGTGTGTTTGATTTCTTCTCTTTTTTCGCGTTTAGAAGAAATTCTGTTCCTTGTATTACTTTGTTAAGCTCGCCATTTACGCGATAGTTCTCATAGGTTTCTTGTGTTAACCCATCAATGGAGATAATTAGACGATCTAACCCAGAATCAATTATTTTATTTGCCATTTCTTTTGTAATGAAATGAGCATTGGTAGAGGTAGCTGTATAAATTTTATTCTTTTTTGCTTCTTCTATTAAATCTAAAAATTGAGGATGAATAAATGGTTCTCCTTGGAAATAGTAATTAATATAAAAAACAGATTTTTTGACTTGCTCAATCATACTCTTATGCAAATCAAGATCTAATTTCCCTGTTGGTCGAGTGAATTGTTTTAAGCCACTTGGGCATTCTGGGCAACCGAGATTACAAGCAGTGGTCGGCTCTATACTCAACGAAAAAGGCATTCCAGAATGAATTGACTGCTTCGTCCATTTCGACCAAATGTAACTTGTTTTAAGAATAAATAAATTAGTGATTCTCTTAACAGTGAGGTGCTTAATTATGTTTATTGAATCATTAAAACTTGCCACGACTCCTTATTTGAGTAGGTTAATTGTTCCTGTGACAATTTCCTCTGGATTTATGGGTTCACAAGAGATATAAGTGATTTTCCACACATAAGTTCCGTCTTGCGCTAAAAAGCCAGTTTTAGTTGTACCATCCCACCCTACATTAATGTCGTGTGAAGTGAAAACTAATTCTCCCCAACGATTGAAAATTTCCAACTTCCATTCTTCTACAAATAAGTCTACAACAGGATTAAATACAGAATTGTATTGATTGCCATTTGGGGTAAACGCATTCGGGACAAATAAGTTGAAAGGCTCAATGTACAACCTTCCAGAAATAGAATCTTTACAACCAAATTCGGTGATGACAGTTTGAGAGGGGTAATGCGTTCCTGATGAATAATACACATGAGATGGGTTACTTTCATTGCTGCTGAACGTACTGTCATCAAAATGATAATAGTAATTCATTGCTAGTGATGATTCATCTGTAAAGTTAATTCTTGAGTTACAGATGTCGGTTACGGTCGGATCTACTGAAAAACCTGCAGTTGGACTTGGATGGACGGTTACAATGTCTGGCTGAGTTAAGCTTAGTGTTCTGACGCAACCAGCGTTTGTTGTTATGGTTAATGTAACAGGATAGGATCCAGGCTCTTGATATATTGTTGACGGGTTTTGTTCTGAAGAACTATCATTGTTGCCAAAATCCCAACTATATGAAATCCCAGTTTCCGCAAAACTTAAATCGATGAAATTTGCAAGGTATGGAGTGCATTGTAGTTCATTTGTTATCGCGAAGTTGACTTGAGGCTCTTGATAGATGTATATATCATGTGTTATTGATTCAATGCAGTTTTCAAAAGTACCTGTTAATGTAATTGGTAATTGACCTGTTGCCAAAAAAGAAACTCCTAGTTCATTGACGCTGGTGGAACTTGTTACCGATGCCAAGTCTCCAAAATCCCATGTATAAACAGACGATGGTGGGCCACTAACTAAACCAATAAAATCAAAGGCATTACCGGTTACACATAAAGAATCTTGTGATGTAAAATCAACAATGAGTGGCTCATTCACTGTAATTTCAGCTTGGGTAGTGTCAATGCAAGCGTCAGTTGATCCTGCCATAAGTGTCACGGTGTATGTGCCTGGGTTTACATAATTAAAAGTTGGCGAAAATTCATTGCTCACATCAGAGTTACTTCCAGCAACACCAAAATCCCAATTATAATTAATTGATTCTTGCGAGTTATTGCCAAATTGAATATTTAATCCGCCACATTCCACATTTTCAGGAATGATAATTTCTGCAACGGGCTCAGGAAATATGTAAATTGAATCAATATAATTGGTTGTACACAAGCCAAAAGAAACATTTAATTCAACGGGGATGAATCCTGTTTCTGAAAAGACGATATCATTAACATTAGTTCCTGTAGAAGTTTCAATATTGGCTGTTGGACCAAAATCCCAGGTTAACTCAGTTCCTGCTGGACCATTGCTTGTTCCAACAAAATCAAAACTATTATTGAAAATACAGAGAGAATCATTTGAGGTATAAGATACTAGAATTTCATTGTTCACATTGATGTCCATATAGGCAGTGTCAGTGCAAGGCCATCCTGGATTTACGATTAGGCTTGCTTGATAAATTCCATCTTCAGGATACGTAAAAGAAGGCTGAAAATCAGTACTTACATCCGTGATAACATCCTCTACTCCAAAGTCCCATGCATAATTTGTTCCGCCATAAGAGTTGTTGATGAAGTTTATTTCTAGTCCTTGGCAATATGAAATGAAGTCTGGCAAGTCTTCTTGCGCTGGTAAAACACTTTCAAGTTGTAATTGACAATTGAAAACACGGAAAATAAAATCACGTAGCGTTCTATTGATTACAACTCCGTTACGTATTTCTTGAACTTGTATTCCAACTACAAATCTACCGAGAAGATTAGGTGAAGCTGTCAATATCCCGGTATTAGGGTCAATGCTTATTGCCGCTCCACCTCCTAAAGGGTTCACAGGGCTAATACCATTACTCCAAATTACATTGTTATATGGCGGTCCCGGTGGCGGACTTGGAGCTGGGTTAATACTATTTGCACCAGAAAAAGGAGTCGTAAGTGAATAAACTAATTGATCCCCATCTGGGTCAGTTGCACTGTGATCGAAGACTAAATCCTCATTGTTACAAAGTAATAAAGGTGGATAGTCAATAAAACGAGGACTGCTATTTATAAAGTGATTGTTGGATGTGCCGGGAACAAAACAACTCAAGGTAAAACCAGTATCATCTGGATTTATCAAATTATTAATGTTTGGACCTCGACAACATCTCTGATAAGCAATCGTGTATCCATTGGCTGATGGTGGCAAAGTGATCACTGCTGTATATAAGGAATGCTCTGTACAAATATTTGTAGGTGGTGTTACGCAAGGGTTGTTAAAAATTACTGGGACAACAGAACTTCCATTAAAAGGTACTTGAATATCTTGAATCAGGTTACTTCCGCTAAAGACTCCTAGACTTAATGGACTGTCAAATTCTGCACCACTAGAAAGGCAATCTCTATAAACAGAAATATAAAATCTATAGCTATTGTTTCCTAAGTAGTCATAATAGATTTCACCCCCAACAATATGAGAAGCCTTCAAACTACTTGAACTTAAGATGATAGCAAGAAATAAGATAATTCTCATTGGCCTTTTTCTTTAAACAAAAAAATCAGAGTATGAAGTTACAAAAATCGCACCTAATTCTAGGATTATTACTTGTTAAAGAATTCCTATCTTTGAATGATGAATTTTTCGAAGACATATATCCGTTTCAACTGGTTAGCACTTGTGTTTATTTATTTGGTTGTAATTGCAGGAAGTTTTGTAAGAATAACTGGTTCTGGAATGGGTTGCCCCGATTGGCCAAAATGCTTTGGACAATGGGTTCCACCAACGTCACCATCTGAATTGCCTGAAAATTACAAAGATGTTTATTCCGAAAGGCGAGCAGTAAAAATTGAGAAGTTTGCCTCTTTGTTGAATAAATTAGGGCTAGAGGAGACTTCGGAAAAACTTATGAATGATCCTAACTTGCGAATAGAACAAGATTTTAACAATAGAAAGACATGGATAGAATATATAAATAGACTTTTCGGTTTCCTTGCAGGAAACGCTATGCTTTTGAGCTTTATTTGGTTGATCTGGAAGTACAGAAAAAGGAAATTGATTTTGCTTACCGGTTTCAATCTAATTCTAATGGGGTTTCAAGCTTGGTTCGGTTCTATTGTTGTAGCATCGAATTTAGTTCCTTGGACAATTACAATCCACATGTTACTTGCGTTAGTCATAATTGCATTGCAAATTTATTTTATCCGGGAAATTAGCCCATCACAGCAAAAACCCTTAACCCAATCAAAATGGGTGCTTTACCTTATTTGGTTTTGTTTTGGTGTCACATTCTATCAAATGTTTTTGGGAACCCAAGTAAGAGAAGCTATTGATGAGTTGACCGTTGCTGGAGTTGGAAGGGAGAATTGGACGTCGGAATTAGGGATGATATTTTATATTCACAGGAGTTTTTCTTGGTTGGTTCTGGTATTTTTAACAATCGTAGCATGGAAGAATGAGCAACTTAACAAGTATCTTTCGATTCGGTTTGTTTTCATTTTTTTAATATTAGAGCTGATATCCGGTGTTTTGTTAGCCCATTATGATATTCCCGGTTTGGTTCAAACGAGTCACTTGATTTTTGCGACAATTATTTTTGGAATACTGACGATGGTCGTTTATAGGAGTAAAGTGTTTAAAGTAATTCAGAATTGATAATGTACACAATTGGGTTAATTTTATCTGTTTTAATTGGAGTCGTACTAGGTTTAGTTGGTGGTGGCGGTTCCATACTGACCGTGCCTCTAGTAAGTATTTTCTTTGGAACTTCGATGATGTTGGCTACGACCTATTCACTCTTCATTGTTACTGTCGCCTCAGGCGTTGGCGTTATTCGAAATATAAAAACAGGTAATATTGATTTTAGGCAGGGTCTTGTTTTTGTAATCCCTAGTATGGCGGTGGCATTTATAATTCGAAAATTCATAATGCCCAACTTTCCTGATAATTTGGCGATTGGAAATTTTGCCCTTTCATTGGATACGGTAATTTCAATATTATTAATACTCGTAATTTTATTTGTCGCAATTAAGTCGTTTTTATCAAAGAAAACACCTTCAAGCGATGCCACTCCCTTTATTACAGTTCTTCTTTACGGGATCTTGACAGGTGCATTAAGTGGATTTATTGGAGCTGGCGGTGGCTTCATCATTGTACCTATTTTACTTAGAATGGGTTTAGAAATGAAAAAGGCGGTTGGTACATCTATGTTAATAATTAGCATTCAATCATTCGTGGCTTTAATAGGTGATAGCGGTAATCAAGAGATACTAAATGGCATAAACTGGGCTCTGCTGTTAATTTTGACTGCAATGACTATTGGAGGAGTATTAGTTGGGACGAATCTACAGAAACGTTTTACTGGAAAATTCTTGCGATTAGCATTTAATATACTTTTGATACTTGTTGCAATTGGCCTAAGTGTAAAATTATTTGTGAATTAAGAATAAAAAGGCGCTTTACTTCTTGAAAAGTTGCGCAAGAGTACTATATTTGCAGACCGAATTTTTTCGGAATGATTGAAATAAATCATTGGTCCTATAGCTCAGTTGGTTAGAGCACCTGACTCATAATCAGGTGGTCCCAGGTTCGAGTCCTGGTGGGACCACAAAAGCCTTCCATTTGGAAGGCTTTTTTTGTTAAATACACTTTCTTAAAACTTCGATTAAAAGAGTTTAATTAAGTTTGATGGCTGTTTGCAACTATATTTTGGATAAGTTCTCAATGGAGAGTTTAATTAAACCTTTGATAAAGGATCAAGATATAATCTTGAATTGAATTTATAGTGTTTAAGTTTGTCTAATGAAAGTTGTTTTTATCCTTAACGGTTCTAAAAAAATATCTAATGCTGCAAAAATTACTATAGACAAGGCGAATGACCAAGCCAGTTTAAATTGTTTCATAGTAAAAACGGAAAGTGAGAAGCATGCAATTGATCTGGGTAAAGAGTATGCCGATAAAGGTGTAGATTTTATCATAGCGGTTGGGGGAGATGGGACGTGCAACGAAGTTGTCAATGGCATTCAGAAAAGCACCAATCGTGAAAAGGTAATTTTTGGAATTATCCCTAATGGATCAGGAAATGATTTTCATAGAATGTTGGGTCGATTCTCACCAGAGAATTTTATTAGTGCTTTAATTGATCAAAATTCTCAGCGCATTGATTTAATCAAAATTGAATCAAATGATAAGATAATCTATTCGTTAAATATTGCTGGAGTTGGATTTGACGGATTCGTGGTGAATAAACTAAATCAGTTAAGAAAGAACACTTTTCTAAAAGGAAAAATGGCATATGCCTATTCAATCTTAAGAGCATTTTTTAGTTATAAAAAACCAGACGTCGTTCTTTCAAGTAATGATTACAACTATTCTGGAAAAATGATGATGACCGCAGTTTGCAATGGAACAACATTTGGGCATGGAATGATAGTTTCTCCAAATGCCAAACTGAATGATGGTAAACTCAATATAACTTTACTTGGGGAAGTTTCCCTCAAGGATTACGTGAAAAACATTTCAAGGTTGAAGAAGGGGATTCTAATTAAACATCCCGAAGTACATTATTTTGAAACTATGGAATTGATGGTTTCTTTAAAGAAGGGTGAAATGTATCTTGAAACAGATGGTGAAATTGTCGGACAAGGAGATGTTCGATTTCAAGTACTGCCGAATGGCTTGAATATTTTACTTCCAGAGAATTAACCAAAAAATGGTCGCCATTATAGCGACCTTTTTTTGAATTGGTTTATTTATTGAATGAAAATTCTCTTTCTGAGCTTTTCATTCTCCTGATCTACTTCAATGAAATAAACGCCTGGTGTCAATTGCTCATTCTTTGATGAAATTTGAGTAGTTGATTTAGAAACATTTCTGATAGAAACCACCTTTCCAGATAAATCAAGAACCCGAATTAAATAGTCTCCAACCAATTGTGTTTCTATCACAAAAATATCGTTTGCCGGATTAGGATAAACCTCGAAAGAAAGAAGTTCGTTTTCTTCAATGCCCGTAATTTTTTGAATTGTGTCGCAAGAGTTAACCGCTTTACAGCTTAAAAAGTCTGTTGCTACTGCATAGTATTCTCCAGGACATAGATTTGAAATAATTGCTCCCGTTCCTACAGAAATATTTGTTCCACATTTGAACCATTCATAAGTGAAAGTGTCATGCCCTCCTGTTGCCTCTGCTTTGATTGAGCCAAGACAATCAGTATCAGTAGTGACACCAATTAAAACTGTTGTATTAATTATAATAGAGCTTGGTTGAATTAGTTCTGCACTCCCAGATGCCTCACACCCAAGTGAATCTGTCACAAAGTAAAAATAAGTTCCGCCGCATAGATTATTGATAGTTTCCTGATTACCAAAAGAGTTTCCATTAAGATCTTGCCAGTCAATAACAACCGGACCATTCGCTCCATTTACGAAAATGGATGCAAGCCCATCACAATTTCCTGCACAACTTGGTTCATTAAAAGTCGCCTGAGTAGATAAATTACATTCACTAATTTCAAAAGATTCACATGTAACACATCCATTTTGATCCGAAACACATACCTGATACATTCCTGCAGAAAAAGTACATGCCGGTAATGTTGTCATACTCCCATCTACAGAATATGTATAATTAGGAGCTCCTCCAGAAACATCAATTTGTGTTATACACCCATCGTTATTTCCTGCACCTGATGCTATTGAAGTTTCAATTGAATTGATTGTTGGCCCATCTCCTGGAGCGATTGTATAGTCACCAAAATATATAGGACATCCATTAAAATTATAGGCCATTAATGTATATACATCTGGACATAAATTGGTGAATATTAAATCATTTGTTAATGTAAAACCACCATCAATTGAATATTGAATTAAGTCACCAGATACGTTGTCAAATGTAATGGTACCATCACAAGAAGTCAAACAAGTTTCGTGTGTCACTGTTGCAGAAACAAAAGAAGGTATGGCAGGGAATATTTCAAAAGTTGCATTTCCAACATTCCCTTGATCATCTGTTACTGCTACTGAATAAACCGTTGGGCATAATCCACTGAAAACTCCTGAATTTCCAGATTGAAAACCAATATCATAAGTATAGTTTCCAGTTCCTCCAGTTGCTTGTAGTTCTGCAAGGCCATCACACATAAATTCGCACATTTCATCCATTGTCCAAACAACAGTTACGATAAGATCTTCATTAATTGTAAACGGTGTTAAGTCAGTTCCTTCACCAGGAAATCCAACTCCACAGCCATCTGCACCATTTGACGTGTTTGTCACTGAATAGAAATAATTTCCAGCACATAGAGAGTCCAAAACAATAGAGTCTTCAAAAGGAATTGGAGTTTGACTTGCATCATACCAAGTAATAAGATATGGTGGATTTCCTCCTGAAATTGTTAATTCTGCCTCCCCATCACAAACGCCAGTTGCGCTGCAATGAATCAAGCTAATTGAATGTACCAAAGCTGGCGCTGGTGGTGGCGGGATAACAGTATCAATAGAAAATAGAATAGTACAGGCAATTCCACTCGACAAGTCTGTTACAACACAGATGTAGTCATCTGGACACATATCTGCTTCAATTGCATTAACAGAGTTAAACCCTGAATTTCCAGTAACCTGGTAAGTATAATTTCCTGACCCTATCAATGGCGTTATAGAATAATAGCTATCACAAGAGTCAATGCAATTTTGATTGTCATATTCAACAGAATATTGCAAAGTGTCAATTCCTTGAACACAAATCATTGTGTCTGTGATTTGAGCCTGTATCGTATTCAAGCAGAATAGGCCAAAAATTAGTAGTAAGTTTTTCATTGCAGATAAGTTGGTCGTTGTTAATTCAAACGCAAAACTTATTGAATGGTGGTCTCTGAATGAAAAAAAAAATATTGAATTAATGATTATTCAGGTGCCAATTATCCCGTTTATTACGAAAATTATCTAACTAACGTAACATCGCCTTTAACAACGGAACTTGAGCCATTTGTGAAAGTTACCGAAGCAACATACATAAACACACCTGGACTCATATCTTGCCCCCTAAATGTGCCGTCCCAGCCAATTTCTATAGTATTCGTTTCAAATACTTTTTCACCCCATCTATCGAAAACTAGAAATTCAATAGTTGAAATTCCTGTTCCTCTAACAAATAAAGCATCATTCTGATTGTCATTATTTGGTGAGAAAATATTTGGGATGAATACGAAAGGATCATATTCTACCGTAATGATCATTTGATCAGAATCAAAGCATCCGTTGTTTTCTTGTGTGATAAGGTATGTTGTAGTAATTTCTGGGCTCGCTGTCGAGTTTTGACAAATAGGACAATCAACACCCGTAATTGGCGACCATTGATAAGTTCCAAACGTTCCTGCAGACGTTAAATTCGCTGTATTTCCAAAAATAATAGTTTCGTCTGCTCCAGCTGTTACAACAGGAGATTCAATAACTTCTATTTGGATGGATTGCGAGTCACCGCATTCTCCCGAAATGGTATAAACAATCGTATTATTTCCAATATTCGCTAAGGCAGGGTTAAACTCTCCAGTAATAGGGTCTACTCCAGGTCCGGACCATGCGCCTCCCTGATCAGCACCAACCAAAATTATAGAGTTGTCGGCTGAGCAAAATGGTCCATAAGGATTAATTGAGGCATCCGCTATGTCTGACAGAGTTAAATCAAAATTAAATGATGATGGGCAAAGGCCATTTGTTGAATAAGTTATTGAAAAGTTGCCAGCACCTGATTGGAGAATGTCAATTTCACCAGAAGTAGGATTGATAGCACCGGTTCCATCGATAGAGAATACACCACCAATTACTCCTGATATTGTCGGAATAGGATTCGAATCATCAACACAGAATGCAGCAGAAGAATAATTAAATGCAGCATCATCAATAGGGTTTACCACAATTGTCATCGTTGTCGTTTGCGAACACTGTCCGCTATTTGGCGTAAAAGTATATAGAGTAGTGGTTGTATTATTTATTGCTGGGCTCCAGGTTCCTAAAATTGCATTGCTCGAGTTTAAAGGTAATGAACTTAATACCGCACCTTCACAAATGTCTGCAACCCCAGTAAATGTGGGTACGGTTGAAGTATTTACCGTAATTGTCATAGATGCGGTTGAAGCACATTGTCCGGCGTCAGGGTTAAAAGTATAATTTGTTGTTGTTGTATTGTCGAAAGCTGGAGACCATGCGCCTGTAATAGTATTTGTTGAAAGAGTTGGCAATGTTAGAGCATCACCTTCGCAAATAGCAGCAATAGGATCAAATGTACTACTGATTAAGGAGTTAACAGTGATTGTTGAGGTAGTTGCTGATGCACATTGACCTGCGTCAGGTGTAAATGTATAGATTGTAGTCGTTGTGTTATCTAAAGCTGGACTCCAAGTTCCATTCACACCATTATTAGAAATTAGTGGTAAAGGAGTTAATAAATCACCAACACAGATACTTGAAATTGGGTCAAATATAGGATTGATGGAAGCCGTAACAGTAATCGTTAATGTTGTTGTCGTGGCGCATTGACCTGCGTCAGGGCTGAACGTATAAGTTGTGGTAGTAGTGTTGTCAAGAGCAGGACTCCAACTGCCATTAATACCATTGTTAGAAATTAATGGTAAAGGGTTTAATGCACCACCTGAGCAGATGTCAGCAACAGGGTCGAAAATAGGAGTTGTTGATGGATTGACTGTAATAGTTAATGTCGTGTTGTTGGCGCATTCTCCAATATTAGGTGTAAACGTATAGATTGTTGTCGTTGTGTTATCAAGAGCAGGATCCCATGTTCCATTAACACCATTAGTAGAGATTAATGGTAATGGGTTCAAAACTTCTCCACTGCAAATAGGTGTTATCGCATCAAATAGAGGTGCTGTAGAAGCCAAAAAAACATTAACGGTTTGAACACTAGAATCCTGACAGGCCGATAATGAAGTATTGTATTGGATTGTTATTTGATCACCTGCACTATGGTTCGATAATAAACCGGTTAAAGGATCAATAATCACGGCATTTGAACCAGACTGAGAAACAATAGAAAACGTCCCACCTGGAGTCGCTATACCACTGATTACATTACCCTGTGTTTCACAGAAATCTAATGAAGTGAAACTAGGATCTTCTGATATTGAATTGATCACAGCATTGTAATCGTATGATGAGATACATCCGTATTGGTTGGTTATCTGTAAAGTATAAAGTCCGCTCACCGAAAGATCAGTAATATCCTTTGTAGATGCCGTAAAGCCTCCGGGTCCTGTCCAACTATAAGTGCAATCTGTATCAAGGTTATAAGAAAACATCACTTTCAATTGTGGTAGTAAGGCAACATCAGTTTTGAAGTCTTTGGAGTAATAACGAGTATCATAACCCGGACTGAAATGATATAATGACATGGTTTGGTCTCCCATGTATTCTAAATTAACCAGATCATTCAGTAGTGGATTCGAATTAATTCCGGCTTTATTACCTTCGTCACTAACTCCCATTGTAGCGCTATTTCCGTGAGCAACAGAGTAAGAAGGATTACCATACCAAATCCACCAATTACCTGCTACGTCGGCAGTTGAGTTAGGTGCTAAAGGAAGAGGGGCGTTGTTATTTGTAACCGTATTCTCATCCCAACTATCATCCAAAACATGCTGTTCGTAAACATTTCCGTTATTACCATGGGCATAACCTGAGTAGGCCATAGCTGCAGAATGGCTGTAAAATGGATGGACCCCCAACGGTATTGTCGAAAGGTCATACTTCAATAAAAAATGCACGCCTGTTTCGTAAATTTCAGAGCGAATATTCAAGAAATTATTATTGAAATTTGTGGCCCCATCAGTAGGATCAATGGTTGCGTCTTCAGAAACAATTAATGTAAGAGAATCTATAATAGAATCAATCGCAAATGAAAGATTGATATTGCCGCAAAGATCTGGAGATTCAGTGATGATTCCAGTCGCAGATTGCGGGCGAAAAATGTAAGTCTGCTTAGGGTCTGGACTCGTTGCAGCGCCATCTGTTGAGAAAGCATATAGCATGAAAGAGCTGCTAGTTGTGCTGGAGTAATTTAAACCTTGAAATAGCTGAGTTTGATTGAGGTAATCATCTGACCATATAATGTCGTTCCCTCCTAGTCCTGGAATTCCAGTTATGTTAAAGTTGTCGTTACCGCATGTTAAAACAACATTATTAACCTCTGGAATAGGAAGTTGAGCCGAACAAACTTGTATGAAAATTACAAATGAAACAAACAATAAAATCGTTTGAAGTCTTATTGTTAATCTATTTTTTGTAGAAGTAGTATATTTTTTCATTGCAATAAATTGTAATTTTTCTTCAATTTAGATATTCAAATATAACTTGATTATTTTTTAAAAACCACTAATAAATCGATTTAACGCTTATGGATGAGGTTTTCACACAAAATATATTGGCGAATCTGATTTTTCTATGAGTTCACCTATTGGTTCAGCATAAAGACCATTGTTTCGTAGAATTGATTCAACTTTTTTAGAAGCTTCTTTTTTAACAGCAATTAATAATCCTCCACTGGTTTGTGGATCACATAGTATATAACGCTGCTTTAAGTCTTCAATATTAAGTTTATGCCCATAACTTTCCCAATTTCTCAGGGTTCCACCTGGAACACATGCTTTATCGAGATAACCATTAATTTCACTGAAAACTGGAACGGTGCTATAATTAATCATAGCAGATACATTGCTGCCTTCACACACTTCAATTAGATGTCCCGCTAATCCAAAACCGGTTACATCCGTTAATGCGGTCACTTCTTCAATTTCTGACAATTCCAATCCGACATCATTTAAAACGACCATCGAATTAGCAGCAATATCTTTGTGTTCTTCTTCTAAAAAACCTTTCTTTTGAGCTGTAGCTAAAATACCAATGCCTAAAGGTTTGGTAAGATAGAGAACACTGCCAGCTTCCGCTTCATCATTTCGTTTTAACTTCGAAATTGCAACAGATCCGGTAACTGCAAGTCCAAAAATAGGTTCTGGGTTATCAATACTATGACCACCTGCAAGTATTATTCCTGCATCAGAACAGGCTTTTCTGCCTCCTTCCATTACTTGAGCGGCTATTTCTGGAGCTATTTTGTCAACAGGCCAACCAAGGATTGCAATCCCCATTAGTGGTTTTCCTCCCATAGCATATACATCGCTTATTGCATTAGTGGCTGCAATCCTTCCAAAAGTGAAAGGGTCGTCCACTATGGGCAAGAAAAAATCGGTGGTACTAATGATGCCAATTCCATTTCCCATATCGTATACGGCGGCATCATCTCTGGTGTCATTGCCCACTAAAAGATGCTTATCTTCAGGTTTTGGCGCACTAGACTCTAGTATCGTAGTTAATATCTTTGGTGATATTTTGCAGCCACAACCTGCACCGTGACTATAGCTTGTTAGTTTTATCTGTTTATCCATTGTTCTCATTTATTTGCCTTATTAAAAAATCTGCTGTTTCTTCCGGATTCACGGTAGCGATATTAAATTTTAGCACTTTAGATTCTTGACGTTTTTGTAATCCTTTTAGATAATATTTATCGTAATAGAAAAGTGTAATCTCTACAACTTTGTAATAATTTTTGTTTTCAAGCTCATCAAAAGCGAATTTAGCTTTATCGTACCCAAGTCTTTTAGTTATTCGACCGATAGCGTCTGCCAATTTATCATGACTCAGATTTGCGTAGGCATCGACTAGGTGCTTAATTCTTTCGGGTAATGGCACATCTATGAAGTAAACTGTCTGACCACGCATTTTTAAATAAAAAGCACTAGGAATTACAACTTTACCAATGACTCTGCTTTCATCCTCAACCCATATTGGTAAACTAGCATCTAAACCTCTAACTAATGAAAAAAGCTTATTTTCAAATTGCTCAGTAGTTGGTTGGGGCGGCAGATCGATTCCACCAAAAGCAGAACCTCTATGATTAGCCAACCCTTCTAAGTCAATAACTTGTTGACCCTTTTTTTTCAAACAATGGAGTATGTCCGTTTTCCCAGAGCCTGTGTACCCTCCTAAAATCTTAAGATTTAAGGCGTGCTCAAAAAATTGTAAAACATAATTTCTAAAAGCTTTATATCCTTTCTCAATGACATAAACCTTTTCAAAACCATTCTCAATCAGATGATCGGCAAAAGCATTACTTCTCATTCCCCCGCGCCAACAATGCACGACAACTTCTTTTTCAGGAGCAATCTCAATGGCATTAGTAACGAAGTTTGTTAGTTTAGGCTTTACAAATCCAATTCCCAACTCAATAGCTCTTTCTTTTGATTCTTGCTTATAGGCAGCTCCAACGATTGCCCGTTCTTCATTCGTAAATAATTCGAGATTGTTGGCGTTGAAGATATGTCCCTTTTCATATTCCCCTGGCGACCGAACATCAATAATCGGGATGTGGTCTAGGTTATCAAAGTAAAAGCCTATAGAAATGATTTTTTTCATTAAAATTCTGATCTTTTTTTAAAGATAGACTTATTATATGAAGGAAGCTTCTATATTGAGATAAGTAGCTGCATTAGTTTTAGTGTTTGATTCTTTTTAGAAATATATTCAACTCCAAACTTTAAGTAGTGCGCCTAAACTATTTTAAAAAAAAGACCCTAAATCAATAAATTCAAATACATACTAAAAGTATAATGCATAAAAAAAGGAGGTAGTTTCCTATCTCCTTTTCTGTTGTCCCACCAGGGCTCGAACCTGGACTCTTCTATACCAAAAACAGACGTGTTGCCAATTACACCATGGGACAATTTCGGTTGCAAAGATACTAACAAATTTTAATCTACACCAAATTGGAATCAAAAAAAATGATTTTTTCTTCAAAGAATCTTTGACAACATTTAAATTAAGAAAAATTCACTTTTCTAAACACTTGAGCTAAAGACTTATTTGTTATTTTCGCAAAGCATTTTCTTCTGAAGAGATTGTACTTAAACGAAAATTACTTTAAATGACTTATAAAAAAACGAATACTTACATTGGTTGGCTTGTCTTTCTTATAGCAACAATTGTATATTTTTTGACAATTGAAGACACTGTAAGTTTGTGGGATTGCGGCGAATATATCACTGCAGCATATAAATTGGAAGTGGGACATCCTCCGGGAGCTCCACTTTTTATGGTTTTAGGACGTTTATTTTCATTTTTCGCAGCTCCTGAAAATGTTGCCATTTGGATTAATAGATTATCGGCACTAAGTAGTTCTGGAACAATACTTTTCATGTTTTGGACATTGACCATGTTGATTAAAAAAATCACATTGAAAGAGCGAAGTGTTTTAACATTAGGGGATAAAATTGCCATTTTTGGAAGTGCTGCTATAGGCGCACTTGCTTACACATTTTCAGAATCATTTTGGTTCTCAGCAGTAGAGGGTGAGGTTTATGCCATGTCTTCGTTGTTTACCGCAGCTATTTTTTGGGCCATCATGAAGTGGGACGAGGAAATGATGGAAATCAAGCATGGATTAAATCCTATCGGATATTCACCGGATCGTTGGTTGTTATTAATTATGTTTTTATTGGGATTGGCAATTGGAGTCCATTTATTAGGTATTCTTGTGGTTCCAGCAATAGCTTATGTAATCTACTTTAGGTATGAAAAGACAGTCAATTGGAAAGGCTTTTTTGGGGTAGGTATTTTGGGTGTTATCATTCTTGGGTTTATTCAAGTTGGTGTCATCTCTGGCTCTATTTCTATTGCTTCTATGTTTGAGGTTGGTTTTGTTAAAACATTGGGATTACCATTTTATTCTGGAACAATATTTTTCTTTATCGCCCTTATTGTTGGAGGAGTGTTAGCGATTAAATATGCAAGAAAGAAAGGATATAACATTCTCTATTCTGCAACACTAGGTTTAATTCTACTGCTCATTGGATATGGTTCTTTTGCCGTGATTGTAATTCGTTCAAATGCGAATACTCCATTGGATGAGAATGACCCAGAGAATTTGGTAACACTTCAAGCATATTTAAAAAGAGAGCAATACGGAACTGCACCTATAACCTATGGTGGTTATTGGAATTCCAAAGAGTCTGGAGGAGAATTTGAAGAAGGTAGATGGGTCTCAAATAAGAATACTGAGAATTGGAAGGATATCTCACCATTCTATGTAAGAAGATTTATTGTTGAGAAAAATGGTAATGTTCTTAAAGCGTTTGAAGACGAAAGTCGAGCAAATACGTATGCAAAGAATATCCCTGGGAGTGAGGTAAATGAAGATTATTACGAATCGAATAAAAGTACTAGAACCAAATCAATCGCTACCTACTCTCAAAACACTATTTTTCCTCGAATGTACATGAACAATGACCCTCGTCGTATTCAAGGTTATAAGGCATGGTCGGGTTATGATGCAAATGATGGTACACCAACCGAAAAAGGGAAAGATGGAAAACGTCTACCAAGCTTTGGAGAGAACATGCAATTCTTCACTACCTATCAGGTAAACTGGATGTATTGGCGTTATTTTATGTGGAATTTTTCAGGGCGTCAGAATGACATTCAAAATACCACAGGAAACCAAATGCAAGGAAATTGGATTACCGGCTTTTCTGCGGTTGATAACGCTCGACTTGGTGATCAAGCAAAATCTGCAACCTATTTTACATCATCGAATCCTTCCAATAATAAGTTTTTCTTACTCCCACTTATTTTGGGTCTGATTGGATTGATATTTCATTTTTATAAAGCACCGAAGGATGCCTTTATCATCTCATTATTATTCCTGTTCACAGGGGTAGCAATAATTGTATACTTAAATCCGAAACCATTCGAGCCAAGAGAAAGAGATTATGCTTATGCAGGATCATTCTATTTCTTTGCCATGTGGATAGGAGTGGGAGCTTATGCGTTATATGAAGCTTTCAAGTCATTTGGAAAGAAAGAGTTGATGCAAATAGCAATCATTGGAGGAGCTGGACTTCTAGTTGCTTTATTTGCTGATATGGGCAGTGATGTTTCTATGCCGATAAGTATTATGTGGTTAATCATTCTCGCAATAGGCGGAGCCGGAATTTTATTCATGATTGCCATAAAAAAAGTATTGAAAACAGAGGTTCAAGGAGCAATTGTTGCGGTTTGTTTGTCGCTTTTCGTTCCTGTAATCATGGGGATGCAAGGTTGGAATGACCATGACAGAAGTTTAAAATCTTCAGCGCATGACTTAGCTTCTAATTATTTAGAATCGAATGGAGATAATGGTATTCTTTTTACTAATGGAGACAATGACACATTCCCATTATGGTACATGCAAGAAGTTGAAGGGTATAGAACAGATGTAAGAGTTTGTAACTTATCTTTAATGCAAACAGATTGGTATACGAATCAAATGAAGCTGCGGACATATGAATCAGCGCCTCTTCCAATTAAATTTACAGAAGATCAAATCTTGATGTATGCGGGTAAAACCGATCAAGTTCTTTTTGCTGATTTATTTGAGATGTTTCGTCGAGACTTCAACCCAACTGTTATCAAGAAAGCAATTGATTTAAGAGCCAAAGCGAAGCCTGAAGAAATGAGGGCGGCTGTTTCAAAATTAAGTGCACAAGGAGCTTCTTTATTGAATGGGGCTTCTACTAGCAACATGAAAGCTTTACCAAGATTAAATAAAATTAGAGCAATTTTAGCAGCACCTTTGTCTGAAAGTAACATTGGAGCACAAGTATATAATAAGTATAATGCGGCTATGAATGTTTTTGGCTCTGTTCAGCAAGGTATGTTTACAATGGATGAGTCAAGTATGAGGTCTTTGCAAACATTACTTTTTGATTTTGAAAAGTCATGGAACCACACAACACTTGCAGAAGCAATGGAGTTTGTAAGAGACGATGCCAATATGGTTGATTTTGGTGGTGGACAGATGATGCGAATTTTCCCAAGTAATGGTTTTATTCTTCCTGTTAATCCTGTTAATGCTGTTAAATCACAAGTAATTACGAAAAAACAAGCTAATGAATGTCATTCTGAATTACGTTTCGAATTTGAAGAAAGAGGTTTAACGAGAGAACAAGTAATGATGCTTGATATATTAGCCAACAACGATTGGGAAAGAAGTGTTGGATTTTCTTCACCAGGTGGATCTGACGTTTCAATGGCTCTTTATCGTAAAGGTTACATCAAGCAGAATGGGATGGTCTTTGAGTTGAGTCCATTGAAGAATACTCGTGAGCGATTTAACGCTGATAAGATGTACAACAACTTGATGGAGAATTATAGCTTTGGAGCAATGAATAATCCTAATGTTTTAACGGATTATTATGCACGAAGGCATACGGCTCAATACCGTCTTCATTTCTATTCTTTGGCAGAAGATTATATGCGAAAAGCACTTCAGGCGGAAGAAGAAAATAAACGAATAGAAATGTTTGCAGAAAACCCATTGGCTGCAGATATTCCAGAAAAAACGTCAGAAAAAGTAATTGCTGGTTATATGACGAGAGCAAGAAAATTGATTCAACGCTCTCTTGAAGTTATGCCTGCAAAAATTGTTTTAGATTATGGAGAACCAAGCGGCAGCCGTCAGGAAACTTATAGTGTTGATGGTAAATCACTTTCAGGTTACGAAGATGGAATTCTGCATAAATATGTAGGTTTACTCTATATTTCTGGAGATAAGGATGGTGCAGAAAAACTAGGTTTAGAATTGGCATCACAACTAGAGGCTTCTTTCCAATATTTTGAAACGAGTGATGTGGCTATTTCAACAAAAAGTGGAAATACACAATATTTATATTCGGCACTTTCAGCTTATTATGAAATCTTATCTTCTTCAAACGAAGAAGAGTTTGGAAACCCTAAAGGTGAATTAGCGATGAGAACAAGGGAGAGAATGTCTTATGTTTATTCTTCTTTGTTTCCTTCTATGATTGATCGTTTGACGAAATTAGTCAATGATAAAGGAGAAAGCACAAGACCTGGTCCAAGTGCAGGCAATTTATCAAGACAGTTATTCGAATTGAAAGACTATATGAACGCTACTGCTCAAAGTTTTGGGTTTGTTGATGGAAACGGTAAGGGACCTGCTCAAGGTGGTCCAACATTAGAGGATTTAATGAAGATGGAAGCAATCAAAGATTCTATTGAGCAGTAATTGATGATGCGATTTTTTAAAACCCCATTTGTCTTTCGCTATTTGTTTAGTAAAAGAGAATGGGGTTTTTCTAATTCTACAGATGTCTATTTGACTTTTGATGACGGACCAACAGAAGAGTTGACGGCATGGATTCTAGATTTTTTAAAGAAAGAAAGTATTCAAGCTACTTTCTTTTGTGTTGGCTCGAATGCACAAAAACAGCCTGATTCTATTCGTGATATTATAGCCGATGGACATTCTATTGGAAATCACACAATGAATCATATAAAGGGTGTGAATAGATCAAAGAGAGAGTACCTAGATTCAATAGAAAACGCAAGTGCGTTTATTGAATCGGATTTATTTAGACCGCCTTATGG
>CAJQPA010000044.1 GCA_905480145.1 uncultured Flavobacteriales bacterium | reverse complement strand
TCTCCCATTACTTCATCTGCTAAATCAGCAAAATTCGCTATGGAGCCTTCGATCATTTCAAAGTACTTGGACTTGTCCCAGATTTCAATTCTGTCGTTGTATGCAATAAGCATCGCTTCTTGTTTCAAACCAACTCTTTCCATGTGGTTAACTGGAATTAATGCTCTACCTGTCTTGTCAAGACTAATCAATTTAGCTCCTTGATGGAATAGTCGGTAGAACATTCTGTTTTTTGGTTTGAAAAGGTTCATTTTAGAAAGTTTTTTACTGACTTTCTCCCAGTCTGTGAGAGGAAAGAGAGTCAAGCAATCTTCAAAACCTTTATTCAACATGAAATCTCGTTGACATGCAGGCGGAAGCTGCTTCCGTAAACCGGAAGGAAACATGAAACGCCCTTTAGCGTCCAGTTTAACTTCAAATTCTCCTACTAATCCTGCCATAACGATTTAATAATGGGTAAAAATAAGTGAATTATTCCACTTTTTACCACTACTATTCATATTGTTAATAATTATAGACGTGTATTAATTGAAAAGGTTACAAATAGAAAATGAATACCCCTTATTTTGTTGGTTTTAGAGCTGTTTTATTATGGGTGGTATAAAGTGGTAGATATTTTCTAATGTTGATAACTATTCGGTTTTCAACAATTACTTTTTTAGTGTTATTTTTGCAGTTATGACATCTGAAAAAAAGAGTTGGATTTATTTAATATTACTTTCTTTAATTTGGGGTAGTTCTTTTATTTTGATGAAGAAAGGGATGTATACTTCTGATGGGGTAGAAATATTTTCTGACACTCAGGTGGCGTCTCTAAGGATGGTAATTGCTACAGTGGCAATGCTGCCATTTGCTATCATTTCATTTCGTAAGATCGATTCCTTAAAAAAGTTCCTGATGCTCGCAATTGTAGGTGCTTGCGGTAATTTTCTTCCCGCTTTTCTTTTTACCTATGCAGTAACTGGCATATCATCAGGTTATACGGGCATGTTGAATAGTTTTACCCCAATTTTTGCAATTCTTGTTGGTTTTGTTGTTTTTAAAGAGAGGTTGAGTCGATTGCAGTTTTTTGGTATCGGGGTTGGTACGGTTGGTATTGTTTTGCTTATGTTGGCAGGAAGTGATCTTTCCATTTCCGGGAATGCTTCGCACTTGTTTGCCGTCGTGATTGCTACATTCTGTTATGGGGTTAGTTTAAATGTGATCAAAAATATGCTCTCAGGTCTAAAGAGTTTTGAGATTACTTCTTTGTCGTTTTTGATTGTTTTTTTCCCTAGTGTTCTTATCGGTTTAAAAGCTGGAGTTGTTCAAACTCTTCAGGAGAATGACTTTGCTCCTCAAGGGCTAGTTTATATTGTCATATTAAGTGTTGTTGGAACAGCTTTAGCTCTTGTTATTTTTAATAAACTGGTGTCTATATCTACAGTCGTTTTTACGAGTAGCGTTACTTATTTAATTCCCGTTGTAGCCGCGCTCATAGGAATCTATTTTGGAGAGGTAATAACTATTTGGCAAATTTCTGCAATGTTTGTTATTCTGCTGGGAGTGTTCATTACAAACTATCTAGGCAAGAAAAGGAAAGGAGCAGAATCCAAAAGAATAAAGTAGGTTTGCTTGGTCTTGTAATTCGTTTTTAATAAATTTTATCAATTAAAGTGTTGTTAATAGTGAATTGTTCATAAGAATATATATCTTTGTCGTCCATTTTATAATAACAATTTAACAAAACAATAGCTATATGTACGCAATAGTGGAGATAGCAGGGCAGCAGTTTAAAGTGCAAAAAGACCAAAAAATCTTTGTCCACCGTTTAGATGCTGAAGCAGGAAAGAAAGTTTCTTTCGATAAAGTGCTTTTAGTAGAAAACGATGGTAAGATTCAATTAGGCGCCCCAGCTATAAAAGGAGCGAAAGTTTCTGCGAAAGTAGAAGAACACGTCAAAGGAGATAAGGTAATCGTATTCAGAAAGAATAGAAGAAAAGGTTACAAGAAAAAGAATGGACATCGTCAAAGCTTCACAGCTCTAACGATAACAGATATAAAAGCATAAGAAGATGGCACATAAGAAAGGAGTCGGTAGTTCGAAAAATGGTCGTGAATCAGAAAGTAAGCGATTAGGAGTAAAAATCTTTGGTGGACAAGCAGCAATTGCAGGTAACATTATTGTTAGACAAAGAGGAACGCAGCATCATCCAGGGTCAAACGTTGGGATTGGTAAAGATCACACATTGTTTGCATTAACGGATGGTACAGTTGAATTCCGTAAAAAAAGAAATAATCGTTCATTCGTATCGGTAGTTCCATTTGAAACTGCAGAAGCGTAAGCCGAACGACAATATTTAATATTAAGGCGAATTCCTTCTCAGAAAAGAGAAAGGATTCGCCTTTTTTTATTTCAAATTAACCAGAGTACCCCAAGTTAAAGATAAGACCATGTTAGAGATTCAAAGAATTCGAACGGAGAAAGAGAGTATAATTGAAGGATTAAAGAAGCGTCATTTTGATGCTTCTGAAATTATTAATGATGTTCTTGCAGCGGATGAAAAATGGCGTTCAGAAAAAGCCAAACTTGAAGATGTAGCCTCTAAAATGAACCTAGTTTCAAAAGAGATTGGGATTTTGTTTAAGCAAGGGAAGGTGCAAGAAGCAAATGAAGCTAAATCACAAACGACTGTTTTAAAATTGGAAGAGTCTACCTTGAAGTTGAGTGTAGATGAGTTACAAGCTCAAATTACTGAATTGATGTATCAGCTTCCAAATGTTCCGAATGAGTTGGTGAAAGCTGGGAAAAGTGAATTGGATAATGAAACAATTGAAGAGCACGGATCTAAAGTTGAATTTGGTTTTAAGGCATTGCCTCATTGGGATTTAGCAAGTAAGTATAATTTAATTGATTTTGAATTAGGTGTAAAAATTACTGGTGCTGGTTTCCCTATGTATATTGGTAAAGGAGCTAAGCTTCAACGTGCCTTAATTAATTTCTTTTTGGATGAAGCAGACAATGCGGGGTATATTGAGCATCAAGCTCCACTGGTGGTGAATGAAGCTTCGGCTCTAGGCACAGGTCAACTTCCTGATAAAGAGGGTCAAATGTATTATATGCCAGAAGATGATTTGTATATGATTCCAACAGGGGAGGTTCCTTTGACAAATATTTACAGAGATGTTATTTTACCAACGGAAGATTTCTCAATCAAAATAACGGGATATACTCCTTGTTTCAGAAGAGAGGCTGGTTCTTATGGTAGCGATGTTCGTGGATTAAATCGCTTACATCAATTCGATAAAGTGGAAATCGTAAGAATTGAACACCCAAAAAATTCTAATGCTGCTTTAACTGAAATGATTAATCATGTAAAAGGTTTGTTGGAGAAGTTAGGTCTTCAATACCGGGTTTTAAGATTGTGTGGAGGTGATACAGGTTTTGCTGCTTCAATGACTTATGATTTTGAAGTTTATTCGGCAGCTCAAGATAAATGGCTAGAAGTAAGTTCTGTTTCTAGATTCGATACCTTCCAGTCGACGCGCTTAAAATTGCGTTTCAAGAATTCTGAAAAGAAGTCGCAGTTATGTCATACTTTGAATGGTTCTGCTTTGGCTTTGCCAAGAATTGTTGCTGCACTATTGGAGAATCATCAAACGGATAATGGTATTAAAATTCCTGAAGTATTGCACCCATATTTGAATTTTACCAAGATATAATTCACGTGCTATTTGTTTGAAATTTAGTACTTTCATATTGTGAAGCTATATTTCTTATTTTCGGTGCTATTGCTATTGCTATTTCAGTCCTGTACGGATTTGAAAAAACCAAAGCAACTAGATAGTGTTGAAGCATTAAATAGAAAGTTTTCTGAATTAGAACAATTGTATTCTAACTTTGAAGAGTTTTCAGATATTCAATTAGACGTAAGTGAAGTTGAATCAAGGTTGATTGAATATTCAACAGGAGACACCTTGACTTTCGAGTTTGCACAAAAAATAGATCATTATAGTTCAATTTCGTCAGATTTAGAATGGATTGAAACACAAATCCCACATATCGATTCTTTGCTTGAAATTAGAGGTAATGGAATTTTAACATTAAGCCACGACATAGAAAATGGAGTTGGAGATCGTTCTAAATATGATGAGAATATAGAGTTTGAGAGCAATTCAATGGCAGAGTTGTCAAGTTATATAGAGCACTGCGATTCTATGTTAAATAATGCAATTCTTAATTTTAAAGAATTGAACCATCAGGTGGAAGAATATTCTTTAGAATTGGAAAAGAAAACAAGGAACAATAATTGATTGAAAAAGTAAAATGCGTTTATTAATTATCATATTTTTCTTCTGTATGCCTCTTGTTGGTTCTTGTCAAGACACGGATCAGCAATTAGCGCAGCACTATTATAATAATGGTGAATTTGACAAGGCGCTTATCTATTACGAAAAAATCTATGCAAAAGACAATTCAAAGTTCAATTTTAAGCGTTATTTCGAATGTTTAACTGAAACAGGTCAAGATAAGCAAGCTGAAAAATTAGTGAAAAAAGAAATATCTCGTAATAAAGGAGATAATGAGTATGGAGTGTTATTAGCGGATTTTTATGAAGATAGGGGTCAACTGGCTAAGGCAAATAAAATTTATGATGAGCTAATTGAGGATATGATACCTAGTTCGAGAAGTGTTATTTCACTCTACAATTTATTCAAGGCTCAAGGGAAAACAGAACTCTCGCACAAGACATTGATCAAGGGGCGTAAAATTTTGAGAAATTCTTATCCACTTAATTTTCAATTCGCCGAATATTATGGTTCCCAGGGAGAAACTGAAAAAATGTTAGGGGAGTACCTAGATATTATTGATTATCACGCGGCTTACGTAAAGAGTGTTAAGCGTGTTCTTTCGAGTCAGATTGATTTCAATAAAGAAGAGTCTAAGGAGTATGATATGTTAAAGAATGAGTTGATTTCTCGAACTCAAAAAGATCCAGAAAATTTGGTGTACGCAGATATGTTGACATGGGTTTTTATTCAGCGTCAAAACTTTCCCGCAGCTTTGATTCATGTTAATGCGATGGATCGCAGAAGTAAGTCTGGTGGACGAATGCTTTATGATTTTGGTAATGTTTGTGTCGAAAACAATGATTTTTCAACGGCAAAAAAATCATTTAAAGCGGTCATTGAGAAAGGGGAAGGAACAAATTATTTTGGAAGAGCACAAAATGCTTTATTGAATGTGAGCTTTTTAGAAGTGACGACTAGAAGAAATTTCACAGAGCAGGAGTTAAGTGTAGTAATTGCAGATTACGAGCAGGTTTTGTCAAGGTATGGAGAAAACAGAAATACATTGCCAATCATTCTAGAGTTAGCTCACATTCAAGCATTTTATGCAGGAAAGGGTAAAGATGCAATCATCTTGTTAGAGAAAACTAAATTGATTTCCAATCTTTCCGCTATAGAACTCGCTCAAGTAAAGATGCAGCTAGCGGATATTCACGTTCTCCATGGTGATATTTGGGAGTCATCCTTATTGTATATGCAAATAGACAATTCATTTAAGTATGAGCCTATAGGGCATGAAGCAAAATTTAAAAACGCTAGAATATTTTATTATGATGCCGAATTTGATTTTGCTCAATCACAATTGGATGTATTAAAGCAGTCGACGACAAAATTGATAGCCAATGATGCCCTTAAATTATCTTTACTCATTACAGATAATTTTGGTTTAGATAGTAATTACACTGTTATGACTTGGTTCGCAAGTGCTGACTTGCTAATTGAGCAACATAAGTTTCACGACGCTTACATTCTTTTTGATAGTATCTTAAACGAGTTTCCTGAACATAGTTTGGGAGATGAGATATTGTTAAAAAAAGCTGAGGTTATGCAGAAGAAAGGTGAATGGTTGGAAGCTATTTCTGTGCTGGAAGAATTGGTGAAGTACCATGGTAATGATATTCTTGCGGATGATGCATTATTTCAATTAGGTGAAATTTATGATTATCATTTATTTCAAAAAGAAAAGGCATCAGAGTATTATCGGAAAATATTGTTTGATTATAAAGGCAGTCTTTATACTACAGAAGCAAGAAAGCGCTTTCAATCAATTAGCAAGTCTTCAAAAGATTTGGAAGAATTATAATTCTTTAACAATGGTACTGTACGTTTGGCGTGCAAGTATCGTTTAAACACTAAGATTAATTAAAAAATTAAGTTATGAAAAAAACGATGTTCTTATTTGCGATCCTTTTGGCGTTGAACTCTTGCGCGGAACCTTATAAAGAGACGAATGAAGTCGAAGAGGTGAAGAAGACGAGTTTTATGGAAAAAACAAAGTTTAAAACGGCTTATTTTGCTTCAGGTTGTTTTTGGTGCGTCGAAGCTGTTTTTGAATCTGTAAAAGGAGTTGAAGAAGCTTTCTCAGGTTATTCGGGTGGGGTAATTAAAAACCCTACTTATGCACAAATTTGTACTGGAAGGCTCAGACATGCTGAAGCTGTAAAAGTGATTTATAATCCAGAAGTTGTTAGTTATTCTACGCTAGTTGACGTCTTTTTTAACTCTCATGACCCAAGCACGTTGAATCGCCAAGGTCCTGATAGTGGACCGCAATATCGGTCTATAGCCTTTTACAATACGGAAAAGGAAAAAACAATTTTATTAAATAAAATAAAACAATTAAGAAGTGGAGGAAAGTACTCAAAAATAACGACAGAAGTTGTGCCGTTTGATGTATTCTATATGGCTGAAGAATATCATCAGAATTACGAGAGAAGGAACCCGAATAATTCATATGTAAGAGCTGTTTCAATTCCTAGATTAAACGCTTTTAAAGCTAAAATGCCGGAATTGTTGAAGTGAAAGAGCGGAACCTGTTAGTTTCCGTTATCGTTGAAGATCCAGGTTAATTGGATGTCTAAGTGAGAGTTTTGTTTCATAATTCGTCTTGTTATTTAAACCAAATTACGAAATACCTTTTCATATTTTTGAATTAAGATCTAAACGGTAATTTGAATCTAGTGAACTGTTGCTTTATGGAAATTATGTGTGAATAACTGATTACAAACATCGTAATTGTTGTAGTTGTCTTTTAATTAATGTTGTATATTGAATTATCAAAGTAAAACCGACCATATGAAATTAAGAGCACTAGTAGTTGATGACGAGGAATTTGCAAGAAAAAATCTTACGATGATGCTTCATGATCATTGTCCAGAAGTTGAGGTTGTTGGAGAAGCATCTAACAAAATAACAGCGAAGGAAATGATTGAAAAAGAAAGTCCTGATGTAGTTTTTTTGGATATAAGAATGCCTTCAGGAGCAGAAGGGTTTGAACTTTTGGATGAGATAGAAAAAAAGGATTTTTTGGTCGTGTTTGTTACTGCCTTTAAAGATTATGCCATTCGGGCTTTTAATGCAAGTGCTATATATTACATTCTTAAACCAATAGATGTCGAAGAACTTCAATTGAGTGTGAAACGACTGGTTGAGACAAAGGCAGAGTTCAAGGCAGAACCAACGGCATATCCGACCTATTTTGAATCGTTAAAAGATCTTTCTTCAAATTTATTGAGTAATAAGCAGAGTTCACGAATAGCAATTAGTCATACGAAAGGATTGAAAATTGTAGAAGATGATACGATCACACACCTTGAAGCAAGTGGGAATTGTACAACGATTTATTTCAAAGATGGCTCACGATATTTAGATACAAGGACTCTTAAGATATACGAGAATATATTAAATCCCAACAAGTTCTGTCGGGTGCATAAATCACATATTATTAATTTAGATATTCTTAAAGAGTATGTTAACGAAGATGGTCATTTTGCTGTTCTAGAAGGTGATTTGAGAATACCTGTAGCTAGAAATAGAGTCTCGGATTTTGTGAGAATGTTAAAGGGTGTGAAATGAGAAATTGGTTTCTCTTATTTTTTGGTTGCCTTTTTGTAAGTTCAAGTTTTTCCCAAAAGTATTCTTTTGTTACCTATAGCACTGAAGAAGGTTTGCCACAATCTCAGGTAACTGCAATTACCCAAGATGAAAAAGGTTACCTGTGGGTTGGAACCTTCGGAGGTCTAGCCAAGTTCAATGGTAATTCGTTCAGTACTTTTTCCTCTAATGAAGGACTTTTAAATAATAGAATTACATCATTGTCGCTTATTGATAATACGATGTGGGTCGGGCACGATGGAGGGATTTCATTTGTGAAAGATAATGTCATCAGTAACATTGAATTCTCTGGGGATGGAAATGATCGATCTAGAAATGTTTCAGAAATTGTAGAATTCAAAAATAAAATTTTTGTAAGCTCCAATGGCGGCGGTCTTTTTGTTAAGGAAGATAATGCTCTTAAAAAGATCAAGCTTGACAGTGTTGGTCATGAAAAGATTAGAGCAATGGTCACTTATGGTGATGAGTTATTTTTAGCAACGAGAAATGGAATCCTAATTTCTAAGGACGGAAAACATTTTGTGCAATCAGAACGATTTGGAAATAAAAGTTTTTCAGGGATTTTTGTTAAAGATGAAGTGATGGTGCTTTCTACTTTTTTTGAAGGAGTTGAGGTTTTGAATTTAAAAAGTGATTCCTCACAATTTATTCATCAAAACAATCCACACCATACTATTTATGGGTGCTATGTTGATAACAGTCAAGCGATATGGCTGTATTCATTATTGGGTTTGATCAAAGTAAATACTGATTTTAGTACTACCATAATAAATGACCAAGACGGCCTTCCAATTAATCTTATCAGTTGTCTTTTCAGTGATAAAGATGATAATTTTTGGATCGGTTCGCAGGGGAAGGGATTGTTTAAGTATCCTGGGACGAGTTTTAAATATTACGATAAGTCAACTGGATATCCATCTGATTTGTTTCTTACTGGTTTTCAAACAAAAAAGGGCGATTATTACTTCGGAACGATAGACAAAGGGATAATTAAGCGCAATAAGGCTGGCATGATTGAGCAATTGGAGACATCTGAGAATACAATTTGGGCTTCTGCGCAGGATGTTCATAGAAAAAACTGGTTTGGCTCAGGGAGTTCTTTGATAGAAATTGATGCCAACGATAGAATAATTGAGCATAAGGGTAAAGAGAATGAATTATTACCCGGCACAAAAATCACAGCACTTTATCGCGTTTCAGAGGATGAGATGTACATCGGAGGTAATGGAGGTGTGTCATTGTATTCTCGGGGAAGGTTTTCTCGAGTTGGAGATGCACAAGAAGAAATAGGTACCGTTAGGGATTTTGAATTGTACCAAGGAAACCTTTATTGTGCGACTAATCTAGGTCTGATGATTCTAAAAGACGGGCGATTTAAAATTTTCAGGAATGAGAACAGGTTGGTCTATAATATTGAAAAAGATAATTTTGGTGGGTTGTGGTATGGGACAGAAGAAGGTCTTTTTCGATTAAAGGAGGGAGTCTTAAAGCAGATTAAAATACTGAATGACCCAGCTTCTAATTTCATTGATTTTTTGAATCATAAGGATGATAAAATGTTAGTGGGTACTAATAATGGTCTTTTCGTGTTGACTGATTTAAGCGCAGATAGCCCTAAGTTAGAAAGATTTGGAACGAACGATGGGGTTATAGATCTAGAAACAAATTTGAATTCCGGTTTTTTTGATCAAAACAATGTGTTCTGGTTTGGGACTGCATCTGGTCTTGTGAGTTTTGAACCAACGAGCACTCGAATGAATAAGTCAGTGCCGCAGATAAACTTAATTTCTATTCTTCTCAATTATGAACCTTTTGATTACGCAAACTATTCATCTGAGTTTGATCAAAAGGGCATGCCAAGGAGTTTAAAGCTTCCCCATTCTAAGAATAATGTGACGTTTGAAATAGATGGTATTTCTTTGATTGATAATAAAGGAACCAACTTTCAGTTTTTAATGGAAGGTCTGCAGGATACTTGGTCAGGACTTTCAGATAATTCAACAATATCATTTTCAAGTTTACCTGCAGGAGATTACATTCTTCATATTAGATCTGTTGATGTAGAAGGTAAATTCTCTCAAGAAATCATTTTTCCAATTGCAGTGAATGCCGCTTTTTATAATACTTGGTGGTTTTACTTATTGGTTTTATTCGGGGTAGCAGGAATTGTCTATGGTTTTATTCGTTTTCGATTTAAGCGAGTTGCGGAGTCTAATGAAAAGGATAAGTTGAGGTATAAGTCAAAATTACTTGTTTTAGAACAACAGTCTATGAACGCTAGTATGAATAGACATTTTATATTCAATTCATTAAATTCGATTCAATATTTTATTAATACACAAGACCGATTTTCAGCCAATAAATATTTGACAAGTTTTGCAAAATTAATAAGAAAGAATTTAGACTCAGCGACCAGTTCAGACAACATGATTTCACTAGAAGATGAGCTCGAAAGAATACAATTGTATCTCTCTTTAGAGTCTATGAGATTCAAAGATAGATTTGAATATGAAATTAATGTTGATGGAGTTGATGTTGAATCAGAAATGATACCAGCAATGCTAATGCAGCCTTTTGTAGAGAATAGTATCATACATGGAATACTTCCGAATGAAAACAAAAAGGGTCATATACAGATTGATGTTTCTATTATGGATGATTATTTAGAAATTTTGATTCAAGATAATGGGGTTGGTATTCAACAAAGTTTATCAAAGAAAACGAGTATGGCGGGTGATCATCGCTCGCAAGGGATGGAGATTACATCGAAAAGAATCGAGTTGATTCAAAAGATATCTGACAATGATATTTCTTTAATTGGGCCTACTGAATTAAAGGACGATAACGGTTTAATCAATGGAACCAGCGTTTTACTCAAAATACCATGTGAGAATTTGGTAGATTGATGCAAATCGTATATATTTGGTTATAAGTAGATCTAGATGAAAAAAATAATTTACATTTTGGTATTGGTTTTTGGTTTGGGAATTGTCTCATGCCAAAAACAAATTATTGAACCAACTTCTGTAAGGGTTCAAGAGGCTCCTCAATGGGTTTCTACTAAGGGGGGGACTGAAGGTGACGATGTCTCTACAGGAGATTCTACAGGTGATAATGAGTTAGGTGACGACGATTTGACACCTGGTGATGATGGAGGTGATAAACCAGGAGATATTACAGATCCAAACAATGACCCGGACGGCAAAGGACAATAGAGATTACATATATATTTTAAGGGCTTGATATAAATCAAGCCTTTTTTTTGTTCCATACTTTCATTTAGCAAAAACATTTAGCTAAATAAAAGATACACTTCAAACTTTAATTTGTTTTCATAATTATACTCTTTGTATATTGGTTTCATTAAGGAACTGTACTAATTAATGACACATGTCTAATAAGGTAAATGAAGCGCTTTTTGAATTGATCCAATCGATGACTAAATCTGAGAAAAGATACTTTAAGCTACTTTCTTCTCGGCACTCAATTGGAGGTGAGAATAATTATATCAGAATATTTGATGCGCTTGAAAAAATGAAAACCTATGAAGAAAAAGTTGTATTTAAGATGTTCAAAGGAGAAGCATTTTTGAATAGGTTCTCAATCACTAAGAAACGTTTGTATGATAACATTCTTTCTGCCTTGGATGCTTTCCATTCATCTAAATCTATAGATTCTCAATTGTTTAAAATGCTGCATTCAGTGGATATTTTACATGATAAATCTCTATATGACCAAAGCAAAAGAATATTACGTAGCGCTGAAAAATTAGCTCAGAAACATCAGAAGAAAGAAATTGAATTACTTATTATCAATAAGCAGCAACGACTAATTGAAACTTCTGGTAATCTTCATTTGACTGAGCAGATTGTATCAGCTATTGAGGAACAAACTGGTAATTGTATAGCTGAACTTGAAGTGTATAATATGCTTTGGTCAATTAAAGCTGAATTGTTTTTGCGATTAGCTAACAAGGGTGTCTCTAGATCAGATAAAGACATCGAAGAGTATGAGGCCATAATTAGAAAATTAGATTCATTGGAACTCTCAAAAATTAAGTCCAACGAATCTCAGTATTTGTATCGCCATATAAAAAGTGCTTATTTCTACGCAATTGGAAATTTAGAAAATGCACTTGATCAACTGAACGAAAGTATCAGGCTATTCGGGGAAGAAGGAAGTGCCAATGTAGATTCAAATAAAAAATTATCCACTTTCACCAATGCGATTTATATCTCTGATAAGGTTGGTGATTATCGAAGCTCTTTGAGCTACTTGTCTAATTTAAAAAGTATGACACAAGAGTTAGAGGCCAATGAAGATTTGTCAATTAAACTTTTTTCAAGTATTTCAAGTGTTGAATTGAATCTTAATTTAAGAAAGGGAGACTTCAAGAATGCTTTGAAACTTTCCAAGATTATTGAGGAAAGACTGACCGAGTTTGGTGATAAAATAGTCCCTATTCGTAGAGCTTTTTTAGAGTTTAAAATTGCGGTTATTCATATTGGTATGAAAGATTTTAGTGAGGCTTTACGATGGGTAAATAAGATTCTAAATGACTCCGAACTTGATAAGACAGAAGACTTAATTGGTTATACTCAATTACTAGACTTGCTAATTCACATTGAATTAAACAATCAACAACTATTGCCCTACTCACTAAAAAACACGCTACGTTTCTTTAAAACAAGAAACCGACTATATAGTTTTGAAAAAGCCTACTTAAATTTTATTAGCCGATTAATTAAAATTGATGATGAATTTGAGGCCGTGGATTTGTGGGCACAATTATTTGAAGAATTACAAGAGTTACAAGACGATGCTTTTGAGAGCGTGGTACTCGAATACTTTGACTTTAAATCATGGGCAGAATCAAAGATTAAGAATAAGTCTTTTGATATTATTATAAGAGAGCATTACAACAATAATATTCGTCGAGCTTCCTAGAAATGATTCCAACCTTGAGCTTTAAGTTCAATGGCGGATGCATTTTTATCTACATAATACGTTCCGTCCTGTTCGTGCGTTATGTGGCCGATAACAGTCATGTGGGGATTCCCCTTAATTTTTTCATAATCAGATTGGGCAATCGTGAAAAGTAATTCATAATCTTCACCACCATTCATTGCACAAGTATTAGGATCTAAATTAAACTCTATCGCGGTCATTGAGGTAGTTCCATCAATAGGGATTTTCTCATCATAAATATGGCAACCAACTTTACTAGATTTACAAATGTGCAGTACTTCAGAGGCCAAACCATCTGAAATATCAATCATAGATGTTGGAACAACATCCAATTCTTTTAAGAAACCAATAATATCTAATCTCGCTTCAGGTTTTAATTGTCTTTCAATAATATAATCATGACCATCTAAATCTGGTTGAATATTAGGGTTAGCATTATAAACTTCTTTTTCTCTTTCAAGAACTTGCAAACCAACATAGGCTGCTCCAAGATCCCCTGAGACAATAATTAAATCATGTTCTTTTGCACCTGAACGATAGGTGATTAATTCTGTATTTACTCTACCAAGTACACTTATACTAATTGTTAAACCAGATAATGAAGAAGCGGTGTCACCTCCGATTAAGTCAACCTTATATCTGTCACATGCCGTTTTTATCCCATCGTATAATTCTTCCAAAGCTTCAACAGGAAACCTATTCGAAACAGCGATAGAAACAGTTACTTGCTCTGCTATACCATTCATAGCGCATATATCAGACACGTTCGCAGCTATTGCCTTGTAACCAAGATGTTTCAAAGGCATATACATTAAATTGAAATGGACCCCTTCAATTAACATGTCTGTGGAAATGAGTGTTGATTCTGTGTCTGATAATGCAATAACTGCAGCATCATCTCCAATTCCAAAAACGGTAGAATTATTCTTTTTTTCGAATTTATTGGTTAATCGGTCGATCAATCCAAATTCTCCTAAATTTTCTAATTCTGTTCGTTCTTCGCTCATTGTTCTATTGTTTAGTACAAAAGTATGAATATTATTCGGGTAGTTTCCTTCTGAATTAAGTATTGTAGATCATTGATTTATACCTACACACTTTTGTAAATTTTATTCACCCGTGTAAAACAGATTTTTACCAAGATGAAATGATAAACAGCAGATACTTTTTGATAGTCTGTTTGTTCGTTATGATAATTGAATTTTAAAGTCGATTACCGATAAACGAAAAACATTTTTATTGATTGTACTAGTCTAATACTGGTTGAGTTGTATGTAATTATTGTTCAATAATACTGTGCATGCATTGTACTTATAAATATAAGGGAGGCAACCATGTGTCGTGCTAAACCGTTTAGTATATACACTATAAAACTTATTGTCATGAAAACTTCTTTAAAACTACTGGTTATTTTTTTTATTTCAATGTTATTTTCAACTTCAGTACAAGCTCAATTTTGTGATAGTTTGGTTCCAACTTTAACAGTAGATTTATCTGCGTCGGCAACACAATCTTGGACAAGTCCATCAATTCAACGTGATGGAAGCTGCTGCGGTTCAACTGCTCCTGATGTATGTTTGGAATTTGTAATTACGCTGCATCCTGACGCATCTGCAATTTTATTTGACATTGCTTCTGGTGCTGTTCCTCCAGGCGCTTTATTTTATCAAATAGATTGTGGGCCGATTACACCAGTTGGAGCGCCTATATGTTTAAATGGTGCTGGTCCTCATAACCTTACTTTTTGTAAACCAGGAAACAATCAAAACTCATTTACCATTACTTCATTTTCTCAACCTATCATTGGTCCAGATATTACATTGAATGCCAGCTGTCAAGGGTTTATTTATGCTCAATACTATAATGAGCCATCTGTGAATTGGACAAGTATAGCTCCAGGTAATGTAGGAGATTATGATGGTGTTCTTTCATGTACTTCAGGGTGTGATACGACGTATATCACTGCACCTAACTCAGCTCCGGCATTTGTTGATTATTTAGTTTGTGGTATGGATGCTGCTGGCTGCAATGTTACTCCTGTTTGTGATACGATACGAGTTAATTTCATCGCTCCAGTTGTTGTTTCATTGTCGAATGACACAACGGTTTGTCCTGGGGTTAATAATGTCGTACTTAATTCTACTATTTCAGGCGGGTCAGGACCTTACTCTATTCTCTGGAGTACAGGAGAAATTTCTAATTCAATCATTGTAGGACCAGGTGTCTATTCTGCGCAAGTTACGGATTCATCAGGTTGTTTCGTTGCAACTGATACAGTGGTTGTTTCAGTATTTAGTGCACCAATTGTTAATGCAGGACTAGATCAAGTTTTGTGTGAAGGTCCGATGGTTACTTTAACTGGGGCTGGTGCAACTTCTTATGTTTGGGACAATGGTGTCGCCGATAATGTACCTTTTATTCCTTCTCTGGGGATTGTGAACTACAATGTTATCGGAACTGACATAAATGGATGCGTGGACACTGATCAGGTTACTGTTACCGTTTATGCGCAGCCTATTATTGATGCAGGATTGGATCAGGTGGTTTGTGAAGGAACCTCTGTTACATTATCAGCTTCGGGCGGTTTAAGTTATGTTTGGGATAATGGAATCATTAATGGTATTCCATTTTTTCCTGGGGTTGGGAATTTAACATACACAGTTACAGGAACTGATGCCAACGGTTGTATTGATACTGATATTGTTGATGTTTTTGTAAATCCACTACCTGTCGTGAACGCTGGTTCTGATCAAGTTTTATGCGAAGGTCCATCAGTTGTTGTTTCGGGATCAGGTGCTTTGACTTATTCTTGGGATAATGGAGTAAGTAATAATGTCGCATTTATGCCTACTATAGGCACAATAATCTACACGGTAACAGGAATGGATGGGAACGGCTGTGTTGATACTGATGTATTGTCAATTACTGTAAACCCATTGCCTTTAATCGTTGCGACTGCTTTGGATCAAGATGTTTGCAATGGTCAATCGGCTACCCTTAATGGATCAGGAGGTAATACTTATGTTTGGGATAATGGTGTGCTTGATGGACTCTCATTTGTTCCTCCATTTGGGATTACTAATTACATGGTTACAGGTACAGATATTAATGGTTGCGAGAATACGGATCAGATAACTATCACTGTTTATGCGTTGCCCATTGTAGTGGCAGGAACAGATTTGGAAGTTTGTGAAGGTGCTACTGTCACCTTAGCTGGTGCTGGCGCACAAACTTATGCCTGGAGTAATGGAATTTTTAACAATGTCCCGTTTATGCAAGGGGTAGGTACAGTTAATTATACGGTAGTAGGAACAGATGCTAACGGCTGTGTTGCCTCAGATATGGTTCAAGTTATTGTAAATGCTTTGCCAATTGTTTCTGGTGGTGGTGATATTCAGAACTGTGAGTTTTCAAATACTATACTTGTTGGTTCTGGAGCATCAACTTATACCTGGAATAATGGAATAACAAATAATATTTCATTTATTCCTAACGTTGGAACAACAACTTATACCGTAATTGGTGTCGATGATAATGGTTGTGAGAATACAGACCAAGTAGATGTAATAGTTAATGGATTACCAGTTGTAGTCGCTGGATTGGATCAAGAAGTTTGTCAAGGAACGTCTGTTACTTTAAGTGGTTTAGGTGCTGATTCATACATTTGGTCAGGTGGAGTGATTGATAATGTAGCTTTTATTCCCGCTATAGGAATAGAACAATATATTGTGACTGGTACAGATTTAAATATGTGTTCTAATTCGGACACCGTTTTAGTGATAGTCAATTCAAATCCAATAGTAAATGCAGGAGCCGATCAGACTATGTGTGATGGAGAACAAATTTCTCTTCACGCAACAGGAACGGCCAATTTATTTTGGAACAATTCTGTTGTTAACGATGTTATGTTTAGCCCAGGAGTTGGAACTATGACCTATATCGTGACTGATAGCTTAATCACGGGCTGTATTGATCGTGATACCTTGATCGTAGAAGTGTTTCCTTTGCCAGTTGTTTCCGCAAGTTCAATGGAGATTTGCGAAGGGCAAGGGGCAATACTTTTTGGAGAAGGCGCTGATTCTTATGTTTGGTCTGGTGGGGTTCTAGACGGTGTTTATTTTTATCCGGAAACTACGGCATCCTATACATTGGTTGGAACTGACCTTAATGGTTGTAAAGATTCTTCTTCGGTTCAAATAGTTGTGAATCCCAGTCCTAGGGCTTACTTTACTTTATCGAGTGCTTCGTTGTCAACATCAGCTTCAACAACAACGTTTAATAATTTAAGTGTTGATGCTGTATCGAATCAATGGGAGTTCTCGGATTTTAGTGCTGATAGTTATGAGTTTGAACCTGAACATACTTTTCCAAGTGATCAAGCGGGAACTTATTCGATCACTCTGAATATTATTTCTGAATTTGGCTGTACCGATGTATTTCAGCGATTAATTGTAGTAGAACAGGATTATGCAATTTATGTTCCGAATGCATTCACTCCTGATGGGAACGGCGTAAATGAAATGTTCAATCCCGTTTTGACAGGTTTTGATGAAATGGAATATACGTTATTCATCTTTAACAGATGGGGACAATTGGTATTTGAATCACATGATATGAGTGTAGGTTGGGATGGAAGTTATTCATTAAAAAGAAATGATAATGTGCAAGACGGCGCTTATACATGGAAAGTTTTTGCCAAAATAAAAAACTCAGCGGAAAGAAAACAGTTTGTAGGTCACGTTGCTTTATTGAAATAAACAGAATTATTTCACAACGACTCTTCCCGAATGCAATTTTAAATCATCGGAGATTATAAGGTAGATATATACACCAGAATCTAAATTTATATTTTTGATTTCAAATGCATGTGTTCCTGAAGATTGATAGCCCAAATGTTTTTTGAAAACTTCTTTGCCTGATAAATCTATAATTTTGAAATCAATGCTAGAGTTTTTAAATAAAGTGAGGCCTAAATTGAGATCGTCCTCTATAGGATTAGGCCAAATTCTGTGTGTTTCAGAAATGAAAATTGGTTCTTCAACCGAAAGAGAGCAAGATCCACCAAGGTTATTATCTATCCAGATAGAACGATTTTCAATATAAGTTTTGAGAAAATTTAAGTCTTGGTCGTAAGTCTGCCCCACAAAACCATTCCAGTTCACATACTGACCTATAATGGGCCATTTCTCGAAATTTCTAATTCGTCCTTCTTCGAGATAATTGGCCATGGAATCAATAAATTGATTTACCCTTGACGTTTTTAAAGGTCCATTTCTAAGTTCATCCCAGCGACATCTCAATCCATTTGAATAGTTCGGAGATTGTAAAAGCTTTTTCCACCAAAAAGGGATGGAGGTGGAGAAATCACAGACATCATCAAAATTATACTGCCAACCTGTGGTTAATTCTGCATTACAATAATCTGCATTTCCATAAGAAAGATTGAAATCCCACATTGGCCCAGCAACTAACCTTGAATTCCAAGAAAAACCATCTTTATCTTTGTGTAAAAATGAGCTTGATCTATAACCGTCAACAGTCCTCCCTAATTCTTGAAAAATGAAAAAATCATAAAAAGATTCTTGATCAATGTACTTTGAATACCCTAAATTTGGATCATTAAATTGAGTTCCATTGATTGCTGTTTCAAAATCATTGATAAAGTTCTCCATATAGCTAGCCTGGAGACTATTAATTTCATCGTACTCTGGGTCGTGAAACTGAAATACTACCTCATTGTTATAGTTTGAAGTCCATGAATAACCTACTTCTCCGGTCAATTTATCAACTTTAACAATATATCCTCCGGTAAGAGTGTCATTCCATAAGTTGGGTGTGTGGATATTGTCAATATTGACCCTGTTAAGGTCACGCTTGATACGCTCTAGCATCATGTAAACTCCTCTGTATTCTCCGTTAATGATTAATTCACAATAAGCATAGTCAGAAGCATATCGGCCCATTTTCCTGGCTAAATCAAAAGTGAACGCATTTCGAATCATTGTTTTATCTGGGTAAGGACCGTATAGTATCCAGTCATTTTCAGGTGGCATACCCAGGATAGCAACTTGTAAATTGTTGCCCAGAGAGTCTTGCGTTTCAAGGCCATAACCTTTCTTTGGATATTGTTGAGATGTTGATCCCCGAATTTCAATTTCTATTCTTCCATCATAATTATTGTATGCATCGGTCAGGTAGTTTCTATTGCCAAAGCCATTATCAATAATTCCCATGTGGCATACAATCCTGGGGTCATCTGCTATTGTTTGACCGTTAGTCGTAATGGCAACTATTGGCAGATTTGAATCTGTAAAAGTCTGCGCATTATTTGAAAAGCTCAACAGTAAGAAAAGAAGTAGGGTCAATTTCATTAGTAATCAAAAATACAACAGTTTTTTAAATTCATCGTGTGTTTTCCTTTGAATGCAACATAATTCACATTATTTTTGTCTTGTATTGACTTATGAAGAAAGGTGGAGGGATAGGCCCTTTGAAACCTTGGCAACCTATTCATTCAAAAGAAAAAGGTGCCAATTCCAATTGATTTTAATCAATTTAGATAAGTTTTAAGCTTTGTTCCTCAAGCTTCAATAGTCTACAAAAACGAAAAAATGAGGGACATAAAATCCATATTAAAAGATAGAATTTTATTGCTTGACGGGGCCATGGGTACCATGATTCAGCGTTATAAATTAGAAGAGGAAGATTTTCGTAAAGGTTGGTTTGAAAATCATCAACAACCCTTAAAGGGCAATAATGATTTACTTTCATTAACACGCCCTGAAATTATTCGAGAAATTCATTCTGAATACTTTGCAGCGGGAGCCGATATAGCAGAAACAAATACTTTTTCTGGAACAACAATAGCCCAGGCAGATTACAATTTGGAGCATGCTGTATACGATATTAACTATCACAGTGCAAAAATTGCTAGAGAAGTTGCAGATGAGTTTTCAGCCAATGAACCAAATAAACCGCGTTTTGTTGCAGGATCAATTGGACCGACAAATAGGACGGCTTCGATTTCTCCCGATGTTAATGATCCAGGATTTAGAGGAGTCACTTTTGAAGAGTTGAAAGCTGCATATAGACAGCAAACCGAAGCATTGATGGATGGAGGGGTTGATCTTCTTTTAGTTGAAACTGTCTTTGATACATTGAATGCTAAAGCGGCTTTGTATGCTATTGATGAGGTGTTTGACGAAAGAAATGTAAAACTGCCAATCATGGTTTCTGGCACCATAACAGATCAAAGTGGTAGAACTTTAACAGGTCAAACAACGGATGCATTTTTGATTTCAGTATCTCATATGGATTTACTTTCTGTTGGATTAAACTGTGCATTAGGTGCTTCTATGATGCGGCCATATTTGCAAGTACTTAATCGAAATTCGAACTTTGGAGTTAGTGCACATCCGAATGCTGGATTACCAAATGAATTTGGCGAGTACGATGAGACACCAGAGCTAATGGCAGAGCAAATTAAAGATTTTTTAGAGGAAGGATTAGTAAATATAATTGGAGGATGCTGTGGAACAACTCCAGAGCACATAAAAGCAATTGCTGAGTTATCTATGAGTTATTCACCAAGAGAAATAGTAAAATGAGTAAGTCAAAACACACATTGAAGTTATCTGGGCTAGAACCTCTCATCGTTTCTGAGGAAAGCAATTTTGTGAATATTGGTGAAAGAACTAATGTTACAGGATCTCGTAAATTTCTCCGATTAATTAAGGAAGAATTGTTTGATGAGGCATTAAGCGTTGCAAGAGAGCAAGTGGAAGGAGGTGCCCAGATCATTGATATTAACATGGATGAAGGAATGATTGATGGGAAAGAGGCCATGGTTCGATTCTTAAATCTAATTGCAGCAGAACCTGATATCGCAAGAGTCCCAGTGATGATAGATTCTTCTAAGTGGGAAATTATTGAAGCAGGATTACAATGTGTCCAAGGTAAAAGTGTTGTCAATTCGATTTCGTTAAAAGAAGGAGAAGAGAATTTTATAGCGCAAGCGAAGAAAATAAAACGATATGGAGCTGCTGTAATTGTGATGGCCTTTGATGAAGATGGACAAGCCGATAATTATCAAAGAAGGATTGAGATTTGCGAACGGTCATATAGAGTGTTAGTGGATAAGGTAGGATTTGCTTGTGAAGACATCATTTTTGATCCAAATATTTTTCCGGTTGCAACGGGAATGGAAGAACATAACAACAATGCTTTAGATTTTTTTAATGCTACAAAATGGATAAGAGAAAACCTACCTGGCGCTCATGTTAGCGGAGGTGTATCAAATGTGTCATTTTCTTTTAGAGGAAACAATACTGTTCGTGAGGCAATGCACGCTGCATTTTTGTATCATGCAATTAAGAATGGAATGAACATGGGGATTGTTAACCCATCACTTCTTGAAATTTATGATGATGTAGAACCAAAATTACTAGAAAGGGTAGAGGATGTGCTTTTAAATCGGCGTGATGATGCTACGGATCGTTTGTTAGAATTTGCGGAAACTGTAAAAAGTGGTCCTGGAAAAAAACGAGTGGTAGATTTGAGTTGGAGAGAGAATTCGGTGAAAGAAAGATTGTCTTATGCTCTAGTGAAAGGAATTACAGACTATATAGTTGAAGATACAGAAGAATGTCGCTTGTCATATGATCGACCTATCGAAGTGATTGAAGGCCCTTTAATGGACGGAATGAACGTGGTTGGAGATTTATTTGGAAGCGGAAAAATGTTCTTGCCCCAAGTTGTTAAGTCTGCCCGAGTAATGAAAAAAGCTGTAGCATATTTGTTACCATTTATTGAAGAAGAAAAAGGCGGAAAACAAGAATTTGCTGGTAAAATTTTGATGGCTACAGTAAAAGGAGATGTGCATGATATCGGAAAGAATATTGTTGGAGTTGTATTGAGCTGTAATAACTATGAAATCATTGACCTTGGTGTGATGGTTCCTTTTGAGAAAATTATTGAAGAAGCCCAAAAGCAAAATGTCGATATTATTGGTTTAAGCGGATTAATTACGCCTTCCCTCGATGAGATGGTAACGATGGCAAAAGAAATGGAAAGAGCTAAATTGGCTATTCCATTAATGATTGGTGGAGCCACAACCTCCAGAGTTCATACAGCTGTAAAAATTGATGAACATTTTACTTTAGATCAAGCGGTGCACGTCCTAGATGCTTCACGTTCCGTAACGGTAGTGGAAAGTTTATTGGGGAAAAAGAAAGAAGGCTTTGTCAATGCATTGAAAGAAGAATATTCAAAGGTTCGCTTACATCATCAAAATAGCAGGGGTAAAAAGAAGGTGTTATCTATTGCCGATGCAAGAGCGAATAAATTTGAGATTGATTGGAAGCGTCATGATATTGTTAAACCGAGTAAAATGGGTTTGACAGAGGTTTCCGTAACTTCAAAGGAATTGCTTCCATACATCGATTGGACACCTTTTTTCAGAACTTGGGAATTACATGGAAAATATCCAGCTATTCTTTCTGATGAAGTGGTTGGTGAAGAAGCAACAAATCTATTTGCTGATGCAACAAAAATGTTAGGTTTAATAGACTCTGAAAACTGGCTGAATCATAAAGGAGTGATAGGATTATTTCCTGCTAATTCAATTGGAGATGACATCGAAATCTATGATCCTGGGAATAAAAATAAATTACTTCTTACACAGAGAAGCTTGAGGCAGCAAGGTAAGAAAGCCAAAGGGTTGCCAAACATAGCTCTTTCAGATTTTATTGCTCCAAAAGAAAATGGAGTTATTGATTACTTGGGTGCTTTTGTAGTTACCTCAGGTTTAGGTATTGAGGAAAGAATTTCTGATTATGAGAAAGACCATGATGATTACAATTCAATTATGTTAAAAGCATTGGCGGATCGATTTGCGGAGGCCTTTGCAGAATATATGCATGAACAAGTAAGAAAAAATTATTGGGGCTATGCGAAAGATGAAGTTCTTGACAACTCTGAATTAATCAAAGAGTCATACAAAGGTATTCGACCGGCACCCGGTTATCCTGCTTGTCCTGATCATACCGAAAAGATTGGATTGTTTGAATTGTTGAATGCATCAAAATTGACAGGAGTTAGCCTTACAGATAGTTTGGCAATGTTGCCAGCGGCAAGTGTTTCGGGATGGTATTTTGGCCACTCAAAGGCAAAGTATTTTGGTTTAGGGAAAATAGGTCAGGATCAAGTGAATGACTTAGCGGATAGAAAAGGGGAAGAACGTGATGTAATGTCGAGATGGCTTTCTCCTAATATTCAATAGGTGTAAAAAAAGATAGAGCAACTCGGGAGAGCTGCTCTATCATAACCTAACCTAACCACTATTCACTGAAAAAGATATTTAGCTTTAAATAAATCAAAACTAAATTTTTCTTTACACTTCAAAGATAAGGAGTCATTAGCGATTGAAGAAACATAAAAATTGAGATTTTTAGCTGCTTCAAGACACCTATGCGTGCATAACATCGTTCGTTTGATGTTTTACAGAAACATTTAAACCATTTGTAGGAGTAAATAACTCATTCATAGATTTTATTGAGTTTTATTATTGGATTCCTAAAACACAAAAAAAAATCATATATTCGACAAATCATAATAAATAGCCGACCAAAAATTTTAGTGCTACCGTGACTCTTAGAAGATATTAGTAATATTAATAATTGGGCAAAAAAATAAGCGAATCCGGCAGATTCGCTTATTTTTAAAAACGTTAAATACTAAAGATTACTCTTAATTTCTGCATTGAATAATTTGTATAGCCAAACTTTTAGTTTGTGCATTAACAAATAGAGCGATGGAATAATGACCAATGTTAAGAAAGTTGCGAATGTTAATCCATAAATGATCGCCCATGACATTGGAGCAAAAAAGACGTTGTTGTCCCCACCAATATATATTTTGGCATCATAGGTTGTGAAAAAACTGAAGAAATCAATATTAAAACCAACAGCCAATGGAATTAGTCCTAAAACTGTAGTGATTGCTGTAAGTAGTACTGGGCGTAATCTAGTTTTACCTCCCTCAACAGCTGAATTGACTATATCCGAATATGGAAGTAATTGTGTTTCTGTGAGCCCAAGTTCTTCTCGTTTTCTTTTGCGAATTAAATTGGTATAGTCAATTAACACAATAGCATTATTTACAACAACTCCGGCAAGAGATATGATACCAATCATAGTCATCATAACAACAAAGTTCTGTCTGGAGATTAATAGCCCCAGTAAGACTCCTATAAGAGAAAGTAAAACGGTCAACATAATTACAGCAGGCATTGAGTATGAATTAAATTGGGCCACTATAATTAATAAGATTAGAAATACAGCAATAAGCAAGGCTTTACTCAAAAAAGCCATTTCTTTAGCTTGCTCTTCGTTTTGCCCAGAAAATTTATATTCAACACCTGATTTGATACTTCCAGCATTTTCATACTTAACCATAATTGCTTTTAGGGTGTCCACCACCTGCGCGGCATTTTCACCTTCGGTCAAATTAGATGTAATTTTCACCAACGGTATTTGATTCTTTCGAACAACCGAAGTATAGGAGGACTCTTCCTTCGGTGTTTCAATGACTGATCTAATCGGAATGTTTAAAAGTACTCCTTTGTTGTTTCTGAATATTAAACGCTGGTCCAATAAAGCATCTAAACTTTCTCGGTTTTTCTTGTTAAACTTAACCACGATGTCATAAGATTCATCATCTTTAGTATAGGTCGAAATATCCTGGCCAAGTAAAGCTTTTCTTATCGCCTGTCCAACTTGGCTTGTTGAAGAGTTCAGTTTTCTAATTTGATCACGATCAACCTTTATTGGAATCTCAGGGCGATTCACTTCGACATTGAGCTTTAATTTATCAACACCTTTCACTTTTTTACTCGCAAGAAATGACTTGATTTTTTGAGCTTCTGCAATAAGTTCTTTGTAGTCGCCTTGACCAGTGACGTCCATACTAATTGGAGCTCCGGTTGGAGGCCCTTCTTCATTTTTAACAGCGGTGACTTCAATGTCTGCAGTAAATTGATCTTTTAAATTGCTTTGAATCTTTTTCAATATATCTGTTGTAACAATGTCTCCACGATGTTGGGACTGTACAAAGTTGATGGTGATTCTGGCTTTATTAGGTGTGTTTCCCATAGCTACACCCTGCGAAGGATCACTCGCTCCTTCTCCCACTTGGGCAATAACAGATTGAATTATTCTTTTGTCAGCGGGTACATTTGCTTTTTCATCATTCTCGATGTATTCTGCTAATAAATCTTTAATTTTTTCCTCAACTTTTAAGGTAGTTTCATTCGTCACGGTAATATCGGTTCCAATCGGATGAGAAATAAAAACATTTACATAGTTAGGTTGATTGACAGGGAAGAAGTCTACTTTTGGGGGGATGACATTCATTAGAACAATGGTGAAAAACAAAAGACCTACTGTCCCTAAAAAGAATTTCAGGGGGCGTTTACCTTGAAGAGCATAAGAAAGAAAACCTTCATATTTATTCTCCAATCTTGGTAAGAATCCATTTTGAAACTTCTTTGTTCCCGGTGATAAAACATATTTATTTAATAGAATAATGAATGCTATTGCAATCATTAAATTCCCCATTCCTAAAAATCCTAGAAGAACAAGTATTAAACCTAACGCAAATAATACGCCTGAGTGAATAAGTGTTCTTTTGGGCGCTGAAATAGCTGACTGTTCTACTTTCATATAAACAACAGCCATAACCGGGTTAATTACAAGTGCCACGAACAAAGATGAACCCAATACGATCATTAAAGTTATCGGCAGATATTTCATAAACTCGCCCATAATCCCTGGCCATAGGGCCAGAGGTAAGAATGCAGCTAAAGTTGTAGCAGTAGATGCTATGATAGGCATAGCAACCTCACCAACCCCATGAATTACGGCGTTTTTAGCCGACTCCCCCTCATCCATGTGTCGGTAAATATTTTCGACAATTACGATACCGTTATCAACGAGCATTCCTAATGCAAGAACTAGGGAAAACAAGACCATTACATTTAGGGTAACTCCCATCGTTTGAAGGATAAGGAAAGACATCATCATGGAAAGTGGTATTGCGATACCAACAAAAAGAGCATTTCTTAAACCTAGAAAGAACAAAAGCACACCTACAACTAAAATTATTCCGAGTAAAATAGAATTGACCAGGTTAGAAACCATCTCTCTCGTGTTGTTCGATTGATCGTTCGTTCTTGATGTGATAATATCACTTGGTATCGTGCCATCTATTTTAGATTCAGCAATTATATCCGTGATTTTATCAGAGGCATCCAATAAGTTTTTACCACCTTGTTTTTTTATATCAAGCATGACAACAGGTTCTCCAAATTCTCTCGCATAGGACGTCGTGTCACCATTTCCAAAGTAAACTTTTGCTACATCATTTAATTTAACAGGAAGAAATTCATCCTGCTTAACAATTAGTTCCGATAGTTCCTGCGCATCTCTGAATTCACCTTCTATTCGGATAGTTTTGCGAATACCATCCTCTAATAATTCTCCGCCTGGTATTGTTTGGTGTTCAGAATTGACCGCGTTTTGGATGTCATTTATGGTAACATTCACGGATTGTGCCTTGATTGGGTCAACTTCAATCGTCATTTCCTGTTCTTGAACTCCGCGAATGTCAACTTCACTTATTTCAGGAAGGTTTTCTATCCTGTCTTCTAATTCTTCCGCAACGTTTTTTAAAGTACTTGCGTTTGAACCACGTAAATTGATGTTCATTATTGGCATTTTCGAAGGATCCATTGCGAAAATGTTCGGTTCTACAGGTAGTTGAGGGAAATCTGATTTTGCTCTAGCATTGTCAACGGCATCCTTCACTTTTAGAAGTCCTTCGCTTACAGGCATAGCAAAATCGAATTTAATTCGGATAGTTACGTAACCGTGAACAGCATCTGAATTAATTTCATCCACTAATTTAATTCCACCAAGTTCTTTCTCAATTGTCTTTGCAATTTTCTCTGATAAGTATTTGGGAGAAGATCCTGGCTTTGCAATTCCAACATATATTTCTGGAATTTGAATTTCTGGAAAGTTTTCTTTTGGCATTGATTGATAGGAGAAAAGACCCCCAAAAAAAATGATTGCTGCGATTAAGAATACTGTTTTTCTATTATTTACGGCTAACGTTGATAAGCCGAATCCTTTACTCTTACTCATATAAATGTATTTTTTTGCTGAATAATCAATGTTATTTGCTTCTGACTGTGTCGCCTACTGCAATTCCTCTCGCTCCTTCTATGACAATTAAATCCATTGAGTTAATCGCGTTATCTTCTTTAATTAAAGATTTCCCATGGAATTTGTTTAGAATTATGACGTTCACTTTTTCAACTACATAATTTTTACCAGATTTTTTCGCAACAAATACATAATCCATATTGTCTTGATCTTTTAATATACTCTTCGAAGAGATGACGATTGCATCTTTTCTTTGAAAATCAACAATCGAAACCTCGGCAAGCATGTTTGGAATTAAAAAAGAATTGTTGTTAATCGCAGACATTATTCTAAATGTTCTATTTACAGGTTCAATATAATTTCCAACATTGGTCACTGTTAAATTAATTGATGTGTCCATGTAGTTTGGAAAAGAAACCTTAATTGGTGTGCCCACTTTAATATTGGCGATATGCTTTTCAGAAAGTGTTGCAATAATATCAACTGACTTATTGTTGACCAATCTTATCAATGGAGATTGAGCATTGGCCATTTGTCCTTTTCGTGCAAATACATTGTCAACAATTCCTGAAAAAGGAGCTCTAATTGATGCCTTTCCTTTTTGAGTGTTCAATGAATTCATTTTCGATTTCAATCCATTTACTTGATTTTTGGCTGTTTTCAAGTCGAACTCAGAACCCACGCCTCTCTCATTTAATTCTTCTTGTTTATCCAACATATATTGAGCGTATTCCAATTGAGATTCTAGTTCTGCAACATTAGATGAGAGTATAGAGGCATCTATTGTCGCGATAACTTGTCCTTTATTGATGTGTTGCCCTTCTTTAACAAGTATTTCTGTTAAAAGTCCACCCATTTCAGCTGTCAGAAGAACATCTTTATCTGTTTCAATATTGCCTTGAACAACTATTTCATGTTTGAAATTCTGCCTTGTAACAGTTTCTAAATTGACCAAAGGGTAAATTGTTTGTTCATTTTTGTCTTCTTCACTTGTCTTTGTAGTGCATGAATTTGCAGAAAGTAATACTGATATAAGGACGATAATTATTGTTGCGTACTTCATGTTATTTGTTTTTTGGGAGAATGTTGTTGTATAATTTATCTAGTGAAAGCTGTGATTGAAACAATTCAACCATGGATCCTACGTAATTGGCTTGTGCCATTAATAACTGAGTATGCTTTTGAGTGACATCGATACTGTTTCCGCTACCAATTTTTTCTTTGGTTAATGCATTATCATATATGGAACTCGCAAGACCAACATTCTCTGTTTGAAGCTCAAATTTGTTCTGCGCTCCTTTCAAGTTGTTGCGGTATTGAATTTCTTGAAACTGCAGATTCTGCTCAGCTTGTGTGAGTTGATTTTCAGAATCCATTAGGTCCACTTTAGCTTGAGCCGTTTTTGCATATCTCGTCAATCCTGAAAAAATTGGAATTTTTAGTTGAAGTCCCCATACGGTTTGTGGATACCATTTCTCATTCGCAAAAAAGTTAAATTCATTTCGGTAAGCATTGTATGATTGCTGAAAGTATCCGTTCAATGAAGGTAAATTTGCAAATTTGTTATTCTTGACATTCATTTTAAAAAGCTCTACTTGTTTTTCTAGTATTGAATAACCGATGTTGGAGTGAATATCCAGATTCCCGTTTGATAATGATTTTTTTTGCATTAGTTGTTCAGGAGAATCTGTAATAGTAATTGTTTCATTCATTGGATAACCCATTACCAATTGAAGCATGGCAATGGCATTTTGATAGTTTATCTCAGCAGTGGCGTAAACGCTTTTAGAATTCAATAACGAATAGTTCAATTGATCCATATCTTCTTGAAGGATCAATCCCAAGTCTAAAAAGTTTTTTTGTTTATCGATTAATGATTGAGTGGAGGAAACTAGTGAATCAAGGAAAATCAAATTTTCTTTTGAAATAGAAGCCATTTCATATGCTTGAATTACATTGAAGATAATGTCTTCCATTATCTGGTTTGAAGAAGTTTCTTGAAAACTTCTGAATAAATCAGCAGTTTGCAATGCGACAATATACGAACCGTTAAAAATTATTTGATTCACCTGTAAACTACCTGTTGAATTAAATTTTGTTCCGGCTTGAAATGAAATAGTTTCGCCATCAGCAGCCAGTGGATTAAAAAATTTAGCATCTAATACATTGACAGGTAGGTTGATAAAATGATTAAATGAGCCATTGAATTCTACTTGTGGCAGTCCCATGCCTCTTGTTTCGACCATTTTTAGTCGAGCGATTTCAATAGCATTCTCTGCTTGCTTTGCAGATAGGTTATTCTCAATGGCATAGGCTTTAGCTTCTTCCAAAGAGTAGTTTTGCCCAAACACTGAAGTTCCTATTCCAATTGTTAGGGCGATTGACGTAATAATTTTTATGATTTTCATATTGCTTCTTTTAAGTGTTTTCTGCCCTCGCTATTTACCATTCCGTTAAGTTGAAAGCGCATTATTTCTTTAAATAATTCTTCAAACTTAAATTCAGGCCATGGAAAAATTTTGGTATTCGTAATCATGTCGTTGGATACAACATATTGTTTTCCAATTATTTTTGCATTTAAATTTTCTCTATAAAGACCTTCTTTTATGCCGCGCTCTATATTGATCGTGATCATATTTAAAACAAAAGTCCATTTGTGTGTTTGTATTATTTTCCAAGCCTCAGGGTAAAATTTTTGAAGATCATAAAAAACCGTTGGGTTTATTGATCCAATTGTGTCTATTACGAATTTACTAATGCTAATCATCTCTTCAATTGCATTGTTGGATTGTTGAGCAGAATTTATGCAAACAGCTTGATCCATTTCGACTTTCAATTCAATGATCGCCTTGACAAGTTCTGGTTTGTCGGAATAGTATTTATAAATTGTTTTTTTGGATATACTAAGTTCTTTTGCTAAATCATCCATAGTAACGCTTTTCACTCCATACTGCATGTATACTTGAGTTGCGCGTTCTAATATTTCTAATGCTTTCTCATTCATGGAACAAAGATAAATAAAAAACACTAAAGAAACGAAAATAATTCATTTGGTTTCCTGTGTGTAAATCGTTTCCGACTATAAATTTTATCTTTGAGTATAATTATTTGATGATGGTTAAGATATATACGGATGGCTCGGCCAAAGGTAATCCAGGAAATGGGGGGTATGGAATTGTTTTGAAGTTTCAAGGCAAGGAAAAGGAGATTTCTCAGGGTTATCGTATGACTACGAATAACAGGATGGAATTAATGGCGGTTATTGTAGCTCTCGAGTCATTGAAGACAACGAAGTATCCTGTTGCTGTTTTTTCTGATTCAAAATACGTTATCGATTCAATTGTAAAGAAGTGGGTTTTTGGTTGGGAGAAAAAAAACTTCAAAGGAAAGAAAAATGAAGATTTGTGGAAGAGGTACCTGAAAATTCACAATAAATTTGACATAACCTATAATTGGGTTAAAGGGCACAATGGTCATCCAGAAAATGAGAGATGTGATGTTCTTGCGGTAAACGCTGCCGATAGCGGAAATTATTTGGTAGATAGTTTTTTTGAGTCAACTCAATCTAAAGAATAAAGTTACTCTGCTAAGGCTGACTTATCTAGTTCTAATTCGCAAGCCTTGAAGAGTGTATAGAACAATGGGTGTGGCAATTCTCGCGTTGAAGAGATTTGAGGACAAAAACCACAGCTAACAAAAAATGGATGATTTTTTAGGCTAATAATCTCAGGATCTTCAAATTGATTGTACGCTTCTATATCTGCAATGTCTTCTATTAATTGATCTATTAGTTGCGGATACAAACTAAAACGAGTACTCGTTAATTCAATATTTGAATAATTTTCGTAAAGATGAATGAATGCCTTTGAATGCGGAGTGATCGTCAATTTTTCAAATTGTTGGCCGTCTACTAGGTTGTCAGAAATCAATTTTTCAGCATTGTCATTTAGTCTATATGTATTGATTAAGACGTCTAGAAAGGTTTTATAACCGTCACCTGTAATGAGCGTTGGTTTTTTCTGCTTAATGATCTCTTTGATAATTCCATGAAGAAAGAATGGATTCTTATATGGGCCGGGAGCTACTATAAAACCATCGTATTGAGAATAACTTTGAGTTTTGTATTTTGCTACTTCACTAAGTTTTATCCAATAATAGTTGATGTCGATGTCAAGAAAGTTAGCAGAATGATCAATGGCCAAGTTTGTTGCATGATGAGAATTGTATGTGAAGTTGAAGTCACCAAGAATTCCTATTTTCAAACTTTGGCCCATTGAATGAGTTATCGTGAATATTTTATCTTTGGAACCAACCTCTATAAGATGCTTGGTCAATTTGTATTGTACCAATTGAATCTCTCATTGTTGCAGGAATTGTTTGCGGTACTATAGAAATGTCAATAACTGAATAAGTGTGATATATTGGGCAGTCAAAAGTCATGTTGAATTTTGAATAATCACCATATGCATCGGATTCTTGAACAATGCTTAATGGGTCAATGGATACGTTTTGAACTGGCGATGCTTCGTCTGATTTCCAGTCTAAACCTGAGGCATCTCTAAATGTAACCTGAAATCCTGAAAGAGCCATGTTAGAATATGCAGGAGCGTCATTGGCTTGAAAGAAAGAGTTGAACAAAGAAAGAGCAGGTATTGTAGCTCCGGAGGCATCGTTCCAAGTTAAACTACCCATACTTATTTTGATAGATGGTAATTCTGAAGGTGAGATCATTGAGAATGTATACTGAGCGTTACTAACTCCACCTGCCGATTGCGTAGCTAATTCAGAAAGGCCATAATATCCATCTACGTTTTCAGTGTATTCAAGAAAGCTACCGCCAACTAATCCTTCGAAGTGTGCGTCTAATTCTACTTGTGGTTCTGGCGCTGGAATCACTTCGTGTTTTATGCATGAGGTAATAAATAAAGTTACAATTAAGCCTAGTGTTAATAATCCTGTCTTATACATAATTAGGTAGTTTAATATTAATAGGAAAGTCATAATTATGACAAATCCACATCTAAAGTACGAAAAAACGAGAGAAAAGTTGCCTGTTTAATATTAGTTTTTTTTAAGCACAGATTTCTACATAAGGTTGTGTGTTTAATATTTCATGCAAATACAAAGATGAATTGACATCTGAATCGAGTAAAATTGTATAGAGTGTTTCGTTGTCATACATTTTTTCGGCAGTAATCAATTTGTCAAATTCAAAATTTTTATTCTGTTTGCTCAATTGATTTATTATTTTGTTTAGTTGAGTTTGTGATACAAGGATATCAGTGGGGTGGCTTAAGTGTCCATAAGACATTTTACCCTTGATTAATACCTCAAGATCATTTGATTCGAATTGAATGCTCGTTATTTCTAATTTTTTGATTGATGCTTCCATAGTTCCTAATTGTTATAGAACAAATTTGAGGTATTAGAACGTAAACTATTTACGTTTACAATTACGAAAAGCGAATATTTGAGTATCTCTTGATAGCTAAGATTGAAATTGGTAATTTCACAGTCACATCTGAAAGAATTATGAAATACGAAAAAATCAACAAAGAATTATTTATTGAAAACAGAAAAGCATTTGTTGCAAAAATGGAATCGAGTGCTCTAGCAGTTTTTAATTCTAATGACATTTATCCAGTGAGCGCGGATAGTACCATGCCTTTTCAGCAGCACCGAGATATCTTTCACCTTTCTGGCGTTGATCAGGAGGAAAGTATTTTAGTTCTTTCTCCAAATGCGAAGAACGAAGCTCAGCGAGAAGTTTTATTTCTCAAAGAGACGAATGACCATATCGCAGTTTGGGAAGGAGAGAAGTTAGATAAAGCAAAAGCTTTTGAAACTGCAGGAATTAAGACAGTTTACTGGTTGGATCAATTTGATCGCGTTTTTAAACAAATGATGTCTGAATGCGATTCAATTTATTTGAATACAAATGAACATTTGAGAGCAGATACTACAGTTCAAACAAGAGAAGATCGATTTATTGCTAAAGTGAAAATAGATTACCCGTCTCATCAGGTAAGGCGAAGTGCTCCAATTATGCACAGAATTCGTTCAATAAAAAATAATATTGAAATAGATTTAATGCAAAAGGCTTGTGATGTCACCAAGGCCGGAGTTGAGAGAATTTTAGGTTTTATTAAACCAGGAGTTTGGGAGTATGAAATCGAAGCGGAACTAATACATGAGTTTTTAATAAATCGCTCACGTGGTTTTGCTTATACGCCAATTGTTGCGTCAGGATCAAATGCTTGTGTTTTGCATTATATAGAGAATAATCAGCAATGTAAAGATGGGGATGTAATTTTACTGGATGTAGGAGCGGAGTATGCAAATTACGCATCGGATTTAACAAGATCGGTTCCGGTGAGTGGTAGATTTACTCAAAGACAAAAGGATGTTTATAATGCTGTCTTAAATGTAAAAAAAAGTGCAGAAAAATTATTGGTTCCCGGAACTTTAATGGATGAGTATCATAAAGAAGTAGGGTTAATGATGCAAAGCGAGTTAATAAACTTGAAGTTAATTGATAAAACCGACGTAAAGAATCAAGATGCTAATTGGCCTGCATATAAAAAGTATTTTATGCACGGAACATCTCATTTTATCGGCCTGGATACACATGATGTGGGAATTTGGAACGAGCCAATCGAAAAAGGTATGGTGTTCACATGTGAGCCAGGTATATATATCCCGAAAGAGAGTTTAGGAATTAGACTTGAGGATGATTTGGTTGTCCAAGGGGCCGAAGGACCAAAGAATTTAATGGGGTCGATTCCGATTGAAGTTGAAGAGATCGAAGATATGATGAATGACTAATATGACTAAAAACAAATTCAATTACAGGGTGTCCGGAAGCGGATACCCTGTTGTTTTTTTACACGGTTTTTTAGAGTCACTTTCGATGTGGGATAAATTGAATTTTAAAGATTTGTTTCAATGTGTCGAAATCGATTTTCCTGGTCACGGAACTTCTAAAGTTAATGACAACCAGAATTTTGATATGTCGAATCTGGCAATCAACATCAAATTTTTATTGAGTGATTTAGGGTTAGACGAGTATAGTGTTGTTGGTCACTCAATGGGCGGTTATGTTGGTCTTGAGTTGATGAGGGTTGACGCCAAGTGTGATAAATTAGTTTTGCTGAATTCGAACTTTTGGGTTGACTCTGATCAGAAAATAAAAGACAGGGCAAGGGTCGCTAGAATAGTCATGCAGAATAAGAACATTTTCTTGTATGAGGCAATTCCCAAGCTTTTTTATGATCCAGAACATTTTACCAAAGAAGTTAAGGCACTGCTCGAAGAGTCAAAACAAATTAATGCAGAGACGATAGCAAATTATTCTTTGAGCATGAGCAATAGGAAAGATCATCGTAAAGTAGTTGAACATAGAATGAAAGATGTCCTGATAATTCAAGGGGAGTTTGATAGTATTGTTCCGAAAGAGCTGATGATTAATCAGTTGGATGGTTTAGGGTGTGAGTTAATTATTCTGTCCGGATGCGGTCACATGAGTCATATCGAGACTCCTGATCAAATAGTTAAAGCAATCAGCTTATTTTTAAGCTAGTATTTCTTGAGCTCAGTAACGGGTTGAGGGTACATTCCGTCTCTTGATATTTTCCTCCCTCTTTTGTATATAATGAGGCGCTCTGTTGCTAGTTGGTCGTCGATCTTAGCATCAACTAAAAAATAAGTTTTTGCCTTAAACATAACAGTGTAAGTGCCATGAAGTTTGTTATTGCCAATTGTTAATGTAAGGTCATCTTTTTTTAGGTCAAGGTATATTGCACTCGAGCTAACTTTCATTATTTTTTCTCCCGTATCAATGTTGTATGAAGGAATTTCTCCCTTGTATTGGCCTAGAAATCGATTCTTTAGTTCAATTTTTTTTTGTCCAAAAGCTGCGAATGGAAGAGCGAATGTGAAGATAAAAAACCATTTTAACATATTACGAAGATAAGAAAAAATCACGGTTAGGTGTCTTGTTAAAAAGTTCGAACCTGATTATACTTTTCAACATTCTGAGCACTTACGAACATTCGCTTTTAAATGATGCGCGAAAGACGTAAATTCGAGTTTGATATAAATAAGATTAGATTTTAAATGAAACAATATCACGATTTACTTCGGCACATCACCGAGAACGGAACAGTTAAGGAAGATAGAACAGGTACAGGAACCAAGTCAGTTTTTGGATATCAAATGCGCTTCGATTTAAGCGAAGGTTTTCCTTGTGTTACTACTAAGAAATTGCACTTACGTTCGATTATCATTGAGTTGCTTTGGTTTCTTAAAGGAGATACTAATGTAAAATACTTGCAAGATAATAAAGTGAAAATTTGGGATGAGTGGGCCGATGAAAATGGAGATTTAGGCCCTGTTTATGGTCATCAATGGAGGTCTTGGCCTGATGGGAACGGTGGCACTATTGACCAGATTACAAAATTGGTTCATGCACTAAAAAACAACCCAGATTCAAGAAGACATTTGATTTCGGCATGGAATGTGGCAGATGTAGATAATATGGCATTGCCTCCTTGTCATACAATGTTTCAATTTTATGTGGCAGATGGTAAGTTGAGTTGTCAATTGTATCAGCGGAGCGCAGACACTTTTTTAGGGGTGCCCTTTAATATTGCATCGTACGCCCTATTGACTATGATGTTAGCGCAAGTCTGTGATTTAAAACTAGGAGATTTTGTCCATACGTTTGGTGATGCGCACATTTATAGTAATCACTTTGAGCAGGTGGAACTTCAGTTGAGTAGAGAGTTAAGAGATTTACCTACGATGAAGATAAATCCTGATGTTAAAGATTTATTTGACTTTAAATATGAAGATTTTGAACTTACAAATTACGAACCACATCCGCACATTAAGGGTGCAGTCGCTGTATAGTTTATTCGCTATATTTTTCACGTTTTCCACTTACGGGCAATCAGAAGAATTGTCTTTTCTTTTCGTCGGAGATGTTATGCAGCACGATGGGCAAATCGAAGCTGCAAGAAATAAAGCTGAAGAGCGATCAGATGATTACGAATATGATGATGGTTTTAAGTTTATTAAGCCGATTGTAGAGGAGTATGATATTAGAATTGCGAATTTAGAAGTGACACTTGCTGGGAAACCATTCAAAGGGTATCCACAGTTTTCGGCACCAGATCAATTGGCAGAAACACTAAAGAATTCAGGGTTTAACATTATACTGACTTCAAATAATCATTCATGCGATCGAGGTTCAAAAGGAGTACTTAAAACCTTGGACAAATTAGATGATCTAGGCTTGAAGCATACAGGAACGTTCAGGAGTCAAGAAGAACGGGATACAACCTACCCGCTAATGATTCATGAAAATGGAATGAACATCGCCATATTGAATTATACCTACGGTACAAATGGCCTGAAAGTGGCAAAACCGCTAATTGTAAATTATATCGACAGCGCTTTGATTAGAAAGGATGTGGTTCGAGCAAGAGAACTCAATGCAGATTACATTATATGTAATATGCACTGGGGTAAAGAATACCGCTCAACTCCTGATGGTTATCAGAAAAAGTTTGAAGCATGGTGTTATGAAGTTGGCGTAGATATGGTTATTGGAGGTCATCCTCATACAGTTCAGCCAGTAGTTAAAAACATAAGAAATGGAACTGAGCAATTGACGGTGTGGTCGCTCGGTAATTTTGTTTCTAACATGAGAACTCGTCCTACTCGAGGAGGAATGACGGTTGGTGCTAATCTTAAACGAGTAGGTGATGAAATTCAGTTGGGAGCCGTTGATTATCGATTAATTTACACTTATAAAAAGAATGAAGGTGAAATAACACAGTATTATATTCTCCCGGATTTTGACTATAATAAATATCAACCTGGCTTTCTAAATGAAGAAGATTTAAGGAGGATGAATGATTTCTTCTCAGACAGTAGGGCCTTGTTTTTAGAGCATAATAAAGGAGCAGACGAGAAAATTATAGCTGAGGACTCGGAGATAGGACGCGTTTATAGAAAGTATTTGACTTCCTATTATTCTGTGTATATCCCAGAGGCTAAAAAGGAACTATTATCAAATAAATATATTGGGTCTTATTTGCATACGACGGTTGACAAAAAAGGCAAGAAATATATATTATTCGGTGTTTTAGATTCTGCTGAGAAAGCTAAGGGAGATTCAAAATTCATCGAGTTCTGTGAGTTGACCGATTCATCAGAAATTGTTTTAGTAAAGGATGGGTCAGTAACGATTGTAGAAAAAAGCAAGTAAATGAAGACAGCACTTATTGTTGCCATGGATAACAAAAGAGGTATTGGTAAAAACAATGACCTGATGTGGCATTTGCCAGAAGACATGAAGTTTTTCAAGAACTCTACAAAAGGACATGTAGTAGTTATGGGTAGGAAAAACTTCGAATCTATTCCTGAAAAATATAGACCGCTTCCAGGTCGAGAGAATGTCATAATTACAAGAAACGAATCGTATAAAGCCGAAGGATGTCAGGTGATTCATTCATTGGAAGAATTAGATCATCGAATTTCTGTTTCGGATGAAAAAACACTATTCATTATTGGAGGAGGTGAGATTTATCGGTTGGCAATGGAAGCAAATATTATTGATGAGATGTATATTACTCATGTAAATCATAATTATGATGCAGATACATTCTTTCCTCATTTTGAATTGTGTGAGTGGAATGTTGAGACTATCCAAACCCAAGATGTTGATGACAAACATCAAGCGAGTTTTTCCATTATTAAATATACAAAGAAGTAAATGAAGGTTTGTATAGCAGAAAAGCCAAGTGTAGCCAAAGATATCGCCGAAATTCTAGGAGCAAAGCAAAGGAATGATGGTTACTTTGAAGGGAACGGGTATCAAGTTACCTGGACTTTTGGACATCTCTGTACATTAAAAGAACCTCATGATTATAATGAGAATTGGAAATATTGGAAATTAGAAGATTTACCAATTGCTCCGGATCATTTTGGAATAAAATTAATCGATAATCAAGGGGTAGAAAAGCAATTTAATACCATTGCTCGATTGGTTCAAAATTGTGATGAAGTTATCAATTGTGGAGATGCTGGTCAAGAGGGAGAGCTGATTCAGCGATGGGTATTGCTAAAGGCAAAATGCGCTGTTCCAATAAAAAGATTGTGGATTTCTTCGTTGACCGAAGAGGCAATTAAAGAAGGGTTTGAAGCTTTGCAACCATCCGAAAATTATGACAACTTGTATCAAGCAGGAACTGCCAGAGCAATGGGAGATTGGATGCTGGGGATTAATGGGACACGTCTTTTCACAAAGAAATTTGGACAGGGTAAATCAACACTTTCTATAGGTCGTGTGCAGACCCCAACGCTGGCTATGATTGTTCAGCGTCACAAAGAAATTGAAGCTTTCGATGTTCGTGAATATTGGGAACTCAAAACTAAATATAAGAAACAAGAATTTACTTGTCAAATTTCTCGGTTAAGGTCAAAAGAAAAAGCAGATCAAGGATTAGAATATCTTAAAAATAAAGAATTTGAAATTACATCCTTTGAGCAAAAGGAAGGTAAAGAGGGGAATCCGAGGATGTATGATTTGACCTCACTTCAGGTGCACGCGAATAAGAAATACGGATTCTCGGCGGATGAAACACTGAAGTTGATTCAAGGATTGTACGAGAAGAAATTGACGACGTATCCAAGGGTTGATACGACCTACTTAACGGAAGATTTGCATCCGAAAATTCCTAATATCTTGAAAGGAATGCAATATTATTCTCGATTCACAGAAAGTGTTCTTGCCAAGCCGATTCCTAAGTCTTCCACTGTTTTTAATGATAAAAAAGTTACAGATCACCACGCTATAATCCCAACGGGTGTGACTGTATCTGGAGTGTCTAGGCCAGAGCAACAGATCTATGATTTAATAGCAAAAAGATTTATTGCGGTGTTTTATCCACCATGTATTGTCTCGAATACTACTGTGCTTGGAAAAGTCGATAAATTAGAGTTTAAAGCAACGGGAAAACAGATTCTGAAATTGGGGTGGCGCGAAATTTATAAAGCAGATAAATCAGATGTGGTATCGAAAGATGGTGATGTGATAATGCCTCATTTCGAAAAAGGAGAGAAAGGCCCACATACACCTTCTATACACAAGGGTAAAACTTCTCCGCCTAAGTATTTTACTGAGGCAACTTTACTTCGAGGAATGGAGTCTGCCGGGAAGCATGTGGAAGACGAAGAGATGCGAGAGCTAATGAAGGATAATGGTATAGGTAGACCCTCTACAAGAGCAAATATAATCGAGACACTGTTTCGCAGAAAATATATTGAGAAAAAACGGAAAAATATTATTGCCACAACTACTGGTATTGCGTTGATTGACACAATTCAGAATGAGTTATTGAAAAGTGCAGAATTAACCGGTGATTGGGAGCGTAAAATTAGGTTGATAGAGAAGGGAGAGTATCAATTAGACGTTTTTAAAACTGAGCTAAATACAATGGTTCGTTCTTTAACCGATGAGGTAATTTTCAACACTCCATCCTCGGTTCAGTTTTTTCAAGAGCCAAAAAAAATAGTAAAAGAAAAAACGAAGCGAACTAAAAAGGAATACTCGTTTGAAGATATAGATTGTCCAAAATGCAAAGTAGCTAAACTAGCAAAAGGAAAGGCAGCTATTGGATGTAAGGATTTCGGTACTTGTGGATTTAAAGTACCCTTTATTCTTATGGGAAAGAAATTGACTTCTGCTCAGTTAACAGACCTTGTTTCGAAATCAAAAACCAAAACAATTAAAGGGTTTATCCGTCCTAGTGATGGTGAAAAATTACAAGGCAAATTCTTTTTAAATGACAATTTTAATGTGTCATTTGAACAGGGGTAATTCAATCTATTTTTGTATTTTACATCATGCTGTTTATGATAATTCTTGAGTACTTTAATACATTGTTTTGACAAATAAACCTGATTTATACAAATTAATTATTGAAACAGCCAATGAGGGGGTTTGGGTTATTGATGAGAGTAATAACACCACTTTTACCAATGCTAAAATGAATTCCATTTTAGGTTATGATGATAATGAAATGTATGGTCGTAATCTTTTTTCTTTTATGGATGAAAAGGGAGAAAAATTGGCGAAAGAAAATCTTAAAAAAGGAGATTATGATGTTTCCAAAACGTTGGAGTTTGTTTTTCTGCATAAAAATAATTCTACCATTTGGACAGAGATTAACACAAGTCCCATTATACAAGATGGAAGATATTTTGGTGCCCTAGCGATGGTGACAGATATTACAATGAAACGAAATCGAGAGCAGGAAGAGTTGGTCATCAACAGAAATTACCGTTCTCTTTTTGAAGATAGCCCAGTCCCAATATGGGATGAGGATTTCTCCGAAGTTAAAAATAGAATAGAAGAAATCAGAAGGAAAGGGGTAGTCGATTTTAGACGGTATTTCGATGAAAATATTCATGATTTATTGTATTGCGTAGAAGGGTTAAAGGTAAATGACGTTAACCAGGCGGTCATTGAATTGAATGAGGCAGATTCCAAAGAACAAATGTTATCTGAATATAAATCGTTAGGAACCCGAAAATCATTGGGTTATGCGAAAGAGCAAGTTATTGCGGTTGCAAATAGTGAAACAAGCTTTCAGCAAGAAGTAGAACTGAAAACTTTTAAAGGTAATATTAGACATGCCTTGATGAAATGGACTGTTGTAAAGGGGTATGAAGAAAACTATAAACGAGTTTACCTCACGACTGTTGATTTGACGGATAAAATTATTAAAGAAAATAAATTCTTACACAGAACGAATAAGGAAAAGGAAGTTTTATTAAAAGAAATTCACCATCGTGTGAAAAATAATCTTCAGATTATAATGAGTCTGTTGAATTTGCAATCCCGAAGTATTTTAGATGATAATACCAAAAGTCTTTTTGAAATTAGCGTAGCAAGAATTCAGTCAATGTCTATTGTTCATGAATTACTCTATCAGTCAAAGGATTTTGAAAGAATAGATTATGGGGATTATCTAAAAGTACTAATTTCTCCTTTGGTTCAGTCAATTAAGCCGCAAGATAAGGAAGTTAAAATAGATTTAGTTGTAAATGATATCACCCTAAACGTTGGTACATCGATTCCACTAGGTTTGATTATTAATGAAATAATAACAAATTCACTTAAGCATGGTATTAAAGAGAGTACCGGAAGGATTTATATAGAGATGTTGAAATTAGATAATGGTAAATATCAATTAAGTATCGGTGATAATGGCGTAGGTTTACCTAGTGATTTTGATGTTAATGAAACGGAAACTCTGGGGCTGCAGCTTGTCTCTAGCTTGGCAGATCAACTGCAAGCAGATCTAACAACTGATGATTCAAAAAAAGGAACTCATTATATTTTAGTTTTTGAAGAATTGTTAGATAATTCAATGAGGTAATTTCTTTCGATTACCGGGTCAGATTCTTCGTTAACGTTTAAGATTTATTAATTTTGCACTTTACATTTCAATATGGCAGACGAAAGATATAATTTAAGAGGAGTTTCCGCAGGAAAAGAAGATGTTCACAATGCGATAAAAAACGTTGATAAAGGACTTTTTCCACAAGCATTTTGTAAAATAGTCCCAGACCACTTAAGTAATGATGAAGAGTACTGTATCGTCATGCACGCGGATGGGGCAGGTACAAAATCTTCTTTAGCCTACATGTATTGGAAGGAAACGGGAGATCTTTCTGTTTGGAAAGGAATTGCTCAGGATGCCTTAATCATGAATATTGATGATTTGTTGTGTGTAGGTATCACAGATAATATTCTTCTTTCTTCAACGATTGGGAGAAATAAAAATAATATTCCAGGGGAAGTTTTATCTGCGATTATTAACGGTACAGAAGAATTACTGGAAGATTTGAGAGAGAAAGGAATTGGAATCAATTCTACTGGAGGAGAAACGGCAGATGTTGGAGATTTAGTACGCACAATTATTGTTGATTCAACAGTTGTAGCTAGAATGAAACGATCTGACGTAATTTCAAATCATAACATACAGGACGGTGATGTAATTGTTGGCTTGTCTTCATTTGGACAGGCAACATACGAAACAGAATATAATGGAGGAATGGGGTCGAATGGATTAACTTCTGCTCGTCACGATGTATTCGGAAAAGAATTGTCAACTAAGTTTCCAGAAAGCTTTGACCCATCGGTTCCTGAAGAATTAGTTTATTCAGGTTCTAAAAAGTTAACCGATATGACAGACTCTCCTTTGGATGCAGGAAAGCTAGTACTTTCTCCTACGAGAACATATGCTCCAGTGATTAAAAAGATTTTAGATTCTCATAGAAAAGATATTCACGGGATGGTTCATTGTTCAGGTGGTGCTCAGACAAAAGTGTTACACTTCGTAGATAATGTTCACGTGATTAAAGATAATTTATTTCCAATTCCACCTTTGTTTAAATTGATTCAAGAAGAATCTAAAACGAACTGGAAGGAAATGTATAAAGTGTTCAATATGGGACACAGAATGGAAATTTATGTTCCTAAAGAAGTAGCAGAAGAAATTATTTCGATCTCAAAATCATTTAATATTGATGCTCGAATTGTTGGTCGCGTTGAAAGACACGATGGCAAAAAACTTACGATAAATTCCCCTTACGGAGAGTTTATTTATTAAGTCTAATCATTTGGAGGAAGCATTTTTCTCCATAAGCTAGAAGAGAATGAACGATTTATTACAGAAATTAGAAGCCATATACATCCGCTTTATTGAGGTGGGTACTTTAATTGTTGATCCTGACATTATCACTGATATGAAGCGATATGTTAAGTTAACGAAAGAATACAAAGACCTTGAAGAATTAGTGGTTGTATACAAGGAATATAAGGCATTAATTGAAAATTTAGAAAGTTCGAAAGAATTACTGAAAGACGAGACAGATCCCGAAATGAGGGAGATGGCCAAAATGGAAATCGACGAGCTTGAAACACGTAGACCAATCTTGGAGGAAGATATCAAAATGATGTT
>CAJQPA010000043.1 GCA_905480145.1 uncultured Flavobacteriales bacterium | reverse complement strand
GTTGAGTATCAGTAAGAGACCCATTAACATACATTCTAATTTCTGAGTTTAGATTGTCGATAACTCCTGTTAAAAAATACCAAGTATCAAGATCTAATGTATCAACACCGTCGGCAATAACATACCAACCTGGTATGCCATCTTCATTTGTTGTAATAAATAAGGGAACCCCATTATTAATAGTCAGCATATATGAACCAAACACATTGGTACCATAGAAGCTGTTTTTAGAAAGAACTGCCATTTGAGCAGCTGCGGTATCGATCTTAACCCACGCTGAAACAGTTAAACTTCCTCCATTAGTAATGTTTAGCATTGGATCATTACCGCAGTCAAGGTAAGTTAAAGGAATACCGTCAAATAATTGAGCACTATTGGCAATATTGAACCTGTCATCACTTAGAGTGATGCCTCCATTAATAGTTCCATTATTACCATTAAGACTTTCATCAAGGGTGTTGCTATTAAAGGGATACCACACCAACAGATTGCTGCTAGGCACATAAGAAGGAACTTGCCCAAAAGCATTAATTGATAGAGCAATAGCTCCGAATAGTAATAGTGTTTTCATGTGTTAAATTTTAATTTTCGAGCGTGAAGATAAGAGTTCCAAATTACAATTGCATATAACGGTTTGGCTAAACTGCGTTTTAATGCAGTTTAGGTTTTGTTGGCTGTTTCGTTTATTCAATTAGTAGGCAAATAAATAACATGTTCTGGCTAATCACATTCTCCATCTCGGTATTTAGTTATACCTCCAACACATTGAGCGTAACCTGCATTTTGATATGTTATTCCATCACATCCACAAACAGGGTGATATTCCTCTGATAAATCTACAAGGTGACATGGAATTGGCTCATGTTCTACACTTGCATTATGCTTTTTACAGTGAACTAAAATAGTTAGCGCAAAAAGTGTCATAAGTAATTTCATTTTTTTCATAATCTCAATATTTTATTCTAATTCTAACTAACGTCAAAAATTAGTTTTGATTATCAGAATTGTATTATTTTTCTTCATTTTTAATGTCCCCAATTTTACGCTAGCTAGAGAAATTAATCTCAAATTCATAATAAGGGGAATGACTGCCAACAATTCAATATAGTTCACTATATCCGCATTATATGTTTTACTTAAATTTAATAAATCCAATTGACTTTTTACTTCCACTACCTTTTTGAGCTGCCGATTTGTCTACTTCCAAACTATTACAATTAATGGCGTTGTTTAGTTTCTCCAACGCAAAGAATCATAAATGGATAAAATAAAAAAAGCACCAAACCTTGGTGGAATAGTGCTTTGTGACCCTGACAGGATTCAAACCTGTAACCGCTGGAGCCGAAATCCAGTGCGCTATTCAGTTGCGCCACAGGGCCATTTAGAGTTGAACGAAGAGTAAGAAACACCTTCTATTCTTTCAAAGAACAAAATTAGCAAGGTTATTTACTTTGACAAGTTTCTAAAAAATTAGTTTGAGTTTCATTAAAATCAAATATTTTTGTTCTTCTCACGTTTTAAACGTCATATACAGATTTAAATGCGACTACTTATATTATTATTATTCTTTTCATTTGGTCTCTCTGCGCAGATTGGAACCGGCCAATGGAGACTGCACATGTCTTCAAAGGAAGCGATCGAAGTTGTAGCGTTGAGCGATAGAGTATTCACAGCCTACAATACAGGTATAAGTGAATACAATTATTCCTCTAAAGAAATTACGATATGGAATGCTGTAAACTCACTTTCGTCACTGAATGTTACAAGCATGGCTTACTGTTCTGCTGAGGGAGCCTTATTTGTTGGGTATGAAAACGGAGACATTGACAAAATAAAAAACAACAAAATCACAAATATTCCCGCGATTAGACTAGCAGAGCTTCTTGGTTCAAAAAGAATAAATAAAATTGTTGAACATGAAGGATTCATGTATTTGGCAACAGGTTTCTCAGTTGTAAAGCTAGACCCATCAAAGAATGAAATTAAAGACACATATTATCCGACAAACGGAAACACGGCTATTTTGGATTTGACTTTTGTGAATGATTCTATTTTCGCATTGACCTCTGAAAGATTGTATACAGGCAGTGTCAATAACGTGGCTCTTGCAGATCCAACTCAATGGGATGTAGACAATAGAGTTCCTGTTTTAGCTGCGTCAGACAACTATTATAAAGAAGTCGAAACATTCAACGATACGGTTTATCTGCTTTATAAAGTCGAGGGTTATGGATTAGATACCGTCTATAAAATTAATGAATCATCTCTTTCCGTTGCAATTCAAGAGTCTTTCACTTTCGAGATAAGTTCATTGAATAATGTTAACAATAAACTTTTCGTCAATTTTGATTTTGGGTCATTGGCTTATGATGAATCATTAGTACAATCTACTTATATAGGCCAATATTCAGGTGGAGAAGCACCGCGATTAAATTCATTAAGTTATAACAATGGTATTTATTGGTTGGCCGATCGGTTTTCGGGGTTCGTAAAGTTCAATAGCAATGGAGACAGCGAAACAATAGAGGTTGGTGGTCCACCTAAAAAAGATGTTTACAAAATGGATTGGCACGGAAATAAGCTAGTCGTTGCTGGAGGAGCTCTTTCGGGGAAATGGCAGACATACAATCCGGCGGGCGTTTATATTTTTGAAGAGGAAGAATGGAGAAGAGAGGACCCAACAGTCATAGAAAACTGGGTTGACTCAAGTGTAAGAGATTTTTTATCTGTCGCAATAAACCCTTTGGATGATAACATCATTGCCGCAGCCACCTTCTCTCCAGTTCCGTTAGCACTTGTTAAATCTTCTGGAGGTGTTGAGGAAATATTCTCCTTAGACAATTCAATATTGGAAGCTCCAACAGGAAATACGTCAGGCCTAGTGACGCATGTTGAATATGATGATTTAGGTAATTTATGGATGCTGAACCCTTATACAGACAATGTCCTAAAGGTTTACGATAAAGATGAAGCTTGGCATGAGTTTTCTTTACCCTCCGCTTCAATCAACAAAGTCACAAAGGCTTTTGCCATTGACTATAATGGAAACAAATGGATTTCAGTAGAATATGTTGGAGTTTTTGGGTACAAAGATAATGGCACCATTAACAGCCCAAATGATGATAAAACGGTTTTTTTAAATACGGGTGAATTTTCTGGAGCCCTGCCCTCAAATGATGTGAATGCTATTGCGGTTGATTTTGACAATGAAATTTGGATAGGAACCAATAATGGATTTGCAGTTTTATATAATTCGGATGGCTCTTTTGATGCAGCTGCAGGAGACTATAATGCACAAAGAATAAAATTGGAATTCGAAGGCAATGTTGAATATGTTTTGGGCTCAACAAAAATTAACGACATTGAAGTGGACGGCGCTAACCGTAAATGGTTTGCCACCGAGAATTCCGGAATTATTCTTTTGTCTCCAGATGGTTTAGAAGTTTTAGAGCATCATACCATGGACAATTCACCAATTATTTCGAACAATGTATTGGATTTACAATTGAATCAAAGCACAGGAGAATTATATTTGATTACAGATTTAGGTTTGGTTTCTTATAGAACGAATGCCACATATGAAGACCCAGATTATAGTAATGTAAAGGTTTTCCCAAACCCAGCTCGACCAGAATTTGATGGGCCCATAACTATTCAAGGAATTCGATATAATTCGGATATAAAAATAACAGATGTTTCAGGTAAATTGGTCTATAAAACAACATCTAACGGCGGAACAGCGACTTGGGACGGTAAGACTTTAAATGGTGAGAAAGTGCCAACTGGCGTTTACCTTATCTGGACAGCGGCGAACGAGGGAAAAGGAAGAAAAGTTGGAAAAGTCTTAATCGTTAATTGATTCATGAAGGCAAATGATTTTGGAATTTTTTTGCACCGAAGTGCGTATTCTAGTTCCAGTTTAATTGTCACTTGTTACACCTTTAAAAAAGGGCTTCAGCGGTTCATCTTTAAAGGCGGAAAAAAGAAAGCACAAAATTTATTTCCGATGAGTCATGTGGAGCTAACTTTCTATGGGCGAAATCCAGACTTATTAAACTTAACAAATGTAGAAAGTGTTACGCCTCAATCTTTTCAATTTCACCCCGTTCGAGCAAGTATTGCTTTTTTTATGGCTGAGGTCATTTATAAATGTGTTCATGAAGGAGATAATGACACTAACTTATTTCACTTTTTTTCTAGGTCATCAAGCGCATTGAATACTCAGGAAAGTTTACCAATTTTCCCATTGAAGTTTCTAATTGATCTAAGCGAAAAGCTTGGGTTTAAACCCTTGAACGAAATTAGAGAGGCGCATGTTTTTAACTTAGATGCAGGTGTCTTTCAGCATACACACAGCTCACTAGAACGGACATTTTCGGGAGGAGGGGTTCAATTAATAATTGAATTGTTAGAAAAGAGTGCGTTAGATGAGGTTCCTTTAAAAAATGCGCGTGAAGAAGCCTTGACGATTTACTTGAACTATTTTTCAATTCACAGTCCTAGATTTCAAAAGTTAGAATCGTATGAAATACTAAAGGAAGTATTGGGTGCTTAGTTTTTTCTGAGTTCTTTGATAAAGACACGTGTTAAATCTAAAGTCTCCATTTCATTCACTTTAAAATTCCGAATACGTGCATTAATCATTGCTGTGTTGTCATCAGTGTACAAAGGCATTACTGCTGCCTGATCAATTAATATCTGATCACATTTCACCCAAGTTTTCATTCTTTTTTCAGTATTTGGTTCTTTCAGTGCTTGAGAAAACAAAATATTGAACTCTGGATTGTTGAATTTAAAACCATTGATTGACACGTTGTTGGCATCCATGTTTTCACCAGAAAAGATGGATAGAAAATTTTCTGGATCCGGATAATCAGCAATCCATCCGGCCAGCCAAATTTTTGCTTTTCCACTTTCAACAGCAACCTGTCTTTCTCCTATTGTGCAAACACGAAGACTAAGGTTAACATTTAAGTTTACTTTGAGTTGGGCAACAATCAATTCACAAAGTTTGTGGTCTTTCGAGCCCTCTGCGACATTCACATAGAAATCAAGGGCAGGAAAACCTTGTCCGTCCTTAAAGCCCGCAGAAGCCATTAATTGTTGTGCTTTCGCTACGTTGTATTCGTAACCTTCTACTTGAGAAATAGAGTAGTTTAACATTTCTGGAACAAAGCCGTTTAGAGAAGCAATACCATCTCCCTCAAGCGCTTTTTCAACGAGCACAGTTCTGTTGATGGCTATATTGAAAGCTTTTCGTACCGCAACATTTTTAAACTCATCGCTTGTGTTGGCCAAACCAATGTACCTTGTATTCAAACTTGCCTCAGACTCAACTTTATGCTTTACATTTTTACCATTTTGCGCTTCAACTAAGGAACCCAATATATACTCAACACTTTCAACAGGTATTTCATTGACTAAATCAATTTCTGCATTGCGAAAAGCAAGGTATTCACTTTTCTTGTCTTGAACATAACTCATTACTACTTTCCCAAGAAAAGGCAGTTGATTCCCAAACTCATCCTTTTTCCAATAATCGTTGTTTCTAGATAGAATAATTTGATCGTCATTCATTGACTCAAGTTGAAAAGGACCTGTTCCCACTGGATGCAAACCAATCTCGTTTTTGTATTTGTCGTATGCTTCTTTTGGAAAGATACCCAGGCTTGAATGCGCGAGTATTTTTTCGAATCCCGAAGACGGACGTGACAACGTAATTTCTAAAGTGATATCATCAATAATTTTAATTCCAGAAACCCCTCCACTAACTAGTGATTCCTTTGTTTTTTCTTTGTGTTCTTTTGCCCCTTTAATTTTATTTACGAGTAAATAACCAACATTGTTTAAGTCTAAACCAGAACAAGCCATATCCAAAGAGAACTTAACATCTTCCGCATCTAACTCATGTCTTGACCCGCCAAAGCAATCGTTTTTATGAAAGAGAATACCTTTACGAAGCGTAAACGTGTAAACCGTAGCATCTTTGTTTACTTCAAAGCTTTGAGCAACCGAAGGAACAGTTTCCATTGAGTTGAAATCTAATTTTAATAAGGGTTCATAAATTTGTGTAATCATGCGTGAAGAAAAATGATCCGCTGCAGATATCGAGGCAAGAGATTTAATTTTTTCTGAAGACATAAAACGAAATTCACCACCATACTTTTTACCGCCAATAGCCATCAAATTGGATACATCTTTAGTCTTTTCCGTGCACGAGAAAAGAGTCGAAAACATTATCAAAGCGGAGAGTATGTATATGAGTTTCATAAAAGGTATTAAAATATAGTATGGTAAAGATAAAAAAATTAAAGAGAGTTAATAACCAATTTTAGCTCGAACCCGACCCAACACATCCTGCGCTGTTAGCCTTGCTTTTTTTGCCCCAATCTCTAACTTTTCAATGATCTCATTCGGGTTGTTCATTAATCGATCATATTCTAACCGCTCTGTTTTGAATTTTTCTAATGTTAACTCAAACAGTTCTTGCTTTGCGTGTCCATAGCCATACCCTTTGCCGGAATATTTTATTCGCATTTCTTTAAGTTGTTCTGAAGTAGCCAACAATTTGTAAAGCGAGAACACATTGCATGTGTCAGGGTCTAAAACATCGTCAACACCCCTAGAATCGGTAGAAATTGACATAAACTGTTTGCGAAGCTTTTTATCAGAAAGAAATATATTGATAATATTCCCTCTCGACTTACTCATTTTTTGACCGTCGGTTCCAGGAATTAATTTTGTCTCTTCTTGAATTTTTGCTGCTGGCAAAACAAACACCCCCCCCATTTTGTTATTAAATCTTGATGCGACATCTCTCGCCATTTCAATATGCTGTAATTGATCTTTTCCTACAGGAACGACCTCGGCGTCATATAACAATATATCAGCGGCCATTAGCATTGGGTAAGTAAATAGACCTGCGTTTACGTCTTCAAGACGATCTGACTTGTCTTTAAAGCTGTGGGCTAGATTTAATCGAGAGAAAGGAAAGTAACACATAAGATACCAAGCCAATTCGGTCACTTCGGGAACATCGCTTTGACGATAAAAATTCGTTTTGTTTGGGTCAATTCCAAATGCTAACCACGTTGCCGCGGTAGAGAGCGTGTTTTCTCTGAGCTCTTGGCCATTTTTTATTTGTGTCAAAGAATGCATGTCGGCAATAAATAAATAAGATTCATTGTTAGCATTTTTTGCCATTTCTATCGCGGGCACAATAGCCCCAAGGATATTTCCTAAGTGTGGTGTTCCAGTACTTTGAATCCCTGTTAGTATTCTTGCCATTTCGGTAACTTTTTAGCGAAAATAACGATTTTCAAAGGATTATTGATTCATTGTCATCCGCAACAAATGAAATGACTAATTTTGGAGAATGAGATTTGTCAGAATTTTCTTCTCCATCATCTGGAAAATCTATTTGGGAATCATGTTTGTGATTACACTCTTAGTCTTTTATCCTTTGATTCTTCCCTGTCTTTTTTCTGAGAAAGGCAAAGTCTTTTCAATTAAGTTATTTATGGCTTGGAGCAAACTTTGGATGTTTTTATGCCTCTATCGATTCAAAAAGATAACGGATCACCCCTTGCCGGAGCCACCATATATTATTGTCGCAAATCATTCTTCTTACCTTGACATTTTTATGATGCCAGCATTGATGTCGAAGGATAAATATTTGTTTTTAGGAAAGAGCGAAATATTGCATTACCCGTTGATAAAAACATTCTTTAAACGTTTAAACATCCCTGTTTATCGAGATACTCCCGTAAAGGCCGGTAAATCAATCGTGAGAGCAAGACAAGAATTAAAGAGCGGTTGGTCCCTCGTTATTTTTGCGGAAGGCGAAATTCCAGACAATGATTCTCCTAGGATGATTCCCTTTAAGGATGGAGCGTTTCGTTTAGCGAAGAAAGCAAAGGTGCCGATTGTTCCAATAACCTTTTTAACGAATTATAAATTACTTTCAGATCCGGACAACATTACCGGACCCGCATCTCCTGGAGCCAGTAAGTTGCATATTCACCCATACATTTCAAAGGAAGAGGTAAATAACTTGTCAAAGGAAGAGCTTACCAAAAAATGCTTCGACATGATTAACGAACCTATTTTGGAACAATTTCCTGAATTTAGAAACTAAAACTTTATTAACTTTGTGCTATGGATATTAAAGAAGAAGTTGTTGAACACATCGCTCATTTAGCTCGTTTAGAGTTTGAAGGGGACAGAAAAACTGCGATTAAAGCAGATCTGCAACGTATTGTTTCTTTCATGGATAAATTACAAGAGGTAGAAACAGGCAATGTAGAGCCTCTTGTCTACATGACGTCTGAAATTAACCATCTGCGAGAGGATGTTGCAAAAGTGACAATTACGCAAGAAGATGCGTTGAAAAATGCTCCTCAAAAAGATTCAGATTACTTTAGAATACCAAAAGTATTGAGCAAGTAATATTTATTTCTTGACAGGAGAGATAAATCTATTCGAAATTAAATCGGGAAATTGAGGGTTCATTTCTTTCAATGTTTTTAAGAGCACTTTTGCAGCAACATAGAGTTTTGTCCAGTTTTTATCAGCAGGAAGAAAGTGCCAAGGAATATCATTGCATTTTGAAAATAAGCCTTCATACACGGACATAAACTCTCCCCATTTCTCCCTTGTCTCCCAATCCAAATCATTATGCTTCCAATGTTTCTCTGGAAGGTTGATCCGTTCATTTAATTTTAATTCTTGTGTTTCATAACTTAAGTTGAGAAAACATTTTACAACTCTTGTTCCGTTTGCCTCTAAGTATTTTTCAAATTGATTGATCTGATCATAACGTTCGTCTATTTTATTTTGATCGACAAGTCCATAAACACTTGGAACTAGAATATCTTCATAGTAAGAGCGATTGAATACGGTTATCATTCCTTTTTTGGGAGTTTTTTGGTGAATTCTCCACATGTAGTCGTGCTCTAGTTCTTCGTCGGACGGTTTTTTAAACGAATATGCGTTGACCCAAGTTGGACTTATCCCTTCAAATAAATTTCTGGTGAGTCCATCTTTTCCTGACGCATCCATCCCTTGCAGAACGAGCAAAACACTTTGCTTACGCTCAGCATACAAAAGATTTGTATAGTTCTTAATCTCTTGTAACAGAAGTTTGGTTTCTTTTTTAACCTCTTTTTTATCCCATTCAGGATTTCCTGAAGGGTTGTGTGCTGCCAATATTCCCATAAGTTATTTTAAAACGATGTAAACCGGTAAATGATCAGAATATCCCCCAAAATATTTTCTTCCTCCATAGGTAGAACTTGGTTTTTGACCTCCATCATGATAGGTGTAAATCAACTTTCGTTCTCTTAAAATTTCGGCATCTTGGTTTTGAATGCCTAAGGTTATACCGTCATAAATGGATTGAGAAACGATTATTTGATCTAAAACAGACCATTCTCTTTGATAGACGGATGTGCCTTCGCCATTTTCATGCTCATCGAAAAGTAGGTTGATCAAGTCACCGTCATTTTCAAAACCGGCCTCTTTTGCTCGAAGTACGTTATTTAAGCTTTTGTTGCCTGGGTAATCGTTAAAATCTCCAATGATTACAATGTTTGCATTTTTGTCTTTTGCTTGTATTTCATCAATTTTCTCTCTCAAAATTGTTGCCGCACGCACACGTTTATGCTCGGATTCAAGTTGACCCTCTCTGCGTGAAGACCAATGATTCACGAAAACATGTGTTTTTATAGAATTAGAAATAAGCCCTTCTACATAAAGTATATCACGGGTATTAAAGCCATGATTTCCTTTTATTTTGACAGGTATTTTTTTTGAGTTAAGCACCTCAAAATCATCAGAAGCATAAAGTAAAGCAACGTCAATACCCCTTCGGTCAGGAGAATTAAAATGGATGTATTTATAATTTAAATTATTCATTCCATCGGTCTTTATAAGAGCCTCAAGAACGTTATGATTTTCAATTTCGGCTAATCCAATAAGTAAAGGCTTTTCCTCAATTAAATTAATGGCTTCTGAGATTTGTTTCAGTTTCTTAGAATAACGTTCTTCATCCCATTCATATTCTCCATGCGGGGTGAAGTCATCGTCATCCGTGTGTCTGTCATTCTTTGTGTCAAATAAATTCTCAACATTATAAAAAACAATGGATCTGCCACTAATATTGTGTGTTGATTCGTTTTGATTATTATTGTCCATAATGGAATTGGTATTTACTCCTTCTTCAATATTGCAGCTAAATAATAAGCTGAACATTACAATTGTTAGTATCGATTTTGGAAATACCCCCATTATTTTTTGCCAAAAAACTTACTAAAAAGTCCAGACAACCCTCCCGACTTCTTTGAGAACAGGTCTTGGACATCATCCATTATTTCGCCATCTCCATCAGCGTCTAGAAAACCAGTTAAACCACCCAACATTCCAGAAATTCCGACCTCATCGTTTTTTCCATCTTTAGAAAGTTTCCCCGTAAATTGAGAAATCACACCGGGAATTACTCCTTTTAGCTGACCTGCCAACCCTTCTGGTAGACCAACTTTTTTAACCAATCCAGAAACGAAGTCATCTTCAACTGCTGCAGACATTTTAACATCATCACTTGTGTTTTCTTTATCAGAAAGCAGGCTTGACATTTGAGCAGGATTCTCGCTAAATTTTGATTTTATCGATGACATTGCTTGAGTTGCAACAGATTTCGCTTGATCATCTGATACGCCTAGTTTGTCAAAAATTCCTTTGACAGCATCGTTTTCTAAAAAGTCTTTAATGTCCATTTTTTTTTTCGTTAATTTTTTTCTTTAACATAAGAAATTCTATTTAAGAACCGAACGACCAATCGTATTGATCAATGTCAGAGATGCAAGCAGTTAATAAATCAATACTTCCTTGGATGTCTTCTTTGTGTGCCATTTCAATAACTTGATGTAAATGTCTCGTTGGAATGGAAACAGCTCCGGCAATTGATCCACCCTCTGTCATTCTCTGAATTCCTGCAGTGTCAGTGCCTCCTGCCGTGAGTATTTCAGGTTGCCACTTAATATCATGCTTGTCTGCGGTTTGCTTCATATACTTAACCATTCTGTAATCACAAATAGTAGAAGCGTCCATTATTTTAATTGCGGTTCCTTCACCAAGTTTGGTAATCATCTCATGAGGAGCTGCTCCGGGCAAATCAAAAGCGATGGTTGTATCTAGTCCAAAACCGAAATCAGGATTAATTCTCAATGCCGAAACATTAGCGCCTCGAATTCCAACTTCTTCTTGAACGGTGAAAACACCATATAGATCAAAGGGAATTTCTTTTCCTTTTAACTTTCTAAAGGTTTCTAAAAGAATAAAAACGGCCAATCGATTGTCGAGTGATTTTCCATTTACGCAGGGTCCCATTTCAATAAATTCTCGCTCTCTTGTAATTGAATCGCCAATTTCAACCAGCTTTTTTACCTCTTCGACAGGAAGCCCTGTATCGATAAAATAATCTTTGATTTTGGCCACTTTGTTTCTTTCGTCAGCGGTCATTACATGGATAGGTTTAGAGGCCATTACGCCAATTAAATCTTCTTTTCCATGGACTAAAACGCGCTGAGCCGTTAATGTTTTGGGATCAAAACCACCCAAAGTATGAAAGCGAATAAACCCATTATCGTCTATGTGTGTTACAATGAATCCAATTTCGTCCATGTGAGCACCAACCATTATTCTTTTGTCTCCTTTACCTTTTTTGATGGCATAAACATTTCCCATGTTGTCCACTTCAATCTCATCAACTAGTCCTTCTAGTTCTTTAAGCACAAGTTCCCTTATTTTTTGTTCGAAACCGGGAGCACCTGGAGTTGTGCATATTGTATTGAGTAAAGTTGTGTTGATAGACATATGAATGGTTTTAATATCGAATGCCTAAGTTAATCAATTCATGAAGTGTATTAACAAATTGTTAAGTTAAAATTTTACTAAATTTTTTTGAAAAAAAAACATACCTTGCAGAACTAATTAATGCAAAATGAAAACTTTACTACTACTATTGACCTTTTTCTGGGTTCAATTATCATTTACACAATCACTAGTTATCAATGAAGTCGCTCAGGGCCTTGTTGGAAATGAAGAGTTCGTAGAATTATTGGTTATTCCGGACCCGTCTCAAACTATTTTGTGTACTGAAATATTACCATGTCTTGACTTGCGAGGATGGATTTTTGATGACAATAATGGCTACTTTTCAGGAGGACCTCAAGCTGGAGTAGGAATTGCAGCAGGAGCATGTCGCTTCTCAATGGATATTGTATGGTCTTGTGTGCCGGTGGGAACTATTATTACAATATATAATGACGCAGAATTAACTGGTCCAGGAAATGATGAATCACTAATCGATGGTGATTGTGATATGGTTATTCCAATTAGTTCTTCATTGTTTGATCGGGCAGCAAGTCCATTATTGCCTAACACATCTTCTTCTAGTTATACAACTAACTGGGTTTCAGGAGGTGATTGGAATCAAATCTCTCTGGCTAATGATGATGATTCATTTCAGATTTACGACCCTTCTGATTTGACCGCACCCGTGCATGCCGTGAGTTGGGGTGCTGGAGCAGGCGCAAATGACCAGAACACCATAATTTATTTTGCCCAGGGGACTACAGATGATGTTATGTCTGCAGAGAATAGTGTTGATTGTGATTTTTCAAATCAGGCCAATTGGAACTTATTGTCCAATGTGGTTTCTCCAACCATGGGAACATATAATTCTATTGACAATCAAAATTGCATAGAAGCACTAAACAATAATTGCTTTAATCCAATGATTGCCTCAGCTATCTCAACGGATGAGGATTGTAGTTGTGATGCAACATTATATGCTGAAGACCCTATCTTAGGAACTCCCTTAACTATAGGCTCAGATGGTGTTTACACATATGAATGGTTTGATAATGGAGCTCCTTTTATCTCTATTGGTACGGGGCCAATCATTACAAATATTTGCCCTGGAGTTTATAATTTAATAGTGACTTCTGGAACAGGTTGTATTGACACAGCCACTGTAACGGTTGCACCTTCCTTAACTTCTTTTGTTATTGATAGCACGGCTACTGTAAACGGAACAAATTGCGCAGTATACATGACTTATTGTTCTGAAACAGGAACAGGTGATGGGAATGGAACATCAAACACGGGTGCTTTCGGATTGTTAACATTTGGAGGTGCCACGGTAGATTTTAGTCCTACCCAAGAGGGGTCTGCAATTGATCCAGTAACAGGTTCGGGGACAATATATTCAGGTAATGATGCGTTTGTAGCTCCTTTCCAAGCATTAATTAACACACCTTATCCAACTGCAACTGGCTTGATTTCTTATTTTGATGATGACCCTCCATTTCCATTTGGTACTGGTTCATTTGACTGGTTCGCTTGTAATGATGTTGCAGGCCTAAATGATTGTGGTGCAGATCAATTGTCTTGTAATCAGATTATGATGGAGTTTACTTCATTGCCAGATTCTATTATGTTAGTTGGTATTGAGGGTGCGTTCTCAACGGTTAGTGATCTTGTTAACGCTTTAAATGGAAATACCGGATGTGAACAAATCGTTTATCCTCCGGTTGATGGCGCTTCATTTACAATGACACCTAATTGTGGGGGAGGTACGGCAACATTAAATAGCACAACTGGCGGAACTTTCAGTTTTAATCCGGATCTAGGCGACGGGGCTGTTATTGATCCCGTTACAGGAACAGTAACGAATGTTGTGACGGGAACAACATATGATATTTTATATACAACAAGTGGTTCTTGTGCTTCTAATGCCACTCAGCAACTGACTAGTGTTTCTGGAACGACTAATATTGTTGTTTCTAACCCTGGTCCATTTTGTGAAGGAGCGCCAATCAGTGTAACGGAAACAGGAGGAGATGCTATTAGCTGGTCTTGGTCGAGTAATGGATTAGCAAATTTCTCAAACGCCAACGATCAAACACCGACAGTGACCAACGCAGTCAATGGAGAGATTTTTACAGTTAATATTATAGACGCTAGTGGCTGCTCAACATCCGGTCAAACAGCATTAGTGATTAACCCAAACCCAATTATCGACCCAATTACCGATGTTGTTATTTGTGATTCATATGTTTTACCGGCTATTGCTGGTACTAATATCACGGTAGGAGCAACATATTACGACGCAACAGGCGGCCCTTCGGGTACAGGAACCGCATATTCAGTAGGTTCTACCATTAATTTCGCTGATTTTGTTAGTTATCCAGTTGCCCTCTATGCTTATGACGAAGTAGGCGCTTGTTCAGATGAAGAGCCTTTTTCATTAACAATTAATCAAACTCCAATTATTGACCCTATTGGTCCTTTGGTAGAATGTGATAGTGTAGAATTACCTAGTATTACGGGAACATTGTCAGGAAATGAGGGCTACTTCTCTTTAACTGGAGGTTTAGGAACAACTTTTAATGTTGGTGATTGGATTACGGCTTCTACTTCTATTTTCATTTATGACGAAACCATAACTACGCCAAATTGTTTTGCTGAGGAAATACTAGACATAACAATTAACACAGCCTTAATAACAGACAATGCACCGGTTTGT
>CAJQPA010000042.1 GCA_905480145.1 uncultured Flavobacteriales bacterium | reverse complement strand
TCAGTTGACTTGGCCTTTTTTACTGGAGATTGTCAAGGAGATGAAGTTGACATTCAATGGGCAACGATTTCGGAAGATAATAATGACTATTTTATCATTGAAAAATCACAAGATGGTGAGTATTTTGAAGAAGTCGCAACTATCGATGGAGCTGGAAATTCAACAGAGCTACTTCATTATTCCATATCAGACAGAAAACTAAACAATCAACCAGTCTATTATAGATTGATACAGGTAGATTTTGATGGGGAAAGAACAGTGTTTCCATTAATTGTTATTGAAGGAAACTGCAATGATGAACAAAAACCAATAGAGGTTGCCGCTAATTTATCAAGCAATACGATTCTTGTATATTATGATTTACCAGAATCGAAAAATACAGTTTTAAACCTGTACGATTTGAAAGGTAAAATGATTTATGCTGAGAACGTTTTCCTATCTAAGAATAAAAAGGTTTATGAATCGAACGTTTTAAAATCCTTAGAAGCCGGAATGTACATTATTCAGTTAACTGGAGAAAACATAGATCAAGCTAGTTCCAAGTTTATTATTGGTTATTAGATTCTAATACAGAAACGTCGAATTTCCGAGAAACTGGAATTTCGGTTTGGGTATGCTGCATTTCAATTTTATACGCCTGTGAACGTCCAGAAATCCCTTTAACATAGCTTGGGTTGATTAAAAAGGATTTGTGCACTCGACTAAATCGAATTGTGTCCTTTGCAAGCATGGCCTCTACACTTTTTAACGACAATCTATCCATCGACTTTTTTACATTTTCTTCATGGTCTAAATAGAAGGTTAAAACGTAATTATCGTTAGATTCGAAATAGAGTATCTTTTTTGTTTCTACTTTGAATGTTGATTTCCCTTTTGCATTGGTTAGTTCAAAATAAGTCGTTTCTTCATCGGGTTGAATAAAAGAAATACTTGATTCTTTTAAACTTCCTATTCTTCTGAAGAATATGGTAATTAACACAGTTAGTGTTGGCAATATACTCGCTACAAAATATGTGCTCACAAACAATAAGAAATTGGATTTATTCGGAGAGTTGAGAAGCCAAACAATTCCTCCTGATATAATTAATGGCAAAGAGAAAGACAGACAGAACATTATCGTTGCCCTTTGTGCATTTGTTATTCTTTTTGACAAAAAGAAAAGTAAATAACTAAAAAGAAAGGTAAGGGTGAACAAAGCGAATAAATCAAAGATGCTGTAGCTTTTTTCTAAAACCACGAATGGATTCATACCTACAGTTACTAGAACTGAATAAAAGCCGAGTAATGAGGAATATAAAAATGATATTTTACTGATGAACTTCATTCTTTCTTAAGGCGATTTAAACCAAATAATATAACACCAACAATAAGTAATATTGAGAACACTAAAAAACCCGTTATTTTTGAAGAGTATCTGCTAATTTGCTTGTTTAAAGATGCATTTTTTTCAGCCAAGTCTCTTTCTTCTTGTATTAATTCTATTTCTAATGCCTTTTTATTCAGTTCATTTTGAAAGGTCATGTCTTCCAATTGATTCTTCACTTTAGTGTCGTTTAACTGTTTGGTTAGACTTGATTTTAGGCTGTAATACTCCGTGCACTCCTTCCATTTTTGTTCTTTGTATAGAATGTTTATTATTAACTCATATATTTCTGGAAGGTGAATTCTGAACCCATTGTGAATAGATAGATTTTCTGCTTTCTTTAAATAACTTAAAGCTTTTTGGTTATGCTGCTTAAGCTTTTCTAATTTTCCAGAAATAATGTTGAATATTATTGTCTCTTCTAAATAGTCTGGCGTTAAAAGAGAGTCAATCTCTTCTAAAGTGTATTCTGCGTCTGAAAACCGTTTTGTTTTTAAATATACCTGTGATATACCCAGTAAAGCATAGATTGTTCCGTCAATATTATTTGCTTTTTTTTCAATAATCAAAGAATTATTAAAATAGGTCAATGCTAAATCAAGACTGTCTAACTCGTTAAAAACTTCCCCAATGTTGTAAAAGCGTATTGATTTTTGTAGAGGATTAGACAAAGAGTCTTCTATGTTTAAGCTGAGGTGATAGTAGGAATTTGCTTTAACATAATTTTGTTGAAGCTGATATATCTGACCTATGTTATTATAGCATGCAGAAACTCGAGGTAAATCATTTGAAAATTCAGCTGTGTTAAGAGCATTTAAATAATGATTTAAGGCCGTTACGTAATATCCTTTTTCTTTGTTAACGATTCCAAGTATGGTTAATGCGTTTATTTTGTATAGATAAGCTTTTTGATTTTCACTTTCTTCTAATAGCAGATGTGCATAAATTGAAGTTGAGTCTGAATTTTGCTCTAGCGCAGTAAATGCAATCGAGTCAAGATCACTAATATTTCTTCTGTTAAGCTGTGAATAACAGTTTTTTACACTTAATGTTATTGCTAAAATTACAGATAGAATGTAGACGACTCTTTTCATAAGAACCGTTAAATTAACAATAAATTCAGATTAACTGAATGGCCAAAGTTATCAGATAAGCTTTCTGAGGTTATCTGAACTTAGAAGTTCCCACTTTATTTTTAAATGGACTTGGCGTTACAAATTTAAGTGCTAATTCAAAACCTCCTCGGAAATTTGAGGCCGTTGAAAGTTGAGATACATTGATGTCGTAGCTAAAGCCAACCGAGTAATTTGAATATTCAAACATTAACTTGGCAATTAGCGCATCAGCATATCTATAGTGGGCGCCAATTGTTATGGCGGCCTCTTGCACAAAGCCAGTGTATTTTGAGCCTTCTTGTAACAAATATCTAAAATCACTTCCAATGACTGCTTCAAATTGTTTGTTCTGAAGATTAACTAAGACCGAAGGAATTAATGTTAGGTTCGTGTTGGGTTTTCCAAATTCCATATTGGCATGAAAAGTCATTCTTGAATGTAATTTTTCAGAATTGGCGGAAGAAAACGTAGCGTTTGGTAGGCCAAAGTGAAAATATGAAACACCTACATTTGCTTTGACCCCATTATTTGACGTCATGTAAGTACTTCCCTCACCATAAGACCAAGCAATCCCTGCACCAGCATCCATGAAGGAGTAATTAGGCTCAAACAGTGTTTCGTTGGAAGAAATAGTAGAGTTGTAGCTACCATCGTATTGATTCCCCCATCTTAAGGCACTGTAATCGATTCCTCGTTGACCAAATCCAGCTTGAAGACCAATACTCAATTTGTTATTGTTATCAAGTCTAAGAATACTTGATACGCTCAAATTACCTTGGGTATGTGATAAATTAGCATCACCAGCTTTATCATTGAAAAGATTAAAACCAACACCAATAGCTGCAAATTTAGAAGGGTCCTTTGAAGTAATCATATCAAAAGACACGGCCATAGTTTGAAATGGAGCTCCTACTGATTTCCATTGATTTCTGTAATTTACGATTGCCCGTAAATCTTTGTTTAGTCCAGCGTTAGCAGGGTTAACAAGCAAAGGATTTTCTTGGTACTGAGAGAAGTGAATATCTTGTCCATATCCTATGCAACTCAATGTAATAAATAAAAATAATAGCTTTTTCATGGTTGGATTTTTATTTAATTAAGGTTATGTTTCCTTTAAACAATTGTTCTTCAGGATTGTTACTTAATTTTATTTTTAGGACATATGCAAATGAAGCGTTGTTTAAAGGTTCATTTCTGAAAGTTCCATCCCAAGTGTCATTTATATCATTCATTTCAATGATTAACTCACCCCAGCGATCAAATATTTGCATTTGCATGCTTTGAACACATTGAGCATTAATTCTGATTTGATATAAATCATTGTTATCATCCCCATCTGGAGAAAAGGCTGTTGGAATATATAATTCACCGCAATCTTGAAGTACTATTACGTTCACACAGTCTACTGATGTACATCCATTTGAATCTACTAAATTGACACAATAATTAGTAGTAACAGAAGGTGAAACAATAATGGAATTCGTAAATTCTGATGTTTCCCATACAATAGAACCTTCGCCAACTGCAGTAAGTGTCGTCGATTCGTTTTGTTGGATCGTTACATCTGGGCCTGCATCAACTTGAATCGGATTAGGTACCGCATTTACTGTCGTAATTGTGATCGGCGAACTACAGCCTGTAACATTGTCTTGGACAGTTATATTATAATCACCAGGGTCAAGTCCAGTAAAAATTGGTGAACTTTGGTACGTTACTCCATCTAAACTGTATTCAATTGCAGCTCCAGTTGGCGCCGAAACTGTTATTGTTCCTGTTTGCGTTGTACAATCTGGTTGAGTGGTTGTGGTCGCAGTTGGTGCAATAGGCCCACTTGGTATTGCATTCACTGTTAATGATAAAGCAATAGATATACACCCTGTTACCGTGTTCTCAACTTCTAGGTTATAGTCACCTGGAGCTAGTCCAGTGAAAATACCTGTTGTGTTACTGACAGAAGCAACAACTGGTGCTGTTCCTGTTAGGACATATTCCTCATTTGCTGCTAGCGCAGGAGCTGTTGCTGTAATTGTTCCAGTTGGTGTTGTACAATCTGGTTGAACTGTTACCGATGCAGTTGCAGTTGCAGGTGCTCCTGGAACAGTATTTACTGTCAAAGACAATGCTGTCGAAACACATCCTGTTACTGTGTTCTCAACTTCTACGTCATAGTCACCTGGAGCTAGTCCAGTGAAAACACCTGTTGTGTTGTTGACTGACGCAACAACTGGTGCTGTTCCCGTAAGAACGTATTGCTCATTTGCTCCAAGCACTGGTAAAGTCGCTGTAATTGTTCCAGTTGGTGTTGCACAATCTGGTTGAACTGTTACAGATGCAGTTGCCGTTGCAGGTGCACTTGGTATTGTATTCACTGTTAATGATAAAGCAATAGATATACATCCTGTGACTGTGTTCTCAACTTCTACGTCATAGTCACCTGGAGCTAGTCCAGTGAAAATACCTGTTGTGTTGTTGACTGAAGCAACAACTGGTGCTGTTCCTGTTAGGACATATTGCTCATTTGCTGCTAGCACTGGTAAAGTTGCTGTAATTGTTCCTGTTGGTGTTGCACAATCTGGTTGAACTGTTACCGATGCAGTTGCCGTTGCAGGTGCACTTGGTATTGCATTCACTGTTAATGATAAAGCTGGCGATATACATCCTGTTACTGTGTTCTCAACTTCTACGTCATAGTCACCTGGAGCTAGTCCAGTGAAAATACCTGTTGTGTTGCTGAGCGACGCAACAACTGGTGCTGTTCCTGTTAGTACATATTCCTCATTTGCTCCAAGCACTGGTAAAGTCGCTGTTATTGTTCCTGTTGGAGCTAAACAATCGGGTTGAGTTGTTGTCGATGCTGATGGCGCGTCAGGGAGAGCGTTGATGTTGACACAAACATAGTCCAATAAAAAATCTGAATTGGCGCAACCTTGATAAGTGCTTCCAGTTTGTAAAACGTCTTGGCCAACAGTTGGCAATGGGATTGGGGCATCTGAACTATTGTAGTTCAGTGCATGAACGGTGTAAGTATTACCTATTACAACATCAGAAGTAAAATTACCTGTTAGATTAGTAGCAATTACAAGACCTGATGAGGTGTCAACAAGAACGTATAATTGTGTGTAGCCGACTGCACTGCCCGAAGAAGTTATGACTACAGGCTCTGTTCCACAAAACTCAAGTGTTTGGGCACAACTGCTGCATACTTGTGTAACATAATCAGTCAACAAATCGCCATTGAAACAGCCCAATGTTGAACTTCCAACATCTGTTAAAGGCTGACCGATTAATGCAATTGGAAGAGGATTTGGAGGGTTTAAAGGGTCATAGTTTAGCGCATGGATTTGATAAACCCCATTTGCAACTGAATTAAATGTACCTGTTGGGTTTTGTGCAACAATATTACCGCTTTGGTCTACAAGGATATATACTTGAGTATAACCCAAGTTACCTCCAGAAGAAGTCGCGGTTAAATTACATTGAGCATGACTAAGAATTGACCATCCGATAATGAGGATTGACAAAAGAAAGTTATTATAAATTTTCATGAGTTTAAATTTTTAGGTTGAATAAT
>CAJQPA010000041.1 GCA_905480145.1 uncultured Flavobacteriales bacterium | reverse complement strand
TTTTCGATAATACTTGAGACCTTGGAACAACCCACAATCAATTAAAACCCTTGTTTTTCCAATCTCAAGAAGTGACTTAGAGCCAGTTACAGTTCCTGCCGCTCCTAAGAATTTTAATTTAATCGAATCGGTTGCTTTCATGTTATATGTCTATTATCTATGGTTAAAAATACAACATATACAGCAAGAGACAATCTTTTATTCATCTTATATTATCGTGAAATTTTTTATTGTCTAACCAAAAAAAACTGTCTTAGATTTTCAATAATTACAAAAAAATAAGTTAAAGTTTCAAAGAGAAATTATTACATTACGCTCAAAATTAAAACCTTAACTGTATGAGGTTTAAATAGACATAATAATGTTTTCTCTTTTTAAACCCAAAACTAAACTATTTAAAAACACCTAACACTATGAAAAAAATTTTACAAACAATTATGATGACCCTCATTTGCGGAGTCAGTTTTGGCCAAGCTTCAGTCAGCATGACTGTTCATGCTGGAAACGATGCACATGAAGGATATTGGGAAATAGTTCCTTCAGGCAGTCCATGCGGAACTGCGGCAACAATTGCATCAGGAGGTAATGCCACGGTAGGTTGCAACGGAGCGGGAGCTCAAGTAGCTACTCCAGGAAATGGATACGCAAATGGAGCGATTGTAAATGAAGGGGCATGGATTTTAACTACAGGAGCTCAATATGACTTAATATATGTTGATGATTGGGGAGACGGTGGTATGTCATTCGATATCCGAGTTAACTTTTACCAAACCGTTTCTTTTGAAGGAATGGGGTTAGGAGCAACCTTTACATTTACTGCTGAAGAACCTCCTGCTTATGACATGAACGTTTATGGTTCTAATTTATATAGCTATGTTACTACTGGAAGTTTTGATCTAGAAGCTAAAGTGTTCAATAAGGGAACAACTACAATTAATTCATTTGACTTAAATTATATGGTTGATGGAGGTACTGTTTATACTGACGCTATTACAACAAGTTTATCAACATTTTGGAAACAAGATTTAGTTCACAGTACACCACTTAATATCCCAACGAATGGGGTTTATGAAATTAAAATTTGGGCTGACAATTTCAATGACGGAAATGTCGATTTAGACAATTCAAATGACACCTTAACTAGATTTATTGAAGCTGGCCCGGGCCGACCGAATTATCTTTCAGGGTATCTAAACACGCCAGTTACTGTTGAACAAGTAGCAAATTCTTCGAATCAAATTAACTCACCAACGGATTTAGACTTTCACCCTGTATTGACCAATATGGAATTATGGGTGTGTAATAAAGGAACAGAAAATTCGGGAGGTAGCACAGTTACCTTCTATAATGCAGGTGAAGCAGCACAAACTAGTGTATACAAACAAGATGGAAACGCATGGCATTTTATGTCTTTACCAACAGGGATTGCTTTTAGTCAAAATGGAAATTGGGCCAGTTCACCTGGTGTTTATGATGCGAATCATAATGGAGGTGCTGCATTTACAGGTCCATCACTTTGGTCATCTGACATGTCTATATATGCTCAACCTTCAGGTGGAAATGGAAGTCACTTAGATATGTTACATGAAAGTCCAAACTCACAAGGTATAGCAGCAGAGAGTGACAATGTGTTCTGGTTATTTGATGGTTATACTAGTGACATTGTGCGCTATGATTTTGCTGAAGATCATGGCCCAGGTAACGATTTTCACGGCGATGCAATAGTTCGAAGATATTCAGATGATGCAGTTAGCATGGACCCTACAGAACAGGCTGTGAGTCATTTAGTCTTAGATGAAGAACAACAATGGTTATATGTCGTTGATAATGGAAATAATCGCGTTATTAGAATTGATATTAATACGGGATCTAATGAAGGAGGTACTCCAAATTATCCTCAAAATGAAGCTCTTATAGAATATTCAGAATATACTGGATATACTCAAGAGGATGTTGTTACTGGTTTAAGCAGACCTACGGGTATTGATGTTATCGATAACCGAATGGTAATCAGTGAATATGGGTCAGGAGATATTATTATCTATGACATTTCAGTTATGCCAGCAGTAGAACTCGAAAGAATTAGTACTGGTTTGAGCAGTGTACAAGGTGTGAAAATTGGCCCTAAAGGTAGAATCTGGTTTGTGGATCAAATGTCAAATGGAGTATACAAACTTGAGGCAGAATTTTTAAATCTAGAGGAATTAAATCTGGCGTTTAATGTATACCCTAACCCTTCTACAGGTGAGATTAACATTTTCGCTCAGAGTCCTTTCAATGGAAAAATTGAAGTAATTGATGTTACAGGAAAATTAATTCATGAGGAAATGATTTCAGGTCAAGCTGCATCAATGAATTTGAAAGCTACTCCAGGAATTTATTTCATCAATATGGTTAACGAGAATGTTAAATCAGAAACAAAAAGAATAATCATTAAATAACATTACGCGGTATTTAAACGTTCGTGTGTAATTCCGTAAACGTTTATTCACCATAACGAATAAAAATGGGGCAGAAAAGTGTATTCTTTTCTGCCCCATTTGCGTTTAAAATATCATTCGATGGTATAAAACCACATCTTCTACCGTTCTAATTTTAACACTCACCTTTCATTGGGTCGCAACTATCTCCCTCAGCCTTCAACTCAATAGGACTTGCCGATTGAAAGGCTTCTAAAAAAACCTCGACTGGTTGAGCTCCACTAATCCCATACTGATCATTAATGACAAAAAAGGGCACACCAGAAACGCCACGTTGCTGATAATGAGAAATTTCAGATTTAACAGCCTCGGCAATATTTTGATCATTGATTATTGCATCTACCTTTACTTTGTTCCAACCAAAATCTTCAGCAATTGCATAGAGAGTTTCAGAATTATTTAAATGTTTACACTCTTCAAAATAGGCTGCTAAGAAACGTTCTTTCATTTCATTCCCTGCACCCTCTTTGCGGGCAACATTCAACAGCTGATGCATCGGAAGAGTATTCACGGCTAACCAGTCATCCCCAAAATCAAAATCGATTCCAACCGTTTTGCCAACTTCCACTAAACGATTTGTCATCTCTTCAACGCGATTAACGCTTCCAAATTTATTCGTCAGATAGGTGTCTCTATTCATTCCTTCGGAACGCATTGAAGGGTCTAACTGATAAGGATGCCAACTTACTTCAACTTTAGCACCCTTCCATTGTTTGAGAGCTTCTTCTAATCTGCGTTTACCAACATAACACCAAGGGCAAGCAATATCTGAAACAACATCAACTTTAATAACATTCCCTTTCTCTTCTTGACTTATCATTTGAACTGCAATATTAATTTAATGTAAACCTACATGGTTCTTTTTCTTTCCAATCTCTAACCAATACTTTCTTTTCTTTGATAATACCGAGCGATCTTCCAAAGAACCACATCTCAAGGTACAACAATGTATCTACTCCAGTAATCATCAATGAATAAATTGGAAAAGGTTTTAGCAAGTCATTATACTGTTCGCTTACTACTGTTTAGTATTTTTTGCACAGTTACTCCGACTATTACCACAACAGCGCAGCCAATAAAATTGTACATTAAATAACTGAGCTCAATTACATCATACGTTTTCAACAAATGCACAATTAACACGGTAGCTTGTGCAACAAACCCTCCAATGAGAGCGGCAGTTCCTTTCGTAGATTTAAAAAATAAGGCCAATAAAAAGATCCCTAAAATTGTACCGTAGAACAATGAACCTAGAATATTCACAAGTTGTATAAGGTTTTCAAACATCCCTGCAGTGAGCGCAATTAAAATAGCCAATAGCCCCCACCCTATCGTCAATAGTTTACTTACCCGAAGATCATTTTTCTCATTATCTGATTTGGACCAAAACTTTTTATAATAATCAATAGTTGTTGTAGCGGCAAGCGCATTTAATTCACCCGCAGTGGATGACATGGCTGCTGAAAATATAACAGCCAGTAACAAACCGATCAATCCGTGGGGCAGAAAATTCAATATAAACGTTAGAAAAATATAATCTGAATCCTTGGATTCGAAGTCAGGATCTATTTCTAGCAGTGATGCTTTATACGACTCTCTTAATGAATCTTGTGCAACTTGTAAACTCTGAATTGAATTATTGTCGGCAATGTTAGTTGCATTGAACTTTGCTAGAAGTGTTTTTTTCTCTTCAAAGACAACATCATATTGATCGTCTATTTTATCAAGCTCAATCTCTTGTTGAGCATTCATTTCAATGGTTATCGGATTAAAAACAATGGGTGGTCGATTAAATTGAAACGATACAAAAACCATTACACCAACAAGCAGAATAAAAAACTGCATTGGTATTTTCAATATACCATTGAACATTAACCCCATTCTAGATTCTTTCAATGACTTACCTCCCAAATAACGTTGCACTTGTGACTGATCAGTTCCAAAGTATGAAACAAACAGAAAAAGTCCTCCGGTAAGTCCAGAAAGCAATGTGTATCGATTACCAAGATCAGTTGAAAGGTCGATTATTTCCATTTTACCCAAACTTCCAGCTATATCTACCCCTTCCATAAACCCAACATTGTCTGGAAAACTTGCGATCACATAATACAAAGCAAAAAACATCCCTGTCATAATTATACCCATTTGCCATTTCTGAGTAAGTGACACAGCCCTGCTTCCTCCAGAAACAGTATAAACAATAACAAGTCCGCCTATTAGAAGACAAGTCAATTGCAGGTTCCACCCTAAAATTGTAGATAGAATAATTGACGGTGCATAGATGGTAATTCCTGCTGCCAAACCACGGGACACTAAAAATAAAAATGCCGTAAATGACCTTAGTCTAACATCAAAACGCTCTTCCAAATATTGATAGGCTGTGTATACTTTTAATCGATAATAGACCGGCAAAAAGAAAATAGAAATCAAAATCATTGCTAAAGGCAATCCAAAATAGAATTGAACAAATCCCATTCCACTTTCATACGCCTGTCCTGGTGTAGATAAAAATGTGATTGCGCTCGCCTGTGTTGCCATTATCGACAGTCCGATAGTTGCCCAGTTCTCTGAATTATTTCCTTTTAGATAACTCTCTAGATTATTATTCTTTCGTGTTTTCCACGTTCCATATCCTACAATTAAGATAAGCGTACCCATCAATACAAACCAATCAATCAAGCTCATGCAGCATAAGAATTAGTGATCCATAAATAAACTATAATCTGAACTATAAGAAATACGATCAATCCCAAATACCATCTTCTCCAGTTGGTTGAATCTTTTTGTTCACTCATGGCTGGTAGCTTAAAATATTAGCAAATAAACGATATGCGCCGACTACACCATTTGGCAGTTCACGGAAAAAAGAAATACCAGAATAAACAAATTGCCCTTTTCCATATTTCGCAACAATCAACGCCCCTTTTTGCGCCTCTTCTCCTTCATCAGCCCAAGAAAAAAGTGGTGTAAATTCCTTATTCCAATTGTCGGCGAAATACAAACCACGTTCTTGCACCCAATGATCAAAATCAGATTTAGTGATTTTATTGGGTGTGTTCATGATTTGATGATCTGGAGCCAAAAACGTCACTTCCGCATCTTCTTCCGTCACTCGGTTTCTCGAAAGTTCAAATGGATAAGGACCAAACTCCTTCCCCTTGATCGATCGAGACGCAGTATTATATTGCATTACGAGATTTCCTCCATTCTTAACATAAGCATTCAGTCGCTCTCGGTAATTAGATAATTCTGGATGAGCATTATAAATACGAATTCCCAAAACTACAGAGTTGTATTTTGAAAAATCAATACTCGGAATATCTTTGACTTCAAAGAAATCTAGTTCAAATCCTAGCTGCTTTATTGCCTGCGGAACAGCATCATCAACACCTTTAATATAAGCAACACGCCCCTTATTTATTTGTGCATCAATGGCTGTACATTTCAAAGATGCCGTTCTAAACAAAGATTGGGTTGGGATATGATCATATACTATTTCTTTATAGCTAAACAACTTCGTTCCATCTGCCTTTGACAAAGTTATCGACCCTGGCTTTGCATCCTTATTGGCTTCAACCGTAAAGACAAACCACTCTTCAGCGTGCATCTCTTTGAGGTCTATAACAATATTCTTTGGAGAAACTTGCCAACCATCGGGTGCTAAAATATTCAAGTTAGTGTTTAAGCTATCCTTAAAGCTTTTCACTTTCACCCTCACTTCTTTTTGTTCACCTGGTTTCATTAAAAGTTGCTTTTGTTCAAATGAAGCCGAATATGAAGGAGTTGAAATTAAAGGTCTTCTTCGTTCACCATAAGAAGGGTCTCTCCACTTATAGCTTGCTGGAACTGACAGTGTGAATTCTTCGTCAACGACTGACAAGGTGAATTGTATGACAATACTAGAAGGACTCTCTGGAGCACATAAATTTCTTGAATCTTTGACTTTAAAAACATTTGAGAATGGTTCATTCAACCAATACGGATTTGAAATTGGCGCACTTCCACTAGATAATAAATCTATCGCAAGGTTATTATTATACAATAAGGTGTCATCGAAATCAAGTGATTCGCCAGTGCTCATTTCTATTTTCTTCAATTGAATATTTAAAGTTGATCGATTGATTAAGTTTGCTTTGAGCGCCAAAGAATCTCCTTTAATAAAGGAGAATTGGTCTCCTAAAACCTCCACATATAATCCAAGACAATCTTGAATAATAGTCTCACAGCGCATAATTTTCTCATCAAGAATATATGAAGGAGGTAATTGTTTTAATCTTTTTAAAATCTTTAAAAGCAACGGAACATTATTCGATACTTTTATGAAATCAAAATTATCCAAGGCTGACTTAAAGTCCAGCTCTAATTGTTTGTCTCCAATACTCGTCCAAGTTCTTTCTGACTTTTCAAAAAAGGAATTCTTTAATTTCTCTCCTTCTAAATGTTTGAAATATTCGGTGCGACTACCTCTATTAATAATACCACCAAATCCTTGACACTTGTGTTCGCTTCTAGCCAACGTTCCTATCTCATTGTAAGACATTCCAAGTTGAGCATTATACCCGCCAATATCAGTAATTAAATAATTAGGATCACCTTCTGTAAGGTCTTTGATATTCTCGTCCCACCAATAGGAAGTATTCCAATAGATTGAAGTTGCTTGCCATGTCCCAAACTCAGCTACCTGTCCTGGAGAATAGCTGACATCCGCAGCTTTCTTAAATGCCTCGATTGCCAATAATGCAGATGCCGTATGATGACCATGACCAGCACGCTCATCAGGTGGGAAACGCGTAACAATGACATCTGGCTTGAATTTACGAATGACCAACACCAAGTCTGAAAGTAATATATCTTTACCCCAAAGCTCAAAAGATTCTTCAGCAGATTTAGAATATCCAAAATCAACCGCTCTTGAGAAATATTGTTTCGCTCCATCATGTGATCTTGCCGCTAACAATTCTTGAGTACGCAAAATGCCCAACTCTTCGCTCAATTCATTCCCAATTAAATTTTGACCACCATCCCCTCTTGTTAAAGAAAAATAAGCTGTTTCTGCCTTTTCTCCGAGAGAAAACCAAGCCAATGCTCTGGTATTTTCATCATCAGGATGCGCTGCAACATATAGCACTCTTTTTAAGGAATGTAATTTTTGTAAGTTGACAAAAATTTCGCCATTTCCGTTATTGGCGTGGCAGAATATAGATCCTATAATGAAATAGAAAAAGACTAGTATTTTCAAGGTGTTTTTATTTTAATTACGACCAAACTTACTCAATTTTTGAGTAACAGAATTTAAACTAACATAACCTACTAACTTACAGATGAATAGCGTGATGTTTAATAATTCATCTGTTTATCAACTAGCTAAAAACATTTCTTTGACTAACTTGGTGCTTCTAAAACGAAAAAAAAAGATATGAAAAAAATAATGATTGCAATTGCATGTTTAGGAACTCTTTCTTTAACTGCACAAATTACAACACCGCAACCAAGCCCAGGTGCAAAATCTTGGCAAACTGTTGGTTTAACTGAAATTGACCTAGATTACTCTCGCCCTCACATGCGTGACCGAGTTGTCTTTGGTGACCTTGTTCCTTTTGATCAAATGTGGCGAACTGGAGCGAATAAAAACGCTATGATCACCGTTAGCGATATGCTTATTTTTGGAAATGACACTTTAATGGCTGGTACATATGCTATTTTCACAAAGCCAAAAAAGGACAACGCTTGGGAGATATATTTCTATATGGATACTGAAAACTGGGGAACACCAGAAAAGTGGAATGAAGAAATGGTCGCTTTAAAGACAATGGCCAAAGTAACTGCTTTGGAAAATAATACTGAATCTTTTACTATCGGCATAGATAATGTATCTATGGACGGTGCTGACCTTAATTTTTCTTGGGAAAAAACAAAAGCAACCGCTTCATTTACAGTTAATACTAAAGCAGTAGTTTTATCAAGTATTGAGAAAGTAATGGCTGGACCAGGAGCTGGTGACTATTACAAAGCTGCTGACTATTACTACGCAGAAAAAATGGAATTGAAGACTGCTTTAGTTTACATCAACAAAGCACTTGAATTACGTGATGATCAGCCTTTCTGGTACCTTCGTAAAAAAGCATTGATACAAGCAGAATTAGGTGATTTCAAAGGAGCCATTGCATCAGCAAAACTTTCATTGGAAGAAGCAAAAAAAGCAAACTATGAAGCTTATATCACTTCAAACGAGAAATCGATTGAAGAATGGAGTAAGAAATAAAATAATATTCTGATAAAAAAAGCCCATCTTTATTGATGGGCTTTTTTATGCACAAAATCTAAACTTCTACTCTGTGATAATTTCCTCTATTTAAAGAAATTTACAGATGATTTATTAAGATTTAACGTGGCTCCCTGTGGAAATTCAGCATGAACAATAATTTTGTTCTCATGATGTTGCTCCAACTCACTCAAAACTTTTCTGTTGAGTAATAAAATTGACGAATGACCATGATTATCTAACTTATCTAAAATAGTTATTCCATTAAATTCACAAACCCAATGTGTTTCCGACATATTCTCCTCATAAGCCACTTCTATTGTTGGTACATGATAATAGTCATGTTCACCAATTCCTTCAAGGTCAAAAACTAAGCGAAGAAGCCCTCCTTCAAGGTTTTTACTTTCATTACTAATTCCTAAATCAGCAAAAGATACCTTTCCTTTTTTTGGCTCTGTGAAATTTACTTTTATCTCTCCTTGACTTACTTCTACGTTGCTCATTTTGTTTGTTTTAAATGTATAGTCAAAATTAGACAACAACCATAATTCATAACATGACAAGCATCATAGAAAAAAAAGATATTCGTCATGAAAAATAAATTAGCGCAAGAGCCTATTTTACATAAGAATCAATAATTGATAAACTTAACCATGTGCTTTTTCCGTATTTTTACGCCCAAAGAATAGCATTTGCAAAATATGATAGAATTTAAACCACTTAACAGTTTATCCATTCATCTAGATCGTCTGGTTCAAGGAAGATTATGGATGAAGGTTATTATTGGTCTTGTTTTAGGTGCCGGACTTGGAGCCCTGCTCAACCCATCGGCTGGACTACTTTCTGCAGAGGTGAGTTTACGATTTGCTGATTGGCTAGATCTACCTGGTCAAATTTTTATGAGACTCGTTCAAATGATCATGATTCCTTTGATATTCACATCAATTATTACAGGGATCGTAAGCAATACTTCTGAGAACCTCAAAACCTTCGGATTCAGACTTTTACTCTATTTTATATTCACTACAGCAATAGCAATTATCATTGGCTTAGTGGTTACTCTCATTTTTAAACCAGGACAATACATCTATAAATTGGGTGGATTCCCTTCAAATGATGAAAGCCAATTAATACCAAATGAGCAAACTAATCTAATAGAAAATATCCCCAATGCAATATCCAATCTGATTCCAAACAATCCTTTAGAAGCAATTATTACTGGGGAAATGTTGGGTGTTGTGATTTTCACAATAATAATTGGCGTGGCAATAACTCAACTGAATGAAGGGACAGCAAGACCTATTATTCGTTTTTCAGAAGCCATTCAGAAAATTTGTATGATCATCGTTTCTTGGGCAATGATGCTTGTACCTTATGCCGTTTTTGGTTTAATCGCCGCCTTACTATCTAGAACAGGTATTGAAATATTTATCGGTTTAGGCTATTATATGGCAGTCGTAATTCTGGGGTTAATGGTATTAATGGTATTTTACTTAATACTTGTTTCTGCGGTTACCAAGAAGAATCCTTTTACATTCTTGAAAGCCATAAAGGAGCCTCAGCTATTAGCATTTTCTACGGCTAGTTCAGCTGCTGTTATGCCCTTATCCATGAAAACAGCTGACGAGAAACTTGGAATATCTTCAAATATTTCTGATTTTATTATTCCAGTTGGTGCTACAATTAATATGGATGGGACAGCTTTATTTCAATGTGCTACCACTTTATTCATGGCGCAAGCGTATGGAATTGAATTGACCATTTTGAATTTATTGTTAATCACTTTTACCGTTGTTGCGGCTTCTATTGGGACGCCAGCTATTCCTGGAGGTGGTGTAATTATTCTTGCATCAGTATTGCAAAGTGCGGGAATTCCAGTTGATGGACTCATTGTTGTTATAGGAATCGACAGAATTTTAGGAATGTTCAGAACCTCTGTCAATGTTACAGGAGATCTTGCTGCCTGCCTTATTTTTAACAAATTCTTTGGAAACAAAACAGTATAAACGAAAATTCCTCAAAGCACATTTTAGTTGTTATTTGCACTGAAAAGAGAAGCATGGAAATCAATCAAAGTCCTGAAGAACGAAAAGAATTCTTAAAAGAATTAAATAATACTGTTTTATACACAGGAGAAATTCTTCATGGGCAAGAGCTTTCCAAAGTTCGTATCAGACAACTGAAAAAATATTTCAATAAAACCTACAAGCTACTTCATCGACTAGCAATCATGAAAGGCGACATCAACAACAACTCTTTCAAATATTGTTATGGGGGTAAATTACTAGGTAGAAAAACACTTATAGATCTGGGTGTTGTTGAAAGGAAACAATCGATTCACCGCAAGGCCATTTATTCTTTCTTGCTAGCCGAGAACGAAATCACGCTAGAACTGGTGTCTCGAATAATTGTAGAAGTTTACCTTTCAAGGAACGACATGAGAGAATTATAAATATTTAAATCTCATAATTACCCGATTAATTTTTACGTAGTTCATATAATAACTGTATTTTGAAGACCATCAATTATTCTTTCTTCAATGAAAACTAAAAACCGAGACTACGATTACATAATTATTGGAAGTGGTTTTGGAGGATCAGTTAGCGCCCTAAGACTATCTGAAAAAGGCTATAAGGTACTTGTTGTTGAAAAGGGCAAGTGGTATGGAGCTGATGACTTCGCTAAAACAAATTGGAACATCAGAAAATGGTTATGGATTCCATTCTTGAGGTGTTTTGGAATTATGAAAATCAGTCTTTTTAGGCACGTATCGGTAATTTCTGGAACAGGTGTAGGTGGTGGATCTTTGGTTTATGCAAATACACTCCCAATACCAAAGCCTACTTTTTATTCATCCGGTAGTTGGGCTGGTTTAAAAAATTGGGAAATTGATCTTAAACCTCATTATGACACTGCACTAAAAATGCTAGGAGCGGCAAAAAACCCAAAATTATTCTCCGGAGATTTTGAATTAAAGGAATTGGCGAAAAATTTAAATAAAGAAGACCAATTCGATCGCACCAATGTTTCCATTTATTTTGGAAAAGAAAACGAAACTGTTGAGGACCCATATTTTAATGGAGATGGACCAGATAGAACAGCGTGTAATTTTTGCGGTGCTTGTATGACAGGATGCAGAAACAATTCAAAAAACACACTAGACAAAAATTACCTCTACTTGGCACAAAAAAAAGGTGCTGAAATATTGGCTGAACATGAAGTTAATAATGTTACTCCAATAATTAATGATGGTGAATCTCAAGGGTATACTGTCCATTTAAAATCAAGCACAAAATTTTTTAAGAATCACCAAGCTATCACCTCAAATGGTGTTGTTTTCTCTGGTGGTGTAATAGGTACTGTGAAACTTTTACTTAAAATTAAAAAAAAATCACTTCCCCTTCTTTCAAATATGCTGGGCCATGATATTAGAACAAACAATGAAACTTTAGTGAGTGTTTCTTCAATGGACAGTTCTAAAGATCTGTCGCAAGGAATTGCGATTGGTAGCATACTTAAAACAGATGAAAATAGTCATGTAGAAATTGTAAGGTATGGCAAAGGATCCGGATTTTGGCGGCTATTTTACACGCCTTATGCTGAAGGAAAAAACATTTTCATCCGAATACTGAATATGTGTAAAACTTTTTTTAATGCGCCTTTCCGTTACCTTAAATTATACCTTACTCAAAGTTGGTCAAAAAGCACAATAGTCTTGCTGTTCATGCAATCCGTTGACACCACAATCTCAATTAAAAAATCCATTTTTGGAGGGATGAAAACGATGATTGGAAAAGGAAAAAAACCTAGTCCAAATATTCCAGAGTCAAAATTCATAACAGAAAAATATCGAACGATCATGGATGGAGAAGCAACATCATTTGCACTAGAGACATTCGCCGGAATCCCTTCTACAGCTCATATTTTAGGAGGTGCTGTTATGGGGAAAGATAAAAGTGAAGGAGTCATTGATAAAAACAATCAAGTTTTTGGCTACCAGAACATGTATATTATAGATGGATCGATGATCTCCGCTAATCCGGGAGTTAATCCATCCCTTTCAATTACGGCTATTGCAGAACATGCTATGAGCCAAATTATTTCAAAGCCGAACTAACAACTTAATGTGAGTTAATAAGTTATACCAAAGTAAAACATCTCCCTAATTATCCTAAATTAGAGATTATTATTAAATTAAGATAAAATAATAACACCAAAAAAGAAAACAAAATGGCAAATGATAATGTTGAATCGAAAAGTGGAAAAGTGTTTGTAGCAAGCGACGAAAACAAAGCAAAAGCAAAGCAATTTAGAATATTTGCAATTCTGGCTTTTGTCATTGCCATCGGATTTGAAGTCTTAGCCATTTTACAATTGGGAAATAACCCCGTTAACATGACCTGGCTCATAAGTTTTATAGTTGTCGATCTTGTATTTGCAATTACGGGTTCCTTGTTATGGAAAAAATCGAATCGTCTCGATCCTGCATCTGAAAAAAATCAATTTAAATTTTTTGTTCAGAATCAATTGGGGATGATTATTGGGGTCATCGCTTTTTTACCATTGGTGATTCTAATTTTCACAAACAAGAACATGAGCGGCAAACAAAAAGGAATCGCAGGTTCTATTGCAGCTGTTGCTCTAGTGATTGCAGGTGTTGTTGGAACAGATTTCAATCCGCCATCAGTTGAAAAATATACCAAAGAAATAAATGAGCAAACAGAAGTTTTAAAAGAATTAAATATTGAAGATAATGTGTTCTGGTCAACGGCTGGAAACAAATATCACATCAAGAAAGATTGCTATCACATTGCTGATAGGATTGGGGTTGTTAACGGAACGGTTAAAGAGTCGTGGGATAAAAAAGGAATCTCTGAACTTTGTAAAACCTGTAAAGCTAAAGCAGAAAAAGAACAAAACATAGATAGTTCTAATGATATCGAAGAACTGGAAGAAGCGGCTGAAGTTCTTGATCTTCTATAATGGACATTAGAACAAACAAAGATGTTGAATTACTCGTAAACACTTTTTACTCTAAAGTTGTCGAAGACGATATATTAGCGCCTTTTTTTAAGAATTTAGATTTCAATATACACATGCCCAAGATGATTTCATTTTGGGCATTTGTCTTATTGGATGAGGCAGGATACAAAACCGACGTCACTGAAAAGCATATGAAAATGCGTTTGAAGAAAGAGCATTTTGATCAATGGCTTCTTCTCTTTAATGAAACCGTTGACACTCTTTTTAAGGGCGAGAAAGCTGAACTAGCAAAACAGAGAGCATTTCTTGTGGGTTGGACCATCCAAAGTAAAATGAAATAAATTTCATTCATCTATAAAGGGATACCCTTTCCTACTAACCCAGTTTTATATGCTCAGATGAGATGCTTTTACTGAAGAAATGGCTCGCGTTTTGGTCAAATTCTTGTGAGCTCTCCGTTGTTAAAAAATGAATAGACCCATTTTTACTACATTTTGAATCCAACCAAGGGTGTCTCAACAAATAATCGGATAAACTATCCGCAACAATATTTCCTTGAGCAATAACCTCAATACCATTTGGAATTATTGATTCTATATATTCTTTCAATACCGGGTAATGGGTGCAACCTAATAAGATCGTGTCTATGTACTTGCTTTTACTTAACAATAACTCTACATCTTTTTTAATAAACTCTCGACCTTCTTTGGTCTCGTGTTCATTGTTTTCAATTAACGGCACCCAAAGCGGACAAGCTAACTGATGCACTCTGCACTCTGGTGAGAATTTTTCAATTTCAATCACATAAGATTCTGATACTACGGTACCTTGAGTTGCTAAAATTCCTATATGGTTATTCAGTGTGAATTGCCCAATAATTTCGGAACTTGGACGAATAACACCCAAAACTCTTTTTCCTGGAAAATGTTTTGGCAAATCGTTTTGCTGAATGGTTCTAAGTGCTTTTGCTGAAGCTGTATTGCAAGCTATGATAATAAGCTCACATCCCCTGTCAAAAAGCTCTTTAATGGCCTCTAAAGTAAATTCATAAACAACATCAAATGATCTTGTTCCATATGGAGCTCTAGCGTTATCACCGAGGTATAGGTAATCATGTTCCGGAAGTTTATTTTGAATATCCTGAAGAATAGTCAATCCGCCATATCCTGAATCAAATATACCTATTGGTCCCATAGTTTAATATTACAAAAAAAAGGGTAATCCCTTCAGATTACCCTTTCAATAATTTCTATTTTTCTATTGTTGGTCCATTCTCAAAAGAACAGTAATTACTTCTTTAGTGATATCTGTGCCACCTGCGAAATATAATGTTACAGACTCATCAATAACGTAATTGATTTTATTTTTTTCAGAAACTTCTTTTACCGCCTTCTGAACCATCTCTAAAATCGGATTGTTTAACTCTTGAGAATAAACTTGCATTTCTTGTTGCAAAGACTGCTCTCTTTCTTGAAGATTTTGTTGCTTTTTCATCAACTTTTCTTCTTCAATTTTTAAAATCACAGGAGACCACGTTGATTGATTAGCCATAAATACGTTATACGACTTCTCAAAATCAGCGTTCATTTCTTGTAATTCATTTCGTCCTGCAGATTCAAACTCTTGCAACTTAGTTATTGCTGCTTTACGAGAGGGCATTGTATCTAATAATACTTGAGAATTTACGTGAGCTACTTTTGATTGGGCCATTACTGATCCAACACTACATACTACTAATAGGGCTAATAATATTTTTTTCATCTTTCTGGTTTAATTGTTTTTTAACTTTTACTTTATTTAACGATTTGTGACTCCCATTTCTTTAAGAACACTTTTGCTTATATCGTATTTGACATCTGCATAGACCAAATTACTTTGGTTGGCTTTATCAAACACAAAACTATAATTCCTTTTAGAAGCGACTGCTTGCATTGCCTCGTAGACTTGATCTTGAATTGGTTTTATCAATTCTTGACGTTTTGAGAAGTAATCTCCTTTTACCCCAAATCGTGTTTTCTGCATTTGCATTGCATCTAATTCTAATTTCTCAATTTCTTCTTTTCTCTTTTTCTTCTCTTCTTTTGGCAAAAGAACTTCTTCACGTGCAAAGTTTTCTTTCTTCATTGCCAAAACTTCATATCGTTTTTCAATCTCTTTCGTCCAACGATCAGCCATTTTATCTAATTTATCTTTTGCCTCTGAGTATGCAGGAACCTGACCAAGAATATAATCTGAATCGATGTATGCATACTTCTGTGCATTGACAAACCCTGTGCCAAAAATCAATAATGTCGCTAAAATGATTGCTTTCATAAAATTGTCTTTGCTTGCTGAACGGCGAATTTAATACTTTTATTATAATTGATTCGATTATAATTCTCCTAGGTTCATACCAATTGTGAAATTCAATTTACCATAGAATCCTTTTTGATCAATACTCGAATCAGATGTCCCCCCAAAACCGCTTGACCAAGGGTCTAATTTATCAAAACCTAAACCATAATCAAGTCCAAGCATTCCGAACATTGGCAAGAATACTCTTACTCCAACACCAGCTGCTCTTTTCACATTGAAAGGATTAAACCTAGCCACATCTGGATAAGTGTTTCCTGCTTCAGCAAATGCTAAGGCATAGAATGTAGCAGAAGGATTGAGGGAAATTGGGTATCGTACTTCAAGCGTATACTTTGCAATAAATGGATCTCCACCTTGTGAATGAAGACCTCCAGAAGATTCTTCATATCCACGAAGTGCAATAATTTCTTGACCACCAATTTGATTGACTCCAGTTAAACCACTTCCTCCTAAATTGAAACGGTCGAAAGGAGTAATTCCTTTTGATTTATTATAGGCACCCATGAAACCAAATCCTATTCTCGGCATCAAAATCAATTTCTTGTCTTTCGTCAAAGGGAAATACCATTCTCCCGTAAATTTAAATTTATAATATTCAAGGTATTTAAACCTTTCTTGATTCGGTAATTCTGAATAATCATCAACGTCATCAAAAGATGAATAAGGCAAAGTAGCTTTTGCGGTAAACTTCAAGTTAGATCCACCTTGTGGGTAGATTGGAGAACTTACAGAACTTCTTTGCAAAACATATTTTAGTGATATATCATTCGCGTATCCATTCGTGAATATTCCGAAATTAGCATAATCTTTTACGTCATAGTATTGGTAAGCAACTTCATAATAAGCTTGAAACCAATCATCCGGAATTTTCTTTCTTCTACCTATCCCAACACCAACACCCGTAATTCCAATTCCTGTATAGGTTGGATTAGATGGTAGTACTCCATTTCCGATGGCCGTATGGTTCATCCAAACGGAAAGTGAGGTTGGTTTCTTGCCTCCTAACCATGGTTCTGTGAAAGAGAAATTATACCCTTGATAAAATCGGCCATTAGTTTGTGCACGAATTGAAAGCTTTTGTCCATCTCCACCAGGAAGAGGTGTCCAAGCTCCTTTCTTAAAAACATTTTGAAGGCTAAAGTTATTAAATGTCAGCCCAAGAGTTCCGATGATTCTTCCTCTACCATCTGCTCCAGCGCCACCATAACCGCCCGACAATTCTATTTGATCAGAAGATTTTTCCTCAACAACATATTCTATATCAACCGTTCCATCTTGAGGATTTGGAATTGGATTAATTTGAAATGCTTGTTCATTGAAGTATCCTAATTGAGCTAACTCACGCTGCGTTCTAATAATGTCATTGCGATTAAATAGATCTCCAGGCTTAGTTCTAATTTCTCTACGAATAACGTACTCATTCGTTTTTGTGTTTCCACGAATAATAATGTTTTTGATTCGTGCTTCTTTACCTTCAATAATTCTCATTTGATAGCTAATGTGATTCTTCTCAACATGCTGCTCTACAGGAATAACTTGAAAAAACAAATGACCTCTATCCATATATAATGACGAGATATCTCTTCCATCCTCTGACATTTGTAGACGTGTATCTAATAATTGTTTATTGTAAATATCTCCTCTTTTTATTCCTAATACAGTATCTAAATAAGACGAGCGAAACTTTGCATTTCCAATCCATTCAATGTCTCCAAAATAGTATACGTCACCCTCATCAATCTTGATGTCAATGCGCATGTTTTTTCTATCGGCTAAGTAGACAGTATCAACAATAATCTCAACGTCTCTTAATCCTTTTGAACTAAACTTATCAAGCATTGCTTGTTTGTCTCGCAGGTAAGCCGTCTCATTAAATTTAGAACGTTTGAAGAACCTCCAGAAAACTTTTTGCTTGGTGTCCTTCATGGCCATTTTCAATTTCCATGTAGCAACTGTTTCATTGCCGGTAATATTTAGTTCGCCAATTTTTACTTTAGGGCCTTTTTCAATGTTAATTACAAAAACCTCTGAGTTGTTCATCAGTTTATCTTGCTCTCTAGTAATATTAGCTTTTACAGTATAATGACCTTTCTCTCTAAAGTATCCTCTAATTTTACTTTCTGTAGAATAAATTAAATTTTCAGTAATCGTCTTTCCAGAAAAAAGTGAAATTTCTTCTCTAATTTTATCTGCCTCTCGTTTGTTTACACCAACAAATTTAAACCGAGAAAGTTTTGCTCTAGGAGCGACTTTAATCACTAGGTATATTACTCCCGCAACTTCTTTCTCTGTTAATATTTCAATGTTTGAGAATAAGCCTTCCTCCCAAAGATTCTTAATCGCTCTCGAAATTTTCTCTCCTGGAATTGTAATTGATTGCCCTTGCCTTAAATCTGCCAATAACTTAATTGCGTTGTGATCATAGTTATCCGCCCCTTCTACTCTAATTGGACCAATTTCATATGTTTTGGGGCTTTTAAAATCTACCTCAACATCGCCGATAGCAACAACCTGAGAAAAGGAAGTGAAAGACAACAGTATTGTGCAAACGAAAACTAATCGTTGTAGGATACTCATAAGTTTTTTTCTATTTGTTCAGAAACCATTCCAAATCTTCTTTCTCTCGATTGATAATTCAAAACAGCTTCATATAAATCTTCTTCTTTAAAATCTGGCCAAAGAACTTCAGTAAAATATAATTCAGAATAAGCAATTTGCCACAGCAAAAAGTTACTTATTCTATGCTCTCCGCTTGTTCTAATTAATAATTCTGGATCAGGAATACCTTTTGTGGACAATGAGTTTGAAAAATATTCATCATTTATACTATCTGTGTCTAAGGTTCCTTCTTTGACTTGATTCGCTATAGACTTAACAGTTTCCAGTATCTCCCACTTTGAACTGTAATTTAATGCTAGAACCAGGTTTACCCCCGTATTTGTTTTTGTTCTCTCAAAGGCGTTTACCATTTCATCTTTACAATTTCCAGGTAAACCATCTAAATCACCAATTGTGGTAATTCTAACATTACTTTTATTCAACTCATCTACCTCGTTACTAATCGTATGAACTAATAAATTCATTAGTCCTTCAACTTCTTCTTTTGGTCTATTCCAATTTTCAGTTGAGAAGGCATATAATGTTAGATACTTCACATTAGATTTTTGAGCAGCTTTTAAGGCTTCTCTTACAGACTCTACTCCAGTATTATGCCCAAACAATCTCTTTTCTCCTTGCTGTTTAGCCCATCTACCATTACCGTCCATAATAATGGCGATATGTTCTGGAGTGTTATTTAAATCTATTTTCTCTAATGTACTCACAATCTATTTTTAATTGAACAACGAAAATAGTGAAAGTAAAGTGTTTGTCAATCTTTTTAGCGCTAAGACTTAACGTACTTTAACAAAAAAGGGAGTTGGTTTAACCCAGCTCCCTTTTAATTCACTTGTACTTCCAATTTTATTCGGCCAATACAATAACTTTATTATTTAGCATTTCCACTACACCACCTTTGATATCAACACGAATTACTTTGCTATCCTTCTGGTCGACATGAACTAAATCACTCTTTTCTGGAGAATCGAACGCATTTTTCAAATTTGCCTTCACCACACCTTTCACTAAAGCTGAAATAATTGCAGCATGGTTATCTAAAACTTGAAAAGAACCGTCTAATCCTGGAAACTGAACTGCATCTGCTTCCCCTGAGAAAATTTTCGCTTCTGGTGTTATAATTTCTAATTGCATTTTTTCCTTAATTAAAATTATGCGTTTTCCGCAATCATTTTCTCTCCAGCCGCAATTACTTCTTCAATTCCACCTTTAAGGTTGAATGCAGCCTCTGGATATTGATCATATTTTCCATCAAGAATATCGTTAAAAGCAACGATTGTATCTTTAATGTCAACCAAAACACCTGGTAATCCAGTAAATTGCTCAGCAACGTGGAAAGGTTGAGATAAGAAACGTTGAATACGACGCGCTCTATGCACAATTTGCTTGTCTTCTTCAGACAATTCATCCATACCTAGAATTGCAATAATATCTTGAAGTTCTTTATATCTCTGTAATGTAACTTTAACTCTTTGTGCACAATCGTAATGCTCATCTCCAACGATTTCCGGTGTAAGAATTCTAGAAGTTGAATCCAATGGATCAACTGCTGGATAAATTCCTAACTCAGCAATTTTACGAGACAATACTGTTGTTGCATCCAAGTGAGCAAATGTATTGGCCGGTGCAGGATCCGTTAAATCATCTGCAGGAACATAAACCGCTTGCACAGATGTAATAGAACCATTTTTTGTAGATGAAATACGCTCTTGCATTTGACCCATTTCCGTTGCCAAAGTTGGTTGGTAACCTACTGCTGATGGCATACGCCCAAGCAATGCAGAAACCTCAGATCCAGCTTGTGTAAAACGGAATATATTGTCAACGAAGAAAAGGATATCTTTCCCTTCTCCATCTCCCTCACCATCACGGAAGTACTCAGCCATTGTCAATCCAGACAAAGCCACACGAGCACGTGCTCCAGGAGGCTCATTCATTTGACCGAAAACAAATGTTGCCTTCGATTCTTTCATTACATTTAAATCGATTTTTGATAGATCCCATCCACCTTCTTCCATCGTGTGCATAAAGTCATCTCCATACTTGATAATTCCAGACTCTAACATCTCGCGCAGTAAATCATTTCCTTCACGAGTTCGCTCACCAACACCAGCAAAAACAGACAAACCACCGTGTCCTTTTGCAATATTGTTAATCAACTCTTGAATTAAAACTGTTTTTCCAACACCAGCTCCACCGAACAAACCAATCTTACCACCTTTTGCATATGGCTCAACAAGATCAATAACTTTAATTCCTGTGTAAAGTACTTCGGTTGCTGTTGAAAGATCTTCAAATTTAGGAGCTTCTCTATGAATTGACATTCCATTTGAAGTGTCTAACTCATTGATTCCGTCAATTGCTTCACCAACAACATTGAATAGACGTCCTTTAACCTCTTCACCGATTGGCATTTTAATCGCCGAACCTGTTGAATTAACCTCCATCCCTCTCATGAAACCATCGGTAGAATCCATTGAGATCGCTCTCACTGAGTTTTCACCCACGTGCGATTGAACTTCAAGAACTACTCTTGTTCCATTTTCTTTAAACACTTCAAGTGCATCAAAAATATTAGGAAGCTCTACTCCCTTTTCAAAACTCACATCAATCACTGGCCCTATGACCTGTGATATTTTACCTTTGTTATTCGACATCAGAACGTCTTTTAGAAATTAACTCTCAATTTTGGGTGCAAATATATGGCTTTTCTATTAATATAAATCAATGAAAATGAAAAAAAATGAAAACCTTTTTTAATTACATGTGATTATCGCCTCTTTTAAACTTATAACCCTGTATGTTTTTGATTTAAGTCATTTAGTTTATGACATCACCAACATTCTTTTTGATTAAATATTTTACTGGCAAATAAGAAAGAATGACACTCAATAATGAGACTAATAAAATGATCACGCTACCATCTTTTAATGATATTCTGATGGGAAATGGTTCTCCTCCAGAATTTGGCATCGTAATGAAATCAAATTGTATTTGGAGGAAACATACGAAATAACCCAAAAGAACCCCGAAAAGAATCCCTTTTCCAGCAATTAACAAACCCTCATAAAAGAAAATTCTGAAAAGAAATTTCTTGCTAGCTCCAAAACTCAACATTGTTTTAATGTTTTCTAATTTCTCAACAAAAAGAACCGTAAGCGATGCGACTAAATTAAATGCAGCAAGAATAAAAATGAATAAAAGAATAATTAATACAATAAGTTTTTCTGACTTACTCGTTTTGTAAACCAATTCATTCTTTTCATAACTCGTTTTCACATCAAACTGACGACCAACTAAACCTTGTATTTTACCTTTAAGTTCTTCCTTGGAAGTTTCATTTTTACAATCAATATAAAGAGCAGAAATTTGATTTTTATACCCCAACAAATCTTTAGCTAAATTCAATGGAACGATAAAGCTACTCGCGTTCACTTCCTTGTTGAAATTTATACGCCCAGATAAGTTTACTATTTGTGACTTAAAAGGACTCTTGCCCGGTCGAATTTTTATTCTTCTCTTAGGCACATAGCAGACTAGTGATTCATGACCGTATGCCTCAGGAATAAACCCATCCAACTTATCCAACAAGCTTGCTCCAATTAAAGCGAAATTTTCTTCCCTATCATTTAAAATAGCTACACCATCAACCATATGTGAATCCATATGGCTCATTTTTAAAAAAGAAGAATCAACACCTATTAGCTCGGCATTTACCCATTTCTGTTCATGCTTAAGAATGACCGTTTCTTCAATTGCACGAGAAACACCTATGACTTCGGGAAGCATAGATATCGATTTTGAATCAATTCTGTTTTCACTAAAAGTCTTACCCTCTTTCACATGGATGGTTATATCAGAATCAAATTCTGAATACAACTGCTCTATCATCATTTCAATTCCATTAAAGGCTGAAAGTAAAATAATTAATGCGGCTGTAATAATAGCAATACCCACAACGGAAACACGGGTAATAAGATTTATTACGTTCTTCTTCTTCTTGGCTGATAAATATCTGCGCGCTATGAAATAAGGGACATTGATAGGACTACTTTTTAAGTAACTCATCAATTTTACTTGCATAATCGAGGGAGTCATCAATGTAAAATGATAACGATGGAATATGCTTCATGTTTTTCAACCTTCTTCCTACCTCACCTCTAATTTTAGGTGCATTGAGAACAATGTTTTCAAGAACTTCATCTTTTGGTGGACCAGCAAAAATACTGAGGTAACATTTGGCTGAAGATAAGTCAGGAGATACACGGACAGTAGTAACTGTAACCATTGCTCCTAAACATAAATCGCGTGCATTTCGTTGAAAAAGCATGGACATTTCTTCTTGAATCACCCCTTCTATTCTATTTTGTCTTATTGAACTCATGGTACAAAAGTAAGAATTGTTCTGTCAGAATTGACTGTTCAGGAAAACAAAAACTATATTTGCCCAAGATATGAAGTCAGTATTAGAAATATATAGATATACTTTTAAGTATAAAGGAACAGCACTTTTGGTGATTTTATTCAACCTACTCTATGTTATCTTTAATTTGATCTCGCTAGCATTATTTGTTCCGTTTCTTCAAATTATTTTCACGAAGTCAGATGAAATTATTGCACAACCAAACTATAACGGTGGTTTTTTTGACTATTTCATATACCTAGGTAAATCATTCGATTTCCAGATGCATTCTTTAGCACAATCCGATCCTAAAGAGGCGCTATTTCTAGCTTGTATTTCAATTGGAATAGCCTTTTTTCTTAAAAATATATTTCGTTATGGTGCCATCTGGTTTCAGGCTCAATTGAGAATGTCCGTTGTAAGAGATGTTCGAGACAAACTGTTCGAAAAAGCAATGAATTTACCTTTATCATATTATACGGATGAGAGAAAAGGAGATTTAATGGCCCGAATGCAAAGCGATGTTGGAGAGATTGAAATTGCCGTAGTGTCGATGTTAGAAGTCTTTTTTAGAGAGCCGATTGCGATAATCATTAATCTAGGTGTACTATTATACTGGAGTGCTGAGCTTACATTATTCTCTCTCTGTGTATTGCCGTTTACGACCTTAATCATCGCAATGATCGGAAAAAGTCTTAAACGAACAGCAAAGCAAGGCCAAGAGCAAATGGGGACATTATACTCTTCAATGGATGAAGGGTTGGGTGGTATTAGAATTATTAAAGCTTTTAATGCAATCCCTCAAATACTTAACTCTTTCAAAAAAGAGAATTTAAAACATCAAAAACTAATTACAAAGGCATTCAGAAAAAGAGACTTATCATCCCCTTTGAATGAATTAATAGTAACAATAGTAATGCTCGTTATTGTTTGGTATGGTGGCTTAATAGTTTTAGACAACCCGACCAATGGAGGAATGGATGGTCCATATTTTTTGGGATTCATTTTAGTATTCTCACAATTAACCCGACCGATATCGGGGTTAGCAAAAGAAATTGCAAACCTCAATAAATCGAGTGCTTCACAAGCAAGAATAAATGACATTCTGAATGCTGATGAAAAAATTTATGAGAAAGAAAACCCCACCCCAATTTCGAATTTTAGTAAGTCCATAGAATATAAAAATGTTTCATTCAAATATAAAGATGTAAAAGTTTTAAAAGACATTTCTTTTTCAATACCTATTGGACAGACCGTTGCGCTTGTTGGAGAATCAGGTTCTGGGAAATCTACATTAGCGGAGCTACTCCCTCGATTTTATGATGTAAATCATGGCGAAATTTGCTTTGATGATACAAACATCAAAGACGCAAGAGTTAAAGATTTAAGAGACCACATTGGCATTGTTTCTCAAGAATCCATTTTATTCAATGCTACGGTAAAAGAAAACATCGCTTTTGGAATGCCAAATGCAACCGATATGGAAATTATAGACGCAGCAAAAATTGCAAACGCTCACCAATTCATCGAGGCATTAGACAATGGTTATGAAACAAATATTGGCGAAAGAGGAAATAAACTTTCTGGTGGGCAGAAACAACGCGTGAGCATTGCACGAGCCATTCTTAAAAACCCCTCTATTTTAATATTGGATGAAGCTACTTCAGCATTAGATACTGAATCTGAAAAATTGGTTCAAGAAGCGTTAGAAAAATTAATGCAGAATAGAACAAGCTTAGTTATTGCGCATAGACTGAGCACCATCAAAAAAGCTGACAATATAATCGTTCTTTCTAAAGGAGAGATTGTTGAACAAGGGAATCATAAAGATTTGATGATGCTTAAAGGAACTTATCATAAGCTTTCAACTTTACAAGGGATCAACGAGTAAATCGAATAAAATCAGTGGGATTAACGGGAACTTGATTCTGCCACAATTCAAAGTGCAAATGCGGACCATCTGTATTCTCTCCAGTATTACCCACAATTGCTATAGGATCTCCTAGCTTAACTTTTGCACCCGTTTTTTTCAGTATTCGTTGATTGTGTCTGTAAACGGAAACAACATCGTTTTTATGTTCCAACAAGATTATATAACCGTCTTTGTGCGTGTAACCCGCATAAATTATTGTTCCTGCTAAGCAAGCCTTCACTACCTCATTTTTTTTTGTGACAACGTCAATTCCAAAATGATTTTCAGAATTGAATTCCTGGCTGATAACGCCCAAAACTGGACTGCCGTAATAGACAGAAGGAGTTTTATTTCCCGTTGAAATCTTTGTGGTCATATCATCTTTGACTTTCCTGTTAATTTTTTTCTCTTCTTCTGTTAATTTGATGTTGAAATCAGGACTAGTTATTGTATCCCTCATTCTTTGAATAGAATCAATTTCAGTTGTGACAGGAACTTTTCCCGAAATTATATATTGTATGTTCAGAATATAATTCTCTTGAGTTAAAACTTTTCTTTGAAGCTCAAGAATTTTTTCACTTTGTTCCTCTAACTGATCTCTCTCAATAGAAGTTTCATTGTCAGAGATATAACTACTTACAAAATTCGATTTTAAAATTAATGCGACCATAAAGCCGAACAAAAGCAAGAAAACAAATAAAAGGCTTAAAACTCTCACCCCATTGGAAGTAATACTCCAGTTTTCTTTAAACGAATCTGGGTTCGAAATGGAAAACTTTACATCTTCACTGAGTTTAGAGAATACTTTCTTGAAAAAATTCATTAATTACAAAACTGAAAAAATTCATCGGTTTTGGCAAGTAAATCAACATTTTGTACCTTTAAATAAGTGATATCGTCAATTGGTATTATTTTTGTTCTTCAAAGCAAACTTTATTGAAATTTATACGTTATCCTAATAGTGAAACTAATTGTTACCATATTATTTTTTTTAACCTCTTTTTTTGGGGGGGCTCAATTGGTTACCCAAGGTGGAAATGCTGCTCAACTTGTTCAAAACGTATTATTGGGAAATGGTGTAACCGTATCTAATATAAATTATTCAGGTTCTGGAATCGCTTTAGGTTCATTTTCAGGAGTAAACACCAATATTGGACTAAGCTCTGGTGTTATTATGACAACTGGTACTATTTCCAATTCTGGTGATGGACCTCATGGACCAAACAATGCTGAAGGCGCTGGAATGGATAATGGAGCTCCTGGAAACAGTATTTTAAATGGAATTGCCGGCGCTCAAACTTTCAACGCAGCAACACTTGAATTTGACTTCGTGCCTTTCTCCGATACCGTCCGATTTAATTATGTTTTTGCTTCCGAAGAATATTTAGAATATGTTCTTTCTGGATTCAATGATGCCTTCGGGTTTTTTATATCTGGACCTGGAATTGCGGGTCAACAAAACATAGCTAGACTTCCAAACGGACAAGCAGTATCAATTGACAACATCCATTCTGCTGGAACTAATGTCAATGCTGTTGACTTTGGCCCTCAAAATTCTCAATTTTATGTGAATAACAACGGAGGGGCTACAATACAATACGATGGATTCACAAGAGTCTTAACGGCTGAATCTAAAGTTCAATGTGGAGAAACATACCATTTGATAATCGTTATAGCTGATGCAGGTGATCCCGCTTTTGATTCGGGTATTTTTCTTGAAGAAAACAGTCTAGAATCTAACACTCCGGTCGACTTATCTCACACCATCTCGCAAGACTTATTCAACAACCCAACTACTATTGCGGAAGATTGTGTTACCGCAACTGTGACTTTAACGCGGGGTCAAGAACAAATCAATTTGCCGCTATCTTACCCCCTTAACGTAAGTGGAACAGCAACTGAATTAATCGATTATTCTGATTTACCAGCCACGATCAACTTCCCGGCAGGCGTTTCTCAAATCCAATTTTCATTTAGTGCATTTCAAGATGGGATTATAGAAGGTCCAGAAACAATCATTATGTCAATTCCTGTCATTGACCCTTGTGGAAACCCTCAACCATTAGAGTTAATCATAACAATTGAAGATGTTAATCCAGTAGATGTAGAAATTATTGCAACAGAAATTGCCTGTCCAGGTGAAGAAGTTGTTCTTACTGCAGTTGCATCAGGTGGTGGGCCGCCTTATACATATTTATGGAGTACAGGCGAGACTACTGAATCAATTACCGTTTCGCCTACCGCCACTGAAATCTTTACCGTTTCTGTTATTGACAACTGTCTTAATGAAGAAGCATCAGATTTTGACGAGGTAGTTGTACCCACGCTCCCACCTTTAGTTGTGAGCGTATCGAATGACATAACAGAAATTTGCCCATTTATTCCGGCAACTATTAATGGCGGTGTTTCTGGAGGATTGCCAAACTACTCTTTGAGCTGGTCTTCAAACTTCGAAAATAACATTGGAACATCAAATGATTTAGATGTTATTCCAGGTACTACAACCACTTACACATTAACTGCAACTGATTTTTGTGGAAATGTCGCGTCAAATTCTGTTTTATATACGATTACAAGCCCTCCGTTAACACTTGAAATGAATCCGGTCGTTGAGATTTGTCCTGGAGATTCTATTGAAATTTATGTTAATTCTCAAGGTGGATATGGTGAATATTTCTATCAATGGTGGCACTCTGGAGAAACAACGTCTTCTGTTTGGGTCAGTCCAACTGAATCGACTTTTTACAACGTCACTGTTTCTGATGAATGTCAAACATTCACTGTTGAAGGTCAAACTCAAATTGTGGTTGTCGCTCCAACAGCAGACTTTACAATCACTTCCCAAACAACTTTTAACGACTTACCAATTCAATTCCAAAATTTATCGGAAGATGCTGTTACATATGAATGGTATTTTGGAGATGGGCAAGAGTCTGGGATTATTCATCCCGCTAACACCTACGACGAACCGGGAGAATACCTAATCACACTTATTGCAATCGATGAAAAAGGATGTATTGACTCCATACAAAAACCCATTAGAATAGAAGAAGAATGGTATATTTTTGTACCGAATACTTTTACCCCAGATGGAAATAGATTAAACTCTGCTTTTAGCGCTAGTACAATTGGAATCAACAGTCTGGAAATCAATATTTATAATAGGTGGGGAGAAATTATCTTCACATCAAATGACCAATTGTTTAGATGGGATGCTACCTACCAAGGGGTTTTAGTACCTGATGGGACATACACCTATTCGATCAACTTCGAAACTAATTCAGGTCGACAGAAAGACATTGTTGGACACATAAATGTTATTCGATAATACTCTTTATAGAGACTTTGTCCTTCCACCGTCTACTGGAACGTTAATTCCATTTATGTAAGACGCTCTAGGTGAGGCTAAAAAAGAAATAGCTTCTGCAATTTCTTTTGGCTCTGCAATTCTTTGCATTGGTGAAAGCGCAGCCATTGATTTGAAGAAAGTATCAACACTTTGACCTGTTTTAATTTCCTTTCCTTTCGCAATGTCTGTTAAACGACTAGTGTTAGTAGCTCCTGGAAGAACATTATTCACAGTGATGTTTAAATGTCCCAGTTCATTCGCGAGCGTTTTACTCCAATTTGCAACAGCTCCGCGTATTGTATTGGAAACACCTAGGCCATTCAATGGCTGTTTAACACTCGTTGAAATGACATTAATTATTCTTCCATAACCCATTTCAGCCATTCCTTTATAAAGATTTTGAGCTAGAATATGATTACATATTAAATGTTGATTAAATGTAGAAGTGAATTCCTCGAGATTCGCATCGATGATAGGCCCGCCTTTTGGTCCACCTGTATTATTGACAAGAATATGTGGAGTGTTACCAGCGGCAACAAACTTAATTATTGTTTTCTCTAGATCAGATGGATTGGAAAAGTCAGCCACTAGATAATCATGATTTTGATTGTTTGAACAATCCAAAGAAGTAAGGGCTGCTTTTAGCTTATCTTCATTTCTGGCCATTAGAGTTATCGTTGCTCCACGTAACGCCATTAATTGTGCTGTTGAAAGTCCTATTCCTTGTGTGCTCCCGCAAACTAATGCATGCTTACCTTCTAATTCCATCTGTTAATTTTTGCTACGAATATAGCTTAATGCTTTTTAAAAATCAGTTCTTAAACGGTCAAAATTGAAAAACAGTAATTTAAATTGTACATTTACCTTATCTACATATTGATGTTGGATAAATAGAAATAATAAATTTAACTATGATGAAAAAAGCTCTCTTCGCTGCCTTACTGCTTGTAGGATTAAATTCACATTCCCAATGTATCAATTCAAATCAATTTGGTAATGCTAATATTGTCGATGGTACATTAGAGACCATTTCAACTTGTAATTTTTTCTCAGAGTATTCTCAAATTACCGGAATAAATACCGGAGAAACCTATGAGTTCACAGTGACAACAGGAGGCTACATAACTGTTTATCAAGATGGCGTTAGTACAACATTACTAGGAAATGGAACGTCTCCGTTATCTGTAATTTCTTTGTCTGGGGGAGACTTATATGCGCACTGGACTGCAGATGCAGCATGCACAACCGCTTCAAATTGTGAAACTACATCAGTTCAATGGACCTCATGGATTCCGCCAACTTGCATTCCACCAACGATTCTATCCGCAACAAATATATTACCAACCACTGCTGATTTAAACTGGGATGCTGTTGGTAATGCCGTTTCTTACAATGTCGAATGGGGTGTCCCTGGTTTTACACCAGGAACTGGAACGGAGATCGGAGCCTCTAATGGAGTTGCAGGTCTAACAACCCAAGCTACTGGTTTAATTACCGCCACTCCCTACGAATTCTATGTAATGACTGATTGCGGTGCAATTGATGGTGTAAGTTTTTGGGCCGGACCATTTGCTTTCACTTCAGCATGTTCAACACTAATGGCTCCTTTTTCAGATGATACAGAAGCTCATACAGCGACAACTACTTTAACAAACTCACTGTGTTGGAATGCCAGTGCGTTGACTGGGTATGATTGGAATATTTCATCTGCTGACACCCCTTCTACAAACACAGGGCCTAACTCAGCGAATAGCGGAGTTAACTTTTTTTATATTGAAGCATCAAATGGGGCAGCTGGTGATCAAGCAACATTAACTAGTCCAAATATTGATGTAACATCCTTAACGCTTCCAATGGTTAGGTTTTATTATCATATGACAGGTGCCCAAACAGGCTCTCTTAATATTGAAGCTTGGGATGGCGTGACTTGGAATTCAGTAGGCACAATTGCTGGACAGCAGCAAACTGTGCAGACTGATGCATGGGAGTTAAGAGAGATAACATTACCTGGGTATACCGGTATTACACAAGTTAGATTTGTAGCAACTAGTGCTGGAACATTTGAAGGAGACATATCATTAGATGATATTTCGATTATTGAAGCTCCAACATGCCCTGCACCTTCTTCCATATTAGTGACAGCATCAGATTTAACATCCGCAACTTTTTCATGGACAAATGGAGGCACAGAAACTGAGTGGGAATTAGAATATGGACCTATAGGATTTACACCAGGAAATGGAACAAGTCTATTAACATCTACAAACCCTTCTACTATTTCCTCTTTAACTTCAAATCAATTATTTCAAATCTATGTTAGTGCAGTATGCACTCCTGGTGATTCTTCAACTCAAACAGGCCCTATAGCGTTTAACACTTTTAATCAAGCGGGTTATATGGATTGGAGTTCGGATTGTCCAACATCTGGACTTTTTGATATATCAACTTCTGGAACGCAATTAACCTTGTCGGACGATGATGAAGTAGGTATCTCTCTTCCTTTTCCTGTTCTTTTTCAAGGTGTCCTGATGAATGATGTTACCATAGGTGCAAATGGTGGAGCTGTTCTTGGCACTCAAACAGGGAATGTGGGATATGGAGGAAACTTCAATACACTTCCGGATGGTACACTATTCCCATGGGGTGATGACATGCATGTAGCAGCAGGCGGAGTATACTATCAAGAACTGGGAACTGCACCAAACAGAGTATTTATTATTCAATGGAACAATGTTTCTAATTTCCCTTCAGACCCAACAGAAGTAATTACATTTCAAATTCAAATCGAAGAAGCAACAAATGAGATCTATTATGTATACGATGACAAAGAATTTGGTGGGGTTGATATTGCTGATGATTTTGCAGCAAATGCTGATATTGGATTATCTGGAATTAACCAGGACATAACTGTATCATCTAACGACCCAACGTATTTAACGGAAAACTCGTGTGTTCACTTTTTCTATACAGATTGTCCTAAGCCAATAAATTTATCTATTACAAACATTACTACGACTCAAGCAGATGTGAACTGGGGTGCTGGATCATTTGGAGAAACCAATTGGACTATTGTTTATGGCCCAGCAGGATTCGATCCTTTAAGCGCAGGTACAACTTTAACATCAACTGTAACATCTGTTACCATTCCGGGCTTAACACAAATTACTATTTATGATGTATACATTTATGCAGATTGTGACCCAGGGAACATTCAAAGTGGCGGATTATCAGGTACTTTCGCTACACTTCCGAATTGCTCTGATGTAACAGGAATAACAGCTATAACTGCTCTGGACTCAATATTCTCATCATGGAGTTGGATTGAAAGCAGTGGAATTGGAACATATCCTTCAACAGGGTTTAACATTCAATATGGAGCCACGGGGTTTATTCCAAATAATGGAACAATTGTAAACGCTGATAATAATTTTTCAGACACTACAATAGATATAACGCTAGGTTCAGCAGTTACATATGACTTATATGTGCAAGCCGTTTGTGGTTCTGACACATCAAATTACATAGGGCCAATTTCGTTTACGACACCATTAACAAATAACAATCCATGTACAGCAACACCACTGCTAGTAGATAGTGTAATGGTGACTTTTGACGGAACTACAGCAACCTATACACCGGGAGAGGAGTTAATTGCACCACCAGCAACTGGATGTCAAATGACAGATGGTTGGTGCGATACAATTATTAGCTTTTCAACTTGGTATACTTTCATTGCTCCTAATTCAGGTATTGTGCATATTTCAGGAACTGATTTAGGTTTTGATGGTCAAATCGCTGTATACGAAACAACAGACTGTTCAGATTTAAATACATTCAACTTAATTGCTGCTAATGATGATGCACTTGATGGTTCTTCATTAGCTCCTGACTTTATCGTTTGTGGATTAGAAACAGGGAATACTTATTACCTAATGCATGATGCAGCAAGTGAATTTTCGTCAGGGATTTATTCATTGAGATTGGATTCATTGCCGGGGCAATCGAATGCCGGATTTGACAACACTTTTTCTGCTTGTAGAAATGAGCCCGTTGATTTAAATCAAGGATTGGATCCTCAGGCGTCAATTGGTGGTGATTGGTACGATCCTTTTCTAAATCCAGTGACTGGTTCAACGACATTAAGTTATCAATTAAGTGGACTTTTCAATTATGAATATATCGCAACTAGCGAATTCTGTCCAGACGATACGGCAAACATTGTTCTTGAAGTTTTAGATTGCGACTGGGTGGGAATAGATGAAAATGCATTTGAGCAATTAAGCATATATCCTAATCCAACAAAAAATGTGATCAACATTCAAAACCTCACTTCTGATGAAAACTATCACATTACATTGCTTGATTTAAATGGAAAAATACTTTATTCAAATCAACGTGTATTGAGTGGGTCATCGAAATATGAGATTGACATCTCAAGCATTCGAAGTGGAATGTACCTTTTAAAAATTGGCAGTTCTGCAATAGAAAAAACGTTTAGAATTATAAAAGAGTAATTTTTAGCTTAAAAAAGTAGCCTCACCACTCCTTTTTTAAGTAAGATTTTATGAATTATTCTTTCTTTTAATAATTTAGATAAAAAAATAAAATATGCTTCTTCCTTTTAATCTTAAAAAGTGGATTGATGATAATCGTGATCTACTCAAACCACCAGTTAGTAATAAATGTTTATACGTTGAAGCCGGAGATTTTATTGTAATGGTTGTTGGAGGTCCAAACGCAAGAAAAGACTATCATTTCAACGAAAGCGAGGAATTATTCTATCAATTAGAAGGAGATATTTTGGTGAAAATTCAGCAAGATGGCAAATCAGTTGATGTTCATATTAAGGAAGGTGATATTTTTCTTTTACCTCCAAACATTCCGCACTCACCAATTAGAGGTGCCAATACGGTTGGTTTAGTTATAGAAAGAATTAGAAAAGGAACGGATTTATCAGATGGATTAATGTGGTTCTGTGATAAATGCAATCACAAGTTACATGAATACCGTTTTCCTTTGGAAGACATTAATAAAGATTTCATGAAGAGATTTAGATCGTTTTATGCTTCTAAAGATTTAAGAACCTGTGAAAATTGCAATCACGAGATGGAAGTTGACGAGCGATTCGTTTAGCACTATAAATAAATTCAAAAAACACAGAAATCACCTGAGTAGGTTGACGTGCCCAACAAAGTCTTTCTCTTGACCTTCTAAGCCCTTTACGTTAATTTTCCAAATGTATGTTCCATCTTGGCAAAGTATACCTTCGTATGTTCCATCCCACCCAATGTTGATGTCATTACTTTCAAAAATCAACTCACCCCAACGATTATAGATAGTCATATTAAAGACATCTATATTACCACCCTTAGCGAAAAAAGATGCATTCGACTGATTTCCATCTGGCGTAAATGTATTTGGAACATATATCGTGGGGTCATAGAATATTTTAACCTCATCGGAATCTGAACAACCGTTTTTATCAGTGTATGAAACCGTATATAGGTATTCTTGATCCGGATTCGCCATAGGGGAAACACAGACAATACAATCGAGAAATTCTGCAGGGTCCCATATGAAACTCCCATTTGTCGTGCTAGTAGCAGAGAGTTGGACTACATCTCCTTCAAAAGCATAAACATCAGGATTTGCAAAGATTAGTGCCTGAGGAAATAAATCAACAAAGACAGACCCATAAGCAATACATCCGAATTCATCCGATCCAGTTACGGTATATAATGTTGGTGCATTCGGAGTTGCTGAAACTATAGAAGCTACAGATGAATTTAAACCATCGCTAGGACTCCACAAATAACTAACAACTCCAGTAGCCCATAACTGGGCTGATTCTCCTGGGCAAATTATAGTATCATTGCCTGCTTCAATGGTTGGATTGACAACAGATATAAAAACACTATCCCTAATCGTCAAACAGATATTTGAGAAATCACAATAATAGAACATATCAGAAGTTGGATTTACCACAACATTTGGAGTGTTAATATTCGAAATGGAAATATTGGGTGACCATAAATAAGTATCACCTCCTGAAACATTTATTGACAAAGTTGTTCCTTCACATAAAACGAGACTGTCAGGCATAATAGGAATTGGTTCTTCGAAAAATATTTCTACAAAGACAGAATCAAATAATACGCAACCTTCAGGTGAAGTCATTTCAACAGTATAAAGTGTTGATTCTTCAGGTTTACAAATCGGGTTTGAAATTGTGGCATCGCTTAAATACAAATTTGGAGTCCAATTATAATTTACCCCGCCTGTAGCCAATAAAACAGTACTATCCCCATAACAGATTTGAATGTCATCGGAAATTGTGTGAGGCGGCGCAAAAACAGGAATTGTGATGGTCAAAGTATCCGCTCCACAAGTATCTGTAACTATAACTGTAAAAGTAGTCGTTTCATCTATAGTTGCAATGGGAGTTTGACTGTTTGGATCATCTAAAAATTCGGCAGGTGTCCATGCATAATTAACGCCACCTGAAGCCTCCATTTGATATGGTTCGTTCGGACAAATTGTACCAGAAGGCTCAGTTACAAAACCAACAAAATCACCAATAAAAACATCAAAATAAACAGTGTCTGCAGAAAAACATTCATTAGAATCTGTTACGACTAAGGTTACTTCATAATTTCCAGGTCCAGGATATAAATGTGTTGGATTGATTTCTGTAGAAGTAGACGAATTATCTCCAAAGTCCCAAAAAAATTCGTTCCCATTGGAGCTGTTATTTGTAAAAATAACTGGGTCAGGAAGGCACACAACTGGATTTGGATCAGACACCAAAGCTTCAATGGTATTCAATTCAAACTTAAAAGCAGCCATATTACAACGGGGAGTTCCCGCAGAACTCAAACTAAGGTTTGTACCTGCCCAAGCACCTGGAGTAACTGTGAAACCGTTCGTTTCTCCACAAGATGCACAGACTGCATGATATATTCTACCCGACTTATCAAACCTGCTTGTACCGCCATCGACATGGTCCGCGCTGTTAGAAAAGCCCCCCATGAATGTTCCGTATTTTAAATAACTAGCATCTTCAGCTAAAACCGCAATATAGAAATTACTCCCATCAGTTGTTGGCTGATAAGGATCGCCAAAAACTTCAAAACCACTCACTGTAGAAAAAGAAGCCTGACCACCATTTTGATTCGTCGTTCCACCCCATCCAGATATATATATATCTTGACAATCGGAAATAAGAAAGGCCGTAGGTGAAATTTCCACATGCCCCGTACCTGCGCCGATCATAGTTTTCCATTCTTGGGTAATTAAATCCGTTGAGTATTTATTGATAAATTGACCTGAGTTAGCTGTTCCATATAAGCCAGGAGTAATTCCTAAGTCACTTTCTGACTGCCCAAACACATAGATGTTATCGTCCAAATCAACTTCAACGAAATAGGTTTGATCGTATTCATTTTCCCCCATATAAGTGCCCGATAAAACATTTCCTGTCGCACCATTTAAACGAACTAAATACCCATCACTCAATCCACCATTGAAAAGAAGGTCATGACCAATAGAAAAAGGCATATTACTTGAAGTTGTTCCCCCTGCCACATAAACTTCTCCTACTGATGAAACATGAACAGAATTCCCTGTTTCTAAATTTGATCCTCCAATAAATCGTGACCATATCATTGAATTTAAGCCTGGTGGCATTTTAAAAACAACAGCATCCTGCGTTCCAGATAATGAAGGCCCACCTGTTGTCGGAAAATCCAAAGAATTCGTCATAGAGGCAACATAAACATCACCATTTTCATCTAAATCAATCTCTCCTCTAAACTGGTCTCCATAATTATAGCTGAGATTAGATGTATTCAGTCCATCATTATCCGTTCCCCCAACATAAGTAGAAGCTATTAGTGTTGTGCCATCTGCACTTAGCCGAGTTACATAAAGGTCATTACCCTCGCTAAACCCTAGACCATTGCCACTTGTTGCTACGTTTGGCCCTCCGCTATTGCTTGTACTAAAAGATGCCCCAGCCAAAGGAAAGTTAGAAGAGGAAGTAATCCCAAAAATAAAAAGTTCGCCTGAAGGTGAACATATAATACTGTTCGGCGTTTCTGAGCCATCTCCACCTATATATGTTGAATAAATCAAACTGGTACCATCTGCAGAAAACTTTGTAATCCCGACGTCAACTCCGCCACCGCTGTAAGAACTGCTATATGCCCCCGTGGTTGTAGGATAAATTCCCAACGAAAATATGACACCACCACCAAACAAATTACCTTGAGGGTCAGGAGTCGCGGTCATCCCCCAATTATCTGCAGTTGAACCAGTATAGGTCGAAAATGTAATACTCGGGTCAATAACCAATTGTTTTGTAGAATCATAGCCATTTGGGAAGTGAAAACTCACAATATCTTTGTCTAAAACAAATTCAACTTCTACTTTCGACTTTCTACCATCTTCTATAGACCATGCTATTGGTGCATCTTCAATTATTTCACCAAATCGATTTCCAACAATTAAATTGCCATGCTCATCTAAATTTAGCGATTTCTGTCCTGAATATTGAATTTCTAAATTAGAAACACTTTTATTTGGTGCTACAATAAGAGAATACTTAAACCCGCCCATTGATCCATCCATTAATAGGTCTACTCCATCGTAAAAATTTGAATACGTAACTTTAGCATAGCTGTGTATTTTACTTTTCCATTTTGAACTATCATTTCCTAATAAATAGTTTGAATAAAAATTTGATTTATGTTCTTGAATTTCTTTCCCTGACCATGAAGAATTAATAAACTTTGATTTAATAACATGCGCTTGATATTCTTCGACGTGATCAGTTGCATTTTCATTAGCGGAATGATTGTGATTATGTCTGTTTTTTGAATTGTTTAAGAAATAAGTAAAACCATCATCTTCTATGAACATAGCACCCAGTTGAAGGTCTATTTTGTAATTTATTGGTGTTTCCCATTGTCCATTATTAGGATGCATCCATGACTCTTGGGAGAAAACTCCCAAAGAAACGAGTAAGAATAACACCAAAATTACAATCTTCATAATCTACTAAAATACAACAAAAATAACAGTCAAGCGAGGTGCAAAACATGAACCATAACAATGAACAAAAGGACTGCCTATTATTAAATCGTTGAACTATCAAAATAGTTGCTTCTTTTATAACCAAAACTATACCGATTTATTACATCGCCAAGCCAATTATTGTTCGTAAATTTGCAATGAATTTTATCTGTTTACAATGAGTGATGCTATCAAACATGAATGCGGAATCGCATTATTAAGATTAAAAAAACCTCTTCAGTATTATTACGACAAATACGGAACGGCTTTTTACGGTTTAAATAAACTTCATTTATTGATGGAGAAACAGCACAATCGTGGACAAGATGGAGCAGGATTGGCGAATATCAAATTAGATATGGAACCAGGAGAAAGGTACATTTCTCGATTTAGATCCACAGATGACAAACCGATTAGAGAAATCTTTGATCATATCAATGGACGGTTTGCTGAAATTCAAGAAAAAGACCCTGAACTTTTAAATGATGTTGATTACCTAAAAAGAAATGCTGGCTTTACCGGAGAATTGTTTTTAGGACACCTGAGATACGGAACTTTTGGACGTAATGCGATTGAAAATTGTCACCCTTTTTTGAGACAAAACAACTGGATTACAAGAAACCTTGTAGTCGCTGGAAACTTCAACTTGACAAATGTTGATGAACTTTTTGAGGTTCTTTTGCACGTTGGGCAGCATCCAAAAGAAATGTCTGACACAGTAACTGTATTAGAAAAAATAGGCCATTTCTTAGACATGGAAAATGACCTTTTATATGACGCTTTAAAAGAAAAAGGTTACTCAAACACAGACATCTACAAGAAAATAGCAAAAGACCTAGACATTGAAAAAATACTAAAGCAAGCCTCTGAAGATTGGGATGGTGGCTACGCAATGGCGGGACTTCTTGGCCATGGTGACGCTTTCGTTTTGAGAGACCCTTCTGGTATTCGCCCTGCTTTCTGGTACGAAGATGAAGAGATTTGTGTTGTTGCGTCTGAGAGACCCGTTATTCAAACGGCTTTTAATTTAAAAGCGGAAGAAATTCAAGAACTGAAACCAGGTCATGCCCTAATCATCAAAAAAGATGGGCAAATCAATGAAACTTTAATCAATCAACCTGAAGAAGAATTAAAATGTTCTTTCGAACGTATTTATTTTTCAAGAGGAAGTGATTTAGATATATATAAAGAGAGAAAGCAATTAGGGAAAAACATTGTTCCTCAGATTATAGAGAAAATTGACAATGATTTAGACAATTCGGTATTCTCTTTCATCCCGAACACAGCAGAGGTATCGTTCTTTGGAATGGCAAAAGGTCTAGAAGACCATTTGAATGAAGAAAAAATTGAAATGATTACTGCTCTCGGAGCGAACCCTGATAAAGATAAAATTCGTGAAATTTTATTAAAAAGAGCCAGAATAGAAAAAATTGCGATCAAAGACGCTAAGCTAAGAACGTTCATTACACAAGATGACTCACGCGATGATTTAGTTGCTCATATTTATGATATTACCTACGGCAGTGTTCGCAGACATACCGACAACCTTGTAATTATTGATGACAGTATTGTTCGAGGAACAACTCTTAGGCAATCTATTTTGAGAATATTAGATCGATTAGACCCAAAAAAAATAGTGGTAGTTTCTTCTGCTCCGCAGATTCGTTATCCAGATTGTTATGGAATAGACATGGCGAGAATGGGAGATTTTATTGCTTTTGACGCTACCATAAACCTTTTAGAAGAAAGAAATATGGGACATGTTATTGAGGATGTATACCAAAAATGTCTTTCTCAAATGCATTTACCAAAAGAACAAATCAAAAATTACGTTCAAGAAATTTATGCACCTTTTTCAGATGATGAAATCTCTGAAAAAATCAGCGAATTATTAACTCCTCCTTCGATTAAGGCACCTGTGGAAATTATTTATCAAACAGTAGAAAATTTACACAAAGCTTGCCCAAATCACAAAGGAGATTGGTATTTTACAGGTAATTATCCTACACCGGGAGGAAATAAAGTAGTAAACAAAGCTTTTATCAATTGGAAAGAAGGTAAAAACGAAAGAGCTTATTAAAACAATTATATGAACAGACGCACGGCACTTATATTCTATGTTCTCAGTGCTTATGTTGTAATTCAATTTCTTTGGTGGGGATATCATATCATTGAATTAACGAATGAACTTGCGAAAGAATCTACTGAAATTAGCAGTCGCGTTCGCATGATTCTGGGCGAAGGTTCCGTTTTCCTATTACTTTTACTTATTGGTATATGGCAAATACGCCGGTCTATTCGAAAAGAATTGAAACTTTCAACAAGACAAAATAATTTTTTGCTTTCTGTAACACATGAGTTAAAAACTCCTTTAGCAGCAAATAAGCTTTATATCCAAACCATTCAAAAAAGAGATCTATCCAAAGAGCAAACCAATGATTTATTAAAAAAATCAATTGAAGAGAATGCAAGACTTGAATACATGATCGACAACATATTAAATGCTTCAAGACTAGAAAATAATGCATTGGCTATTGAAAAAGAAGAATTCGACTTAGTATTACTCATTCAATCTGTCAAGAAACGATTCGAAACTATTTCGAATCAAAAAATTACAATATCTTTTTCTGAGGATAAAATCATGCTTATTGCGGACAAATTCTCTGTTGAAACGATACTCAACAATTTAGTAGAGAATGCTATTAAATATTCTGAAGACAATGCGCTCATTTTAATTTATGCATCCAAAAATAACAATCACATCCAATTTGGGGTGATTGACAACGGAATAGGAATCAGTAAAGAAGATAAAGTCAATGTTTTCAACAAATTCTATCGTGTTGGTAATGAAGAAGTAAGAACCCAAAAAGGAACAGGATTAGGACTTTTTATTGTTGCTGAATTGGTTCGAAAACACGCTGGAAAAATAACTTGTCTTGACAATGACCCACAAGGCACAAATTTTAAAATTCTCTTACAAAATGACTAAGAATATTGGTTTAATTATACTTGATGGCTGGGGAATTGGAGATAAATCTTCGTCCGATGCAATATTCAATTCAAAAACGCCATTTATGGATAGTTTGCTTGAAAAATATTCTAATGCAACATTAGGTACAAGCGGTGAAGATGTAGGTTTGCCAGAGGGTCAAATGGGTAATTCAGAAGTTGGTCATTTAAATATTGGTGCTGGAAGAGTTGTATATCAAGAGTTGACCCGTATCAATAAGTCTATCAAAAACGGGGAGTTCTTTGAAAACAAAACGCTAAAAAGTGCTTTCCAAAAAGCGCAAGACAACGGTGTTGATCTTCATTTTTTCGGACTCGTTTCGAAAGGTGGCGTTCATAGTTCTCAAGAACATTTATATGCACTCTGTGAGATGGCAGATCGATATGATATCAAAAAGGTATTCATTCATGCCTTCACAGATGGTCGTGACTGCGACCCAAAAAGTGGACTGGGTTTCTTTCAAGAATTAGAATCTAAAATCGAGCACTCCAAAGTTAAAATTGCGACCGTAACAGGACGTTACTTTGCAATGGATAGAGATAACCGCTGGGAAAGAATCAAAAAAGCATATGATGCAATGGTTCATGGAAAAGGAAATTCTGCAATTTCTGCATCCGAAGGGATTAGAACATCATATAGTAACGGTATTACAGATGAATTTATTGAACCTATTTCTTTGGAAGAGAAAGGTTCAATTAAAGAAGGCGATGTTGCAATTTGCTTCAACTTTAGAACTGATCGCCCTAGAGAAATATCAATCGCTTTAACACAAAAAGATTTTCCTGAACATGAGATGAAGGCACTCGACATGAGTTACTATTCAATGACCATGTATGATGGCACCTTCAACAACGTTAACGTAATATTTGAAAAAGACAATTTAGCGAAAACCCTAGGTGAAGTAGTTTCAATGAACAATCAAACACAAGTTAGAATTGCAGAAACTGAAAAATATCCTCACGTTACTTTTTTCTTTAGTGGAGGGCGTGAAAAAGAATTCAATGGCGAGAGAAGATTATTAGTGAATTCACCAAAAGTTGCGACCTATGATTTACAACCTGAGATGAGTGCTTTTGAAGTTAGAGATAGAATTGTCTCTGACATGAATAAGAATAAACCCAACTTTATTTGTCTAAATTTTGCCAACCCAGACATGGTTGGGCATACAGGTGTCTATAGTGCTATTCAAAAGGCCGTTGAAACAGTTGACGACTGTCTTAAAGATGTTGTGAATACTGGACTTGAAAATGGTTATGAGTTCATTGTAATTGCAGACCATGGAAATGCGGATTTCGCCGTTAATGCTGACGGTTCACCCAATACAGCTCATTCTTTAAACCCTGTTCCTGTGATTATGGTTTCCGATGACACGACACTTAAAATTAAGTCCGGTATATTAGCCGATATTGCACCTACAATATTAACAAGACTAGGCCTTGAAATACCCAAAGAAATGACTGGGGAAAACTTGGTGTAAGGCTCTTCTTTTAATCTTTCATACTTTTTATAAACGAAACTTTTTTGCGCTAATTACGTCTAACAAGATGTATGAAAATCATTCTGATCATAGGGTTCATATCATTTATTGCTTTTGGTTCTCAGTCCCAAGTGAGAATCTTTTCTTTATACTTTCAAAATAACACGAGTGTTCTTACTACTTTATCTGAAAAAACCGCTGAGGAATTAAATCAATTGACGATAAAAAATGAAGTTCAGGTAATTGAAATTAATGGATATTCTGAAAATGCAATCGATGCTGAAGCCCAAAAGGATGCACTTAAAAGAATACAGTTTGTTTTGAGCACTTTTAACATCGATGAAGAACAAATATCAGTCAATAGTTTTGGACTCAATCATAAATCAGTCCCCTTCAAGGTAGATAATTGGGATAGGATTGACTTGTATATATATCAAGGAAAACCTAGAAAAACACAAGTAAATTCAGTCACGGAAATTGATGTCAATCAACATAAAAAAACGGAAACAATTGAATCAACTGAGATCACTGAAACTGAAAAAGAAGATGTTATTCCTCAAAAAGATGCCTTTCTTTCATCCGTTAAGTTTTTTGGAGGAACTAAAGAAATGAAATCTGGTTCAGATGCAGATCTTATTGCGTTAAAGGACACCTTGGTAAAAAACACTTCTTTAGTCATTGAAATTCGAGGTCATGTTTGCTGTGAAGACCAAATGAAACTTAGTCGACAGAGGGCAAAAACAATATACAAATACCTTATTAAAGAAGGGATTGATTCTAAACGTCTTACATACAAAGGCTATAGTAACTACTTACCTCTTATTTTCCCTGAAACAAAGGAGGCCCATAGAGAGCAAAATAGAAGAGTTGATGTGATTTTTAAAAATCAATCAAATACGCGAAAAAAATAAAAGCCCTCCATTCAAACGGAGACTAAACTCTCCTATTTCGCTAGAATG
>CAJQPA010000040.1 GCA_905480145.1 uncultured Flavobacteriales bacterium | reverse complement strand
CGGGATTTCATAAAAAAACCATCTCCGTTTCTAGGGGTAAAAGCACATTACAAAGGTGATTTTCCAGAAGATGCTGTTGGTCTACACAATTTCAAAGGTGGTTATTGTGGTATATCTAAGGTAGAAAACGACAATGTAAACGTATGCTATATTGCAGACTTTAAGTCGTTTAAGCAATACAAGAACATAGACGATTTTCAAAAGAAGGTCCTCAGTCAAAATAAATATCTGAAAGAAGTTTTTGGGACCTATGAGTTAGCTTTCGAAAAACCATTATCGATTAGTCAGGTTTCATTTTCTTCCAAACTACCCGTAGAGAACCATATACTCATGTGTGGTGACAGTGCAGGTATGATTCATCCGCTGGCTGGTAATGGAATGAGTATGGCTATTAGAGCGGCTCAAATGGCCTCTCTTCAAATTCTAAAATATAAAGATGGAAAATTAAAATCCAGAACTGATTTAGAAAATCAATATACCAAAATTTGGAACCGTGAGTTTGGTTCCAGACTCAAGTCTGGACATATAATAGCAAGACTATTCAGATTAGGGTTACTATCTGAATTGATTATGTTATTTTTAAAGGCATTCCCTTTTATATTACCCCACATCATAAAAAAAACACATGGTAAGCCTATGAAGGCTGAATTATAATGTTTGTAGACACATCACATAGAAGCGCAGATATTGAGATCATGGATGATCTTGATATGAGTGGTGAATTGCTTATAAAAACGCTGGATCAAATTGCGGGAATAAACAAATGGCTTGGTGGCAATGGCCTTACGATTGATGGAATTAAAACATTATTGCTAAATCATCCTAATGATAAGACAATTAGCATTATTGACTTGGGATGTGGAAATGGTGATATGCTAAGAGAAGTCGCTGAATTTGGTCAAAAAAACGGCTATAAATTCAAACTATTAGGCATCGATGCAAATCAAGCCACCATAGATTATGCGATTCAATTGTCCGCCGAATTTCCAGAGATAACATTTAAAAAAGAAGACGTCTTATCTAAAGAATTTGACACATACACTTATGATATCGCGCTATGCACCTTATTCCTTCACCATTTTGAGGACAAGGTAGTATTAACTTTTATTAAAACACTTCTTAAAAACGCCAAAATTGGTGCTGTAATTAATGATTTACATCGCCATAGGCTGGCTTACTATCTTTTCAAATTATTAACATTGTTTATTAATAATGATATGGTGAAAACAGATGGTTTAATATCTATATTAAGGGGCTTTAAGCGTAGAGATCTTGAAAGGTTTTCAAATAAAATTAATTGCAAAAGCACGATCACTTGGCGATGGGCATTCCGCTATCAATGGATAATAAAAAAAACATGAGCGTAAAAATAACATCGGTCGCAACACAACTGCCGCCATACACCAGATCAACTGAGGAAATAATTCCTTTTCTAAAAGTATGGCTATCCGGACAAGAAGAGCGCTACCAGCGAAAAGTGATAAAACTATTCGAGAATGCCGGAGTGGAAAGAAGGTACTCTATTATGGATGCGGAAGAGGTTTTTCTAAAAACTTCATTTGAAGAAAAGAATGATATTTATAAACGTGAAACGATAAAGCTCGCAGAGGGCGCACTAACTAAAGCGCTAGATAAGGCTGGCATCACTCCTACTGACATTGATTTTATTATTACGGTAAGTTGCACAGGAATAATGATTCCATCTGTAGATGCTTACCTAATCAATAAGTTAAATATGAAACAGGACATTGTACGACTTCCTGTAACAGAAATGGGATGCGTAGCTGGTGTTTCTGGTATGATTTACGCGAACAATTTTCTAAAAGCTAATCCAAATAAACGCGCTGTCGTTATAGCGGTAGAATCTCCTACTTCAACTTTTCAAATTGAAGATTATTCAATGGTGAACATTGTAAGTGCTGCTATTTTTGGAGATGGATGTGCCTGCACAGTTCTTTCTTCTTACGAAGACGAACAAGGTCCAGAAATAATTGATGAAGCGATGTATCATTTCTACAATGCGGAACATATGATGGGGTTTGAACTTAAAAACACAGGACTTCAAATGGTTTTAGATAAAGCAGTCCCTGAAACAATTGCTACCCACTTTCCGAAATTTGTACACCCTTTTTTGGAACGAAATGATTTGTCCATTGAAGATGTCGATCATCTTATTTTCCATCCAGGAGGAAAGAAAATCGTACAAACAATAGAAGAACTATTTGGTTCTTTAGGAAAGAATATAGAAATTACAAAAACGGTATTAAAGGAATACGGAAACATGTCAAGTGCTACTGTACTATACGTACTTGAAAGATTTATAGATGAAGGAGTTAAGAAAGGAGATATTGGACTGATGCTTAGCTTTGGACCAGGATTTACAGCACAAAGATTATTACTGAAATGGTAAAAGAATTTGAAAATAAAAATGAATGGGCTATCATACTAGGCGCATCAAGTGGATTGGGTTTAGCTACGGCTAAAAAACTCGCTAAAGAAGGGTTGAATTTATCCTTGATTTATCGTGCTCGAAAGAGTGATGTTGCATCTGTTGAAGCAGAATTTGAAACCATTGCATCGGCAAATAAAGTGAAGCTATTACATTTCAATAAAGATGTCGTAAAACCCGGAAACAGAGAATTCATTTTAACTGAACTACAGCATGCAATGCTAGAAAATGGTAAAGTAAAATGCCTTGTTCACAGCATTGCTAAAGGGAATTTAAAACCCATGACTTCTAATGGAGATCGAGAATTACAAAACGATGATTTTCACATTACAATGGAGAACATGGCGTTTAGTCTTTACGATTGGACAAAACATATTTTTGATAAAAAACTTTTCTCAGAAGATGCGCGAGTCATAAGCTTTACAAGTGAAGGGAATAAAAAAGCATGGAGGAATTATGCAGCGGTTTCTGCAGCTAAAGTTGCTTTAGAGGCCATTTCAAGAAACATAGCATTAGAATTTGCACGGTATGGGATTAAAGCAAATTGCATAGAAGCAGGAGTTACAGATACAGCAGCTTTCAGAATGATTCCAGGCAATGAAAGATTAAGAGAATACGCTATTAAACGTAACCCCTCTAAAAGACTTACCACCCCAGAAGACGTGGCCAATGTGGTCTATTTATTAACCAAAGAAGAATCGAAGTGGATTACAGGTGTAACACTACCTGTTAATGGCGGAGAGCATTTAAGTTAATATGGCACACGAAGAAATAATAGCAAAACTCCCCTACCAACATCCGTTTCTTTTTGTGGATGAAATTTTAGCTGTTGATGAAAACGGTATTAGTGGATCGTATACTTACAAAGCTACTCGCGATTTTTACAAAGGACATTTTAAAAACAACCCAGTTACTCCTGGCGTTATTTTAACGGAGACTATGGCTCAGATAGGATTGGTTTCATTTGGTATTTATCTTTTAAGTAAATCAAGTAATGCGGAAAGTGAAATAAAAATTGCCTTAACTTCTTCTGAAATCGATTTCTTTAAACCTGTTTTTCCATCGGAGAAAGTTATTGTGAAAAGTCAAAAAGAATATTTTAGATTCAACAAACTAAAGTGTAAAGTAGAAATGTTCAATGAAATCGGAGAGTTGGTCTGCAGAGGAAAAATAGCGGGAATGATGCAAGAATAATATGGATAAAAGAGTTGTAATTACTGGCCTAGGTGTAGTCTCTCCCAATGGAGTTGGACTAGATAATTTCACAGAAGCCCTAAAAAATGGAACTTCTGGGATCGAACATCATGAAGCTTTGAAAGAACTAAGCTTTTCTTGCTGTATTGGAGGTATTCCTAAAGTTTCTGAAGGATTAAAACGAGACTACTTTACAGAACTTCAACTAAAAAACTTCAATAGCTCAGGTATCCTTTATGGCTGTATGGCAGGAATGGATGCTTGGAAAGACGCTGGACTTACGGTAACTGAAAATACAGACTTCGACAGTGGAACCATATTCGGAACAGGCACATCAGGTGTTGAAAAATTCAGAGAAGCCATTTACAAATTAGACGATAATAAAGTAAGGCGTCTAGGAAGCACTGTAGTGTCACAAACTATGGCAAGTGGTGTAAGTGCCTATTTAGCAGGAATAATTGGCTTAGGCAATCAGGTAAGCACTAACTCGTCTGCCTGCACGACTGGCACAGAAGCTATACTTATGGGCTACGATAGAATTAAGGCAGGACGCGCAAAGCGAATGATTGTAGGCAGTACAAGTGACCATGGCCCCTATTTATGGGGAGGGTTTGATGCTATGCGTGTTTTAACATACAAACACAATGAATCACCCGAAACAGGATCTAGACCAATGAGTGCTTCTGCATCTGGTTTTGTACCGGGAAGTGGCGCTGGTGCAATGGTGATAGAATCGTTAGAAAGTGCATTACAACGAGGCGCAAAAATATACGCAGAAATATTGGGAGGAGAAGTAAATTCTGGAGGGCAACGAAATGAAGGAAGCATGACGGCTCCTAACTCTGAAGCTGTGCAACGTTGTATTAAAAATGCAGTTGTAAATTCAAACATAGAAGCGAAAGACATTGATGCCATTAACGGCCATTTAACGGCTACGAGTAAAGACTTTACCGAAATAGACAACTGGTCTAAAGCTTTAAATTTAAAAGGAAGTGATTTCCCTTATATCAACTCTTTAAAGTCAATGGTGGGACATTGCCTATCGGCTTCAGGAGCTATAGAAAGTGTTGCAAGTGTTTTGCAAATTCACCACAATTTCATCTTCCCAAATATTAATTGTGAAGATCTAAACGAACAAATAACAGCCTTAATTTCTGAATACAAAATACCTCAGAGTGTAATCGAGCAAGAGGTTAACATTGTAGCAAAAGCTAGTTTTGGCTTTGGTGATGTAAACGGCTGTATAATATTTAAAAAATACAAACAAAAATGAGCGATAAAGCACAAATGATCAGTGAGTTAAAAGAAATAGTTAAACCATACATTCAAGACGAAGAAGCTTTTGAAAATTTGCATGAGGACACTAATTTCATAACTGACCTGAAGATAAATTCAGCGAATCTAATAGATGTAATTCTAGACGTAGAAGACAAATACGACATTGAATTAGATAATGATTCAATGGATAAAATGCTAAGTGTAAAAGCTGCTTTAGAAGTAATTAAAACAAAGATTTCTGAAAAATAATGTTGGGAAACGACATCATAGATATTAATGAAACAAGGCTTTCTACAAATTGGAAACGGCCCCGTTTTTTGGAAAAAATATTTACAACTGATGAGCTGGATATTATATCCAACTCTTTAGATCCTTTTACTTCTGTTTGGAGATTATGGAGCATGAAAGAAAGTGCGTACAAAGTATTTATCCAAACAGGCGGAAATCCGTTTTTTACTCCAACAAAAATTGAATGCAAATTGAATTCTAGAATAAACGGTGAGGTTAAAATTGATTTATTAAAGTTAAAAACGAGCACTTCAATCAATTCTAATTATATTTTCAGTTCTGCAATAATGAGTGACTTGGATATTAGCAACAACATATTTAAACTTCCCGAAAACAGAAATAAACAACATGGTGAATTTATCTATCAGAAAATTATTACTGATTTTTCAAAAAGTCAGAATCTAAACCCTGAAGAGCTGAAGATTCTTAAAACAAAAGACGGTGTACCCCACATCTATTTCAAAAACAAAGGGCTAGAAAATTCTCTTTCCATAACGCACCATGGAAATTTTGGTGCTTATTCTATTTTAAAAAATTAAATAAAATGAACGAATTTATTGAATACGCGAAACAAAAGTTAAATGTAGACAAGAGATTAATTCTCATTTACATCATCATCTATTTCGTTTGGGGAATGGGGATGAATGAATTTGGTCAAATTGTAGAAATAGCAAAATTCACCTATTGGTGGCAGGTAATCACTGTCTATGTATTCTACATGGTTCCTATTTCACTTTTACTTCGAAAATTACCGTTCCATGCTCAATATGCTTATGGATTAATCACTATGGGATTATTAGAGTTTGGCGGATACGCCATGCAAAGCTCATATGCCTACCCAGACAACCTTTTAGATCAGTTTTTTACTTCCCGTAATTTCAGTTTAGGTATGGCATTATTCTTTGCCTTGTACTACCCTGCTGGCAATTGGATTTCGGGCAAAGTTTATCAACTCATTTTTAAGAAAGAAGCTGAGTAAATGCTAGATAAAAGAAGTTTTGAAAAAGAACAAATGGATAACCTTGAGTTATCAGGAGAAGACCTTAACAAAACGCTGAGCGGACTATCTATCATCAACAAATACTTAGGGAACACCTCATCAACATTTAATGCTGTAAAAAAAGAAATCCTCTACACCGATAAAGCACTTAAAATAATTGATTTAGGATGCGGCGGTGGAGATAACCTGAGGGCTATTTCAAACTGGTGCAAAAGTAATAACAGGTCTATTGAGTTAATAGGAATAGATGCGAACAGACACATTTTAGAATTCGCAAAACAGCAGAACAATTCAAGTCGAGATATCGAATACTTACAAGCTGACATTCTAGATTCTCAATTCATTCTTCCCAATTGTGACATTCTTATAAGCAGCCATTTCATGTATCATTTTTCAGATCAGCAAACAGCTGATTTTTTAAAGAAATCTAAAAAAAATATAACCACTAAAATAATTTTTAGCGAATTACGACGAACCTCCCTTGCCTACTTCCTATATAAGATTGGTTCTATCTTTCTACCTTTCTCTAAAATTGTAAAACAAGATGGCTTAACTGCGATAGCAAGAGCCTTTAAGAAAAAAGAACTTATTCACATTTTTGAAATCGCCGGCTTTAAGGAATATACAATAAAATATAAATGGGCCTTTCGATTTTTAATTTTGATTGATACTAAAAATTGACTTTGTCAATCAACTATATCAAATGATAAGTCAAGGGATAATCGAAGTGTCAATTAATAAAATGTTAAAATAAATTCCATTCACAATCAATTAAGTATCTTAGAAAAAAAATCAATCATGAAAAATATATTACTAATACTTTCTTTTGCTTTATACTCCATAGGCTTCTCTCAAAATCACGCCATTAAAACAGATGATGCAACTGTTTCATTTAACTTTTTAGCCAAGAAGACAGAGGGAACACTAACAAATATTACAGCATCCATCTCTATCAATCGAGATGCGCTATCAAAGTCTGTCGTAATGGGATCTGCAAATGTAGCTAGTCTTTCTACAGAAAATAAAGGGCGGGACGAACACTTAATGAGTGCTGACTTTTTTGATGTTGAAAAATACCCTAAGATGCTTTTCCAAAGCACTGGTCTTGAAATCAAAGATGATCAACTAATTACAAAAGGATCATTAACAATTAAAGAAATCAGCAACGATGTTGAATTTATCATAACTGAAGAAGATGGAAGTCTAGTTTTTAGCACTGAAATATACTCATCTGACTTTGGAATTGAGTTAAGGGAAAAAAGAGAAGACAACAAAGTTGAGGTTAAAATACTAGTGCCTTTTTCTAAGTAAACGAAATACTATTACATAAAAAAAGCCTGTGAGATTAATCTCACAGGCTTTTTTTATGTAATATCCCTCAAGTCAGAATTCCAGAATGGAATTTTCATCATTCATCACCACAAAGTACTCGCTTATATTTACCAATAGCATCTAACTTAGGTATTTCAATTATATCTTGTTTACAACGCAACAAAGAAGCACAACCCTTATCATAGTGGTATACTTTTTCATTCGGTGAAATACACACATATACCTTTTTATCTGAAGAATTTGAAAATTCAACAGGAAACATTAGAATAAGAAATAAAACTAATTTAGCCATAACCAAAATACTTACTAACTGAAGTTAAGACAATAATTTAGAAGAATAAAATATAAATCAATTATACGAGAATTAGACTTACAGCAATTACAATTAGCACTGCAATTAAGTTCAGAACAAAACCTGTTTTTGCCATTTGTGCAATCTTCAGTTTTCCAGAAGAGAAAACAATGGCATTTGGAGGCGTTCCCACTGGAAGCATGAACGCACAACTTGCCGCCATTGTAATTGGCATGCACAACTGTAAAATGGTATAGTCTGTTTGCAAAGCAAATTGAGCAACAACTGGAACAAAAACAGAAACCAGGGCCATATTTGACATAATCTCAGTTCCAAAAATAGCTATGGTCACTAATACAGCCAGCAACACAATTAACGATGCCTCACGATGAGCTTCAAAAACAACTGTCAATTCAGAGATTACACCATTGAGTTCTAACATTTTTGCCAAGGCCATTCCCCCTCCAAATAAAATTAAAATACCCCAAGGCAAATTTTTAGTGTCTTCCCACTTTAATAATCTCGTGTTTTTTTCAGAACCTGGCAAGAAAAACAAAATAATCGCACCCAATACAGCTACCCCTTCATCAGTATAACTAAATCCTGTAAATTTTGTAACCGGCATTCTAAACGACCACAAAATCACAATTGCAGAAAATAAAATGACCACACGAATTTGATTCGTTGTCCATGGCTTGCGCACCTCATGAACTTCCGCTAATTGCTCTTTTCTTTCTGAGCCCAAACGCCAATAAAAGAAGAGATAAACCACAGCTAACATAATCAAACTCAATGGCAAGCCTATGCTCATCCAATCAAAGAAGTCTATTGAAATACCATAATTTGTTTCAAGAATACCAGCCATTAACACATTCGGTGGCGACCCAACCAAAGTGGCTATCCCGCCGACACTAGCTCCATAAGCAACGGATAATAAAAGGAAAACAGAAAATTTAGACTCTCCCTCCTTCTCTACCTTAGACAAAACAGCCAAAGCCATTGGCAACATCATAAGCGCAGTAGCAGTATTAGAAATCCACATACTTAAAAGACCTGTACTCAAAAGGAACCCTAATAAAATCCTGGCTTTTGAAGTACCCACAAGACGGATAATTGCTTCTGCAATTTGCTTATGCACATCCCACTTCTCTAAAGCTAGTGACAAAATAAAGCCGCCTAGAAATAAGTAAATATACTTATGGCCATAAGCAGCCGATAAATCTGAAGATTCTAAAACACCCAGAGGAACAGTCATAACCAATGGAAACATGGCTGTCACATAAATTGGAAGCACTTCAAACAGCCAAAACAAAACCATCAATCCGGCAATTGCAATAGAATACCAAAAAGTAGCTGCATCACTAGACTTCCCCAAATACAGAATAAGCAAGAAACCTATGAACCCTAGAGAAGCTACTGTTTTTTTAATGAAATTATTTTGCATAAAAAAAGCGTCCTATATTTTTATAGAACGCTTAAAAATACATTTAATAATTTTATTTATTCAATCCATTCAATTTTTGAACAAAATCAACATGTTTTGCGTTGATATTTTCATGTAAACTTTTGAAATCTGCTTTGTTTTTTGCTGCATTGATTTTAGTCAAAATTTCATCCTGAAAATCCGCTGCTTCATCAATAAGCTTTTCAGTTGCGTCCATTTTTCTATCATCCATTAACTGAACAGTAAAACATTCTTCAACAACGTCAAAAATCATTGTATTAACATTTCTCTTTAATATTCTTTTACTTGCCATTCGTCTTGTGTTTCAATTTCTCACAAAGTTAAGTAAAAAAGAAACACTAAATCTCACAAATTAAATTCAAAGCCATTCAAGGAACAGCGCATCCTTCCATTCAAATTTTCTATTTTTACACTAAAACAATTTCTATGGACTTTCAACTTGTTTCAGACTTTGAGCCAACAGGTGATCAACCTAGAGCTATAAAAGATCTTGTAGAAGGAGTTAACAACAACAGTCCATTCCAAACACTTCTAGGCGTTACAGGGAGCGGTAAAACATTTACTGTCGCGAATGTTATCAAAGAAACAAACCGGCCTACCTTAATTTTATCCCACAACAAAACACTAGCGGCACAACTTTATGGAGAATTCAAACAATTCTTTCCAAACAATGCCGTAGAATATTTTGTTTCATATTATGATTACTATCAGCCCGAAGCTTACCTGCCTGTTACTGGAACTTATATCGAAAAAGATTTGGCCATCAATGACGAAATCGAAAAGCTTAGATTATCAGCAACCTCATCTCTATTATCTGGAAGAAGAGATGTAATTGTTGTTGCATCAGTCTCTTGCATATATGGGATTGGTAACCCCGTAGAATTTGCAAAAAGTATTCTGCACATCAAGAAAGGACAATTACTTTCTCGAAATAAGTTTTTATTCAAATTAGTAGAGAATCTTTACTCAAGGTGTGTTGAAGATTTTGATCGAGGAACATTTAGAGTGAAGGGTGATACTGTAGATATTTACTTGGCTTATGCAGATTACGCGATAAGAATTGAATATTTCGGAGATGAAATTGATGCGATCTCTTCGATTAATCCCGAAACAAATGACAAATTAGAAACTTTTGAAGAAATTAGTATTTATCCTGCCAACATCTTTGTGACCAGCCCTGACACAACCAAAAAAGCCATTGACTTGATTGGAGAAGATATGGTAATTCAAGTGGATCAGTTCAAAAAGGCTGGTAAAATTGAAGAGGCGAATCGTCTCCAAGAAAGAATATCTTACGATTTGGAAATGATTCGTGAACTTGGATACTGTTCTGGGATTGAAAATTACTCGCGTTATTTTGACGAACGACTTCCTGGACAACGGCCATTCTGTTTGTTAGATTACTTCCCTGAAGACTTCATCATGGTTGTTGATGAAAGCCACGTTACATTGCCTCAAATTAGAGCTATGTATGGTGGAGATAGAGCTCGAAAGCTAAACCTGGTTGATTTTGGATTTCGCCTGCAGTCAGCGATGGACAATCGTCCTTTAAAGTTTGAAGAGTTTGAATCATTAATGACCCAAACCTTATATATATCGGCAACACCTGCAGACTACGAATTGGAAAAATCTGAGGGAATCGTTGTTCAACAAGTCATTCGTCCTACTGGCTTACTTGACCCAATCATTGAAGTTCGATCGAGTGTAAATCAAATAGACAATCTTATTGAAGAAATTCATAAGCGAATTGCGGTAGACGAGCGAACATTGGTCACGACCTTAACCAAAAGAATGGCGGAAGAACTTCAGAAGTATTTAGATCGGCTTGGAATTCTTTGTCAATACATTCACTCTGAAGTAGACACTTTAGATAGAGTTGAGATTCTACGAAAATTGCGATTGGGTGAGTTTCATGTATTAATTGGTGTTAATTTACTTCGTGAAGGACTTGATTTACCTGAAGTTTCGTTGGTTGCGATAATTGATGCAGATAAAGAAGGATTTTTACGAAATGAACGTTCGCTCGTTCAAACCGTTGGAAGAGCGGCCAGAAATGTCAATGGCATGGTGATCATGTATGCTGATAAAATAACAAAGTCAATGCAAAAAACCATTGATGAAACTACTAGAAGAAGAACAATACAAGAAGAATACAATAAAGAGCACGGCATGATTCCAACTGCTCTAAACAAAGCGAACAAAAAGAATTTTAATTCAGAAATTGAACCCGAAATTGATGTAAACAACCCATATAGTTCAAACGCATCGATTTCTTTAGCAGCTGAATCAACGGTTGAATATCTCGATTTGGATCAATTACAAAAATCAGTAAAATACACTCAAAAGCAAATGGAAAAAGCAGCCAAAGATTTAGATTTTATTGAGGCCGCGCGCTTGCGAGATGATTTAAAAATATTGAAAAAGAAACTTAAAAAGCAATTAGAAGAATGAATTTAAAAACAACACTCGGACAGCTAAGACTATTGGCTATTATTGAAGGAGTTTCCTATTTAATGCTCTTTGGTATTACTATGCCACTAAAATATATCGTTGGTATTGGTGGACCAAACAAATTTGTTGGAATGGCGCATGGTGTACTTTTCATCATGTACTGCCTATGGGTTGTCTTTTATGCAAACAAGAAGAACTGGTCAATTATGAAAATTTTATTAGCACTTGGTGCATCATTACTTCCATTTGCTACATTTGTAGTAGATCGAAAATACCTTAAAGAAGATTAGATATTCTATGAAAAAAATTCTCATTTCAATTTTACTTGCATTTGCAATAGCTCAATTTTTTGGACCCGAAAAGAACAACGTGGATATTTCAACATTCGATAGTTTTATTTCGGAAACTCAACCTTCAAAGGAAGTTCTTTCCATCCTGGAAAGCTCTTGTCTTGATTGCCATAGTAATCATACTGAATATCCATGGTATAATAATATTACACCACTAAATTATTGGATGGACAAACATGTAAAAGAAGGTAAAAAACACTTCAACATTTCTAATTGGGACACCTATTCAATTGAAATGAAAGACCATAAAATTCATGAAGTCATAGAAACTATTGAAAGTAATTTCATGCCTCTCAAATCATACACCTGGACGCATAAGGATGCTATTCTGACCGAAGAGCAAAAAGGATTAATTGAGAATTGGGCTAAAGGTGTTAGAGCAACATATCAAGCACAACTGAATTAATCTATACTTTATTCGATAATTCTTCTCCTAACTGTTGGTAATCTATACCATCAAAATTTCCAGAGGACATCATTAACAAGGCCGTGTTCTTCCATGAGCGAGCATGAATAAAATCGAGTACTTCTTCGGTCTTATTCATCACAACAACTTTTCCTCCAAAGCCACTTTCAACAATCTCTTTTGAAATGGCTTCCAGTTTTTTGTGCTTCACAACTTCTGGACTGTAATACACAACGGCTATATCTGCCGCATCCATCGCATTTTTATACTGAGGTAAAAATTCTTTTTTCAATGAAGAAAAGGTATGCAACTCCATGCAAGCCACAACCTCTCTACTTTCATATTGCTCTTTAACAGCTGTAGTTGTTGCTTTTAATTTTGACGGCGAATGAGCAAAATCTTTATACATCACAAAAGAATCATTCTCAATTATCTTCTCTAGTCTCTTACCAGCCCCCGTAAAATTCTTCATTGCTTTGAAGAAAGTATGTGAATCAATTCCTATTTCTTTTGAAATATTCATGGCTCCCATTAAATTCTGAAGGTTATGCCCTCCAAATATTTGTAATGGATACACTTCTCCATCAAATTTTAAATTCGTTCCAGTTGGAGTTACATCATAATAAGGTGTATTATAGGGAACTGTCTTAAGCCTATCTGAATATTTCTCTCCTAATGAATTAACTTCAGAATCCTCCGTGTTATAAATTAACGCTCCATTATCAACTATACATGAACAAAATAAATCAAACTGTAGTACGTAATTTTCAAAGGTTGGAAATACATTAATATGATCCCACGCAATTCCACTAATAATGGCTACATCAGGTTTATATAGATGAAACTTTGGTCTCCGATCTATCGGTGAACTTAGGTATTCATCTCCTTCTAAAATCATTATTTCAGCTTCATCGGTTAACTTAACCATACAGTCGTAGCCTTCCAATTGGGCACCAACCATATAATCAACATCAATATCTAGTTCATTAACAGCATGAAGAATCATTGAGGTAATTGTCGTTTTACCGTGAGAACCTCCAATTACAACTCTTTTTTTATTCTTACTTTGTTCATACAGATACTCTGGGTAAGAGTATATTGGAATGTTTAATTCTTTGGCCTTTATCAATTCAGGGTTATCTATTCTTGCATGCATCCCAAGAATTACAGCTTCCAAGTCTGTTGTGATATTATTCTGATTCCATCCAATAGTGTCCGGCAGAATTTCTTCTTTTGCTAAGCGAGACTTTGACGGTTCAAATATTTGATCATCCGAACCAGTAACTAGCATTCCTTTTCGACTAAGTGCTATTGCCAAATTATGCATTGCACTTCCTCCGATTGCAATAAAGTGAACCTTTTTTTTACGCTCCATTCTTTCTCTTATGACAATTAATTATTCTTAGTTCCAGATTTATTTTCATCTAACAATTGTTTCCCGTCAAACAAAACTGGAATCAACAAGAATAGAATTCCCATATCAGTTATCAGTTGAAATGAACTCAAATTATCCGGTGTAGCTAATGATCGTGGCAGAATAATCACAACCAACCCTATATAATAAAGCCAATCCCACCAATTCCTTTTCTTGAAGAAAAATCGTTTTCCAATTTGGCACAAAATATAAGCAAAGGTCCAAATCAAAATACCCATGGGTACACTCACCATACTGTCAAGCGAATCATTTCTCCAGTAGTAATTGATAATGATTCCTCCAATGACTATCATTATAATTAAAATAATGATTCTAATTAATCGGCTGTTTTTCATTTTTTATTTCTTTGGAACAAATTACGTAATAAGAACTACCATACAAAAGTTACCGAAAAATGTTACACACATTAATGTGATGAAAACCCATGAAAGATAAACTAAAATCAATAAGAGCAATATTCTCTAAACCCTTTTGACATTGAGCGTTCAATCTCTCCATCCTCACCTGAATACAGAAGGTATACTTCAAGCTTTTCCGAAGGGTTTTCTCGAATGAAGCTTAGCGTTTTTTCTAGCCCCATCACCATAAAAGCAGTAGCATAAGCATCTGCTTCAGCACAAGTTTTTGCTATAACAGTGGCACTTAAAAGAGAATGGCGCACAGGAAACCCTGTCTTGGGACTTAAGGTATGTGAATACTTAACACCATCAACTTCATAGAATTTTCTGTAATTTCCGCTTGTAGCAACTGCATTGTCATTCAGGTTCAACACATTATCGAGTACTCGTTCAACTTTACCCTCTTGAGGAGAATCTACACCTACTTTCCAGGCTACTCCTTCCCTATTAATACCTCTTGTGCGCAATTCCCCTCCAATTTCAACATAAAAGTTGTCATACCCTTTATTCTTCAAAAACTCCCAGATGACATCAACTGATTGCCCCTGAGCAATTGCGTTAAAGTCAAGCTTAAAATTATCATGAAACTTTTTAAGATGAATACTATCTCCCTCAAATTTAATTGAATGATGCACATTATCTGAGAATGATACAAAATTTAATATTGAATCAACACTATTCTGACTTAAAGGAGACTCTATATTACTCATAAAACCCCAGCCTTTCACCAGAGGAAAGACAGAAGGATCAAATTCGCCGTTCGTTAAAGAAAAAACATGCTGGCTTTTAAGATAACAATCTTTAAAAAAACGAGATTGATCAATAACGGAAAAACTGCCGCTAGAGGCGTTCAATTTTGAAATTACAGATTCATCAATATAGGTAGAAAGAGATAAATCAAATTCATTCAATAATGAATCAATTTCCAATTTAGTTATTGGTTCTCCCTCACCAACAAGTATGATGCTGTAGGTTGTCCCTTGAGTTTCACCAATAAAATGTTGATTCATTAAATTATCCTCAAGATCTTCGGCACAGGAAGTAAGTATTAAAATACTAGAAATGACGCTCCAAATGAGGGCCTTGTGTGTCTTTACTCCAAACATTTGATAAACTTGGTTTTCCGTTTTTACTATATGTAATACCATGCATGGACTGTGTTCTAACATATACATCAGCATGACCGTCAATTACAACGATTCTTCTTGTGATGATAGTAGTAACCAAACCATTATTATCGCTTCTCGTGAAAGACTCTTGAGAAACCCCTTCAGGGTACTCTTCTCCTAATGAATTTTTAATCGTTGGTTTTTTCTCAGGAGCATTTGAAACTTTATTCAAATTTGCTTGAGCACCATAATGTTTATCTGTTTGCCCAATTAAATCTGCTGAACGACTAGCTTTTTCGGTACGATCAAGTTCAGTCATAGCTGTAGAATTTTCTTTGCTTATCTCTTCCTCTTCTTTTGATTTTTCAGATGTTTTCTCATAACTATCATGAATTTCTCTTTCTGCAAGCATTCTAGCTTCCTTATCTCCCTCTATAGCATCTGCATCCTGAACTCTAGCCATATTGCCAACATCTTGAACATAAGCTACTTTTCTATCATGCGCTTCTTTCGCAATTTCAACTATCTCACCATTTAATTTCGTCCCCTCATTAATTGCCGATTTAGAATCTCTGTACTTTTCACCCTCATTAAACATCTCATTATCGAGTGCCTCAGCCAATTCAAATTTACTTTTCTTAAGCACTTCAGAGTTAAATTCTAATAATTCGCTTTCAATTTTAGCCTGGTCTTCTGCAGATTTTTCAATTTGATCAAGAGTAACTTGGTCATTTAGAATTTCCGATGTATTTTCTGAATCCAATTTAGATTGAACGTCACTTGCCTTAACAGACACCTCAGAAATTTGTTCCGCTGACACAGATTTTTCCTTATTACGCTGCACCACACCATCACTAAACTTTGAACGAATTCCAATTAACTCTTGGTCACTGCTAACGTTATCACTATAATCCGCAAGAGCACCCTCACTTCTTGCTTTAGCGGCAGAAGTATTATATTGGTTCATTACATCAGTATTCTCAGAATAAACAGCTTGCTTTTCTCCATATTCTATAGCAGATTTTTCATTGATGTCATAAAGACTCAATTGATCATTTAAATTTTTTCCATTATCGGTATAAAAATCGGCGGAAACTTCATTATCTAATTCCAGCTTAGCTCTTCTCAATGTTTCTGCTAATTCTTGTTGAACCAAATCATTCTCTCCATAGATTAACTCATTCTTTTCACCAATTTCATATAGCCTCAATTGATCATTTAGATTTTTATCATTGTCTTTATAAGAATCGGATGAAACTTCGTTTTCTAATTCCAGCTTAGCCCTTCTCAATGTTTCTGCTAATTCTTGCTGAACCAAATCATTCTCCCCATAGATTAACTCATTCTTTTCGCCAATTTCATATAGACTCAATTGGTCATTTAAATTTTTATCATTGTCCTTATAAGAATCTGATGAAACTTCGTTTTCTAATTCTTGCTTCGCTCTGCGGAGTGTCTCGGCCAAATCTTGTTGGTCTTTTGTGTTTTCTCCATAAACTAAACTGGATTTTTCATCTATATCATAAAGCGTCATCTGATCATTGATACTCGTTGCATTTTCATATATCGAATTCATTGACTCTTCATTCTCAATCTTCATTTTTGCAATCCGCAATCTATCAGCTAATTCTCGCTGTCCCAAAACCTCCTCTCCTGCTTCAACTGAAATCAACTTATACACTTCATAAATATCATTTGACGTACCGTAAGCATCATTTATATTATCTGAAGACATAGAAGTATAATCATCTTGAATATCATCAAGTTGATCTTCGATTCTTGTCTTTTTTAATGATTTCCTTTCTGCATCGGCTTTTGCTAAAATAAACGCTCCATCCATGATTGAACTGTCGAAAGGGTCGCCTAAGTCTTCTAATTCTGCCCCATTTATTGTAACCGGATTTTGAATTAATTCAATTTCTCTCAACCTGTTTGCAGGATAAACATCATTCGTTTTTATCAATAGAGCTTCCTCGTAAGTGGATTTAGCAACTTCATAATCTTCATTATCAAAACTACTATCAGCTTGTGAAATCAAATCAGTGTATGCCTTCTCTTCCGCTATAATCTCTAGAACTCCAATTTGTCTCTTACTTTCATCAATTTGGCCTTGCACATAAGTATTCCCTGGCTTCAATAATAATGCTGCCTCATAATTTTCAATTGCAGGAGTATAATCAGTATTAGCAAATGCTCTATCAGCTTCAACTATAAAAGCATCAAACTTATTTTGCAATTCAATCTGAGCTGTTTTTTGATTTAAAAGATTATCTAATATTTGCTGAATCTCATTAATTTTAGCCAAGGCATTAACATCATTATCTTTTACATTCAATGCGTTCTGATAATTAGAAAGGGCTTGATCATATTCTTCTTTATCCAGGTTATATGAACCTTTATCCATATAGCTATTGTAAAGCTCATCTCTTTGCGCTTCTGAAGCAAATGCATCTTTCAAAGCTTTCATTTCCTCAATTTTAGCAGAAGGGATTGCAGACTCAGACTTCAACCTTCCAGATTCTTCAAACTTCAGTATAGCTTCATCATACTTTTTTAATTCTCCCAATGCATCACCTTGGTCAATCAATTCATTAAATTGAGCGTCTTTTAATTTCAATAATTTAATTTCTGCAAGCATGTCATCCGGTCGAGGGTCGGAAGGCCTTCCTTTTGCTCTATTTAGCAATTCGATAGCTTTTGGATAATCCGCTTCATCCATTTTTTTTCGAGCAAGGCTAATTATTTTTTCGTATTGTTTGTCTGCGTCACTATTTGATGCTTTTTCTAACCGTTCAGCTTCTGCTGCTTTATCCACTGGCTCTTGCTCTGAAGGCTTTACAGACAATGCTTCATTATACTTCGTAATTGCTTGAAGATAATCTTGGCTTGAAACTAAGGCATCACCTTCATCCATTAATTTTTGATATTTTATATTCTCTTTTTCCGATAGCTTCGCTTCTTCTATATATATTTTAATCTCAGCTATTCTTTTTGCTGGAAAACTCTCATCTACCTTTAATATCTGAGCCTGCTCTAGATTAGCAATCGCCTTTTCGAATGATTTTGAATTGACGAATGATTCCGCTTCCGATAATAGTTGACTATATGATTCTTCTGTGTTTTTCAAGGCATCCTCTTCTGCTATTTTCTCTTCAATTAAGGACAATCGCTCAGAAGGGTATGATTGTGTATCATCAATAGCTAAAGCTTCACGATACTTTGCTGAAGCTTCTTCCCAATTGGCTGTGTTGAAAGCATTATCTGCCGCTACAATTGCTGCATCATAACTCTCTTTTTTCGCCAAAGCAGCCGCTTCTTGATCAGCATTTGCTTTTTCTTCTGCTATCTTCTCCTCAATTAAAGACAATCTATCTGAAGGGTATGATTGTGTTTCATCAATAGTTATAGCTTCACGGTACTTCGCTGAAGCTTCTTCCCAATTTGCTTGTTCGAAAGCGTTATCTGCCGCTACAATTGCAGCATCATAACTTTCTTGCTTCGCCAAAGCAGCTGCTTCTTGATCAGCTTTTGCTTTTTCTTCTGCTATTTTCTCTTCAATTAAAGACAATCTATCTGAAGGGTAGGACTGTGTATCATCAATGATCAAAGCTTCACGATATTTCGCAGATGCCTCATCCCAATTCGCTGTGTTGAAAGCATTATCGGCTGCTGTAATTGCTGCATCATAACTTTCTTTCATTTTCAATTCCAATGCATTCTGTTCAGCCAATTCTTTTGCTTTGAGTATTTCTGCTTCGATAAATACTAATTTTTGAATTGCATCCTGGTTGACAGAATCAAGTGTCAAGACTTCATTAAATTTGTTCTTTGCTTCCTCCCAATTTTCAGAGCTAACAAAAGCATTACCCTCTTCAATCAATAGATCAATTTGTTCGGACAGTTCATTAGCCGCCGCCAATTCATTTAATTTATCTTCACACAACCCAATTTGGTCCTTCGCATAAGTGGAAGAACTTTCGAAAGAAAGCGCTTCTTCATATTTTGCTTTTGCCTCCTCAAATTTCTCGGCACCAAAAAAAGAATCTGCAGCAGCCAATGCCTCGTCATACTTTTTCTTGTTTGCCTCAATGTCTTCTTGAGCCTTAAGTTTATCTTCAATTTCTTTTAGCTTCTCAATAGGGTAGTTTTCAGAAGGTTTTAAACTTTGTGCTTCTGAGAATTTATCTTTTGCAGCCCTTAAGCTATTTTGAGCCAAGAATGCATCACCTTTAAGAATTGCTGAATCATATTTCGCTTGATTTTCAGCTTCTTTTTTAAGATCTTCTATTCTTTTATTTAATGCGACAATTTGATCTTTCGGATATTGTTCCTCTTTTTTAGTTAAAGCTTCTTGATATTTAGTCACTGCTTGTTCTAACTTATCTTGATCACGCAAATTATCTGCTTCAGCAATTAAATTATAATAGATTTCATTTTCCTGTTTATCCTTTAAATCAGCTGCTTTTTGGGCTTGTATCAAAGCGTCTAATTCAATAATTTTATCAGCTGGATACTCCTCAGCTGGCTTATATCCTAGAGCCTCTTCATATTTAGCTAATGATGCTTCATAGCTTTCCTCAGTAAAAAGATTGTCTGCTTCGGTAATTGCTTTTTGATAATTAATCTCTGCCTCTGCCTTGTCCTTATCAGCGTCTGCCAATAGTTTTAAGATTTTAAGTTTCATTTCATCAACTAAGTTTTGATCTAGACGAGGTGTCATTTGCCTTGTATCCCAATCAATCTTTGCGACTGGTTCATTTGCTAAAAAGGAAAAGTCTACATTTTCTCTTTCTTTAAACAAGACCATGTCCAACGCGTCCATCGGCTTAAACTCAGGAGTTGGAGGTATATCCTCTTCATGCATTCTAGAAAAATCAAATGCAACTTTTTTTGTAACTAAACCACCTTTTGAAAATGCAATAACAAATGGAATCTTATAATTAGCTCCGCCTTTTAATGTATACCTCCCACTAGAGTTAGAAGTAGCAGTAAACAGAGTTGATCCAGATTGAATAAAAGATATTGTAACGCCACTTTCTTTTTTTCCTAAATCTGAATTTTCAACATTCCCTTTATATAAGAATATTAAATCATCCTGAGACCAAGAGGTAACAGAGATGCACAATAATAAAAAGAAGATAAAAAACTTCATATTCTACGGTTTAAACGAAGATCTGTACAACGAGTTACAGAAAAGGTTTAAATTTGGTTGAATTTATATTACAAATATGGTTAAAATAGTTCAAATAAATGCATTCAAGAACCATGCTAAACGTTGAAAAATTAAGTTATTGGGAGCGAAAAACATTCTTCGATAAGATTGATTTTCTAATTATTGGTGCCGGAATAGTTGGATACAGCACCGCAATTAATTTGAGAGCGCTTCATCCAAATTCAAAAATTGTAATTATTGAGAGGGGTTACCTTCCATCTGGAGCTAGCTCAAAGAATGCGGGATTTGCATGTTTTGGAAGTGCTACAGAACTTATGGATGACTTAGAATCAATGCCTGAAAAAAAAGTTTGGGATACCGTAGAATTAAGATGGAAAGGATTAATGCAATTGAGGGAATTAATAGGTGATGATAATCTTAAATTACAAATTAACGGTTCTTGGGATTTAATTTCCAATGATCAAGACCCGTTATTCTTAAAAACAAAAGAAAATTTACCGTATCTAAATGCCCAGATTGAAAAAATAACAGGCGAAAAAGATGTTTATTCAATTGAATCCAATATCAAATCGAAATTTGGATTCAATAAAATTAAAACTAGTATAAAAAACAGACTAGAGGGGCAAATAGATACTGCATCAATGAATGAAGCATTTTATAAAAAAGCAGTCAATGCTTCCATTCATATGCTTTTCGGAATCGAAGCGGAAGAGATTAATAATCAAGATGGTAACATTATAATAAGCACATCTTCGGGAGAAATTAAAGCTGCTAAAGTTGCGCTTTGCACAAATGGATTTTCCAAAAGATTTTTGCCGAATGAAGATATTCTTCCCGCTCGAGCTCAAGTGCTAATAACTAAACCAATAAAAAGACTGAAACTAGAAGGAACTTTTCATTTTGAGCAAGGATATTATTACTTCAGAAATATTGATAACCGAATACTCCTGGGTGGAGGTAGAAATATAGATTTTGAAGGAGAAACAACTACAAAACTTGAAAACTCTACTAAAATCACGCATAGATTAAATCAAATTTTGAAGGACATTGTTTTACCCAACACACCTTTCGAACTGGATCATCAATGGGCTGGTATAATGGCTGTTGGAAAAACAAAAAAACCAATAATTAAAGAATGTCTACCTAATTTATATTGCGGAGTAAGACTGGGGGGAATGGGAGTTGCAATTGGAAGTCTCGTTGGAAAACAGCTATCAGAATTAATGACAATAAATAAGGTATAAATTATTATTCTTTTTATACAATAATATTACTTTTATCAAAAAAAATAGAACTATGAAATTAACAGCGTTAAACGACATACATACTGACTTGGGTGCTAAGATGGTTCCATTTGCTGGATACAACATGCCTGTTCAATATGAGGGTGTCAATGCAGAACATCAAACAGTAAGAGAAGGCGTTGGTGTTTTCGATGTATCCCATATGGGTGAGTTTTTAATTTCAGGGGCCGGATCGCTTGATTTAATTCAAAAAATATCCTCAAATGATGCTTCGACGCTAACGATTGGAAGAGCTCAATATAGCTGCATGCCGAATGGAAAAGGTGGAATTGTTGACGACTTAATTATTTATAAAATAAAAGAAGAAGAATATTTACTTGTTGTAAACGCTTCGAATATTGACAAGGATTGGGATTGGATTTCTTCTCACAATTCATTTGATGCAGAAATGAAAAATTTATCTGAAAATTATTCTCTTTTGGCAATTCAAGGACCGAAAGCTGTTGAAGCAATGCAATCATTAACATCGATCGATTTATCTGCAATAAAATATTACCATTTTGAAGTTGCAGATTTTGCAGGAATAGAACACGCAATCATTTCTGCAACTGGCTATACTGGTTCTGGAGGTTTCGAGATTTATTGCAAGAATGGCGAAGTTGTGCAGGTTTGGAATAAAGTTTTTGAAGCTGGGGCCAATTTTGGAATTAAGCCAATTGGTTTAGCAGCAAGAGATACTCTCCGACTAGAAATGGGTTTCTGTCTTTATGGCAATGACATTGACGATACAACCTCGCCCCTAGAAGCTGGTCTGGGGTGGATTACTAAATTGAAAAAAGAAGCTGACTTTATTGATAAAGAGTTTTTAACTCAACAAAAAGAAGCCGGAGTAGAAAGAAAATTAGTTGCTTTTGAATTACAAGAGAGAGGTATTTCCCGCCATGACTATCCTATATTAGATAAAGAAGGGAATATTATTGGACGAGTAACATCAGGAACAATGGGGCCTTCAGTCAAGAAATCTATTGGACTTGGATATGTTAAAATAAGTCATTCTGTAGTAGAGTCTGACATCTACATTGAAGTTAGAAAAAAACCGGTTCATGCAAAAGTAGTGAAACTGCCATTTTTTAAGAAATAATAAAAATCGATAAAAAAAAGGCATTCCGAAAAGAATGCCTTTTTTTTGGTTTATCTAGTATCGACTTCATGCTTTATGCCTCATCGTCAATTGTTATTCACAAATGTTTACAACCTCTATTCATATCTTTTTAATTAAAGATTCTTTAAAAAATTGAATCCGTCAGATGATTCTGTATCTTTGAAGTATGGAAAATAATTCGGACAAAACGCGAAAGCCATCCACTCGACTGTCTAAAGCAGTGAATGCATCTACAGAAATTGGTCGTATACCGCCTCAAGCTGTAGATTTGGAAAAGGCTGTTTTAGGCGCTCTTATGCTCGAAAAAAATGCTGTAACGGATATTATAGACATTCTTAAGGAAGAAAGTTTCTACGACCCAAAGCACCAATACATTTATGGTGCTGTACGTCAGCTGTTTAGTAATACAAAGCCTATTGATATCCTTACAGTAATTGATTTTCTTCAAAAATCAGGTGAATTAGCTGCTGCAGGTGGTGCATCATACATATCTCAATTAACGAGTAGGGTTGCCTCTACCGCTCACGCTGAATATCACGCAAGAATCATTTCTGAGAAACATATCAAACGTGAATTGATTAGAATGAGTTCTGAAATCATGAAAGAAGCATTCGATGACACTAATGATGTCTTTGATGTTTTAAATAAAGCTGAGGGTGACTTATTCAAAATTGCGGAAAACAACATGAGTAAATCTGTTGATGTTATGCAAGATGTCATCAAAGATGCGATTGAAGAAATTGAAAAGGCCGCGGAGAATTCGGATGGTATTTCTGGTGTTCCTACAGGTTTTTATGCTCTCGATAAAGTTACTGCAGGTTGGCAAAAATCAGATATGATTGTAATTGCTGCTAGACCTGCCATGGGGAAAACAGCTTTCGTTCTGTCCATGGCAAGAAATATAGCCGTAGATCACAACCAAGGTGTCGCAGTATTTTCTCTTGAGATGTCTTCGGTACAGTTGGTGAAGCGTTTAATATCTTCGGAAACGAGAATTCCAGCTGAAAAATTAAGAAAGGGTGATTTACGCGACGATGAATTTCAACAATTACATTCTCGAATTACAAAATTAGCAACTGCCCCAATTTATATTGACGATACGCCTGGTATCAGTATTTTTGATTTACGTGCAAAATGTCGTCGTCTAAAAATGCAATACGATATTCAAATTGTTATTATTGACTATTTGCAACTAATGACCGCTGGAAATTCTAAAGGTGGCGGAAATAGAGAACAAGAGATCTCAAGTATCTCTCGTTCGATAAAGGAAATTGCCAAAGAATTAGCAATACCAATTATTGCCTTATCCCAGTTAAGTAGATCCGTAGAACAAAGAGGTGGCGATAAAAAACCAATTCTTTCTGATCTTAGAGAGTCTGGAGCCATAGAGCAAGATGCAGATATTGTTTCCTTTATATATCGTCCAGAATATTACGGATTGAATACTGATGAAGATGGAAACTCTAATATTGGCGTTGGCGAAATCATCATTGCGAAACACAGAAATGGAGCTTTAGAGAATGTGCGCTTGCGTTTCATTAAAGAATTTGCTCGATTTGACAATATTGAAGGCTTCCAACCTGAAGGTGCTTCTCACATAGAATCAAATTTATCCGCAAACAATAGCTTTGACGATAAAGGAACCTATACAATTCCAAGTAAGATGAATTCGTTAGATGAAGGCAATAATGATTTAGATTTTAACTCGGCAGATGAAGATGATCCATTTTAGGATTAGAAATTGTAAGTAAAATCACATGAAGTATTTAATTTTCGCTTTTCTTTTCTTGATAAATACTAACAATAGTCATGCATCGCAGATTTTAATCCCGATGGATGATACTCAAACGAACCATCTCAAGGCATACGGTTTATCCTTCTATTTATTAGAGAATCAAGTTGTCATCGAATGGCTATTGAATTATCGCGGCGGTGCATTTCTGGCACCTCACCTAATATCAATCGAAGAAGAACTTGTCTTGCGAGGTGTTTCCTATGAAATTTTAGCTGACGGACAAGTAAACAGGATCAAAAATGAAATTGGATCTCCGGAAGTGAACATGGAAATTGTTCAACTTGAAAAAGCGCCTAAAATGGCCGTATACACTCCGGGAGGAAAACAGCCATGGGATGATGCCGTGACTCTAGTTCTTGAATACGCTGACATCCCATATGATAAAATATATGATTCTACTATAATCATGGGTGGTTTACCCGAATATGATTGGCTTCACTTACATCATGAGGATTTCACTGGTCAATACGGTAAGTTTTACGCCAATTTCAGATCATACCCTTGGTACAAACAGCAAGTCTCAAGCTTGGAAGCCTCAGCAAAAGCTTTGGGTTTCAATAAAGTATCGGAATTAAAATTAGCTGTTGCGACAAATATTAAAAACTTTGTTTTTGGAGGTGGATTCTTATTCACTATGTGCAGCGGAACAGATAGTTTTGATATTGCGTTGGCAGCGCATAAAACCGACATCTGCGAAAGCATGTTCGATGGTGATCCATCCGATAGAAACTGTCAACACGAGCTTGACTTTGACAATACTTTTGCCTTCCAAGATTTCGAATTGGTCAAAGACCCATTGAAGTATGAATACTCTGATATTGATGGAACTTTTCTGCATAAAAGAAACGAAAAACTAGATAAATTCACTCTATTTGAATTCTCTGCAAAATGGGATGTAGTTCCAACCATGTTAACGCAGTGCCATACGGATGTTGTCAATGGATTTATGGGACAAACAACTGACTTTCAAAAAGATTTGATTAAGAGTAATGTTTTAATTCTTGGAGAAATGAAGTCTATTAATACCGCGAGATATATTCATGGGCAAATGGGACAAGGTACTTGGACATTCTATGGCGGTCATGATCCAGAAGATTATGAACATAGGGTTGGTGACCCTCCAACCGATTTGGAACTACATCCTAATTCTCCAGGTTACCGTTTGATATTGAATAACATTCTATTTCCAGCAGCCAAGAAGAAAAAGAGAAAAACTTAGGATATGAAATTAATACAA
>CAJQPA010000039.1 GCA_905480145.1 uncultured Flavobacteriales bacterium | reverse complement strand
TAAAATTTATAGAAGGGAATCGAGTTCTAATTAACGAGAATAAAATTCCGATTGGTCAGACGTATAAGAGCAGAATTAGCGGCCTTTATAATTCTTAAATTAAAGTTAATTACCACTGTTCAATAAACCCTAAACGTCATTATGTTTAGGGTTCTAGTTCTACTTTCCAATACAGAATTTAGAAAATATATTTCCCAATAAGTCATCAGTCGATATATCTCCTGTGATTGTTCCTAAGTGAAACATAGCCTGACGAATATCCATAGCGATAAAGTCGCCAGTAACCTCTGAGTCCAAACCTTCTTTTGTTTTATCCAGCGATTCGATTGTTTTCATTAATGCATCATAATGTCTTGCGTTGGAGACAATAGTGTCACCTTCGCTCAACGAATGATGGTTGATCACTTTTAGCAAACTGTCTTTTAAAACATCAATACTTTGTTTTTGCTTGGCGGAAATAGAAACAAGATCAAGATCAGAGCTACGTAAAACCTCTTTTTGTTCTTTGGAAAGTAAATCTGTTTTATTGGCGACAACAACTTGATGAATTTCCTCTGGAAATTTTGATAAATCTTCATTCACTTCTTCAATCGAAAGCACCGTTGCATCAAATAAATATATATAAACGGAAGAAACACCGATCTGCTTCAAGGCACGTTCCACGCCAATTTTTTCAATCGCGTCATCCGTTTCTCGGAGTCCTGCGGTATCTACAAATCTAAAGTCGACGCCCTCAATCACGATTCTTTCTTCTATTGTATCTCTTGTTGTGCCAGCTATTTCAGAAACAATCGCTCTTTCTTCATTCACCAAAGCATTCAATAAAGTAGATTTCCCTGCATTTGGACGGCCAACAATTGCAATCGGAACTCCATTTTTTATGGCATTTCCTAATTCAAAAGAACCCGCTAATTTTTTAATGTAAGCCAGAACGTTCGTGACTAATTCATTCAATTCTGTGCGGTCTGCGAATTCAACATCCTCTTCAGCAAAGTCGAGTTCTAATTCAACTAAAGAAGCGAAATGAATCAATTGCTCACGTAAATCTTTTAATTCAGAACTAAAACCTCCACGCATCTGATTCATTGCGATAGAATGCGCACTTTTTGATTGAGAAGCAATTAGGTCAGCAACAGCTTCTGCCTGAGAAAGGTCCATTTTACCATTTAAGAATGCACGTTGTGTAAACTCTCCAGGATTTGCAATTCTGCAGCCATTTTCTAAAAGGATGGCCATAATTTTTTGAAGAATAAATGAAGACCCATGACAAGAAATTTCTACACTTTCCTCACCCGTAAAACTTTTACCGTTTTCAAAAACAGTAATAAGTACTTCGTCAATGAGTTCTCCCGATTTATCTTTGATTGTTCCAAAATGTGCAGTGTGTGAAGCGACTTTCATCAAACTCTTTGAAAAGACTTTTGAAGTAATTTCTAAAGACTTGTCTCCAGAAAGACGAATCATTCCGATTGCTCCTATCCCTGATGGCGTTGCTAACGCACAAATTGTATCTTGGTTATTAAACATAAGTGCAAAAGTAAGTCTTTATTTTCGTTTGTTTTGAAAGAATTCTTTCATCAAATCAGAACACTCTTTTTCCATGATTCCAGAATTAATTTCAGTTTTTGGGTGATAAATGTCAGTATGTTTTCCGGCTCCTCGCTTTTCGTCTGAAGCACCATAAATCACCTTTTTGATTTGTGACCAATATAAAGCTCCTCCGCACATAGTGCATGGTTCAAGAGTTATATAAATAGAACATTCGTTCAAATATTTCCCACCTAAGAAATCAGCAGCAGCTGTTATGGCTTGCATTTCAGCATGGGCTGTTACATCATTTAGTCTTTCTGTTAAATTATGTGACCGAGCGATAATTTGGTCGTTGGCAACAACAACTGCACCCACCGGAACTTCCCCTAAATCGAAAGCTTTTTTGGCTTCTTCCAAAGCTTGCTTCATAAAATACTCATCGTTAAAAGGACTAATCATCTTTCTTATTTAAGCATCAAAATTAACCAATATGTTTACATTTACTTTGTGAAAAACCAAATTAACCCATTAACGAAAGGAGATAAGGTTGTTATTCTTGCTCCTGCAAAAGCAATTGAAGAGGAACATGTTCTTTATGCAAAGGAATTTCTTTCTAAAGAAGGTTATGAGGTGATTGTCTCAAAAAATTGTTTGGGTCAACACCATTATTATTCTGGAACAGAATTAGAAAGATTGACTGATTTTCAAAATGCCTTGGATGATCCAGAAACTAAAGCAATAATTTGTGCTAGAGGAGGGTATGGAAGCGTGCAGATTGTAGATAAAATTCAATGGGCTTCTTTTTTAAGAAATCCAAAGTGGATAGTTGGCTTTAGCGATGTAACTATTTTTCATCAAAGAATCCAAAGTCTGGGTCATCGAAGTATTCATGGTACAATGCCCTTGAACTTTAAAACAAACACTAAAGAAGCATTGACCTCACTGCTATCTGCTTTGAAAGGCAAACCAAATGAGGTTCATGCACCTTTTAATATACACAACAAACTAGGATCTGCTCAAGGTGAATTAGTAGGGGGTAATTTATCCATTTTGTATAGTTTGATAGGGACAAACGATCAAATCGATTACACAGACAAAATTTTGTTTATTGAAGACCTGGCCGAACAACTTTATGCTATTGACCGCATGTTTTATGCTATGAGTAAAGCAGGGATTTTGGATCAGATTAAAGGGTTAATTGTAGGTGGGATGACCAATTTATCTGATACTGCCACTCCATTAGGTTCAAATTATCAAGAGATTATTCTTTCTCATTTTCAATATAGGCCAATTCCTATTTGTTTTGAATTTCCTTCAGGTCATATTGATGATAATCAAGCACTTGTTTTTGGAACTCATGTTTCTTTAGATGTTGGAGAGAACGGTGCTATTTTGAACCATTCTAAACATCAGTCGATTTCATGAAATTAATGAGCCTTAAGCTAGTATAATTGCGCTTAAATCTTACATTTGTATATAGAAATTTAATTCAACGTAATTTTAAACCATGAGTAAACAAGGTCTATTAAGTTCTTCGATCGCAAGGAAAGTATCAATGGCGCTCTCCGCTTTCTTTTTGATGTTCTTCTTATTGCAACATTTTGCAATTAATATTACTTCAGTATTTAGTGGCGACACTTTCAATGAATTATCCCAGTTTATGGGAACTAATTTTGTTATACAGTATGTCATGCAACCAATATTAATTTTAGGAGTTGTATTCCATTTTGTAATGGGTTTCATACTTGAAATAAAAAATAGAGGAGCAAGAGATGTTCAATACGCGAAGAATAATGGTTCTGCAAATTCATCTTGGATGAGTAGAAATATGATTTATTCAGGATTGGCAATTCTAGCTTTTATAGTCTTGCATTTTATTGATTTCTGGATTCCTGAATTAAATACAAAGTTTGTTCAAGGTGATATGTCTGGATTAATTGATCCGGCTAATGCAGAAAGTGGATTGAGATATTTTGAAGAATTACAACATAAATTTGTGCACCCAGCAAGAGTAGGTGCCTATTGTTTAGCATTTGTATTCTTGGCATTGCACTTAATGCACGGTTTCAATTCTGCTTTCCAATCTATGGGAGCGAATAACAAATACACAAAAGGACTTAAAAATTTCGGAACAGCTTATGCAATTTTAATCCCAGCAGGATTTATTTTCATCGCTTTATTCCACCATTTTAATCATTAATAGTTAGTTAGATCATGGCAATATTAGATTCAAAAACTCCAGCAGGTCCAATTAAAGATAAGTGGACAAATTATAAAAATCAGATTAATGTTGTTAACCCAGCGAACAAAAGAGCAATTGATGTTATAGTCGTTGGTACTGGTTTAGCCGGAGGTTCAGCTTCAGCATCTCTTGCAGAGATGGGCTACAACGTAAAAGCATTTGCATTTCAAGATTCTCCAAGAAGAGCGCATTCAATTGCAGCACAGGGAGGTATCAATGCAGCAAAGAATTATCAAAATGATGGTGATTCTGTTTATCGATTATTCTACGATACGGTAAAAGGTGGTGATTACAGATCTCGTGAAGCAAACGTTTACCGTTTAGCGGAAGTTTCTGCAAATATCATTGATCAATGTGTTGCACAAGGTGTCCCTTTTGCTAGAGACTACGGCGGATTGCTGGATAATCGTTCTTTCGGTGGTGTTTTGGTTTCAAGAACATTCTACGCGAAAGGTCAAACAGGACAACAATTATTATTAGGCGCTTATTCTGCCATGAACCGTCAAATCGGGAAAGGGAAGATTAAAATGCACACTCGCCACGAAATGCTTGAATTGGTAAAAGTTGACGGCAAAGCAAGAGGTATTATTACGCGTAACTTAGTAACAGGAGAAATTGATAGACATTCAGCGCATGCCGTTGTTATAGCGTCAGGAGGGTACGGAAACGTATTTTTCTTATCGACAAACGCAATGGGCTCTAATGTAACTGCCGCTTGGCAGATTCATAAAAAAGGAGCATACTTTGCAAATCCTTGTTATACGCAAATTCACCCAACTTGTATTCCAAGGTCGGGAGACTATCAGTCAAAATTGACGTTAATGTCTGAGTCATTGAGAAATGATGGAAGAATCTGGGTTCCTAAGAACATGGATGATGTAATGGCTATCCGTAAAGGAACGAAGAAGCCTACAGATTTATCTGAAGATGAGCGTGATTATTACTTGGAAAGAAGATATCCTGCATTTGGAAACTTGGTTCCGCGTGATGTTGCTTCCAGGGCGGCGAAAGAGCGCTGTGATGAAGGTTACGGTGTAAACGAAACTGGTGAAGCCGTTTATCTTGACTTTAAAGCGGCAATTGAACGTTACGGAAACGAAACGGCCACTATTTCAGGAGAAAAGAACGCTTCTTTAGACAGAATAAAAGAATTAGGAGAGAAAGTAATTGAAAATAAGTATGGAAACCTTTTCCAGATGTATGAGAAAATTACGGATGAAAATCCTTATAAAACTCCGATGATGATTTATCCAGCGGTCCATTATACAATGGGTGGTATATGGGTAGATTATAACTTAATGACAACGATCCCAGGCTGTTATGCTGCAGGAGAGGCAAATTTCTCAGATCACGGAGCAAACAGACTAGGAGCATCTGCATTGATGCAGGGTCTAGCGGATGGTTATTTCGTATTACCTTATACAATAGGTGATTATTTGGCAAATGATATTCGTACTGGACCTATTTCAATTGATACACCAGAATTTGTTGAAGCTGAGAAATCTGTAACGGAACGTTTAGAAAAGTTTATAAATAATAAAGGAACGAAAACAGTTGATTATTTCCATAGAATACTTGGTAAGATAATGTGGGACAAGGTTGGTATGGCTCGAAATGCTGAAGGTTTAAAAGCAGCAATTGAAGAAATCAAATCGATCAGAGAAGAATTTCACAAGGATGTGATGGTTCCAGGAGGAATGTTCGAATTAAATCCTGAATTGGAGAAAGCAGCAAGAGTTTCTGACTTCTTGGAGTTAGGGGAGTTGTTTGCAAATGATGCTTTAATGAGAGAAGAATCATGTGGAGGCCACTTTAGAGAAGAATCTATCGAGTTAGATGGAGAACAGAAGGGTGAAGCGAAACGTGATGACACTAATTATGCGCATGTTGCAGCATGGGAATGGACAGGAGATCCAAGTAAATCTAATTTACACAAAGAAGAATTGACGTTTAACGATATTGAGTTGAAACAACGCTCATACAAATAAGACCAAGATGAAATTAACACTAAAAATTTGGAGACAAAAAAATAGTAACGATAAAGGAAAGATCGAGACCTATCCTGTGGATAATGTTTCTGAGCACATGTCGTTTTTAGAAATGCTTGATGTTTTAAACGAAGGTCTAGTTGCGAAAGGAGATATTCCGGTTGCATTTGATCATGATTGTCGTGAAGGTATTTGTGGAATGTGTTCTATGTACATTAATGGAGAAGCACATGGACCTGATAGAGGAGTTACAACTTGTCAATTGCACATGCGTAAGTTCAATGATGGTGATACAATTTATATAGAGCCATTTAGGGCAAAAGGTTTTCCAATAATCAAAGATTTGGTTGTAGACAGGTCAGCTTTTGATAGGATTCAGCATGCGGGTGGTTTTGTTTCTGTGAATACTTCGGGTAATACTCAAGATGCAAATGCAATTCCAATTCCAAAGGACGATGCAGACAATGCTTTTGATGCAGCTACTTGTATTGGATGTGGCGCATGTGTTGCGACATGTAAGAATGCATCGGCAATGTTATATGTGTCGGCAAAAGTTTCTCAGTTTTCATTATTACCACAAGGTAAAGTTGAAGCTAAGAGACGAGTATTAAATATGGTTGACCAAATGGATAAAGAGGGATTCGGGAATTGCACGAATACTGGTGCCTGCGAGGTTGAGTGTCCAAAAGGAATTTCTTTAGAGAATATTGCAAGAATGAATAGAGAATATTTAAAAGCTTCTATATAGAATTAATCAAAGGAACGATTAAGAAATAAAAAGGGTTGACATTTGTCAACCCTTTTTTGTGGCTTGCTTTTTATCTAAAAAAAAAATTGTATCTTGGCGGAAACAAAATTTAACTTTATGAAAAAAATATTACTTTCTTTAGCTATAATTGCTTCGGCTTTTATCGCTAATTCCCAAGTGATTTGTGCTGGAATATCTCCTGCATCTATTGCTGGTAACTATGCATTTGAATGGGCCGATCCAGGAGGAGGAGATTGGGCAACACCAGACTTTAACATCGCAGGAACGTTTATTCAAGCCTCTTTAATAATG
>CAJQPA010000038.1 GCA_905480145.1 uncultured Flavobacteriales bacterium | reverse complement strand
TAGAAAATATAACGTTGGACCAATTAAATGACTTCAATAAGGATACCTTAATTGAGCATTTGGGAATCGAAATGATTTCTTTTAATTCTGAAGTGCTAGTCGCTAGAATGCCAGTGGATAAAAGAACGCATCAACCATTGGGGCTTTTGCATGGCGGAGCGAGTGCGGTATTAATTGAAAGTTTGGGTTCTATTGGGTCGAGTTTATTGATAGACCATGAGGTCGAATACCCAGTTGGAATAGAGATCAATGCCAACCATGTAGGTGGTATTAAATCTGGTTTTGTAATTGGAGAGGCTAAAATTGTCCATCAAGGAAGAAAAACGCATGTATGGACAGTGGATGTTAAGAATGAGGAGACTGGAAAGCTGGTTTGCACAGGTCGTTTAACTGTAATGATTATTCAAAAGAAATAAGTTGAAAGATTTATTGTATTATAAAATGCCTGGTGCTGAAATTCAGCAATATTCAGGGCAATTTAAGGAAGTGAGCAGCTTCAATGGAGCTAATGGCTTTATTCTTTCATCGTTTGATAAAAAGCAGAAGTTCATTTTTGAAAAGCAAGTTGTTGAAGGAGGTATTCATTATAAAGCATTCAAAGAAAAGGTGCAGAGTAAAGATGAATACCTTAAATCTGGAACTGCATTTTTAAATAAGCTTAAAACAAAAAAATTGTCTAAGGCAATTTTCTCGCGAGTAAAAGAAGTGCACTCTTCAGAAAAGCCGAAAAATATATTCAATGAATTAGCCATAAACTATCCTGATGCATTTGTATATCTAATTTCAAGTCCATTTTTTGGAACTTGGGTTGGTGCTTCTCCTGAAGTATTGCTTCATGTTGAAAAAGGACAAGGAAGAACTGTCGCTTTAGCAGGTACAAAGTCGGTCAGTGACAATAAGGAATGGGGAGCTAAGGAGAAAAATGAACAAAAGATTGTAAGTGATTTTATCGATCAGAAATTAGTCCAGTTAAAGTTGGAAAAAGTAAAAAGTGAAAAGATTAAAGAATTTATTGCTGGTCCAGTGAAGCATTTGGTGAAGCATTTTTCTTTTGAGCAAGGAGAAGTAGCCATTGCAGATATAATTGAATCACTACATCCAACACCTGCGGTTTGTGGTTTACCAAGAGAAAGTGCCATGAAATTGATCGAAGAAGAGGAACAACATAACCGTTCACTTTACGCTGGAGTTATTGGAGTTATTGCAGAAGATGAATCGAAATTATTCGTCAATCTCAGGTGTGCACAATTGTTCGAACAAAAAGCCCTTTTATATATAGGGGGTGGGTATACAGTTGATTCCATTGTGGAAGATGAATGGTTAGAAACCGAAAACAAGGCGAAAACACTGTTAAAAGTGCTTTAAAAAGTTTAGCTTTGAATCCAATGATAACAACCGAAAAATCTGGAGTAGCATTATTCATTCAACAGTGTTATGAGAATGGAATGAAGAACATTGTTTGTTCACCAGGATCTCGCAATGCTCCCATCATTATCGCTATTGATGAGCACCCGGAAATGAAAGCAATTGTTATTCATGATGAACGTTCTGCTGGTTTTTTTGCCATGGGAATGGCACAACAATTAGGTGAGCCAGTCGGTGTTGTTTGTACTTCTGGATCAGCGATGCTGAATTATTACCCCGCAGTCGCTGAAGCTTATTATCAGTCGATACCATTAATAATAATATCAGCTGATCGTCCAAAAGAATTGGTGAATCAAGGAGATGGGCAAACAATTGTTCAGTTGGAGGTTTATAAAAATCACATTCTTGCTGAGGAAGAAATAAAAGAATATGTATCGACTAATCAAGAAAAGGAGCAATTAATTCTTCTGGTCAATCAAACTTTTGATATTGCGAAAAGAGGATGGAAAGGTCCTGTCCATTTTAATCTTCCGATTTCAGAGCCTTTATATCGAACTGTATTAAATAATAATGATCGGTTTTCGACTCTGGAAAGAAAGAAAGATGTCTTTCAGTTAAATCAAATAGAAAAAGAGTTAATTAGAGCTACATGGAAATCAAATTCTAAGAAGTTAATTCTTTGTGGGCAAATGGATAAGAATGGCGCTGTACTAGCAAAGTTAAATGAACTCGCCGTTGACTCTTCTGTAGCTATTCTTGTTGAAAACACGGCTAATCTTAAGAGTAACAAATTTGTTCATTGTATTGATAGAACATTGATGGGCATTAGCGAGTCTGAAGTTGAGGAATTTCTACCTGATATTTTAATCACGATAGGAGGTGCGGTAGTTTCAAAAAAGATAAAAGAGTTTTTACGAAATAGTGATATTAAAGAACACTGGAGGGTTGGTCATGCTTTTCCAAATATGGATACTTACAAGGCCTTAACACATTCTTTTGAATGTTCACCTTTTGAATTCCTGACCGAAATCTTGAAATTAGAATTGCAACCACATACATCTACGTTTGGTAATCTGTGGAAACAAAAAGATTTTATCATACAAGACAAGTTGGTTGATTACTTCCCAGAAATAGGGCATTCAGATTTGAAGACTATAGAAACTATTTTAGATTATATTCCTGAAAATTCCAACCTGCACATGGGCAATAGTTCAGTAGTGCGCTATTGTCAGCTGTTTGATCCAATTGGTTCGTTTAATTATTTTTCTAATCGAGGGACTAGTGGAATTGATGGGTCTACTTCAACTTCAGCAGGGGTAGCTTTTGCGGGTCCATCGAAGTGCAATGTCATTATTACTGGTGACATCTCGTTCTTTTATGATAGCAATGCATTATGGAATGATTACCTTGGTAATAATTTGAAGATTGTTCTTATTAATAATAGTGGTGGTGGAATTTTTAAAATTATAGAAGGTCCTTCCAACACTAGTCAATTGTCAAAATATTTCGAGGCGAAACATAATTATAAAGCAAGAGATCTGTGCAAAGGTTTTGGTGTTGAGTATTTTGAAGCATCAACCAATGAGCAAATTGAAAATTCCATGGAAGAATTTTATGCTGATTCGATTAATGGCCGTCCAAAATTGATAGAGATTTTTACTCCATCAGATATAAATGATAAAGTTCTCAAGCAGTTTTTCAATTTTATCAAATTAGAATTAAAAGGGAATTAACGTGGCAATTTCTAACCCCTTAGTTTTACTCCCTGTCAATGATGATAATTCATTGCAAGATTTGTATGATGAGAAATTATTTGAATTCAAACAATTTTTTTCAAGGCAATTGCCAACGACAAAGTTATTTTATGCGAAACTCAAAAAGTTAAAGCAAATAACGGAAGCTTATCTAGAGTTAGGAGGTGAAGAGGTTTTCATGAGGGGTGTTTCTGTAGCTTATCAGCAATACAATAGTCCAGATGTTAAAAGTGTCATTTCGATTTTTCAAAGCCAAAACAACGCTTTGAAATTGAAAATGAATTTGAGTCAATCGTATGATGAAATTGAACAAACAGCATTTCAAATGATTGATAATTATAAACGCTATGCCGAATGCTGGCCTTTAATTGATATTCCAGAGAATCATCGAATAAAAATTTCTGAAGAGTTAGACGAAATGTCTTTATTGGAAGCTTTGTCAATCTTTAATAACGAAGATATGACGTCATTTGAAGAATTTAATTTATTGTCTGTCGATAATGTGCTGTACAAAGAAGCAATTCGATTATCTTTGTGGCTAAATTTTGAGAAGAATGTCTGATACATTAAATAAATTAAAAGAACAGTTGGAATTACAAGAATGGCCAAATGTTTATCTTTTTAAATTTATTGCTCCTAACGATTCTGAAACTGTTGCGATAATAACAGCTTTGTTTGATGATGGGACAGATTTGAAATACAATAAATCGAAGACAGGAAAGTATGTTAGTATTAGTGCAAAAGAATTAATGATAGATGTCGATTCTATAATAGCAAAATACAAGAGGGTTTCAGAAATTAAAGGAGTAATAGCTTTGTAATATGATATTGATAGGATTTAGCACAGGAGATGTAATATTGGGAATGCTTTGGGTATCCATAATAGGATTCTCCTTGTATATAGGTTATAAAACATTGCTGCGCAGATTGAGCAGAGATGCGGTGAAACACGAACAATATTTTAGTCTAGAAGCGATAGAAGTGAATCCAGCCTCTGGGGAAATACCTTTTTACTTTACTTCAAACGAAATTAAATCATATACTTTTTCTATTCTTGATGCGAATATGGATGAATTACAGGAACTGAAATCGGGGGAATGTATGACGGGGGGTAATATTATTCGTTTTGATTCGTCTATGCTACCAAATGGAGATTACTTCTATTGTTTAAAAGCAGGCAATCAAAAAACGGTTAAAAAAATGACCATTTTGAACAGTTAGGCTGACAATTTGTCAAGAAAAAATAAATGGCAAAATTATTGTCGTTTGGAGAATAGAATTAATTTAGTTCAAGTAGATAAAGAAAACAAAAACAAATAATTAAAAAAATAGAAATTATGGCAGTAGAAATAACAGATGCGAACTTTGAAGAATTAGTATTGAAATCAGATAAACCAGTTGTGGTTGATTTCTGGGCAGCTTGGTGTGGACCTTGCAGAATGATAGGCCCAGTTATCGATGAAATGCATGGAGAGTATGAAGGAAAGGCAATAATTGGAAAAGTTAACGTTGATGAAAATCCAGGAGTGTCTGCAAAATTTGGTGTTAGAAATATACCGACTGTTCTTTTTATTAAAGGAGGAGAAGTTGCTGATAAATCTGTAGGAGCTGTTCCTAAAGCACAGTTAGTTGAGAAATTGGATGCATTGATTTAATAATTTGTATCTTTTGAATTGAGCGCTTATCGTTAGATAAGCGCTTTTTTTTTACAGTACTTTTTTGATCTATGACTTTGAGGGGCACAGTTGCTTTTTGTTATATTTGACTCAAGGTACAATTAATTATAGTGTTTAATTAAAATAATTAGGCACTAGTAAAATTATATAAAATGGCTTCAGGTTTTTTCGCTCTTTTCGATGATATTGCGGTTCTCATGGATGATGTGGCTGTTATGAGTAAAATCACAACAAAAAAAACAGCAGGGATTCTTGCAGATGATTTAGCTGTCAATGCTGAAAAAGCTTCAGGGTTTGTTTCATCAAGAGAGTTGCCTGTTTTATGGAAGATCACAAAAGGTTCCTTCTTAAATAAGTTGCTGATTTTGCCTCTTGCATTTCTTTTAAGTGCATTTATTCCTGCTGCTATTGTTCCAATATTATTAATAGGAGGTGTCTATTTGGCATATGAAGGTGTTGAGAAAATATATGAATTCTTCTTTCATAAAAACGATTCTAAACATAGAGATGAGTTATTGGAAATGACAGAGGCAGAGTTGTTAGAGTATGAAAAGAAAAAGATTAAATCTGCAATAACGATTGACTTTATTTTATCTGTAGAGATTGTTATCATTGCCTTAGGTACTGTGGTTGATAAGCCTCTAAATGTGCAAATTCCTGTGGTCACCATAGTCGCTGTTTTGGCTACTGTTTGTGTCTATGGCTTGGTTGCTTTGTTGGTGCGAATGGATGATTTTGGTTTTAAATTAATTGCTTTGGGCAATGATAAAAAAGGCTTTTTGAAAAGTCTTGGGTTAACACTGGTAAAAACCCTACCTATTATAATTAGAATTTTGACTGTAGTAGGAACTTTTGCAATGATTTTAGTTGCCGGGGGTATATTTGTTCATAATTTGCATTTTTTAGAAAATTTATTTCCCTCTTTCCCTTCAGTTTTGGCAGAGTTTATAGTTGGCATGTTAGTGGGGTTCTTAGCCTTACTTCTTTTTAAAGGATTTGTCAAAATAGCAAAGTTGTTCAAATAGAGATACACTTATGTAGAAAAGTAAATCAAGTGTTTTCCGTTTCATTTTGAGTTATGGGATGTTAGTTTATTGAATCGGATCATCATTAATTTCTCGGCATATAAAAGACATTCTAGTCTTGCGAATAATTTTATCTTTATGGCTTCTTAAAAAACAACAATGGAATCATTACTTCGCAGATTAAAGTTTTACGGAATCGGATTTGGATTAGGGCTCGTTTTTATCTTCTTTTTTTTTCAAAATAGAGGGTGTTCATGGTTGCCTGGAAACCGAGTTAAGAATGCTATTCTAGATCGTGTATTAGTTGTTTCGGATAATGTAAAAGTAGAGATGGGTAATTTGAATATTACCAACGATCAACTAATAGAAGCTTTGAATACCGGTGACATTCTTTTTTCAGAAAGTGACAAGGAAGAAAAAACAAAATGCTACATCATTGAAAGTGAAGGTGTGAAATATGGATTTACTCTTCCCGTTGAGAGTTTTGTTTCAGAGGTTTTTCTAGCAAATCAGGAAAGTAAATTTAGAGTCACAAAAAAAGGATTTGGTGAATTTATTCGTTTCCCTATGGATGATAACCTAGTTTATATTGACACCAATAAGCTGGTGGAATGTCAACAGCAGTTGTTGGGGTTGGAAAACGCCAAAGAAGTTTTAACGCTCATTCAAAAGAATGGCCGAATTAATTTTTCAGAGTCTGATTTTTCAATTGAGCCTAAGGCAGAGCACCTAATAGAATTTTATAAAGGAGAGCAACAAGTAAAAGCTAATACAATTTGGTACAAGAATAAACTTGATATTCTAAATTTTGAGTTTTCAGGTTCTGATTCTTGCGAAGTTAATAAATTGAAAGTTGCTCAGTGATTTTAAGTTATCAACCAACGAATTGTAGAAAAACAACGTTAAATTGTTAGCTTGAACCATTGTTTTTATATTTTTGATTTATGAAATTTTCAGCTGAACAAATTGCAGGCATCTTGAATGGAACAATTGAAGGTGACGCAAACATTGAAGTAAGTTCTTTAGCTAAGATTGAGGATGGGTTCTTAGGTGCACTTTCTTTTCTAGGTAATCCAAAATACGAGGAATATATTTACGCAACAAAATCGAGTGTTTGTATCGTTAATAATTCATTCGTTGCGAGTAAGGAGTTGCCAAATACATTGACGATAATAAAGGTGGAGGATGCTTACGCATGTTTTGCAAAGTTATTGGAACTGTATGATTCAATGAACAAAGAAGAGCCTAGGATTGAACACCCATCTTATATTTGTGACTCATCTTCTGTTGGTGAGAATATTTTTCTGGGTGCACATTCCTATATAGGAAAAAATGCGACTGTAGGAAATAGTGTTTCTATATATCAAAACGTAACAATCGGAGCAAACGTTTCTATCGGGGATGGAACTGTAATTTATCCAGGAGTCACTATTTATCGTGACTGTATAATTGGAGCGAATTGCGTAATTCATGCTGGTGCTGTTATTGGTGCTGACGGGTTCGGTTTTGCGCCAGATAAAAATGGGGAATTTCAAAAAATTCCACAGATAGGAAATGTTGTACTTGAAGATAATGTTGATGTCGGGGCTAATTCTACGATTGATAGAGCTACAATGGGCAGTACTGTTATACGTAGAGGTGCTAAAATTGATAATTTGGTTCAAATTGGACACAATGTTGAAATTGGAACAAATTCAGCAATGGCAGCCCAAGTTGGAATCGCTGGGTCTTGTAAAGTTGGAAATAACGTCATGATTGGCGGGCAAGTTGGGTTAGCAGGTCATTTAAAAATAGGTGATCGGGTCATGATTGCCGCTCAATCTGGAGTGCCAAATGATGTTAGGGAAGATACAAAAGTGATGGGGTCTCCATCGTTTGATATAAATGATTACAAGAAATCCTACTTAGGGTTTAGAAGATTACCTCGTATTTTAACCCGATTAGAAGAGTTAGAAGCGAAAATAAAGGAATTAACCAAAGACAAAGAATAGAATGGCTGAAAAGCAAAGAACTTTAGCGGATTCAATAAAGCTAAGTGGAGTTGGATTGCATACTGGAGAGTTAGTGAATATTGAAATCGTTCCGGCGAGTGATAATCACGGATATAAATTTCAAAGAGTTGACCTAGAAGGGGAGCCTATTATTCCTGCGGATTGTGACTTAGTTGTGGCGACAGATAGAGGGACTACCCTAGAGAAGAATGGAGCGAGAGTATATACAACTGAGCATATTTTGGCTGCTTTATATGGTTGTCAAGTTGACAACGCTTTGATTAAAATTGATGGGCCAGAAATTCCTATCATGGACGGTAGTTCTCAGCTATTTGTTGATGCTATTGAAAAAGCTGGTTATGCAGAACAGGAAAAGGAAAGAGTTTATCTTGAACTTGATGAGAACATTAAATGGGAAGACTTAGATAAAGGGATTGAATTTTTGGCTATCCCTGATAGTGAGTATCGAATCACCGTAATGGTTGATTATAAGTCTCCAGTTCTTGGTACTCAGCATGCGTCAATGTTTAACATTGGTGACTTCAAGAAAGATATTGCGGCTTGTCGTACTTTTGTTTTCTTGCGGGAATTAGAGTTTTTAGCAAAAAACAATCTTATTAAAGGTGGAGATTTAGATAACGCTATAGTTCTTGTTGAAAGAGAGAATATCAACAAAAAAGAATTGGATGATTTAGCTAAGTTACTCGGTAAAGAGGATTTAGAGATTTCTTTCGATGGGATTGGCGTTTTAAATAGTACGAAATTAAAATTTGAAAATGAACCGGCCCGTCATAAGTTACTTGATATCGTTGGTGATTTAGCACTAATTGGCGTTCCTATTAAAGGTCATGTTCTAGGCGCTCGGCCAGGTCATTCTGGAAATGTTCGCTTTGCTAAAGTGTTGAAAGAGTATTGGAAGAAAAAACAAAAGGCAGGTAAGAAATTTGATCTTGAAAAAGAGCCTTTATATAATATTGTTGATATTGAAGGGATGCTGCCTCATCGTTTTCCATTTTTAATGGTCGATAAGATTATGGAGATTGGAGAGGAGTCAATTGTTGGTGTTAAAAACATTACAATGAACGAACCAATTTTTCAAGGGCACTTTCCAGGGAACCCTGTTTTCCCAGGTGTTTTAATGATAGAGGCAATGGCACAGGTTGGTGGAATTTTCTCCTTGAGTAAAGTGGAAGAGCCTCATCTGTATTCAACCTACTTCATGAAAATTGATAAGGTGAAATTTAAGCAAAAGGTGGTTCCAGGAGATACAATTGTATTTGATTTGAAATTACTTTCACCTATTCGTAGAGGTTTGGTGAACATGGGAGGAATAGGATATGTTAACGGTAAACCAGTAGTTGAAGCTGAAATGTTAGCGCAAGTAATTAAAGATAAAGTATGATAAGTAACCAGGCAAGTGTTTCGGAAGATACAAAAATTGGAGATGGAGTAAGAATAGATTCGTTTTCTACCATTTTTGAAAAAGTCACAATAGGTGAAGGTACTAGAATCCACCCTAATGTGACGATCTATCCTCATACTGTGATTGGTAAAAATTGCGAAATTTTCCCTGGTGCTGTAATTGGTGTAGACCCACAAGATTTAAAGTTTGAAGGTGAAGAAACATCGGTCGAAATTGGAGATAATACTGTAATTCGTGAATGTGTAACAATTCATAGGGGTACAAAAGATAAATGGAAAACTGTCATTGGAAGTAATTGCCTTTTAATGACTTACGTTCATGTGGCGCACGACTGTCAAATTGGTAACGGTGTTATTTTAGCAAGTTATGTTGGGTTGTCAGGACACGTTACAATTGATGATTATGCCATTTTAGAAGGTAAAGTCGCTGCTCAGCAATTTGTACATATTGGGGCACATTCATTTATTGGAGGAGCTTCACTTGTAAGAAAAGACATTCCCCCGTACGTTAAAGCGGCAAGAGAGCCTCTTAATTTTGCAGGAGTTAATTCTGTTGGCTTAAGGCGTAGGGGATTCTCTGATGCTGAAGTTAGAGAAATTGAAGATGTTTATAGAATTCTTTATGTTCAAAATAACAATGTTTCTAAAGGTTTGAAAGCGATTAAGGAAACAATACCCGAAGCAAAATTGAGAGATCAAATCATCAGCTTTGTTGAGTCTTCTGAAAAAGGAGTCATCCGAGGAATGATATAAATCAATAGGATAATGACGCTGTTGAGGTGTAACAATGATCACTGAATGCGCGTCTTTCCCAATTATAATCCATAGTATGTTTAAAAGAGCAGATATAATTACGGTTGATATAACTGGTTACGCCTTTGGTGGCCGTGGTATTGCTAAAATCCCTACAGACGAAGGGGAATACATTGTTTTTGTCGATAATTCTTTTCCTGGACAAAAAGTTCGCGCTAGAGTAGCAAAAAAAAGAAAAAGATTCGCAGAAGCGAAATTGATTGACGTCATTGAAAGATCATCAATAGAAAAAATTACAAATTATCAAGAGATTTCGGGAGGCCCATACATTTATGTACCTGTTCCTGAGCAAGAGAAAGTCAAACAAGAGGCAACTTTAGAGGTTTTTAGAAGGATAGGAGGAATTGAGAATCCAATGGGTTATTTCGATGAATTTATTTCTTCTCCTGATCATTTCTTCTACAGGAATAAAATGGAATATAGCTTTTCTTGCATTGAGCATGATATCGAGACAGGGGAAGAATTAGATGATGCATTTGCTTTAGGGTTTAAACGAAGAGGTACTTGGTGGAAGGTTGAGTCTCTGAACAAACCAAGCGGAATGTTTGACGAGCAATGGGAAACTATTCTGATTGATATTAGAAATTATTTGAAATCAACAGGCTTAAAGGCGTGGCATCCACCTCAAAAAACAGGTTTTTTCAGACATATTGTAGTGAGAAAGTCTTTTTACGAGGATAAACTATTAATTAATATTGTGACATCTTCTCATGGCGCTAAAAAGTTTGATGCGAATGCATTTGCAGAATTGTTGAAATCAAAACTTGGCAATAGACTGGCAGGATTGCAGCATACCATTAATGATAATGTGGCAGATCGTGCGAAAATTGAAAATGGTAAATGTAAGTTGTTGTATGGTAAACCAATTGTTGTTGAGCAAATTTTAGGATTAAATTTTGAAATTTCGATGGAAAGTTTTTTTCAAACCAATCCTAAGTGCGCTGAAAAGCTATATACAAAAGCATTAGATTATATCTTTGAAGAAAAACTTGGGAAAGACGATGTGGTAATGGATTTGTTCTGTGGTACAGGTACAATTGGACAAATTCTTTCTTCAAGAAACAATGAAGTGAAAATTATTGGTGTAGATATCGTTGAGGAAGCTATTGAAGACGCAAGGAAAAACGCAGATAGAAATGGTATCAAGGACATTCAATTCTATGCTGCCGATGTCGGTAAGTTTTTACGCGAATACCCTGATTATATCGGTAAAATTAAATCAATTATTCTTGATCCTCCGCGGGCAGGAATTGCACCAAAGACCCTATTGAAAGTTATTGCTTTAGGTGCAGAAAATATTGTTTATATTTCATGTAATCCTTCTACACAAGCAAGAGATACAAATACACTTCTGCATGAAGGCTATGTTCTTGATAAGTTAACCCTGGTGGACCAATTCCCTCATACGGGCCATATAGAATCAATAGCTAAATATAAAAGAAAGCCAAATGAGAGTTGAAGTTATTTCTATAGGTGATGAGCTGTTACTGGGTCAAACGGTAAACACTAATGCGTCATGGATTGGCCAAAAGTTATCTCTAATTGGTGCTGAAGTAATTCACGGGAGTGTCATTAGAGATAATAAAACAGAAATCATAGATACACTCACGAGCGCTCTGGCTAAGGCTGATGTTGTTATTATTACGGGAGGACTAGGTCCAACACAAGATGACATCACTAAATCAACGCTTTCTGAATTTTTTAAAACCGAATTAATTCTAAACAATGAAGTTTTAGAGCGGGTTAAGAGTTTTTTTGTTGCTCGTGGCAAGGAAATGCTAGATGTAAATATTCGGCAGGCATTTCTTCCTAAATCTGCAATTGTATTAAGGAATGACATGGGGACTGCTTCTGGGATGTGGTTTGAGCATGACGGGAAAGTCGTAATTAGCCTGCCCGGAGTTCCTTATGAGATGAAGCATATCATTCAGGAGAGGGTGATGGAACGTTTGCAAAAACAATTTAACTCGGAAAAAGCTTTTCATCAAACAATACAACTGCAAGGAATTGGGGAGTCATATTTTGCCGATGGAATAAAAGAGCTGGAAGCAACTTTATCGAAAGAAGGTATAAAAATAGCCTATTTGCCATCGACAAGTTTGTTGCGGCTTCGTTTCTCATGCAAAGACACCATTAATAATAAAAGATTGATCGGTGAGGCTATAAAGAAGATCAAGTCTGAATTTAGAAATCATTTTGTGGGGGATGATAGAAAAACGTTGAGTGAGGTTGTTGGAGAACTTTTAATTCAACAGAATGCAAAACTAAGTACAGTAGAAAGTTGCACTGGTGGAGCAATATCTAAAGAAATAGTCAGTGTTTCCGGTTCTTCAGAGTATTTTGAAGGGGCAATAGTGAGTTATTCAAATAGAATTAAAAATGAACTTGTAGGTGTGTCTTTGAAATCTCTTGAAAATTTTGGAGCCGTAAGTCAAGAAGTTGTGGAAGAAATGGCTACTTTTGGCCGATTGAAAATGAAATCAGATTACTGCATTTCAGTATCGGGTATAGCGGGCCCTAACGGAGGGTCAGAAGTAAAGAAAGTTGGTTTAGTTTGGATTGCAATTGCAAGTGCTGATGGGGTGGAAGCGCGCTCTTTCCAGTTTGGTGACAATCGGGAGAGGAATATTATTTCTACTGTTTTAACAGCCTTGAATCTACTGAGATGCAGGTTATTACCAATTAATAAAGAAAAAAGTTAACATTTACTTGTTCCTTTATTAAATAAATGGTTCCTTTGCAACCGCTTTTATTGTAAGTATTAATAATATATAGAGATGTCAAGAGTTTGTCAAATCACAGGTAAGTCAGTTATGGTAGGAAACAATGTTTCTCATTCACAACGTAAGACTAAACGTAAGTTCTTACCAAACTTAATAACAAAGAAATTTTTCATTCCAGAAGAGAATGAATACATCACGCTGAAGTTAAGTACTTCTGCGTTGAGAACTATTAACAAGAAAGGTATTTCTGTTTGTGTGAAAGAAGCACGAGCTAAAGGATATATTAAGAAGTAATTCATTTGCTGCCGAATTTATTCGAAAGCAATGAAAACCAACTAGAAAATGGCAAAAAAAGGAAATAGAGTCCAAGTTATTTTGGAGTGTACTGAGCACAAAGATTCTGGAAAACCAGGAACTTCTCGTTATATTACAACGAAGAATAGAAAAAATACTCCTGACAGAATGGAGATTAAAAAGTATAACCCTATCTTAAAGCGTTATACAGTTCATAAAGAAATTAAATAACTTTAAGACATGGCAAAGAAAGTAGTAGCATCCCTGCAGAAAGGTGGAGGAAAAGAGCACACGAAAGTGATTAAAATGGTTAAGTCTGATAAAACAGGAGCTTATTCATTTAAAGAAGAGATTGTACACAACAATAAAGTTAAAGAGTGGTTGAGTAATAACTAGTCTTTATAATCTTTAATATATTAATTTAAGCTTCTGTCTTTTGGCAGAAGCTTTTCTTGTTTTAAAATATATGGCATTATTTAACTTATTTTCTAAAAAGAAAAAAGAAACTCTTGATAAAGGGTTAGAGAAAACAAAGCAAAGTTTTTTCAATAAAATTTCACGTTCTATTGTTGGAAAGTCCACAGTTGATGCTGAAGTACTTGATAACTTAGAAGAAATATTAATTTCTTCAGATGTCGGGGTTGAAACAACGTTGAAAATAATTGAGAAAATTGAAGAGCGTGTTGCCAGGGATAAGGTCATGGGCACGTCAGAGTTGAATGCAATTCTTAAAGCAGAAATAACTTCGCTTTTAGAAGAGAATAATGCAATTAGTACGGATAATTTTGAGCTTCCTAAAGATACAGAGGGACCTCATGTTATTATGGTAGTGGGTGTTAATGGTGTGGGTAAAACAACAACAATAGGAAAGCTTGCTTATAAGTATAAGCAAGCTGGGAAAAAAGTGGTGCTAGGAGCTTCTGATACTTTCCGAGCAGCCGCAGTTGATCAATTAATTTTGTGGGCTGAAAGGGTAGGAGTGCCGATTGTTGAGCAAGGAATGAATGCGGATCCTGCTTCAGTAGCTTTTGACACTTTAGAGTCAGCTAAAGCGCAAAATGCAGATGTCGTAATAATAGATACTGCAGGTCGTTTGCATAATAAAGTTAATCTGATGAACGAGTTGTCTAAGATTAAACGGGTAATGGATAAGGTTGTTCCTGGAGCACCTCATGATGTTATGTTAGTTTTAGATGGTTCAACAGGACAAAATGCTTTTGAACAAGCCAAGCAGTTTTCAATTGCAACGGATATAAAGTCTTTAGCGATTACTAAATTAGATGGTACGGCGAAAGGCGGCGTTGTGATAGGTATATCTGATCAAATGAAAATTCCAGTTCGCTATATAGGTGTTGGTGAAGGAATTGAAGATCTTCAATTGTTCAATAGAACCGAATTTGTTGATTCCTTGTTTTCCTAAATGTTAACTAATTGTAGTTTTTAACAGTTGTAAATTATTTAAAGCCCTTTGTTGTGGCTTTTTTTGTTTAAAACAGATGATTTTCTGTTGATATGTTTATTTGATTCTTAAGTGGGAGTTTTATATTTTCACATCGAACTATTAAATAAAATTATGAAATTAACTCTTACGGCTGTTTTAGTATTATTGACTTTGACACTATTTGCGCAGCAGACGCAGCAAGTTTTACCAAATTCTATCTTGCGAAATCATAACCAAAGATCGGTTAATATTGGCACTACGGCACTGACAACCATCAGCCATTCTCAGTCAACTAATCAAGGGCCTGCTTCAGCAGGAACACATGTATGTAAATCACATGAGTTGAATGAAAAGCATTTCCAGGAAAGAGGAATTCTAGATGAATATAATCAAGCATATCTTCAATCTGCAGCAAACGTTAGTGGGGCGAATATAGTAAAGACTCCAGGAGTGAATGAAATCTCTGTAATTTTTCATGTTGTGTACAATCCTTCAACTGCAGGTTCAAACGTTTCAAATGCAGCTATTATGGCAGTCTATGATGATATCGTCGAAGATTTTCAATTGTTAAATGCGAATGCTGCAAATGCTCGAGGAGCATTTGGATTTGTACCCGCTGATGCCAATATTAATTTTTGTTTAGCGACACAAGATCCTACTGGAACTCCGTTAGCTGAGCCTGGTGTTATTCGAGTTTCTACAGCTGAAGATTGGTATGATTCAGATAATGGAGAAGAAAATAAAATGAAATCATCTGCTACTGGTGGATCTCAAATTTGGAATAGAAATAACTATTTGAATGTATGGATTTGTGATATTTCTAATGGAGCTGGCTTTGGAACTGCAGGTTATGCCTATAGACCAGCTGGAGGTTGGTTACCTGGTTCGAATATTGACGGTATTGTTCTCGATTACAACATAGGTATGGGTGAAAATACACTGACACATGAAGTAGGACACTATTTAGGATTAGACCATACATGGGGTGGATCAGGAAGTTGTACTTCTGATGATGGATTTGCGGATACACCTCAAACTCAGGGTCCTTCATTTAATTTTGGCGGTTCTTGTTCTGGATCACAACAAACTTGTGGTTCGACGGAAACGATGTATGAAAACTACATGGATTATTCTAATTGCTCTGTCATGTTTACACAAAATCAAGCAGACTATATGGTTGGAATATTACAAGGATTAAGAGGATCTTTACTTTCTTCTCCGGGCTGTGACCCAACAAATACGCCTCCAAATTCTGCATTTGTTTCGATACCTGCTGGACCAGGTCCAATAGTTATTCCTGTGAGTGGAGGAGTTAATTTTGTTGATCAATCGACAAATGTCCCAACCGGATGGAGCTGGACGATATCAGGAACAGAAGGAGTGGATTGGAGTTGGATCAATGCAACAACAGCCGCTTCTCAAAATCCACAAGCTGAATTTTATACAGTTGGTTTATACGATATTACTTTAACTGCATCTAATTCTTTTGGAACGGATGCTACCCCAGCGAGTGAGGTAGGATATGTCCAAGTTGTGGCTCCTGCTACTGGTGTTGGTTGTGATACATTAAGAAATTATAATCCTGCTGACCCAGGAGCGATATATACCTGGACAGCTCCATCAGCAGGTTATATTGCTGGGAATACTTATTTTGATCCTGCTGGAAATGTTACAGAATATGCTGAATTTTATTCAGGTGCTACATCTGATGTGAGAGCCTTAGAATTTCTTCCAGCTCGAGTAAGCGATGGCGGTGGAAATGTTATTTTTAAAGTTTGGGCAGATAATGCAGGTGAGCCTGCTGCACTGCCAATAACTACAGAAACTGTTGCTTTGGCAGATTTAACAGAGTTGACATGGAATAATATTGAGTTAACAACACCTGCAGTGGGTGTTACAAACTTTTGGGTAGGTTACGAATTTAGTTATGCGGGTGCTGATACGTTTGCTTTAGTTGTTGACGATACTCCTCTTATTCAAGAGTTGTTTGTGAACTACCCTGGATTCGGCTGGGATGATGCTTATTCAGGTGGTAATTTTGCAGCTTTTATGGATGTATTAACATCTACAGGACCTAATCCAACAGCAGACTTTACTGCAACAACTGATTCTGTGTGTGTAGGAGGAGATATATTAGTCAATGGATCAGGATCAACAAATGTAAATGATTATGGATGGTATGTAACGGATGACCCATTTACAACTATTTTGGAAGTCTCAGATGTTCCTACGAATACTTTTGGTTTCCCTTATGCAGCCGGAGATTATGCGATTTATTTATTTGGAGGTGGCTCTTGTATATCATCAGCGGTATTTATGCCTGTTGTTGTTAGCCCTTCAGTTTCTGCTTCTATAGTCCCAACATCAACAACATGTGGTTTCAACAATGGAGTCATAACTGTTTCTGCTGAAACTGGAGGTGATGGAACGTATTATTATAGTTTGGATGGGGTTACTTATCAGACCTCACCTATATTTGACAGTTTACCCGCAGGTAGTTATGATGTTTATGTAGCTACTTTTGGAGCTAATTGTGAGTTAATGACGACTGTGAATGTGGGTGCATCGACAGAAGTTGTTTCAGGGATAACAGCAAATTCAGCAATTTGTCCAGGAACTTCAACAACGCTTACTGCAACAGGAGGTGCATTTTATAGCTGGTATGATGGGGCAACTTTAATTTCAAGTTCTTCTACTGCTACAGTAACACCTGCTACAACTACACAATATACTTGTAATGTAACGAATGGAAGTGGTTGTCAATCAACTGAGTATACAACTGTTACAGTTTCACCAGTTATTACAGTCGGAGCGGTTACTAATCCAGCTGTGTGTGGATCGACTACTGGAGATATTGAAGTTACAGGTGATGGAACAGGAGTTGTTTCATGGTCAGGAACGGTTTCAGGAAGTTCTCCTGCGGTAACACTGCCATACACGATTACTGGATTATCGGCAGGTACATATGATATTAGTTTTGTGAATGGTTCTGCGTGTAATTCTTTAAGTGTAAATCAAATATTATCTGATCCAACACCACCGGCGGCTCCAACAGTTACTGTAAGTGGAGCTACAACTTTTTGTGCAGGTGGTTCAGTTGATTTAACGTCTTCTGAAGCAACTGGAAATACATGGTCCGACGGTGACGTGATGCAGACAAACACAGTTTCTGTATCTGGAAATTACACAGTTACATATACTGATGCGGGCGGTTGTTCTGCAGTTTCGGCACCAATTTTAGTGACGGTTGTGGCTACTCCAACAATTGATCCTTTGGGAGTTGTTGCTTCTTGTGGTCCTTATACTTTACCTAATATTACGGGGACTGATTTAACAGGAGCAGAAGCTTATTATGATGCAACTGGAGGTTCAGCAGTAGCAAATGTTGTTACAGGACCTATTACATCCGATATGGATGTATTTATTTACGATGGAGCATCTGGATGTTCAGATGAGGAAATGGTTTCAATAACGATTAACACTTTACCTACAGTGACAAGTGTTACTGGTGGTGGGACATATTGTGCGAGTGATGTCGCTAATGACATTCTTGTTGACGTTACAGGTTCAGCAGACTGGTCAATAGATTACACCTTAGACGGATTAGCACAAAGTGCTACTGGCACAGCTAGTCCTATTAATTTAGGGAATGCCGCTGGTGTTTACATCGTTAATATCGTGACAGATTTAAACTGTAACAATACAGCTTCTGGAACGCAAACAGTTGTAGTTAATCCTTTGCCAACAGTATCATTAGGAGTTTTAGGGACAGTTTGTGTTTATGATTCACCGGTTACCTTGACGAGTGGTTCTCCTGCCTCAGGTACATATAGTGGGACAAGTGTTACAGGTACTAGTTTTGATCCTGCAGTGGGTATAGGTTCGTATGATGTTACTTATTCTTATACTGACGGTAATGGATGTTCTAACTCCGCTGTTGCTTCAATTGGAGTTGATGGTTGTGCTAGTATTGAAGAACTTGCAAACGATGAAGTTTTAATATATCCAAATCCAACAGATGGAGTTATCAATGTCAAAGCAAATTCAGTTATTTCTCAAGTTAGAATATTTGATGCTGCAGGCAGATTGGTAAAAAACATTAATGGTAACAATCAAGAAGAAATTAAAATTGAAATGATTGATTTATCAAGTGGTGTTTACAATGTGGAAGTAGTGAATGCTTCTTCAGTGTTCAGAACACAATTGTTTAAAAATTAAAAAGTTTATTTTTTGTGAAAAGGGTGTTATTTATAACACCCTTTTTTTTGTGTATAAAATTCGTTTTTCTTTCTATTTTTGAATGAGCGTATTTTAACGTTAATTTTAGAAAACCATCTATGAACAAATATAAAATAAACGGTCACGGACATATTCTTCCTGAACCAAGTGAAATCCCAAATTTTATGAGGGATAAGAAGTTATTTTGGATAGATGATGACAAAAAATTCATGCGTCAAGATAATTGGTCAAGACCCATAACAGATTCTAGTTTTTTCTTTAAGGAAAAATTAGAATGGATGGACAGGTATAAAATTGATCATGCAGTAATGCTGAATCTTTCACAACTCTATTGTAACGGATGGAAACGTCGAGATGCATACGACACTATTCGTTGGCAGAATGATTTCAATGCGAGTGTACAAGAAAGAAGATCCGATAAATTTACATGCGGTTTTGTTGTTCAGCCTTTATATGTTGAAGATGCTTTGAAAGAGATAGAGCGTTGTGTCAATACTTTAGGTATGAATTTACTTTGTCTGCCAACACATTTCTTGAACGAGCAGGAAGAGTGGGTATCCATTATTGACGATAGTACACTTCCAATTTTTGAGTTGGCGAATCATTATGGTCTCGCAATAGAATTACATCCCTACGATGCGCAGAAAATGGTCAAACTCAAAGATGAGTATTGGCGCTTTCACTTGGTTTGGATGATGGCCCAGACAGCAGACTCTTTGCATTTATATGCGTTAAAAGATTTTGGGAATCGTTTTCCGAATGTCAGAGTTTGTTTTGCACATGGTTGCATGTTGGGCCAAGCGAATTATGGAAGGCGTCTCCAGGGGTATGATGGTCGACCTGATTTATTTGAAGATGCAGAGAACCCTAGAACATCTTTAGGACATAAGAATTTATTTTTTGATACTTTGGTGCATGACTCTCATACTCTTCAATTGTTGAAGACACGAGTTGGGCCTGGCCAAATTGTTGCTGGATTGGATGATCCATATCCACTAGGGGAGATGGAAGGTGTGGCGAATTCTTATCCGGGCAGAGTCATTGATTTCGCAGTTGAAATAGATATTTTAACACAAAAAGAATCAGATGAAATTTGGAAAGACAATGTTCTTCGTTGGTTGGGCAAAGATAGTGTTGGATAAAATAAATCATAGTTTTCTCAAACTGCATCAAATTGCTCAGAATTAGTGATAGGTCATTAAAGTCTTTTTATCTTTACATCAAATTATTTAGCAATGGCTCAGAAACCATCAATCCCAAAAGGAACAAGAGATTTTTTACCTGCGGAAGTAGCGAAAAGAAATTATATATACGATACAATTAAAAAGTCATTTGAAATTTATGGTTTTTCTCCTATTGAAACACCTTCATTTGAACTTTCCTCTACCTTGCTGGGTAAGTATGGAGAAGAAGGGGATAGATTGATTTTTAAAATATTGAATTCAGGGGAGAAAGTAAAAAAAGCGGATTTAGAAGCTTTGTCAAATGGAAATTTGGCGCGGTTTTCAAATTCTCTTTCGGAAAAAGCACTTCGTTACGATCTAACTGTTCCTTTTGCTCGATTTGTGGTTCAGCATCAAAATGAATTGTCATTTCCTTTTAAAAGATATCAAATACAACCCGTTTGGAGAGCAGATCGCCCCCAACATGGAAGGTATCAAGAGTTTTACCAATGTGATGCTGACGTAGTAGGAAGTGATTCATTATTATACGAGGTTGATTTCGTTTTGTTATTTGATGAAGTATTGACAAATCTTCGTCTCCCAGATTTCACCATAAAAATTAACAATAGAAAAATTCTTTCAGGTATCGCCGATATCTGCGGAGAAACAGATAAGATAATTGCAATTACCGTTGCAATTGATAAGTTGGATAAGGTTGGAGTTGATGGTGTAATCAAAGAGTTGACAGAGAAAGGTATTTCAGAATCAGCTTTAGAGAAAATTAATCCATTATTTTCTATTAGCGGCGATACAAAAAGTAGACTGTCTCAAATGAGATCTTATTTGAAAGATAGTGAAATAGGGATCAGCGGTATTGATGAATTGGAATATGTTCTTGATAAAGTAGAAGAGCTTGGGGTAAAGAATGCAAAAATTGAATTTGACGTAACGCTGGCTCGCGGATTGAACTATTATACTGGTGCTATTTTCGAAGTGAAAGCGAATGGTGTTAAGATGGGTAGCATTTGTGGCGGCGGACGATACGACGATTTGACAGGAATCTTTGGAATGAAAGACATGTCTGGTGTTGGTATTTCTTTTGGTGCAGATAGAATTTATGACGTAATAACAGAATTGGATTTATTCCCCAAAACAGTTGATAACAATCTAGATTTACTTTTTATAAACTTTGGTGATACGGAACAAAATCATTGTTTGAACCTAGTAAAGAAAATAAGAGCTAATGGTATCTCATGTGAAATTTATCCTTCTTCATCTAAAATGAAGAAGCAGATGAAATATGCGAATGACAGAGGTGTTAAGAATATCGCGTTAGTTGGTCAAGATGAAATTGACGCAAATACTATACAATTAAAGAACATGCATTCTGGTGAACAAAGTGCAATGAGCATAGAAGAAATTATTAAGTTATTGAAAAAATAATATGGGACAATTTATTATTAATGGTTCATGGGTAACGCTCGATAAATTAGATGAGATTATTAAATCAAAGGCTGAAGTAATTCTTTCAAATGAGTCGAAAGAGGCTATAAAAGTATGTCGGAACTTCCTTGATGATAAGGTGAAATCTGCTGATCAGTTAATTTATGGGGTGAATACCGGATTTGGTTCTCTGTGCAATACGGCAATTTCTTATGATGATCTTGGAAAACTTCAAAGAAACCTAGTTCTGTCGCATGCGTGCGGAACTGGAGAAGAAGTTCCACAACATATTGTTAAGAGGATGCTGATTCTAAAAGTTCTTGGCTTATCTCATGGTAATTCTGGGGCTCAATTGGAGACAATTGAACGACTATTGTTGATGTACAATAACGATATTTTTCCTGTTATCTACCAACAAGGAAGTTTAGGAGCATCTGGCGATTTAGCACCTTTAGCGCATTTATCCTTGCCTCTAATAGGAGTAGGTGAAGTTTATTTAAATGGTGAAAAAATTAATTCTTCAGAGTTTCTAGAAAAATATAATCTAGAACCTATTGCATTGCGTTCAAAAGAAGGATTGGCCTTGCTAAACGGGACTCAATTTATGAGTGCTTATGGTTCTTATGCGGTTTCAAGCGCGATAAAGTTGTGGAATCAATTCAATTTAATTGGTGCCTTGTCTCTAGAAGCGTATGATGGTAGATTGAATCCTTTTCAGTCAAACGTAAATGACATTAGGCAACAAAAAGGACAAATTGAAGTAGCGAAAATAATGCGTGACCTCTTTAAGGAAAGTGAAATGATTTCTCGAGAAAAAGAACATGTTCAAGACCCATATTCTTTTAGATGTATTCCACAAGTTCATGGTGCGTCAAAAGATGCCATTGATTACTGTGCGCAAATTATGGAAAGAGAGATTAATGCTGTTACCGATAACCCGACTGTTTTTGTTGAAGAAGATGACGTAGTTTCCGCTGGAAATTTTCATGGTCAGCCTTTAGCAATTACAATGGATTTTCTAGCAATTGCATTAGCTGAAATGGGGTCTGTCTCAGAAAGAAGAGTGTTTAAGTTGATTTCTGGAACAAGAGGCTTGCCGGCTTTCTTAGTTGCAGAACCAGGTTTAAATTCTGGATTTATGATTCCTCAATATACCATGGCTTCAATTGTCAGTCAGAACAAACAATTATGCATGCCGGCGTCGGTTGATACGATTGATTCAAGTAATGGACAAGAAGATCACGTGAGTATGGGGGCAAATGCTGCAACAAAACTGTATCGAATTGTAGAGAATTGCTTCACGTTACAAGGTGCTGAGTTATTGAATGCTGCCCAAGGAATGGATTTTAGAAAAGAAAAAAGCTCTCCGAAAATTGAAAAACTAAGGACTGAATTTAGAAGGTTTGTACCTTTCGTAACGGTTGATGAATACCTTCATCCATTAATGAAAAAAAGCAAAGAATTTGTCAAAGAAATATTAATATAAAATAAGAAGTATGAGCGTAGAAATAGATAATATAGGTGAAGATGAAAAAAGACCAAGTTTTTTGACGGCAATCTGTGTGTTGAGTTTTATAACTATTGGATCAAATTTGATTTTTGGTTTTATCGGTCTTTTTTCTGGTCCGCAAAGCGATGAAGAACTTTTACAAGCGAAAGTAGATTTGGCAAAAACGTCATCCGAATTAAAAACAGCTGGACTAGAATCATGGGTTGATGTCTTGGATCAATTGGATAGAATGACCTTAGAAATCAATGATAGTTTTTATTTGGCCAGTATTTTAGGGCTAATTGTAGCGTTAATTGGTCTTTTTGGAGTGTTGAAAATGTGGCAAGGAATGAAAATGGGATTTCATTTATATATTATCTATTCGCTAATATCCGTGGTGTCAGTTTACTTGTATGTTTCACCAGCAAATATTCCTAGTTTTGTTATCATTTTTAACTTATTGATTTCAGGCCTTTTTATTTTTATGTATTCTAGAAATCTTCATTGGATGAAATAGGAATTGAATATTTTGTGCTAGCCCATCAATGATTGAACAATTGTTGATGGGCTTTTTTGTTCAATCTTTTTACAATAAATCATTCAACCTTTATTTCCTTGATTCAATGACTTAAAGACATTACCTTTGCACCAAAATTTGATTACAATATGTTAGCAGTAAATAATTTATCTCTTCAATTCGGAAAAAGAGTTCTTTTCGATGACGTCAATGTGAAATTTGTCAATGGGAATTGTTACGGAGTTATCGGCGCCAATGGTGCGGGTAAGTCTACCTTTCTTAAAATTTTAACGGGAGATCAAGATCCTACAACTGGGCATGTTTCATTGGAGCCAGGTAAGCGTTTAGCTGTATTAAAACAAGATCACTTTGAATTCGATGAGTTTGAAGTATTGAATACAGTAATTATGGGGCATTCTCGTATCTATGAAATTATGACAGAGAAGGATGCTTTGTATGCTAAAGCTGATTTCACAGATGAAGATGGTATGCGTACGGCAGAATTAGAGGGTGAGTTTGCTGATCTTGAAGGATGGAATGCGGAGACAGATGCTGCAATGATGCTTTCAAATCTTGGAATAGATGAGTCTAAGCATTACACAAAAATGGAGGATTTATCGAACGACTTGAAAGTTCGTGTCCTTTTAGCGCAAGCCCTTTTTGGTAATCCTGATGTACTTGTTCTTGATGAGCCTACCAATGATTTGGATTTAAAAACAATAGCATGGTTAGAAGATTTCTTATTAGAATTTAAGAACACAGTAATCGTTGTTTCGCATGATAGGCACTTTTTGGATACGGTTTGTACGCATATTGCAGATATTGATTTCAATAAATTGAACATGTTTACGGGGAACTATAGTTTCTGGTATCAATCGTCTCAATTGGCGCTGCGCCAGCGTTCTGATAAGAATAAGAAGGCAGAAGAGAAAAAGAAAGAACTACAAGATTTTATTACACGCTTCTCTGCGAATGCTGCCAAATCTAAACAAGCGACCAGCCGTAGAAAAATGATTGCTAATCTTGATATCTCAGAAATAAAAGCATCCAGTAGAAAATACCCAGGAATTACTTTTAGCCAAGAAAGAGATGCTGGAAGTCAGGTATTAAATGTTGATGGCTTAACTTCTTCAAATGAAGACGGCGTTCTTTTTAAGAATATCAGTTTTGTTGTAAATAAGGGAGATAAAATCGCGTTTATTTCAAGGAACTCAGTGGCTTTAACGGCATTCTTTGAAATACTAAGTGATAATATGAAAGCTGATCAAGGAGAGGTTGTCTACGGAACAACTATTTCTACGGCATATTTACCAAATGAAAATCATTCTTTCTTTAAGGAAAAAATAGGATTGATTGATTGGTTGAGACAATACGTTCAAACGGAAGAAGAGAGAGAAGAAGTATATTTAAGAACATTCTTAGGTCGAATGCTTTTCACAGGAGAAGAAGCGCTTAAAACAGCGAATGTTCTTTCGGGTGGAGAAAAAGTTCGTTGTATGCTATCTAGAATGATGCTAGCAAAAGGAAATCTATTGTTGATGGATGAACCTACCAATCACTTGGATCTAGAATCTATTCAAGCATTGAATCAAGGGATGAAAGATTTTAAAGGAACAATGTTATTCTGTTCTCATGATCATGAGCTCGTTTCTTCTGTGGCCAATAGAGTTATTGAAATTACGCCTAAAGGGGTTATTGATAAAATGATGCCTTATGATGATTACTTGAAGGATGAAAAAATTCACGAAATCCAAGCAGATTATTACAGTAAATAGGAAGCAAATAATAATACTAATTAAACGGATACTAATAACTTTTGGTATCCGTTTTTTTGTTTGTCATTTTTTTAACTTCCGGCTTTAACTCGAAATCAAAGAGTTTGAACTAGTTCTTCTAAGAGTCTTTTATATCTTTACAGTATGACTAAATTTATCTTTAGCGCTGAAAATCCAGCACAACAATACGTTAAAATTAATGTAACATTTGACACGCCAAATGACCAAACGAAAATTCAACTTCCGGCATGGAGACCTGGCAGGTATGAGTTGGCGAATTTCGCAAAATATGTTCGGAATTTTAAGGTGCTTGATCAGAGAGGTAAATCATTGTCAGCGCCTAAAGTAACTAAAGATCAATGGATAGTTGATACTTCCAGTGAAGACAAAATTGAAGTTCAATATTCATTTTATGCGAATATATTAAATGCGGGTTCTACATTTTTAGATGAAAATCAATTATATGTGAACCCAGTGAATTGCTGTGTGTTTACCGAAGAATCATATGAAGATGAGATTAGCATTAACCTAGATATACCTAAAAATTGGGAGGTAGCCTCTTCTTTGGAGAAAGTA
>CAJQPA010000037.1 GCA_905480145.1 uncultured Flavobacteriales bacterium | reverse complement strand
ATCTAGAGCTCTCCCCTTCAGTGGAGCCGGAGGGTTTCGAACCCTCGTCCAAACGACGAATAATTTAGCTTTCTACGTGCTTATTCTTTGATTAATTTTCGATACAACCTCGGACAAAGACACCCAATAGTTATACTTATCTTCTAGATCTCGAGTTGACTTAGAAGTATCATCAACTCTATTCTGTAATTATGGTCCTTCTTAGTCCTTACTTAACAGACGGAAGTAGAGGAGAAGGAACTTGTCTGTGTACTATTATTCCACGAGATTAAGCGTAATTTGTCTAACAAATTATGCTGCAAGTCTATATGACGTGTTGTCAATTATAGTTTGTGATAAGAGATTTACGAGCATCACCACTTAGCTCGACATGCTTACACTAAATGACTGCTATCGCTGTCAAATCCAATACGGCCCCAAAGAACTAATACAAATGTAGCAATAATTATTCCGTTTTGAATCAATAAAAAAGCCCGTTTAGAAAAACTAAACGGGCTCAATAAAATTCGAGGTAAATCGAAAGAAAATATTATTTCTTCAAAGCATCTCTGATCTCCATTAATAACTCCTGATCCTTGGTTGGTCCAGCTGGAGCAGCAGGAGCTTCTTCCACTTTCTTTTTGGTCTTGTTGTATGCTTTAACAATCATAAACAATACAAAACCAACAATAATTAAATTGATAATAGTATTAATCCATGCTCCATACATGATTGCGTTTTCCGCGACAGCTGCAACTCCTTCTGCTTCAGCTACGGCTTCAGTAAGAACTAGTTTCATGTCTGCGAAATCTACTCCACCTGCGAAATGACCGATTAATGGCATCATTACTAAGTTTACAAATCCTTTTACGACGCCACCTATAGCACCTGCAAGGATAACAGCAATAGCTAAATCGATGACATTCCCTGTCATGATAAACGCTTTAAATTCTTTTAACATTTTTTTTGATTTGATTGGTTAAGTTGCTAAAATAGATAAAATAATGAAAGTCAAACGTTAAACAATAAGTTTTAATATTCAAAAGGCTGTCTATTTATTATAGATCTGCTTAAGGTTACTTCATCTGCGTATTGAAGCTCGGAACCAATAGAAACACCCCTTGATAAACTTGAAAATTCTAGATCAAATTCTTTTAATTTTTTGTAAAGGAAGAAATTGGTCGTATCACCTTCCATTGTTGCGCTAAGAGCAAATATTATTTCTTTTACGCCGCTATTAGGAATCCGCTCTAAAAGATGTTGAATATTCAAATCAGATGGGCCAATGCCATCCATTGGTGAAATGATGCCATTTAAAACATGATATATTCCTTTATAGGATTGAGTCTCTTCAATTGCAATAACATCACGTATATCTTCAACAATACAAATTATTGTTTGGTCTCTTTTGTCATCTTGACAAATTGAACATTTTTCTAGATCAGAAATATTACCGCAAGAAATACATTTTTTGACATTCGATTTCATTGTTAAAAAAGCCTCAGAAAAGTCATGCACCTCTTCTTGTGATCGATTTAAAAGGTTGAGCACCAGCCGTAAGGCTGTTTTTCTGCCTATTCCTGGAAGTGATGCAATTTGGTCAACGGCGTTTTCAATATGTTTTGATGGAATTTTCACTTAACAAAGGTATTGAATAAACTTCCTTCTTTGTCAAAGAGAAGTATTACTTTTGCATACTTACTATTTAATAAAGTGGACAATCAAATAAACATAAAGAATAAGAGGGCTCGTTTCGAATATCATTTGATTGATGAATTCGTAGCTGGAATTGTCTTAAGTGGTACTGAAATAAAAAGCATCCGTAATGGCAAAGCAAGTATTCTAGAAGCATACTGCGTATTTGATGCAGGCGAGGTTTGGATTAGAAATATGCATATCACGGAATATGAAAATGGTTCAATTTACAACCATAAACCCAGATCAGATAGAAAATTACTTTTAAATAAAAAAGAAATAAAAAAGATTGAGAAATTTCTTAAGGTAAAAGGGAATACGATTGTTCCTATAAAAATGTTTCTTACTGATAAAGGCTGGGCAAAATTAAAAATTGCAACAGCACAGGGTAAAAAATTGCATGATAAACGTCAAGATCTTAAGGATAAAGATGATAAACGAGATATGGACCGCGCAATGAAAAGGTTTTAATACAATCCAAAGGTTAATAAATGCGCCCATCTATTTCCAGTGATTAAGAATAGTAAGATGACGACACTTACCCCATAATAGCTCAAGTAATAGAAAAAAGTAAAACTAATTTTTTTTCGACGATACCAAAGTGTAAATATGGGTATTAGAAATACACCAATTAGAATTCCACTAATGGTATAACAAGTAAAGTGTATGTCGAACTTCTTTGGTGTGATTTTATTTTTGGCAATAATTGAAATAGGGTTGTGAAAAAACCATGAGGTCTCAACATAAATAGATCTATTTTTTGCGTAAATAAAGTAGTTCATTCTACTTATCCAATAGGTTTCATCACGACGAGTTTTGATAACTCCAAGTACTTTTTGAGATGGTGAGAAGGCCATGTTTAATTTGTACTGAGTCACTTCGTCTTCTTGGTAGTGATGCGGTAAGAATAAATCTGCTGTTAAAAGAATGCTGATAATTACTCCAGCGATTGCTATTAGTCTAAAATTTCTCCATTTTCTTCCAGTGGTCATAGAGTGGAAAAAGCGATCATTTTCAAGTTGTTCTTTTCGTGCTTGTTCTTGATAGCGCTTTCGCGCTGTTTGCATCCTTTCTATATTTTCATTTTCTCTTTCTTCTGTCGTTTTTTCCGCTTTTCTTGTCATGGATGAGCGGGTGGTATAGTTTTTATCCAGGATTACATCGTAAGCTTCAGTGAGTAGAATAAACAATTCATGTGCTTGTGGATCTGGATTTCTATCAGGGTGATAGCGCATAGCCAGTTTACGAAATACTTTTTTTACCTCTTGATCAGAAGCAGAAGGGGTAAGTCCAAGAAGCTTATAGTACTTTTCTTTCTGCATTATTTCTATTCTTCATTGTGGCAATTCGATTGATTTTTTCAGACTCAGTCCTTTCAAAATTATCAAAATAATAGATCTCTTTTGGAACTTCGTATTTGGACAAAACTGTGTTTAGCGATACTTTAGTCAATTCTATGTTTGAAATACTTTTCTCAATGCAGAGTACTAATTTCTCACCTAATTTTTCGTCCTTAATTCCAGAAATGAAAAAGGGTGGAGCTATAATTTTAGAGAGTTTAATTTCTATCTGTTCAGGCTGAAGCTTTATTCCTCCAGAATTAATCACAAAATCTGTCCTTCCCAACCAAATAAAGGATGTCTTATTGATTAATTTTACTCTATCATTGGTTTTGAGCCCATTAATTTCTAAATGAGGTGCATTTATTATTAATCGACCTCTATCTTCTTGAAATGTGACGTCGCTAACTGCAATGTATGCTGAATTTTCTTCTTTAAGTCTTTTTAGTGCAATATGAGAAATGGTTTCTGTCATTCCGAAAGTTTGATAAACTTTAACGGGTAGGAGAGAGGCTTTCATTAAATACTGTTCACTCATTGCGCCACCGCCGATAATTAAAGTGCCAATTTTACTGAATAGTTCATAATCATGATCTAACGAATTTTGAACTTGCAAAGGAACCATTGCGGCAAAATCAACTACCTCTTTGATAGCTTCCAAAGGAGCGCTGTTTATGTCAACCACAATCAATTTAGATTGTAAGATTACAGATCTAACAATCATCATTTTACCGCCAATTGATTTTGGTGAAAGGCAAAGTAGATTCGTGGATTTTTTCTTTAAGCCAAGTGCCTCAATTGTTTTTAGAGCAGATGCCTTCATGTGCTTTTTGGAAAGCTCTATCGACTTTGGATTTCCTGTTGAGCCTGATGTATTAGTTGAAATAGTTAATGAATTAGAATGCCATTCCTCGACAAAGTTATTCACTTCATCTATGAGATTTTTATTTTCGGTGAGAAATTTAATTTGCATTCTTTATTGGAATGAATTTTGCCCTAAAGGTAACACTTGGAAGCAATATTGCAAAGCATAAGAATTGCAGCATTGAAAGGAATACATTAAATTATCGTCGAATTCATAAATAAACAAATGATTAAGAAAATAAAAGTAATAACTATGGCAATGTTATCATTGCTGATAATGACTTCCGCAGGAGATGAAGTGAGCAAAGGAATTGAATTTCAAAAGATTACTTTGGAGAAAGCTAAAACAATGTCTAAGCTAACTGGAAAGCCAATTTTTATTGATTGTTATACCGACTGGTGTGGCCCATGTAAAATAATGGCGAAAACAGCTTTCGTTGATCAAAAGGTTGGAGTTTTGTATAATTCAAACTTTATTAACCTAAAGGTAGAAATGGAAAAAAATGCAGATGGAAGAGAAATTAGTCGCATGTATAAAATTAATGCTTATCCAACTTTGTTAATAATCAATGGAGAAGGAGAACTTCAGAAGAAAGTTGTTGGAATGCAGAAAGCTGGTGGTTTGATTCAATTGGCCAATGCAGTTTTGAAGTAAAAAAATAGAGAAAAGAACCGTGATATAGATTTGTATTACGGTTTTTTTATGTCAAAAAAAAACTCCTACCCAATTAAGGGTAGGAGTTTTTATATAAATTTAGATTAGAGAATTAATTCCCTTTTTCCATTTTTGCTTTTAGAGCAGTTAATGCATCTAAGTCACCTAATGTAGACTTTTCAGATGTTTGGTTAACTTTCTTAACTGAAGAAGATTCACCTCCACTGTTGTTTCCGCTACCAGTTGATTTAGTTTTCGATGGTCTGTTATCTTCGATTTCTTCAAAAGTTTTCGTGTGAGATACAACGATCTTACGAGAATCTTTATTGAATTCAATGATTACAAATTCGTTAGATTCATCAACTTGAACATTAGAACCATCAGCTTTTCTCATATGACGAGCTGGACAGATTCCTTCTAGACCATAAGGTAAAGAAACGATTCCTGATTTATCTTTATTTTCGATAACTGTTCCTGTGTGAGTAGAACCTTCTTTGAAAGTTTCAGAGAAAACTTCCCATGGGTTTTCTTCCAATTGTTTGTGTCCTAATGAAATACGACGATTCTCTCTGTCTATTTCCATTACGATTACGTCGATTGGATCATCAACCTTACAGAATTCTGAAGGATGCTTGATTTTCTTTTGCCAAGAAAGATCAGAGATGTGAATTAATCCATCAACTCCTTCTTCTAATTCAACAAAAACTCCAAAGTTTGTGAAGTTTCTAACTTTAGCAGTGTGCTGTGTTTGAACCGCAAACTTACCTTCGATAGCTTCCCATGGATCTGGCATCAATTGCTTGATTCCTAGAGACATTTTTCTTTCTTCTCTGTCTAATGTTAAAACTGCAGCTTCAATCTCATCTCCAACTTTCAAAAAGTCTTGAGCAGAACGCAAGTGCTGAGACCAGCTCATTTCAGAAACGTGAATAAGACCTTCGATTCCTGGAGCGATTTCAACAAACGCACCGTAATCAGCCATAACAACAACTTTTCCTTTTACTTTATCTCCAACGTTTAGTTCTCCACTTAATGCATCCCAAGGATGAGCTTGCAATTGTTTTAAACCTAAAGCAATTCTCTTCTTCTCGTTATCGAAGTCAAGGATTACAACGTTAATTTTTTGATCTAATTCAACAATTTCTTCTGGGTGATTAACACGTCCCCAAGATAAATCAGTGATGTGAACAAGTCCATCAACACCTCCAAGGTCAATAAATACACCGTATGAAGTAATGTTCTTAACAGTTCCTTCCAATACTTGACCTTTCTCAAGACCAGAAATAATTTGTTTTTTCTGCTCTTCCAACTCAGCTTCAATAAGAGCTTTGTGAGAAACAACAACATTTTTAAATTCTTGATTGATTTTCACAACTTTGAATTCCATGTTTTTACCTACGTAAACATCGTAATCTCTAATAGGCTTAACGTCAATTTGAGAACCTGGTAAGAATGCCTCTAAACCAAATACGTCAACAATAAGTCCACCTTTAGTTCTACATTTAACAAAACCAGTAATGATTTCTCCTGTTCCAAGAACTTCATTTACTTTATTCCAAGCACTATGTACTCTTGCAATTTTGTGAGAAACAACCAATTGACCGTATTTGTCTTCTTGAGTTTCTACAAAGATGTCAACAGTATCACCTACTGCTAAATCTGGGTTGTAACGGAATTCACTTGTTGGTATAACACCCTCTGACTTAGATCCGATGTTCACAACAACTTCTTTTTTGTTCAATGAAATAACAGTTCCTTCGATCACTTCTCTCTCAGCGATTGATTTTAATGTTCCTTCATAGCGATCAGACATTTCTGAACGTTCTACCGCTGTGTAACCGTCTAATGCTAATGCATCCCAGTCAAATTCTGCAGTTCCCTGCGCTTTAATTTCTTTTGCCATTTGGCTTAATCATTTGTATTTCAAGTAATCTACCCACCTTGAAAGAATATGTTCGTGGTCACCTTTATGATAGATTCGTGACCGTTTTAATATATACACCTTTTGTATATAAGGGTGCAAAGATATGGATAATAATTGATTATCTAAAAGATTGGGGCATATTTTTGATGGTAATGAAGCATAAAAAAAGACGCTGATTATTCAGCGTCTTTTTTTATAGATAATCATGAGAGTTTTAGTTCCCTACAATTTTAAATTCCGTTCTACGATTGGCTTGATGCTCTTCTTCAGAACAATCAGAAACAACTGATCCTTCACAACCACAATCGTTTACCAGTTGCGACTCACCATATCCTTTACCGTAGATACGTTCTGGGTCAGTAATTCTAGTGCTGATGTATTTTGCAGAAGATTTAGCTCTTCGACTTGACAGTCCTCTATTGTAGGCCATTGATGCACGACAATCGGTATGTGAACCAAGTTCAACAACCAATGTTGGATTATCATTCATAATCTTCACAATTTTATCGAGTTCAATAGCGGCATCAGGACGAATTTTAGATTTATCTAAATCAAAATAAATAGGTGGAATTTCTATTAATGTTCCAATATCGGCCTTTGTTAATGCGTAATCTACATAGATGGTACCTTTTTCAGCTAATTTTACTTCTGATACAAAAGTTTCGTTTAGATACCCTTCTTTGTGAACGTCAACGACAAATTTGACAAATTCTCCACGTTTGAAATTTCTTAAATAATTCGAGATAGCTTGACCTTTATCGTCACTGTTAAAAACACCAATTATAGTATCAAGGGTAGGGTGCTTCATTGTTATTGTTGCCCCTTCAATTATTTCCTCTGTTTCCTTATCCATTATGGTCATTACAAGATCGTAAGCACCGTAATAATGTATCTTTTCTATTTCTTCATTCTCTCCAGAGCACAATGTGTTGAATGTTTCAGAACTTAATAATGAGTCTCCTTTATAATATGATATTTTATAATCTTTACATCTACCTAAAACGGAGAAGAAGTTACAGTTTTTCAGACGAGGGTATGTAATGCTGTTTTTATCACAGCTCAAACATTCTAATTTTACAGCAAAGTCATCATGACAAATTCCGTCTGCAATATTTACAATTTTCCCTCTTAAGGTGCTAATTGGTTTATTACCTAGATAGTCATTTCTTATCTCGTAAATATCTTTTTCTCCAAAACCACCTTTTCTGAATGATGAAAGGTATCCTTTTAAGCCATCTACAGTAGTTGTGTAGAAAATATCATCACCACAAGAGTTTATAGGGTAACCCATGTTTATAGGTGAAGACCAAACATTGTCAGCATCACGAAAAGCAACAAAAATATCAAAACCTCCCATACTCTGAGGTCCATTACTTGCATAATAAAGTGTTTTGTTATTTATAGCAATAAAAGGAGAGTCTTCATCATATTCGGTATTGATGTTAGGTCCCATGTTTTGTGCCTCACTCCATTTGCCGTTCGGTAATTTTACAATTCTGTAAATATCTCGACCACCAAATCCTCCCGGTCGATCTGAAACAAAATACATGTTTTCACCATCAGGAGTTAATGTGCAGTGAGTTTCCCAGAATTTTGTATTGACAGCATTATGGCGAAGTTTTTCTAATTCTTCAAATTGATTACCTCCGAAATTAGAGTAGTATATATCACCACCACCAGATAAATCTTGGTAAACATAAATTTGGCGTTCGTCAGAACTTACAGCAATTGTAGCTTCGTTTAATTCGTTGTTACAAAAAGCCAGCTTTACAGGTTCCGTCCATTCTTGATCTAAGTCTTGGTAACTTACAAAGATATCTTCGGGAAAATCATTTAATAATGGATCTCTGAAGTTATTTGAACTTTTATCGGCCCATTCTCTTCTCGATGTAAAGTATAACGAAGTTCCATCTAACGAAACAACTGGAGAATACTCCGGCATATCCGTATTGACTACTTCACCAATGTTTATTACCTCAACTGTTTTCGGATTTGCGATACTATATTCTGCAATATCACATTGTTTAAGGCGCAATTGAGAAGCGATAATGAGTTCCGACTTCTTATTACTCAATTCAATGAATTTGTTGTAATACTTTCTTGCATTCGGAATATCTTCATTTAAATGATGGCATCTTCCTAAATGATAAAAAGCATCAACAGCTGCACTCTCTTCTTTTGGAGAATACATATCATAGTTTTTGTTGGTGTTGAGTATTGCCTTTTCTAGATAAGGCATTGCTTTTTCAAAATCTTGCCTTGCATCAAGAATCAAAAAGCCTTTTCTGTAATTGTAGTTCGCACTTTCTGGTTTAATGGTAAGTAGTTTGTCCACTATTATTTCTGAAAGAAAAAAGAATCTTTCTTGCATCATGCGCGAAGCTTGAACAACTAATTCTTGCTCGCTCGCTTGCTGGCACATTTCTCTAACTTCCAACTCAGTTGTCTGCCCAAAGGAAATTAGGGGTAGGACAAAAGCAAGAAATAATAGTTTAATCCTATTCATCGTATTGATTTTTAATTTATAGTTCTCTGTTTACATCAAATTGTTCAATGTAGTCAGCTACTCTCTTTACAAACATCCCGCCAAGTGCTCCATCAACTACTCTATGGTCATAAGAGTGGGATAAGAACATTTTATAACGGATCCCAATAAAATCTCCTTCGGGCGTTTCAATTACCGCTGGAACTTTTCGTATTGCACCAATAGCAAGGATTGCAACTTGAGGTTGATTAATAATAGGGGTTCCCATTACATTTCCAAAAGTTCCTACATTAGTTACGGTATATGTACCGTCTTGAATATCTTCCGGTTTTAAATTGTTATTTCTTGCTTTGTTAGCTAAGTCATTAACTGACTTAGTTAATCCAGTTAAGTTCATTCTATCAGCATCTTTGATTACAGGAACAATTAAGTTTCCTGAAGGAAGGGCAGTTGCCATTCCAATGTTGATGTGACCTCTCTGAATAATTTTTGTCCCAGACACTGATACATTTACTCCAGGGAAGTCTTTTATAGCTTTAACAATAGCCTCCATAAAGATAGGAGTGAACGTGATGTTCTCATTTTCTCTCGCATGGAAATCATTTTTAACTTTCTTTCTCCAGTTCCAAACGTTCGTAACGTCTGCCTCAACGTAACTAGTAACGTGCGGAGAAACATGAGTTGACATTATCATATGATCAGCAATAAGCTTTCGCATACGATCCATTTCAATTATTTGATCATCTGGACCTGCAACAACATTTGGCTCTTTAATGTTTGATAAGAATCCACCACTGCTAGATACAGGTGCAGTTGTTATAGGTTTTACTGAGGCCGATGCAACTGCAGTTTTAGATGCTTGTTGTTCGGTACCGCCATTTTTGATGAAAGCTAGGATGTCTTTTTTGGTTACACGTCCCGATTGACCTGAACCCGAAATATTCTCCAATGTTTTCATTGACAATCCTTCCTTCTCTGCAATACTTTTTACCAAAGGAGAAAAGAATTTTCCAGATGTTGACTTCTCTAATGAAACAGAACCATTTGATGCTTCTCTGATTTCAACCGGAGCTGAACTTGATATAGCTTCTGTTTTAGTTTCTTTTGCCACTTCTGGAGCCGCAGCATCGCCATCAGTTGAGATAATTGCAATAACGTCCCCAACTTGAGCAACTTCATCAACTTCGAAAAAACGCTGTACTAAAGTACCCTCAGCTTCTGATGGAAGTTCATTATCAACCTTGTCTGTAGCAACTTCAACCAGGGGCTCATCCATTTCGATTACATCTCCAACGTTTTTCAACCAGCTTGTGATTGTTGCTTCGGTAACACTTTCTCCCATTTTAGGAAGTCTAATCTCAATTTGTGACATATATATAAATTTGTTCTGTTCTTTTTTTGAATACAAAAATAACCTAAAAATTATCTTTGCCAAGTATGAGTGATGTCATTTATGTATCTAATTTCCGCCAAGCATTTAAAAGAATAGCAAAGTCTTTACGCAGAGAATAATCTCGCGCATACAATAAATTCAATTTTTCGTTTATTTCCGAAGTAGCATAAGCAATGCCATCTGAAGGAGATAGAATCGCAGTTTTTATATTTGGTAAACGGACATCTTTTTGTGCTGTTTTTTCCGAAAAACCAATAAATGAAATTTGACCAGTAAAGACTTTGAATATGTTTGATAAGAACTTTAATTTATTCTTGAAAATAAAAATAAAAATAGGAGATGTAATTAATATTAAAGTCGAGAAAGAAACGTCAAAAAGGCGTTTTTTTCGCACATTTTCTTTACTAACTAAAGTGTTGATGTTGAGTACATAAAGATCTCCAGATGTGTCTATTGAATTACTTCCGATTAAATGCTCTCCCTTTTCTGGAGCAATTTTAAAATCGAGATTGTTTGATTTCAGTCGATCAATTGAATTGAGGATAAACTCATAGCTATGATTTTTTGTAGAGAAAATTAATTCGTCAGTTTCACTGGAAGATATAGTTTCAATGTTATTGACATCTATTTTTTCTATGGAGCCAACATTTGAGTTAGTTTGTGTAATCAATTTCTTTATTCGCTCAAATTCATTTTGATTACCAATAATTGAAAAGTGTCTTCCTGAATTAAATTTAAGACTGAACCGACCTTTCATGAAAAAATGTAAGAATATACGAGATATATAATAATAGCCTAGCGTCCATCCCGCCCCTATGAATATAAATAAACGCGAAAATTGTAATGATTTTGGAAGAATTGCATAAACTAAAAGAATAAGAATGGTTCCCCAAAATACTCCTTTAAATGATTTGCTTAATTTAACTGGTAAGTCATAGCCACCATTGAACAATGTAGAACCGAGCCAAGTTAAAGCGTACAAAGGAATTGAATAATTCATCACGCTTTCTGCAAACTCAATTTGAGATTTTTCCCAATAGTTGGTGAGCGCGTATAATCCAAAAGTGATGTATAAAAAGTCAAATGAGGGAAGTATTATTTTCTTAATGAATCTTCCTACAATATCGATCGATGCTCTTAAGTATATTGCTAAATTGATCAGCAAGGTAAAGAGCTTTGCGTTTTTTGATTTAAAATGTTTTTTTGCAAAAATTATCATCGCGTTGTAAAATACAAACACATAGTTTACACTGTTTTTCTTAGTGCTTTCCCCTTTGTAGTGAATTATTTTAGTGTCTGCGAAATAATAATTCTTATAGCCCCCTTGTTGAATTCGATATGACAGGTCAATGTCTTCACCATACATAAAAAAATCTTCGTCCAATAAGCCAACTTTATCCAAAGCTTCTTTTCTCATCAGCATGAAAGCGCCGCTTAAGATGTCAATTTCTTTGGTTTCAAATTCATTGACATGCCCAGCATGATATTGATTATATCTTTTAGATTTAGGAAATATTTTAGATAGCCCGAAAATTTTGTAAAAAGCAACTGTCGGGGTTGGTAAGCCTCTTTTTGATTCGGGAAGAAAAATTCCTTTTCCATCAATCATTCTAACCCCAAGTCCCCCAGCTTTTTTATCCTTATCCATGAAATCAACTACTTTTTCAAGCGTTGATTCAGCTACGACGGTATCAGGATTTAGAAGTAAGACATACTCTCCGCTTGACTTTTTTATGCCTTGATTGTTCGCTGTAGAAAAACCAACATTTTCTTTATTGGCTATCAATTGATATTCCGGATAGTTTTCTTTTAGCATCGATAGTGAATCGTCCACGGAGTCATTATCAACTATTATTACTTCAATTGAAAGGTTTTTAGAAGCTTTTTTGACAGCATCTAAACATTGGTTTAGAAAATACTCTACGTTATAATTAACTATAATTACACTCAGTTGATATTTGAAACGATGACTCATTTATCTTTAATAGCAATACAGGAAATTTCTATTTCAACATCCATAGGGAGTTTTGAGACTTCTACAGTTTCTCTTGCTGGAGGTGTCGAACGAAAGTATTCTGAATATATTTGATTTACTTTAGTGAAATTATCAAGATTTTTTAAAAAGATACTGCACTTTACAATGTCGTTAAAATCCATTCCCGCTTCAGAAAGCAAAGAATTAATGTTCTGCATTACCTGATGTGTGGATTGTTCTATTGAAGCATTGGCTAATTCTCCAGTTTGTGGGTTTAATGGAATTTGACCAGAAACATATAATGTGTTGTTTGATAAGATTGCTTGACTATATGGTCCTATAGGCGCAGGAGCTCCCGGTATTTGTAATGCTCTTTTCATCTTCTTATTTTTTGCATAAGTTTGTACAAAAATAACACACTTTTTGAAGCAAATACTTCTTATCGACAATTACGATTCTTTCACCTTTAATTTAAAACATTATCTAGACAGTTTGAATGTTGAAGTTCATGTGGTTAGAAATGATGAATTTGAATTCGGTCAAAAAAAATATGATGCAGTAGTATTGTCTCCTGGTCCAGGTCTGCCCAATGAAGCTGGTCGATTAGAAGAAATTACTAAATACTTTCTTGGAAGAGTGCCTGTTTTTGGCGTTTGCTTGGGTATGCAGGCTATTGCTGAAAATATTGGTGGAACGCTGCACAATCAAAGTGAAATTAAGCATGGGGTTCAAGAGAGAATAATTTTAAGAGATTCGATTTTGTACAAATCACTGCCAAGAGAAATTAATGTAGGGCTTTATCATAGTTGGGCTGTGAATATTGAAGGAGTTGTAAACGCAAAGGTTACTTCAGTTTCAGATTCTGGAGTGGTTATGTCTTTTGAAAATTTTGATAAGAAGTTTTATGGTGTTCAATTCCACCCAGAGTCTATTTTGACAACTTGTGGAATGGAAATTGTAAAGAATTTTATTGAAATTATTTAGTTAACCCTTGTTCAAATATTAATGTATATTTGACATTCAAAAAAAAAGAAATTATGAAAATTGTATTGAGTTTATTGTTGTTTTGTTTTTCTCTAACTGCTTTTGGGCAGTCTAGCGTAGGGAAATGGGTAACTATTGATGATGAGACGAATAAGAAAAAGTCAATTGTTGAATTGTATAAGGAAGATGGAAAGCTTTTTGGAAAAATTACATATTTGTTTCCAAAAGAAGGAAGAGAACCGGATGCTAAATGCAAGGTATGTGAAGATGATCGTAAAGATCAACCATTACTTGGACTGCAAATCGTGCGTGATTTAGAATGGGACGGTTCCACTTGGAAAAAAGGAACAATCATAGATCCAAAAGATGGAAAAGTTTACAATTTGAAAATGTGGGTTGATCCAACAAACAATAAGTTTTTAAATGTTAGAGGTTACATAGGACCGTTTTATAGAACCCAAAAATGGGTAAAAATAAAATAAGCCAATTAATTTATTCAAAAGGTGTCAGCGTTAAGTTGGCACCTTTTTTTTTGAAACTAGTATTATGAAACGTAGATTAATTCTTACTGAAGATGGCTCAAGTAGTATTTACATTGAGGAGATGAACGAACACTACCATTCAACTCATGGGGCTATCCAGGAAGCTAATCATGTTTTTATTTTCAATGGTCTTAAAAGAATAAAGAAGAATAATGTAAACATATTTGAATTAGGTTTTGGTACGGGGTTGAATGCATTTTTAACCTTGATTCATAGTTCAGATAAAATGATTTCATACGACGCAATCGAAGCTTTTCCTGTTGAAAATGAATTGCTTCAAAACTTAAATTATGTTAAAGAAATAGGAGGGGAGTTTGATTCCTATTTTCAAAAAATACATTCTGCTAAATGGGAGATACCTACTGAAATCTCACGTTTTTTTGAGCTACATAAAATTCAAAGTAAAATTCAAAATTATAACATCAAAGCTAATCATTATGATGTAATTTATTTTGACGCATTTGGTCCTAGGGCGCAGAGCGAGATGTGGAATAAAGTCATTTTGCAGAAAATGCATGATGCTTTAGTTTCGGGCGGAGAATTGATAACTTATTGCGCACAAGGCCAATTTAAAAGAGACTTGAAGAGCTTAGGATTTGAAGTTATAGCACTGCCTGGACCTCCTGGAAAAAGAGAGATGACAGTAGCTATTAAAAAGTAGTTGTTTTATAGGGATAGTGCCCTAGGATTCTTCCTATAGTTTTGCAGTCTCAACAACCTCCTCGAGTATGGTACATTTCATTATTCCATCACGGTCAATTTCATCCATTGTGATTACTTTGAATTGATTCGTTAAGTCAGGATTAAAAGGTGTTTTAAGTTTTACATAGTTAGATGTGAACCCAAACATCATTCCTTCATTTTCATCTTTTTCAAAAAGAACAGTTTCTTTTCTGCCAACATTCGATTCGTAGAATGCTCTTTTCTTTTTAGCAGAAAGTATATGTAGTTGCTTACTTCTTTGCTTCCTAATTTGCATTGGAATGGGGTCACCTAATTTAATAGCTGTAGTATTCGCTCTTTCTGAGTAAGTAAAAACATGTAAATAAGAGACATCTAAATCTTTTATGAAGTCAACCGTATCGTTAAAGTCTTCGTCAGTTTCTCCTGGGAATCCAACAATAACATCTGCTCCGATACAAGCGTTAGGTGAAAATTCTTTTATTTTTTGAACTCTATTGGCAAAAGTTTCTCTTAAATATTTTCTTCTCATCGCTTTTAATAAACGATCATTACCAACTTGCAGCGGTATGTGAAAATGTGGAACGAACCTTTTGGAATCATTTAAACAAAATTCAATTATCTCATTGGATAAAAGATTAGGTTCGATAGATGAAATCCTAAAACGATCAATTCCTTGAACTTTATCTAGCTGCTGAATTAATTTAAAGAAATTTTCATTACTACCTTGTCCAAAATCGCCAATATTAACACCGGTTAAGACAACTTCTTTTATTTCAGTTTCTGCAATTTTTTCTGCTTGCTCCACAGTTTCTTCAATAGAAGCATTTCTACTTTTACCTCTCGCTAAAGGAATAGTACAGAAAGTGCAGAAATAATCACAACCATCTTGAATTTTTAAAAATGAGCGTGTTCTATCTCCTACAGAAAATGCAGGGACAAATTCTTTTGTGTTCTTAATGCTTTCATTCTCAATGATTACTGACTCACTATTGAAAGCTTCAATGTGTTCAATAATATTAAATTTTTCATTTGCGCCTAATACAATATTAACTCCGGGAATGGAGGCTATTTCATTAGGCTTCAATTGAGCAAAACAACCGATAATGGCAATGAAAGAATCAGGATTTATTTTCTTCGCTTTCTTGACTAATTGGCGACATTTTTTATCTGCGTTCTCTGTTACTGAACATGTGTTAATCACATATATATCTGGTGTATCGTCAAAGCTTACTTTTCCGTATCCTGCGTCCTCAAAGGATCTTCCAATAGTTGAGGTTTCAGAGAAATTTAACTTACATCCGAGCGTATAAAATGCGACTTTTTTGTACTGATTCATTGCGGGCACAAAGATAGACAGTTTAAACGGACTATACAAACTTGATAAAATTGGTTGCTTTTAGCCCACTTTTTCTTTTCTTTGATAACATAAAACCAATTAGAAAGTACTATGCCGATAAGAATGGTTAAGGATCCTGGAAATAAAAGGTCCAAACGAAAAATACGAACAAATAACCAATCTAATCTAAGTAGTAGTGGGGGGAGTGGTTTGGGGAGCATTATTTCTTTGGTTTTACCATTCTTATTGAAAAAGCCGAAATTATTACTTGTTGTGGTTGTCCTTGGAGCTATTGGCTACTTATTTTTTGGTAAAGGTTGTTCTGTGCCGAATATAGAAGGGGTGGATGTTGTAAAAAACTTATTTCAGACTGGAGGAGAGTTCAATAAAGAAAAATACGAGGAAACAGAGATTTACGAGCCCTTAGCCGACAATAAGAAAAATCCACTTCCTGAGTATGTATCTCTTTTAAAATATGCACCTAAAAGATTAAATCAAGGACAACAAGGTTCTTGTGTAGCATGGGCGAGTGCTTATGCTGCCAGAACAATTCTTGAGTCTCAAAGAACAGGTGAAAATCCTAATTCAGTGAAGTTTAGTCCTTCATTTATGTATAATCAAATTAGTTTAGATAAAAGAACATGTCAAGGGTCTTATATTAAATTGGCGATGGATAATATGATGGGTGTGGGAGCTGTGCCTTTTCGCGATTTTATATATGATGAAAAAACGTGTAGTACCGAGCCCAGCCGGCAATTGAAAGCGAAGGCTCAAGCTTTCAAAATTAAGGGGTTTCAACGTTTAACTGAAGAAGAAAGTCGATTTGCGTCAAAAGAAATGCTCTCCATTAAACAAAATTTGTCAAAGGGTTCGCCTGTAATTATTGGAATGATGGTGGGAGGAAGTTTCATGCAGAATATGAATGGGAAAGAAGTTTGGGAGCCTACAGAAGATGATTACTCTCAAAGAGGTTTCGGAGGACATGCAATGTGCGTTATCGGTTATGATGATTCGAAAGATGGTGGAGCCTTCCAAATTATGAACAGTTGGGGAGAAACTTGGGGAGTTGATGGAATAGGTTGGGTAAGGTATTCTGATTTCAAAGCGTTCAATATAGAGTCTTACGGTCTTTACCCGATGGGCAATATAAACGAAAAAGTACAATCTTCATTTAAAGGGAGTTTTGGGCTAGAATTAAATGAGGGTAAAAAAACGATCGCATTGAATAGATTAAGTGATATGTACTTTGAAACACCTACTTCTATTAATAAAGGGGATAAGTTTAAGGTAGAATTCACAAATAACATTGTTTGCTACACATACATTTTTGGAGAAGAGATAGACGGTTCTAGCTATGTTCTTTTCCCATACACGAAACATCATTCGCCTTATTGCGGTATAACAGGAACAAGATTGTTTCCTAGAGATTATTCAATGGAGCCAGATGATAAAGGAGCGATTGATAAAATTGCAGTATTGATTACGAAGCGCCCGATCGATTATGATGTAGTAAATCAAAAAATTTCAAGCAGTGATGGTTCATCATATGAAGCTAAATTGCAAAATGCACTCAAAGGAGATTTGGAATCAAATGTTTCCTTCAGCGGAAGCAGTATTGTAAATTTTAAAACTTCAACAGCAACTGATAAAAGTGTTGCTTTTGTGATAGGCATAAAGAAATAATAAGAATGAAAAAAGAATTAAAAATAAATTATGATCAGTATTCATCTTGGAATGATCTAAGTGAATCCGATCGAAGTTTAATTGAATCTGCAAGAGTTGTAATGCGAGATGCCTATGCACCCTACAGTAAATTTTCTGTTGGTGCTGCCGTTCTTTTGTCAAATGGAGAAGTGATTAAAGGAAGTAACCAAGAGAATATTGCATATCCTTCAGGTTTATGCGCAGAAAGAGTAGCGCTATTTTACGCTGGTTCTAATTTTCCAAGTGAGTCTGTAAATACTCTTGCTATTGTCGCTGAAGGTGATTTAGTTCCTTTAGAAACTATTTTGTCTCCGTGTGGTGGTTGCAGACAAGTTATGGTTGAAACTGAATCTAGACAAAAAAAGGCTTATCGCGTAATATTAGTTAGCCAAAATGGTGAAGTTGTTGTTTTTAAATCAGCAACAGATTTATTGCCACTTGCTTTCGGCGTATAGTATAAAAATAGGTAGGTTATAATACCTTGAGTTTTCAAGAAAATAACCTTCCAATATTAGAAGATTTTTTTGAGCGAATATTTGATGATTTTTGAATGAAGATTTTTATATATTTGCTCCCACATTATTAAAGAAACAAACATGGCTACAAAGTCTCCCAAAAAACCGACTAAAGCGACTCGCAAATCGAGTGCTGCCGGATCGCCTAAGTTTTCAAAAGAAACTTACATTAAATGGTATAAAGATATGTTGCTCATACGTAAGTTTGAGGAGAAGACAGGTCAGCTTTATATACAGCAGAAATTTGGTGGTTTTTGTCATTTATATATAGGTCAAGAGGCAATTGTTGCAGGTACTGCAAGTGGTTCTAGAAAAGGAGATAAACATATGACTGCCTATCGTGATCATGGTCACCCAATAGCCTTGGGGACAGATCCAAGGATATTAATGGCCGAACTTTATGGAAGAACTACAGGTTGTTCTAAAGGTAAAGGTGGTTCAATGCACTTTTTTGATAAAGAAGTTGGATTCATGGGAGGCCATGGAATTGTAGGTGCTCAAATTGCAATGGGTGCTGGTGTAGCATTTGCTGAACAATATAATGAGACAGACAATTGCGTTTTTGTTTCAATGGGCGATGGCGCTGTCCGTCAAGGTGCATTGCATGAAACTTTTAACATGGCAATGAATTGGAAGTTGCCAGTTGTATTTATTATTGAGAATAATAATTACGCAATGGGTACGTCTGTTGAAAGAACGACAAACGTTACCGATTTATCTAAAATAGGCCATTCCTATGAAATGCCTTCTCGCTCAGTAAATGGAATGTCTCCAGAGGCAGTTCATGAAGCGATTGAAGAAGCAGCAAGTAGAGCTAGAAAAGGAGAAGGTCCAACTTTATTGGATATTAGAACTTATAGATATAAAGGACATTCAATGTCTGATCCTCAGAAGTACAGAACAAAATCTGAACTTGCAGATTGGATGGAACAAGATCCTATTGATCATTGTTTAGAAGTTATTCGCGAAAACAAATGGTTGAGCGAAACAAAAATTACAGAAATCCAAGATTGGGTAAAGAATGAAGTGAAAGAATCAATTGAATTTGCTGAAAACTCTCCATTTCCTGAAGGAAAAGAGCTATACGAAGATGTATATGCCGAAGATAATTACCCATTCATTGTAGAATATTAAAGAATAGAAAAGATGGCTGAAATTGTATACATGCCCAAGTTGAGCGATACCATGACGGAAGGAGTGGTAGCTGAATGGACAAAAAAAGTTGGTGATTCTGTTGAGTCAGGTGAGATTCTTGCTGAAATTGAAACCGATAAGGCGACAATGGAATTTGAATCTTTTTTTGATGGAGTTCTCCTTCATATTGGAATCGAAAAAGGAGTTGCGGCTCCTGTAAATTCTATTCTTGCCATTATTGGTGAGAAAGGAGAAGATGTTCAAAAGATTCTTGCTGAGGCCGATAAGAATAATCCCTTTGAGAAAGAAGCTAAAAAAGAAGAAGCTGTTTTAGCACCTGAACCAATTAAGGAAATGCCAAAACCTGTTGTTGCAAAACAAGAAGCTCCAAAGAAGGCTCAGTCAGCTTCATTTGCTGATTCTAACGGTCGATTATTTGCTTCGCCTTTAGCGAAGAAAATGGCAAACGATCAGGGAATCGATTTATCTACAATTAAAGGTACAGGAGATTCAGGAAGAATTGTAAAAAGAGATATTGATCATTACACACCTTATATTGGAGGTGGCGCTAAACGAGGATTTGTAGGTGTTGAATCATATACTGATGAACCGATTAGCCAAATGAGAAAGGTAATAGCGAAACGTTTGGCAGAAAGTAAATTTTCTGCTCCTCATTTCTACCTAACACTAGACATAGATATGGAAAATGCCATTTCTACTAGGAAATCAATGAATTCATTAGAAGGCATCAAGGTTTCTTATAATGACATGGTAATAAAAGCATGTGCTTTAGCTTTAAGAGAACATCCAACAGTAAATAGTTCTTGGTTAGGAGATGTTATTCGAAAGAATGATCATGTTCATATTGGTGTAGCTGTAGCTGTGGATGAAGGACTGTTAGTTCCTGTTGTTCGTTTTGCAGATGGAAAAGAATTAACTTCAATTGGCGCTGAGGTAAAAGAATTAGCTATTAAAGCTAAAACTAAAAAATTACAGCCGGCAGAGTGGGAAGGTAATACATTCACAATTTCTAACTTAGGAATGTTTGGTATTGAGGAATTTACAGCAATTGTAAATCCTCCAGATAGCTGTATTATGGCTGTTGGTGGAATTAAAGAAGTTCCTGTTGTGAAAAATGGAAACGTTGTTCCAGGTAATGTTATGAAAATTACATTATCTTGTGATCATAGAGTTGTCGACGGAGCATCGGGTGCGGCATTCTTGAATACCTTCAAACAGCTGATGGAGAATCCAGTAAGTTTGATTTTGAAATAACTATTAACACTCTTTTTTTTAATTAGAAAAGAGAAACTATACTACTTAATTTATGAATAAATTTCAAGCTCTTATGGCTTGGGCTTTGTTGCCTATGCTATTTTCATCCAATTTTTCTTTTGGTCAGGCGACTGTAAATGTCCGAGTGTTATCTGTTGAGGTAACACAAAATGAAGATTGTGATGGGATTTTTACCGGAGACAGTGATTTCGTTTGGGAGTTTCTAGCTACCGATAATACATTGGGGAACTCTAATAATAACCCTGTTCTTTTTGGATTGCTAGGTGATTTTAATTATGCCTTTCAAAATGGGAATAATGGACCTTATATAATGAATGCTCCTGGTGCGGGGTTTTCTCCAAATAGTGGAACTTTTTTTACGCATGATTACGTTTGTCTTTCTGATGTGCCAACTCAAATCACTCTAGATTGGCGAGCTTATGAAAATGATGAAGCGACAAATTATAGTTTATTAGGTTTACTTACTGATGGCGAGACGCCTAATCAATCAGTTACTATGGCTGTTCCAGCTGCTCCAGGAGTTAATTGGCAAACATACACAGCTACAAGCACGGATGGTGGATGTCCTCAAACTTATCGAGTTACTTTTGAAATAGAATATGTTGGTTTAATTGTAACTGAGCTTCCTGATGATATTTGTAGTGCTTTTAATATGCCTATTGGAGTTAATCAAACATTTGGTCTTTGCTCGGGAGGATTAGAGCCTAATGAACCAGCTCAAAATGACGTTGCGGCAAATGGTTCTGCTTGGTTTTATTTTTCTGCACCAGCAAGCGGATCAGTGGATATAACAACTGATCTGCCTGGCACACAGGTGGGAACATACATAGAGATATATCATGCAGCTGATGGCGCTGGGTGCACTTCTGGTATTCAACCGATAACGGGTACAGTGATTAAAGATAAGTTTGATTACTTATCTCACATCGAATTTTCTGATGGCATAGATTTATTAGGTGTTGATCCTGAGGCTGAAATACAATTAGATGCTTGTGATCCATTCCCATTTGTTTCCTATCAAAAATTAATACCTGGAGAGGTTTATTATGTGCAAGTGGCACTGGATGATGTGTTGAGCAGTGGCTATTGTGAAATTGCCGTAAACGATCTAGGAGGTTCAGCGCCTGACTTAGAAGATATCCCATGTCTTTCACCCGCTGTAGCCTTTGGTACTGCAACTATCAGTTCAGAATTAGGTTCAGGCCCTTCGGTAAACTTAGGTTTTGGTTGCGCTTATGATGGCGGTAATGATTATGGAGAAACTGGGACAGCTCACACTTCTTCTGATCCAAATGAATACCATGCCTATGATTATGATCATGTTACGGCAAATAATAACACTATGAATGAAAGTGTTTGGATGAATTTTATTGCTCCAAACCAAGGTCGAATTGTTTTTGAAACTGATTATCAAAGTGCTTTATTTTCAGAAGATAATGCGTTGTTTGGCTTTGATAAACGTTTTGGACCTGGTATTCCAAGTGATTTTAGTTGTGCCGATCTGGAAAACATAGCTTTTGGAGAAGGTGGACTGAACGGATTACTTGGCGGTGCTTCAGAGAGTGCATTAATTTTGCAATCGTGTCTAGAGCCCGGTTATTCTTATTATGGAATGGTTGATCCTGCTAATGCTTTAACAATAGTAAATACGCAGAATATTGATTCTTGGTTATACGACCCAAGTATAGATGATCCAGTAAATAACCCTCCAGGAAATGATATTCTCTGTTTAACAATGACGAATCCTTTGTATGAGATTGTCGTGACACCTGCAGGTTTAACCCCTCCATTTCAGGCAGTTGCTGGAGATAATGAAAGAGGATGTCGTGAATATTTGGCTGGAGAGCCAGCGGTCTTAGCTGATCCACTAAAAAGAGCTGACCAAACAGTTTGGCATTTCTTTACTGTACCCAATTCGGGAGCTATTGAAATGAATTTAAGAGCTTATATTGGAATGGATACTTTACGTTATTCTGTTTATGAACTATTAAATGGAACAGATTGTTATGGTGGATTAAATCCAGCTACATTTACGGATGATGGCACGCAAACTACTCCAATTATTACGCCTTTGTTGCAGGGGTCTGCAGGTTTTGCAGGTAATCAAGAATCAATGTGTTGTCTTACTCCTGGAGTCGTATTGGCAATTCAATTAGATGGAGGTTCACCAGGAGATGAAGGACAATATATCATTGAATATATTAGAGAAGTAGAAAGTTATGCCGGTGATACTTATGTTGAATTAGCGGATGGAAATCAAGTTGACTTAAATTCTGCAGACACAGCTTTCGTTTGTTTTAACGACGATTTAATTATTGGGAATGCGCTAAATGGAATTGGGCTGCCAACATTGGATATTCCTTCTTGTTTAGACCCTGGATTTGCATTGCATACCGAAAATCCAATACCTGATCCAGTTTCTGGTTCTGGATTTACTTTTTTAGACACAATTCAGGGCTTATCTGGTGTTTTTACAAATGATACTGATGGCTCTGGTTCTTTTGGAAATCCATTATATAATACATTGTATTATGTTTCTTCTATGGCTGATGAGCCAGCGACTTGGGGCGATTTCTCTTGCAATAGCTCAACGCTTGACAATGCAGTAAATGTTGTATTTCTTGAAGAAATGATTCCTGTTTC
>CAJQPA010000036.1 GCA_905480145.1 uncultured Flavobacteriales bacterium | reverse complement strand
AGTCAGAAAGAGTTCATACCGTAAACCAACTCTTAAAGGCTTACGCCATGTTTGAACTAGATGTGGACTATGTTGTAATGGACAACAAGGTTAAAATTGTTGATGAGCAAACAGGTCTTATCATGGAAGGTCGCCGTTATTCTGACGGATTGCACCAGGCCATTGAGGCAAAAGAAAACGTAAAGATTGAAGCAGCGACTCAAACCTATGCTACAGTAACACTTCAGAATTATTTTAGAATGTACCACAAGCTTGCTGGTATGACTGGAACTGCCGAAACTGAAGCTAAAGAATTTTGGGACATCTATAAATTAGATGTAGTCGTTATTCCAACGAACAGACCAATTCAAAGAAAAGATGACCAGGATTTTGTATACAAAAGTGCAAGAGAAAAATTCTTAGCTGTAATTGACGAAATTGAGCGCTTAGTGGCAATAGATCGTCCTGTACTTGTAGGGACAACAACCGTTGAAATTTCTGAATTACTCAGTAAGTTATTAGAACAAAAAGGGATTAAGCACAATGTTTTAAATGCTAAGCATCATAAGCGTGAGGCAGAAATTGTTGCTGAAGCAGGCTTTTCTAAGTCAGTAACGATTGCAACGAATATGGCCGGTCGTGGTACCGACATTAAATTAGGTGAAGGAGTAAAAGAAGCTGGAGGTCTAGCTATTATCGGTACTGAAAGGCATGATTCTCGTCGTGTTGACAGACAGTTAAGAGGTCGTTCTGGAAGACAAGGTGATCCAGGTTCTTCACAGTTTTTCGTTTCACTAGAAGATGACTTAATGCGTAAATTTGGCTCAGAAAGAATTGCCAAATTAATGGATAGAATGGGGCTTAAAGAGGGGGAGGTAATTACCCACAGCATGGTATCTAAATCTATTGAAAGAGCGCAGAAAAAAGTTGAAGAGAATAATTTTGGAGTGCGTAAAAGACTTCTAGAGTATGATGATGTAATGAACGCTCAGCGTAATGCAATATACAGAAAACGTAAGAATGCTTTATTTGGAGAACGTTTAGATATCGATATTGACAACATGTTTTATGATGTCAGTGAGTCAATTGTGCTTGCTCACGATAAGAATGATTTTGATTCCTTTCAACTAGAAATGCTGCGAGTTGCGGGAACAGACTCTCCAGTCAATGCGAATGAGTTTTCTGAACTTGATGACACTGCAATCATCAACAAAGTTTATGAAGCCGTTTGTGCACATTACACAAGAAAGAATGCTAAAATAGCGGAAAGAGCAATGCCTCAAATAAAGCATGTCTTTGAAACGATGCCTGATAAATATCAGAACATTGTTTTCCCTTTAACAGACGGAAAGAAAGAAATGCAATTGGTCATCAATCTGGAAGAAGCCTATACAAGCGAAGGTTCTAATATTTCCTTATCATTTGAGAAGAACATAATTCTGGGAATGATTGATAACGAGTGGAAAGAACACCTCAGAGAAATGGATGATTTGCGCTCTGCTGTTCACAATGCACAATATGAGCAAAAAGATCCATTGTTAGTATACAAATTAGAGTCTTTCAAATTGTTTAAAGCAATGCTACTTAGAATGAATACTGAGACGATGGAATTACTAATGAAATTAGACATCCCAGTAGCAGAAGAAATTCAGACAACAAATAAAGAGATCACGAGTCAAAGTAACTATGAGCAAGCTACGCCAACATCATCTAACCGACAAGAAGAAATTCAAGGAAGAGAAGGTTACAAAGAGGCTATAGCTAATTCTGGCGGTCAACAGGTTGTAAAACAACAACCGGTAGTTGCAGAAAAAAAGGTCGGAAGAAATGATGCTTGTCCTTGTGGGAGTGGGAAAAAATTCAAACAGTGCCACGGTAAATAACATTTAGCATACTTTAAAAAAAGCATCACTAAAAAGTGATGCTTTTTTTGTGTACATAACTTTAAGGATTACGAAATATTAATTTGTATTATTGCTTTATGAAAGAATTTAATTCTTCAATAACAATCATTGGCAGTGGTAACGTCGCCAATCAGCTTGCTAAGGTTTTTACTAAGGAAGGTGTTCATGTTTCTTGCATCTATGGTCGGAATAAATTGACCGTTCAGACACTTTCAAATGAAATTGACGCAGCAATTATCGAGAACATAAAACAAGTCCCTGATCAGCTTTGCATTGTATGTGTTTCTGATGACTCTGTTGTTGAAGTCATAAATTCTATTCCGAAAGAGATTCCGGTCGCATATACTTCTGGATCAATTAAAATATCAGCCATTGGTGATCGTAAAAACATAGGCGTGTTTTACCCTCTTCAGACTTTTACCAAAGATAGATCGGTAGACTTCTTTGAAATTCCAATTTTCATTGAAAGCAACAATGCTTACTTTACCTCTACCCTATTCGAATTAGCATGGAAAATAAGCAGAACAGTTGAACATTCTTCTTCTGAAAAAAGAGCAGAATTACATTTAGCAGCGGTATTTGTAAATAACTTTACAAATCACATTGTTCATTTGGCGCAAGAATATGCAGCATCACAAGATATAAATTTCGATTTTTTAAGGCCATTACTTAAAGAAACGATCAATAAGCTTGAATCATCTTCTGCACTGCAAAGTCAAACTGGACCCGCAAAAAGAAATGATCTTGGTGTAATCGATTCTCAAGAAAAAAAATTAGATAATGAAATGAAAAAGGTATATCGCATATTAACGAAAAGTATTATTAAAACATATCACAAAGATGACAAGCTATAAAGAAGGACTTAACCAAATCACAACGTTCATTTTTGACGTTGACGGTGTTTTAACGGATGGAAAAGTAATACTATATAAAGACGAAGTTGTAAGATCATTAAGCTCACGAGATGGTTACGCCATGCAATATGCAGCTAAAATGGGTTATACTATTCTCATTCTAACTGGAGGTAGCTCAAATTCAGTAAAAGAAAGACTTCTTCTTCTAGGTGTAAAAGAAGTTATACTTAGCGCAAAAAATAAAAAACAAGAATATGAATTACTGCGATCAAACTATTCATTCACAAATGAACAAGTGCTCTATATGGGAGATGATATACCCGATTTTCAAGTATTAAAAGAAGTGGGCGTTGCCACTTGTCCTCAAGATGCTGTGGCAGAAATAAAAGCTATTTGTGATTACCAATCGCCATTTAATGGAGGACAGCATTGCGTTAGAGATGTCATAGAACAAACATTGCGTGTTCAAGGTAAGTGGTTTCAAGAAGATGCATTTGAATGGTAAATTAGTGCTGAATCACAATTTTTCTTGACACAAGATGATTATCTATCTTCAATAGCAAAATGTAACATCCATTTTCTAAATTTACCAGGTCCAAAGAGGAGTTATTGCTGCTAGTAGCGAGTAATTCTCCAGTCATACTCGTTACCTTCACATCGTTTATTATCCCAAAGTCAGAGGATATTGTCAATAAACCACTTGAAGGATTCGGGAATACTTTTAAGCCAGATATTCCACTCTCATCTTCAATAATCGTCACTAAGTTCTGATTTACAACATCAGTTACGGTATTAGGATAATCGTTGCCTGGTCCAATTTTACAAACATAAATATCATTACCACCAGAAACAGCATTAGTTGAATAACCAACCGTAATTGCAGACCCATCATTTGTGCGAATAATCTGATTAGAAACATCTTCATCAACTCTTCCTATCACGAAGTTCTCAATAAATCCAAATGTAGCAGACGTTATTCGATCAATATAAATGTCTCGTCCAATATCAAACGAAAGATCATTCTCGAAACTTTCAGCGACATAAACTTCTGAAGAGGAGGCAAAATTTGCAACTGACACAAATTCATTATCACCATTTATATGAGCAACATATTCTCCCCAAAAATCACCAGCTTCGGTGATAATACAATTGTAAGAGTCAACACCAATGCACCCCAATCCCTCACTTCCTCCAATTATTACGAACTGTCCGCCTCTATTCTCAATTCCATTAGCCCATGAATTTTGAGTAACTCCATATGTCTTCTTCCAATATAGCGTTCCGTCATCTCCAATTTTAGATGCCCAAACTTTTGTTAACGAAGAGTCTTCAACATAGGACCTTCCGACAATAATAAAAGTAGAATCATCTATTGGTAAAATATCACTTGCATAATCATCTCCACTTCCACCGAAGCGTTTTGTCCATAAGGTATCTCCAATGATGTCAGTGCGAACAATATAAATATCCTTGCTATTTGTTGTGTTAGAGCTACTTTCCCCAACCATAACAACCCCGGTATCTCTTGCTAAAGCCGCATCATGAACCTTTTCCCAACCTGAACCACCGATTGCCTTCTCCCATTCTAATGCACCACTCTCATCAACTTTAGCTAAGTAATTATCAAAACCACCACTTCCAAATGAATTAGTAAATCCACAAACAAAAAAACCAAAATCCTTTTTATATAAAACACGTCTTCCAGATTCGGAACCAGTTCCTCCATATTGATTTGACCATAGAAAATTACCTAAAGAATCTATTTTCATCAGAAAAGCTTGTGAAGACCCACTGGAAAAACTACTTGAAGAACCAGTAACTACATAGCTACTGTCTTCCAACTGAACAATTCCCTCTCCTCGATCTACTCCATTATCAGAATAATAATTGAAGAAACTAATTTGCGCTCCAACAGTATTCGAAATTAAAATAACGAAAAACATTCTTACTAAATAGCCCATCTTAATTTTATTAATATTGATTCACCCATCGCTTTTTTTGAAAAGAAACCAACAATGTTTTCTGTTCCAAATCCTATAGAATAATTATTAAACCTAATGCTTGAATACAATCCTCCTTTGAACTTTCCAAACCCACCATATGAAGCACTAGCTCCTATATTTATCCATTTCGATGGGTGATAATCAATTCCTGCGTAGACAAATGGAGAGTAAATTAAGGTTGGATAGAGTCTAAGACCATAAAAAGATTGAATTTTTTTAACTGAAGCAGCGTCAATTATTTTCCCAATTTGAATAAAACCTGGTAACATAAAAGTTTTTGTCTTCTCAGTCGACCTTATACCTAAGGTATCCATAACATTGCTGCCATCATTGAAAATTACATCATCCCCTACCAAATCACTTAACTGAAACCCTGCAAATGAAAAGGATGTATCCACATCATATACTTTCTGTTTTTCGTACAAATATCCAAACCCAACATTTTCCATTTGAAATTGAATAAACGCTGTTTTCTCTTGACCATAACTAATTGGAAGTGTAAAGTCTAGATCGAACCCAACGCCAAAACCTTGATTGAATTTTTTATTCTGCTTTGAACTAAACTCTCCTTTAAGCATAAAATTCAAAGTATCTCCAAGAAGGTCTTGCGTAATCTCCACATCTCTGAAGTGCCCATAGAAACGATCAGAAATATTGTAAAAATTTAACGACACGTTTGATTTTGATACCGGATCAATAAAACCTACGCCTATTTTTTGGTATGAAACGAAAGTCATATTCGATCCCGATAAATCTATAGTCTCTCCTCGATACCGCTCATTGCCATACATCAACATTCCGAATGCATCTTTTGAATAAAGTGCGCTTCCGATACTTCCATAACCGCCTTTAACGACTAAACCCCAGCTTTTCTTTTTAAATAAATTTAGATTGTAATTTCTATATTCGATATCACCTTGAGCAAGCCCTCCAAATCTATTAACGCCACTATGTTTATCATATGAACTATTCTTCATTTCTGAAGAAACAAATCCTCCTCTATAAAATTTTGAAATGATATCCTTTTCTATTCCAGAACTAAAATATTCAATATTACCATCAATGATTACCTCTTGTTTCAGGCTTAATGTATCGTAGTAATTTGAAAGAAACTGAGACCATAAAGAGTTTGCACAAAAAAAACAAACAAAAATTAACGAGAAAAGTTTATTTACGTTCATTCTAAAAAATATTTTCTGAAACAAGTTTCGTTTTGAGTTTAATCGCTAAAAAAGCTCCAAAAGGAATCTCGACTTGTTCTGAGACACTAGAAACTGGATCTATTGAATTAAAAGTAGCTTCAACTGAAATAAATTTAATGTCATTTATGTCACTAATAGCAGCTTCTGACAAAGAAAATTTAACATTGGAACTTCCAATATTAAGACCTTCCTCACTATCATATTGCCCCATTAATGAAGAAATAATTTCTTGTGTCCCCAAAATAGTGTGTAAAACCTGATCACTCTCTCCTATTAAATGAATCCTTATTCCTGCAGAAAACGGAAAAGCATTTTTTGCCTCAAGAATAAACTCCCCTGACTTTATTCTTGTCTTATCGGGATCTTGATTAAGAGTTACCGCAAAAGTATCAGCGACAATCAAATTGTCTACACCTATTTTTAAAGGCATATCTACTTCAATTCCAATTCTTAATCGGCTATTAGAAAAAATTTCATCCCAACTGCCCGAAACATTTCCCCAAGGATTCAATTGCATTGAATAGCCTACACTATGCACTGAACCAAGATTTTCTAAATAACTTTCCATGTTGCTATTACCAGCATTGAACTCAATTGTTTTGAATGAAGGGGCCAATGAATTCCATGAACCCGTTGCAGGATTTAAATTAAAATCAACTCCTATGTTTGAGCCATTCAATGCGACTACATTTCCAATGCTATTTTCATTAGAAACCGCTAGCAATTCGGCATTTGCATTCACCTTAATACCGTTTTCAATCTGAAATCGCACTACAGATTGAGGGAAATCAATTGTTCCTGATTTCAGAACATCGAGTGCTTCAATTACATTAATTGATGTGTCAGAAATGACTTTACTTCCAAAATAACCTCTCGCATAATCAATTTTCACATCTCTAAAAGTTGCAAAAACTTTAGTAGCATCGGAATTTGACAATGTAATTGATGGGCCCTCAGGATCTGTTTTCACTTCAATTTTAGAACGTAATATATTATGTTCTCCCCCGCTCACTCCAGTTAGATCTATTGAATAACCGGCTAAACTAATTGTCGTTTCTATAACCCCTACCTGATCATCTTCAAAAGCTGGGGCAATAAAAACATTACTGAATTCAACGCCATCCTTTGTTGCCCCTGGTAAATTAACAGTAAAAAATGTTTTTGTGGCTATAGGATTTTCTAGACGCACATTAATAAAGCCTTCTTTTAATATGATTTCTTTTAATTCTACTTCAGGAATATTCAATTCATGTTCCTCAACTGAATTAACAAAACTAACACCCGCCGCTATTGTTAAGTTTATTGATGGTGTGAAAAATTCAGTAATCGTTGTGTCAGGAATTTCAATCAATTCACTAACATTAAAATCTAGCAAGTTCCTTTTTAAGGACATTGAATACAACCCATTGTCATCAAATAAAGTTGAATCATTTACTAAATTGTTTAGCGATAAAGTATCACTAATTAGAGGAGCACTCCATTCACTTTCCCATATTGTTTTTTCTTTTTTACACGAAAAAATGAGGATACTAAAAACAGAAAAAAATAATAGTAACTTCATCTTATTAGGAACGTTATGTTTGTACTAAGGGTTGGCATGTTAAGCTCTTTCTATTATTGTTGCATATCCTTGCCCCACACCTATGCACATCGTGACAAGTGCATATCTTTTATTTGTTTTTTGAAGTTCGATTGCTGCTGTGTGAAGAATTCTAGCACCAGAAACTCCTAAAGGATGCCCTAAAGCAATTGCTCCACCATTAGGATTGATTCTAGGATCATTATCCTTAAGTCCCATTGCTCTAGTGCAGGCTAATGCTTGCGCAGCAAAGGCTTCGTTCAATTCTATAATATCCATTTGATCAAGTGTAAGACCCGCTCTTTTCAAAACTTTCTCAGAAGCATAAACTGGACCTATCCCCATAATTCTTGGTTCAACGCCCGCAATTGCCGCTCCAACAATTCTTGCCAGTGGCTTCAATCCATTCTCTTTAATGGCATCTTCTGAAGCTATCAATAATGCTGCTGCACCATCATTTAAACCGGATGAGTTTCCCGCAGTAACGGAACCATCCTTCTTAAATGCTGCTCTTAATCCACTCAATCCTTCAATTGTTGAATTTTGCCTTACAAATTCATCTGTATCAAAAATTAATGGATCTTTTCTTCTTTGTGGAATTGAAACTGGAACTATTTCTTCTGCCAATCGACCTGACTTTATTGCCCGCGTAGCTTTTTCTTGTGACCATAAAGCAAATTGATCTTGTGCCTCTCTCTCTATTCCATATTTTTCAACAAGGTTTTCAGCCGTGACTCCCATACCCTCAGTTCCATACAACTCCTCCATTTTTGAATTAACAAAACGCCATCCAAAAGAAGAATCATGCATTTGAGCATCTCGACCAAACGGCTTTGATGCCTTAGAGATTACCCATGGACCTCTTGTCATATTTTCAACACCACCACTAATATAAATATCACCAGCACCATCCTTTATTGCTCTAGCCGCATTAATCGTAGAAGCCATACCTGAAGCACAAAGACGATTTACAGTCTCTCCCCCAACTTGCCAAGGCAATCCGCCAAGTAAACCGGACATACGAGCTACATTTCTATTGTCTTCTCCAGCTTGATTTGCACAACCAAAAATAACATCCTCTATTATTTTTGGGTCAAAAGAATCATTCCTATTTAATAATTCCTTAATTACCAACCCACCTAAATCATCAGTTCTTATTGCAGATAATGTTCCTCCAAAATTTCCGATTGGTGTTCTAATACCATCAATTATATATACTTCTTTTGACATAGCTTAATTTTATATAATGCGAATATACCAATTTTGGTTATGTTGATAACTTCTCTCGAAATTTCGGTACAAAGTTTGTATTTTGCTAGTCCTAAATCAATAAAACAAAACATAAATGAAATTAAAATCAATATTGGCTTTTTTTCTAGTCGGTACAAGTTTCCTTTCCATTGGACAGCTTGATGAACTTACCCCTGAAGAACAAGCCTATCGTGATTCAATCACAGCTCTAAATTTAGAAAATGAAGCTATCGCGAATAGTCAGGAAGCATATAACAAAGGAATTGAGTTGTTTTCAGGCAAGAAATATAAGCAAGCAATTGAACAATTTGGATTATCTGTAAAGTTTGATCCCAACTTTACAGCAGCCTATTATAATAAAGGCGTTGCAGAAAATGAAGTCTCCAAGTTCAGTGATGCTTTAAAAACACTGGACAAATTAATTGAATTAAAACCGAACTACTCCAAAGCTTTCTTCCAAAGAGGTCGTTCTTATCAAGGTTTAAATAAATATGTTAAAGCTGAAAATGATTATGACGCTTCTATAAAGCTCAATTCATTGAATGCCAAAGCTTATTATAACTATGGAACTCTTCGTTTTTTACAGCTAGATTATTCGGGAGCCGCGAGCTATTTCACAAAAGCGATTGATTTAGATAAAGAAATGATCAATGCATACAATGACCGCGGGTCATCTTATCGTATGATGGGAGAATACAATAAGGCATTAGCCGATTATGCAACAGTCCTACGTAAAAATCCAAAAATGGCCTTTGTATTGAACAATATTGGTTCTACTAAAGTCAAAATGAAAGATTATTCTGGAGCTCTCGCAGCTTTTAGCCAAGCCATATCTGTTGATGCTAATTTTCATTTATCATATAACAATCGTGGTGTTGTTCATATGAATCAGGGTCGATTAGACGCTGCAAAAAAAGATTTTAGTAAAGCATTAGAAATAAAATCTGATTATTCTGCTGCTGCTTCTAATTTAAGTGGTGCGTTTTTCCAAGCGAAAGAATATGATAAAGCCCTTCAGCAGGCCACAAAGGCAATCAAATTCGATAAAGAAAATGGCTCTGCTTATGTGAATCGAGCTAATGCAAAAGAGATGTTAAGAGACATGGACGGTGCTTGTGATGATTGGCACAAGGCAAAAGAGATGGGAATTGAGGCAGGTAAAACATACTACGCAGGAAATTGCGCAAACTAAAAACTAAAAGAAATGATTAGAATACTTATATCAACTGTAGTTTTGTCGTTTGCATTTGCAACTCAAGCACAAAACGTCGAGTTTAAATCATCTAATTTTAAAGATGATAAAGAAGGACTAAAAAAAGCAACAACTGCTTTAAAAGAAGGAGATGCCTACTTTGACCTTGCTAATGAGGCTTTGTTTTTGGTGAAAAGTCCTGGTTTAAATTATGAATTGGCACTAAAGAAGTATGAAATTGCTCAAAAAGTAAATTCAAAAAATGGTGAACTCAACTTTAAAATTGGAGTTTGCTATATGAATTCTCCTTATTCTCAAAAAGGAATTCAATATTTGCTCGATGCTAAGAAATTAGATCCCGAATGTGATCCGTTTATGGATTTCTATTATGGTAGAGCACTTCAATTGAACAATAAATTTAATGAAGCAATAAAAGCTTTTGAAGCTTTCGAAGCAAATTACCGAAAAGCGGACAATTTCAATAAGTTTGTCAGTAAACATAAAAGAGAATGCAAAGCAGCGCGCGGAGCAACCCAGAATCCAATTAGAGCATGGGTAGATAATGTTTCAGAAATCAACACCCCGTTTAATGACTATGCGCCCTCTGTATCTACCGATGGTGGTGAATTAATCTTCACATCGGACAGGCCAAATAGTCATTCTCCAAACGAAGCAGGTAGCTACGATAAAGACATCTACTCCTCTTCTCTTGAAAGTCGCAAATGGAATTCGCCAAAATCTTTAAAAGGTGGAGTAAACACCCCTGATGATGAGATTTCAAACAATTTAAGTTATGACGGAACTAAAATGCTTTTGCACAGAACAGTTGATGGACAGATTGATATTTTTGAAAGTAAATTAAATGGTTTCAATTGGACGGATCCATCTGTACTTCCTTTTCAAATTTCCTCAAAACGTGCGAATGAAGTTTATGGTGCCTATAGCGAAGATGGATGGAGTATTTATTTCGGAAGAGATAATGCTAATCGATCAAATGGTTTTGAAATTATGTATAGCAGTATGCAAAGTAAAATTCAAAAAAATTATATGGCTGCTCAAATGATTTCTTCTGTAAACAGTAAGTTCAATGAAGGACCTATTTATATTATGCTTGATGGCCAGACCATGTATATTGCATCTGAAGGTGGTGATTCATATGGTGGCTATGATATCTTTGTTTCATACAGAGGACAAGGAACTTGGAGTAAGCCTGTAAACATGGGATATCCGATTAACACGCCATATGATGACTTTTTCTTTTCGTCAACTGCGAATGGTAAGTATGCCTATATTGCTTCTAACAGAGCAGAAGGTCAAGGAGGATATGACATCTACAAAGTTACTTTTTGGGGTGAGGAAAAAAAGCCAGCTACTGTAACAGAAGATTATTTATTAGCGTCTATTGTTAATCCTATAAAGGATAACTCAATTGAATCGACGGTGGATGTTAACAAAAAATCATTCACTGTATTTAAAGGAAAAACGATTGACGCCATGACAAAGAAAGCGGTTGAAGCTCAAATTGAGATTACCGACAATTCTTCAGGTAAACTAATCGAAACTTTCACAACAAATAGTGCAACTGGTAAATTTATCATTACACTAGCTTCTGGAAAAAACTATGGTATTGCCGTAAAAGCAAAAGGATACTTATTTCATAGTGAGAATTTTGACATTCCAAAAGGAAGCGCCGACAACTTAGTAAACAAGGTTATAGAACTCAAGAACATCGCTGTTGGCAGTAAAATTGCTTTGAGAAACATTTTCTTTGACACTGGTAAATCTACATTGCGTTCATTATCGAATACTGAGCTGGATCGTTTGGTGAAATTAATGAAGGATGTTCCAACATTAAAAATCGAAATTTCTGGACACACCGATAACACTGGTTCGGCTAAGTTGAATAATTCTTTATCGCAGGATAGAGCGCAGGCCGTTGTGAACTATTTAAAAGGAAAAGGTATTACAGCTGGAAGGATGACCGCTCAAGGGTATGGCTCTACAAAACCAATTGCTTCAAATAATTCTTCGGATGGGAGGCAACAAAACAGAAGAACAGAATTTGAAATAAAAGGTAATTAATTATTCCTTTACAGCATAATAAAAAAGCCTTTAGGGAAATGATTCTCTAAAGGCTTTTTTTTGAATATACTTTAAGTAATTTGATTAATTATTCAAAAAATCTAGATCTCCTTCCTTCATTCGAACATAAGCTCTGCTTAAAAATGCAAGCATAATTCTCATGGAATCAAATGCTTCTTCCGATTCTGGACTGATTTCTTTCTTCTGTAGCTTTAATAGCAACTTCATATAAAGTGCATTAAAGGCGATTTCCACGTGGTTTCTATCCTTAAGGTCCGATTTCCCCTTGAACTCATCTAAATACTTACTAGCCGCCTGATATATGTTCTTGTACTTATCGTTATCCGTTAAGTTCAACATCGTATTATGCAGGTAAGTCAACTCAATCATTACCTCTTTAATTTCAGTAACATGACCAGATTTCTCTAAACCTTGACTTTTCATTTGCATAATAAGTGCAGAATACCATTTTCGATATTGGCCTGAAAAAGAGCTGTCTGGCAATTGAGGAGATACATAGTTCTCCATAATCATATCCAGATCCATTTGATACGCCCTAATTACGTCCTCTATTTGGTACATATACAGAATATATTCTGCTATGTTACTTTTAAGTTTTTGTTCAGCAATTTGCATTTGTGAATGACTTAATTGAGGTTATCCATTTCTTCTTGCTGCTTATTAAGATAGTCCGTAAATTCTTTTGTTACATCTAAGGAACCATTGATATAATTAAATTGTCCTCCTTTAGTATAAACCATAAGAATGTCAATTCCCTTATCTTTACTGAACTTTCCACCATATTCCTGAAGGCGATTACCAATAATCTCCATTACATCATACCCTCTTTTCTCAATATCTCCCCCTACACTTTGTTGGTATTGCATGATGACTTCTTGTCGCTGTTGCGCCTGTTGCTGTATTTTCATAATATCATCTTGGCTCATTAAGCCTTTCTGAATATTAGCTTCATTTTTAGTAATAAAACTCTGAAGATTAGCACCTCTTCTTTCTAATTCTCTTTGGAAATTTAATCCATCAATTGTGATAATTGAATCTTGCTCTCTAAAGTATGTATACATTGTTTTTAGTGAGTCTAGATTATAGAAGGCAACTTTCATTCCCTCCATATCTTGCGCTGAACCTTCTAACATTCTTTCAGAAGAAGAATCAACTTCACTTTTTTCAACTTCTTTTTTCTCACCACACGCACCAAGAACTAGTGCCACTCCAATTGCCAAAATTAATCTCATCTATTTATTGTTTTTTTGTTTAAACGCTGTATGCCAATCTTCTCTCATCTCAACAAAGCGTTTTAATGTATTATTTAATAATTCTTCTGTAATCATTTTCTCTACCTCTTCCACTCCGCTGACATCTAGATCTCCAATTTTAAATGTTTGTTCAAATTGGGCCAATTCAATTTTCAAGATGTATTTTCCGTTGTATTGAAAAATTTGAATCTTATAACGCACGTGCGGTATTTCTTTAACTAATCTCACTTTTTTCAACAAAAATAATCATTCAGTCAGATTAAATTCAATAAAAGGCATTGATTTTTTAATCATCCCAATTTATGACATAAAAAAAAGCGCCTCAAGGAGATAGCGCTAATTTTTTTCTAGTTTATTATCTTAAGACTAAACCATTTCAGGCTCGTTAATTTCTTTAAATTTAAAAGGGACTTTGACCATGTATGCATAATCTTGACCAACTTCATACATGTCTTCATCATCTGACTTGTATTCCCACTCGACCTGAACATCAAGACCCTTCTCGGAAATTTCATTTAATTTGTACAACAAAAACAAAATTCTTTTTGATGATGAAATATTGAAATATTCTAAATTGATTTTAAAAACAGTCGATTGAAAAGGAGCAACAACATACGATTCGAACCAATTTAAAATTGGCATCCAGTAATCATCAGAGTCATAAGGAATAGATCTTCCTTTAATCTCCATCAAACCATTTGTTGGATTGAAATTAATTGATGGCGTTTGTGCCGTTGGTTCTCTTTTTAAAACTTCCATTTAACGTTGCTTTACAATGCAATTTCGTAAATTTCTTTGGAAGTTTTTTATTTTTTCTACGAACCAAAACAATCTTTAGACAAACAATCATATTTCAAAGTTTAACTTTTAAAATATTCATTGTATTCATGTGATTAATCAATGAAAACACCCATTTGCTCAACCAGATCTGCTATTGGTTTGTCAATTATACGTTTCAAATGAATCCTTTTTTCATGGAAAAATCGGATGAAGTTAGAAGAATGATGAAAGGCATAACCACCTAATATTCGCAATGATTTTATTGAAATATTATGCAGGTGTTTTTGATAGAATATTTCTAAATTCTTTTCATGATACTCACAGAAAGTTTCTTGATATAAATGAAGGCCTTTGGCAATACAAGCCCTACTCTTCAATATATCAAAATTAATGACCCCCTCATTTTGAACAAGATAATTTGAAAAAATATTTTTTTGTTCGGCACTCAATTTATCATTGCAATAGTTTTCAAAAATCAAATTTCCAAAATAAAAACCACTCCCCTCATCACCTTTCAAATAACCTTTACCTCCCACAACTTCAGCAACATTACTCCCGGTCCACTTAAACAAGACCGATCCAGTTCCCATAATAGCTCCCCAACCACTATCTGCTCCATAAAGGGCATAACCGGCAGCATGCAAATCTGATTGAACTTTTACCTTATTCAGTTTTGAAAGCATTAGTTTTTCTTTCATTAAGGTTCGATTAACCTCATTCAGGCAGCCTGCTCCAAAAAAATATAGATCTGTTAATTCAACCTTTGGAATTTCGTTAATAAATTCTAAAAGGCGTTCAAAGAATTTATCATCCCAATTTGAAGGGTGCGCACTTTCCGTTGTGAGGAATAATTTGGCCCCCTTGGAATCAATCAAACACCAGTCTGTTTTGGTTCCTCCACTATCAGCAATTAAGTATTGTTTCACAATCCTAAATTAATAATACTTCTTGTCTAGTCACTTCTTAGTTGTATCTTTCATTGTGCATTTTTTAAAAAATTATACAATTAAAAAAGAACTTGGTAGTCAAAAGGTTCGGAAATTTGGTCTTACTATGCTGATTGAAGACAACAGAAATCATCTTCTGCGTGTTGCTAAAATCATTGATAAGAAGTCGAAAAAAAACACAGAAACGGAATTACTAAAGCAAGAGTCTTTATTTAATTTTGATAGTGTTTCACTGCCTCAGGTTATCGAATACAATGAAACGAAAGAACACGCATTTTTGATTCTTGACTACAAGCCTGGAATAACGATTGATGTTTATTGGGATCAATTAAAGAGAAAAGAACGCCACAAATTCTTAATCAAGTTTCTGACCAAGCTATGTTCTATTCTTGAAATTCTAAAAAAACAAGATATTGTCCACTGTGATATAAAACCAAGTAATATTATAATTCATGAGACAGAAAATGATTTTGAAGTATATCTAATTGATTTTGGATTGGTCTTAAAATCGACCGATACTAACCGAAGAAAACTTCTATTTCCATTAGGCTATGCAGCTCCTGAATTACTTTTAAATCACTTAGATCTTGTTGATCATCGAACAGATATATTCTCATTAGGGATTCTTATTTGGCGATTATATGTTGGACATCTACCTCTGACACATTCAAACCCGAGTATTTATACAAATCTGCAACTGACGCATCCTATTCCAGCTCACTCTCGCATCCCAAAAGAAACGTTTAAAATTCTTCAAAAAATGAGCGCTAAACACTCTTTTAATTTACCTCCAAACAGGATGGGAAATTCACAAGTTAAAATAAAGTTGGAGGAAGGAAAATCAAAACGATATCAGGACATTAGCGCAGTTCTTGTGAGTTTCCTTGAAGTTAAACTTTATCTATTCCAAAGAATATCGCGACGATAACCTAAGTTAAAATTGAAAATTAGTGGGCTATACAAAGATGAACTAACATTCGTTGAGCTAGGGATTGCAAAAATCACATAATTCAAATTCAAGTCGAAATAAAACGTTCCTAACCTGGCGTCACTATATTTCACACCTCCACCTAAACCTGCTCCAACTCCAAAAATAGATCCATCGACTCTTGACACATCATCTAGCTCATAGAGCGATTCATCATAATTGCCATAATTCCCCTTTACTTTATTGAGAATCAACATTAAATTTGACCCCCCGTAACCTGCCCAACCAAAATCAAATCCATTCCCTATATAATAGCGCATCCCTCCTTCAATCATGTTATAATTCATTGATGGATTAACACTAACTAATGCATACGGTAGGTTTGAATTGAAATCAATTGGAGCTGCATAAAGACTAAATTCTTCTTGACTTTTCTGACTAAAATGATGGGTAAACCTACCATACAAGGTAGTTTGATCATCCCGGGGAATTTCTAACCCTAAATGAAAACCACCATAAGGACTTACGCCTTGTTTAAACGGAATCAACATGCTTGCACCTCCGGTAAAACTCACCTGGCCAAATCCAGAACTTGATAACATTACTACAAAAATTACTAATATATTCTTCATATTTTCCATCCATTTAGGGTTTGACTTCTTTACTTCATCAAAAATCGGACAACTTTTTACATGCGCGCCTGGAAGATAGCCTGAACTCATTAAAAACTCATTCACAATCTCTCCTCCTACAAATTTAAACGTTTTTCTAAACAATTTAGTCCATTCGTCTAGAGATAATGGATGATTCTTATCCAACCAACTCTTAAAGCTACCGAATTCCGGGGTTAATAGCAAAATTTGCTTTGCATTGTATATGGCAGCATTCACTTTTAACTTATTTCTAATGATTCCAGAATCACTCAACAATCTAGTACGATCATCTTCATCATAATGGGCAACGGCTTTTATATTAAAATTTGAATAGGCCATTTTAAAATTATCCTCTTTATTTAAAATTGTCTCCCATGATAACCCTGCCTGATTAATCTCCATGATCAACCTACCAAACAAAACATTATCATCATCAATAGGAAACCCATACCAATTATTATGGTAATCGATATGCACTTGCTTAGCATCCTCTTTTAAACAATAATCACAATAACTCATTTCTTTGGCGTTTATGTCTTCCAATCTAACAATTAATTTCTTTAAACATGATGCGATATTATTCTTTTTGATTGAATCTCATCTGAATCATTGATGCACTAAAAAATTTGACTTTTCGCTGTAAACAAAAATTAACAGCATAATTGAATAGGATTAGTTAATTTTATAAAACAAAAAACATTTTTTATTGCACTATGTCAGTCTATTCATTTAAAGGATTTATTCCTGTCATCAAAGAAAGTAGCTTCGTTCATCCAAAAGCTAGCGTAACAGGGAATGTAATAATTGGTGAAGATGTATACATTGGACCTGGAGCAGCTATTCGTGGTGACTGGGGTCAAATAATCATAGAAGATGGATGCAACGTTCAGGAAAACTGCACAATACACATGTTCCCTGGAACCAAAGTAACATTAAAGAAAGGAGCTCATATTGGACACGGAGCTATCATACATGGTGGTGTAATAGGTGAAAACTGTTTAATTGGAATGAATAGTGTAATAATGGATGATGTCATCATTGGAAAAGAAAGTATTGTAGGGGCATTGAGCTTTGTTGCTGCAAAGACCAACTACCCTGATAGAAGTTTAATTGTTGGTAACCCCGCAAAAGTAATCAAACAGGTTAGTGACACCATGATTGATTGGAAAACAAAAGGAACAGCGCTTTATCAAGAGTTACCCAGAGAATGTCAAGAATCACTCATTGAATGCGACCCATTAAGAGAAGTTGAGTCAAATAGACCTCAGCAAGAATCAATGTATTCGACATGGGATAAGATCAAAAAAGGAAAGTGATTTTTAATCCACTTCTTCTTTAACGATATCTTTAGTTGTAATTGGTGTCGATTTCAATCCTCTGTATAAAATATAAACACCAGCAAGAACAAATGGAATGCTTAGCATTTGTCCTGTATTAATAATCATTTCTGAATCTCTTGCAGCTTGTCCTAGCTTAACAAATTCAATAAAGAATCTAGCACCAAAGAGACCAATCAAGAAAGTTCCAAATAACACTCCTGGTTTTCTCCAAGCTTCTCTTTTCCAAAATTGAATCATTAGTATTACGAATAAAATAAGATAAGAAATTGATTCGTACAATTGAGCTGGGTGCCGAGGAGTTGGGTCATACCCGCCAAGAGTTTCGTTATAATAATGAGAGAAGCTAAATGCCCATGGAACATTCGTAACATCTCCAACAATCTCATGATTGACTAAATTCCCTAATCGAATAAAACATGCACCAATTGCAATAGGAGCAACAATTCTATCTAAAATCCACATCAATGATTTTTTAGACACATACTTTGTATAGAGCATCAAAGAAATTAAAATAGCGATTGCACCTCCATGACTTGCCAGCCCGCCTTCCCAGACTTTAAGAATAGATAATGGATGAGAAAAATATCCTTCAACCAGGTAACCTTTTTCATGTATATGATCAAAGTAAGGGCCATAAAAAAGAACATGACCAAGTCTAGCTCCAATAATAGTTGCCAGGACCATGTATAAAACAAGTTTATCCAATTGTTCTTCTGGAATTCCTTCTTTTTTAAACATTCTTTGAACAACAAAATAACCTAAAATTAGGCCTGTAACGAATAGTAATCCATACAAGTTTGGTGTATCCCACCCTTCAATTAACTCTGCTGTTACATTCCAATTTATGACTAAACTCATTTGTATTTTTTAAACGTTTTGATAAAGATATTAATATAACTTCGAATAGTATCCTGAAAACTATTATCTATTTTTTTTTAGAACAAAACACTATATTCGTACATATGAAGATTTTTTTCATTTTTAGTTTATTGGGAATTGTAATGATTTCAAATTCTTGTACTTCCAATTATAAATCTGATATTGAAAAACTACAAGAAAACGATATGAACTTCCCTGACTTAGGAAGGTATCAATTTGAAGACATTAGTTATTTGCGCCCAAACTTCTTGGAAAACTCGTTTGAGAAAAACAATACTATCTCTGAATTATCAGAATCTTATGTTAGTTATGGCCTAGACCTAAAATTACACACTGAACTATTCTCCTCTTCTAGCATCGAAATATTGAAATATTCATCCGACTTGGAAGATGACAATTTGAATACGCTCCATAATTATCATGTGAAAATGCGTGAAAGATCATTGAATGAATTCTCCTCATCCATTAAGAAAAAATTACCATCAAAAATTGGTCGTCAAGGTTACATTCAAGTAATTCACGGAAATACTTATAATGAAGGAAAAGATACTTCCTACTTTGTTGCAACTATTGAAGTCGATGGGAAATACTATGTGTTTCAATTAATTGGAATACGCTCTAACATGGGGTATCTCTATGATGACTTTCTTAATATTCTCTCTTCAATTGAATTAAATGTCTGATTTCTTAGAACGATTAATTGATACTATTAAGAGCGGTGTCCCCGGGACAATAGCGCATCAAAAATTATTACCATCTAAATTATTAAAGGAACGTAAAGATACTTTTGTTAGGCAAAAAGAAACAGGGAAATATAGAGACTCAGCAGTTTCAATTATTCTTTATCCTCACTTGGAATCAATTTATTGTATCCTCATTAAACGTCCAAAATATGACGGAAAGCATAGCGGACAAATAAGTTTTCCAGGAGGGAAATTTGAAGAGTCTGATGCTAATTTTGAATACACAGCGAGAAGAGAAGCATTCGAAGAAGTTAATTTTGGAATCAAAGATGGAGAGTTAATAACTGCATTAACGCAGTTATATATTCCGGTCAGTAACTTTTTAGTTCATCCCTACCTTTTTTTCACCCCAAAAAAACCAGCATTAACACCAGATAAACGAGAAGTAGAAAAAATTCTAGAGTTTGACATTTTTGACCTATTGAAAACCGAAAGTCAGTCGATCAAAGATATTCAAATTGAAAAAAGTGTTCGACTAAAGAACATGCCTTATTTTAACATTCAAGAACACGTTGTTTGGGGAGCCACCGCGATGATTCTTTCTGAGTTAAAAATGATATTGGAAGAACTTTAAAACCTTACTCTAAGCACTCCGAATGCAGCCGAAATACTGTTTGAACCTTTCAGGAAGAAACTTAATGCATCTCTCGATGAAATTCCAAATTCATAAGTACCATTTTTCATAACAAAATTAACGCCAACAGGAATGTTATGCTTATAAATGCCGCCACCTAAATATCCAACGCTAAGTGCTAACCATTTTAACGGTTTCACTTCGCCACCTAATGAAAATATAGGATTCTGTATACTACCCGGCGCTGTTCTATCAAATGGTGCTATAAAATCAAATCCAAACGTCAATTTCTCACCGAATTCCATGCTACCACCCAAACGAATTGTCGCGGCGTTTTTAATCTCAACTTTTTCTTCTCCAACCAAGTTTAAAATACCATCTTCTTTCAATAAGTCATCCATTACACTAGTAATATTATTGTCATCAATTCCGCTCATTCTCAATTCAGTAATCAATGAGTCTTTCACACTGTAAACATTTCTCTTGTAAGTTACCGCTCCAATATTATTTACAGCGAGCCCAACTTTTAATTTATTAAACAAACGCGCGCTGACTGATAAATCGACGCCATATCCAGAACCGACTGCTTTAGGCAATAAATTACCTCTTTCAATAAAATTAGAAGGGTTTGTTGTGGAAACTTCACCATAATCAATATCGTAATTTGGTGAAACTGCAGAATTCAAACTTATGCCATTGTCATTTGATTCAAAGTCGAACATAGCCGCTGAAGTAATATATCTACCACCAATCCCTGCGTATAAAGCAAAAGTAGAATCTCCGAATAATTTTCTGCCGTAGCCAAAGTTATAATGTCTATTCCATGTAAATTTGATATCTGTCCCCTTGGTAATATCAGATAAACTAAAAGGAGTAGTTAATCTGCCAGAAATAGCATGCGACAATGTATCTTCCGAAATCCCATCATAATTTTGCACTACCGATGTGTCCTCATCATATACAACAGTATATTGATCGAAGTAATCTGAACTATTTACGCCAAAACTTATTGTTGAAACATCTTGACTCAATTTCGAATACCAATTATATCTTTCTTGGATGCTAAAAGCGATCCCCCCTAGCTTTTCATTTTGATAAGCGAAACCAAACCAATTGTATGTGGCGTCAATACTTACTCCAGAATTTAAATAGTCAGCAGCGTTTTGTGCTTGTTGTTCCCAATCAGCAGACTCAGTTTGTTTACCAAAAGCTCCATTTCTAAAAGTTTTAAATAAACTATTTAATTTATCAGAGGATAATGAATCAGAATATATTCCCATACTAAACTCAGTCATCCCCAATGTAACGTGCTTATCTTCATAACCGGTTCCCCAACCTAAAGCAGAAGAATTAATTCCAAGCGAATGGTAATCTGTAACGAAGGTCGTCGCTACTCCTTTACCAACGGCAGTATAAGCTGAACCTTGAGTTTGAGCTCCTAAATTAAATATTGAGAAAATAAAGGTGAATTGAAGTAACGTTCTAATCATTTTAGTTGATTTTAATTTACTCAAAAATACAACGAATTGTTTAGAATCAAAAAGAGGAACAAATTTTTAAAAACTTGTTCCTCTTTCTGCTAAACCATGCTAAAACTATAAAACTCTAGAATAATGGTAAACTACTCCCTTATTCTCTTATAACAAAGATATACTATTTTCTTAGATATGCAAAAAAAACATGAAATAAATATTGTTTTTTTTTCATAATCTTTTCTATCCCAGGCAGTATAGAATAATTAAGTTTTCTGAATAAATCAAAAAAAAATGTAGAAACATAAAGAAATGATTAACTTTGCGCAAAATTTTTGAAAACACATAATTATGGCAACAAATAGAACTTTTACAATGTTGAAACCAGATGCACTTGAAAATGGGCATGCTGGAAACATTATCCAAATGATTACTGATGCAGGATTTGCAATTAAAGCAATGAAATATACGCGTTTAACAGAAGATCAAGCAAAGAAATTTTACGAAGTACACGCTGAACGTCCATTTTATGGAGAACTAGTTGAATACATGACTTCAGGACCAATCGTTGCGGCTATCCTTGAAAAGGACAACGCAGTTGCTGACTTTAGAGCATTAATTGGTTCTACTGACCCATCTGAAGCAGATGCAGGAACTATTCGTAAAGCTTATGCTGAATCGAAGGCAAAAAATGCAGTTCATGGATCTGATTCTGATGAGAACGCTTCAATTGAAGGAGAATTTCACTTCTCTGCAGCCGAAGTATTTTAGTTAACTGACTAACTTGATTAAATGGCTTCTATTTTTTAAATAGAGGCCATTTTTTTTACAGTATAATTAACTAAATAATGATTTCACTTTTACTAAAAATTCTTTAAGTTACTGCATTAGATTCTTTTTTAGAATGACTATTTTTGAGTCAAAAGAAAATTAAATGAAAAACTATATTTCTTCTGTCGAAGACAGATTTGTTCGTTATGCTAAAATTGACACTACGGCAGATCCTACTTCCACTACATATCCATCTTCTATGATTCAAAAAAATCTTGCCAAAGTATTGGTTCAGGAGCTAAATGAATTAGGAATCAAAGATGCTGAAATGGATGAATGGGGATATGTTTATGGAACTCTGACAAACAACACCGATAACGCTTCTCTTCCGACGATTTGTTTTTGCTCTCATATGGACACGGCTCCGGATTGCAGCGGAACAAATGTAAAACCAATTGTACACCGCAACTATAATGGCAGTCCAATTACTTTACCAGACGATAATTCTCAAGTGATCACAACAGAGAAGCACCCATACTTAAAACAAAAAATCGGAGATGATATTATTACAGCAAGCGGCTTGACATTGCTGGGAGCGGATGACAAAGCAGGAATCGCGATTATCATGGATTTAGTTCAACATCTGGTTAGTAACCCAGAAATAAAACACCCGACAATTAAAATTCTTTTCACACCAGACGAAGAAATTGGTAGAGGCGTAGACCATTTAGACATGGAAAAGTTAAATGCAGATTATGGCTATACTTTAGATGGTGGTGTTTTAGGGTCAATTGAGGATGAAAGTTTTTCAGCTGACGCGGTAACCGTAACTATTAATGGAATAACAGCTCATCCTGGATATGCCAAAGGAAAAATGGTCAGTGCTATGAAAGTTGCCGCTGAATTTGTTGATGCTTTACCAAAAGATGAATGGTCACCTGAAACGACGCTAGATCGTGAAGGATTTATTCACCCTGTTGCTATAAATGGTGGAATGGAGCAAACTGTGATTGAGTTTATCATTCGTGATCACATCACTACAAATCTAGCGAAACATGAAAATCGTTTGGAAGAAATATTAAATAAAACGTTATCAAATCATCCGAAATTAGATACTTCATTCGTAATTAAAGAACAATATCGAAACATGAAGGAAATCATCAAGGATGTTCCATTTGTTACTGATTATGCAATTGAAGCAATGAGTAACGCAGGAGTAAAACCACTTCCAACAATCATTCGAGGAGGGACAGATGGTTCAAGACTTTCTTTTATGGGACTCCCCTGCCCCAACCTATTTACAGGTGAATTGGCTATTCACTCCCGTCATGAATACGTTAGTATCCAAGACATGGAAAAAGCAACAGCAACCTTAACAGAATTGGCTCAAATCTGGACGAAACATAATTAATGGATTTTAAATCGATCATACAATCCATAAAGGCAAAAGATTTTAAGCCTATTTACTTTCTTCATGGAGAAGAGCCTTATTTTATAGATGAAATTACCAATGCTATCATTGAAAATTCTTTGGATGAAGCAGAGCGTGATTTTAACCAAGCTATTGTTTACGGAAAAGATTCAGATGTAATACATATTATTTCTCAGGCAAAGGAATACCCAATGATGGCTCAAAGGAGATTGGTTGTCGTGAGAGA
>CAJQPA010000035.1 GCA_905480145.1 uncultured Flavobacteriales bacterium | reverse complement strand
TTCACCACCTCCCATTGGGTGATCGACAGGATTCATAACCGTTCCACGAACACGTGGACGCTTACCTAGCCATCTTGAACGACCAGCTTTACCAGAAACAGTTAAACTATGCTCTGCGTTAGATACAGAACCAATAGTTGCCATACATGTTGTTAAAATCAATCGCGTTTCGCCTGAAGGCATTTTCACGATTGCATAACGTCCATCTCTTGCATTCAATTGCGCATAAGTTCCAGCTCCACGTGCAATTGAACCACCTTTACCAGGTTTTAATTCAATGTTGTGAATAACTGTTCCTAATGGAATATCAGCTAAAAGAAGTGTATTACCAACATTTGGTGCAGCTTCTGGACCAGACATCAATGTGTCACCCACTTTTAATCCTTCTGGTGCAAGAATATAACGCTTCTCACCATCTGCGTAAAACAACAATGCAATTCTTGCAGTACGATTTGGATCATATTCGATCGTTTTAACCGTAGCAGGAATGCCATGCTTGTTTCGTTTAAAATCAATAACACGGTATTTTTGTTTGTGACCACCTCCAATATACCTCATGGTCATTCTACCGTCATTATTTCGTCCACCTGACTTGTTTCTTCCTCTAACCAAACTCTTTTCAGGGATGTTTGTAGTTACTTCAGAATAGTCATGATTGACTTTGTGCCTTTGCCCTGGAGTTGTAGGCTTGAATTTTTTAAGACCCATTGTTAACGTGCTTAAAAGTTATTAAATAAATCAATCGTTTCTCCATCTGCTACCGTCACAATTGCTTTCTTCCACATTTTGCTAGGTTGCTCAACGACACCTCTGTTCGTAAACTTCGTAGAGGGTTTTCCACCGCCATAATTCATGGTCCGAACTTCAGTAATCTGAACTCCATACATCTTCTCGACGGCATTTTTAATCTCAATCTTATTTGCCTTTCTGTCCACTACGAAAGAAAAACGGTTAAACGCTTCACTTTGTGTAGTTGCTTTTTCAGAAATTATTGGCTTTTTAATAATACTCTTCATCTCTCAATTAGTTTAGAATCTTTTCGATTGCTTCAATTGAACTTTTAGTCATAACTACCTTACTTGCGTTTAATACATCATAAGTATTAACAGAATCAGCTGTTACGACCTTTACTTTCTTAAGGTTACGAGATGATAAATAAACATTATCATTTTTCTCACCTAATATCATTAGAACTTTCTCGTTATCAAGTTTTAAGTTCGAAAGAAGTGATTTGAAATCTTTAGTTTTGATTTCTCCAAATTTAGGATCATCAATCACCATAATATCTTTAGCACCTGCTTTGTATGAGAATGCTGATTTACGAGCTAATCTCTTCAACTTAACATTCAACTTAAATCTATAGTTTCGAGGACGTGGCCCAAATATTCTACCACCACCTACACGAGTACCAGATTTGATACTACCAGCACGTGCTCCACCAGTTCCTTTTTGTTTCTTGATCTTTTTTGTAGACCCAGTTATTTCAGCTCTTTCTTTAGCTTTATGCGTACCTTGACGCTTGTTAGCTAAGTGCTGTTTTACATCTAAATAGATTGCATGATCATTTGGCTCAATACCGAAAACATCTTTTGACAAACTAACTTCTTTAGTTGTAGCAGCTCCTTTTGCGCTTGTTACTTTTAATTTCATTACTTCTCAATTATTACGGTTGAACCTTTAGATCCAGGGATAGAACCTTTAACAAGTATTAGATTTTTATCAGCTAGTACTTTAAGTACTTGAAGATTTTCCATCGTTACTCTTTCATTTCCCATTTGACCTCCCATGCGCATTCCTTTGAATACACGTGCTGGATATGATGCAGCTCCAATTGACCCTGGCGCACGTAATCTATTGTGCTGACCATGTGTCGCTTGTCCTACACCAGCAAAACCATGACGTTTAACAACTCCCTGAAACCCTTTTCCTTTAGAGGTTCCAGCTACAGAAACAAATTCACCTTCTTCAAAGATGTCTACATTTACTGTATCACCGAGATTAAGTTCTTCAAATCCTTTAAACTCAACTAATTTCGATTTTGGGTCGGTTTTAGCTTTCTTAAAGTGGCCTTTCATTGCATTTGGAGTGTTTTTTTCTTTACGATCTCCAAATCCTAACTGAACAGCCTCGTAACCATCTCTGTCTTGTGTCTTAACCTGAGTTACTACACAAGGACCAGCTTCTATAACCGTGCATGGTAATGATTTACCCTCGGCACTGTATACGCTAGTCATTCCGATTTTTCTACCAATAATACCTGGCATACTTTAACTATTTATTTATTAAACCTAATTTATTTACACTTTAATCTCTACATCAACACCGCTTGGCAATTCCAACCGCATTAATGCATCAACAGTTTTTGAAGACGAACTATATATGTCCATCATTCTTTTAAAAGAACACAATTCGAATTGCTCACGCGCTTTTTTATTAACGTGTGGCGACTTTAAAACTGTGTAAATTCTCTTGTGTGTTGGTAATGGAATTGGTCCACTAACTACAGCACCTGTTGATTTTACTGTTTTTACAATCTTCTCAGCTGATTTGTCAACTAAATTGTGATCGTAAGATTTTAATTTGATTCTAATTCTTTGATTCATCTGCTTTAAATTATGCTTTTACACCTTTAACTTTTGCTACTACCGTTTCTGCAATATTTCTAGGAGCTTCTGCGTAATGCGAAAATTCCATTGTTGAACTTGCTCTACCTGAAGAAATTGTTCTCAACGTTGTAACGTATCCAAACATTTCTGACAATGGAACATCAGCCTTAACAACCTTAGCACCATTTCTGTCATCCATTCCTTTCATCAGTCCACGACGTCTATTCAAATCGGCAACTACATCACCCATGTTTGCTTCTGGTGTCACCACCTCTAGCTTCATGATTGGCTCAAGTAATTGAGGTCCTGCTTGCTTCAATCCATTCTTAAATGCCATTTTAGCACATACTTCAAAAGATAAAGCATCAGAATCCACAGCATGGAAAGAACCGTCTTTCAATTCAACTTTCATTGCATCCATCGGGAAACCAGCCAAAATACCGTTCTTCATAGAATTTTTGAATCCTTTTTCTACAGAAGGGATAAATTCACGAGGAACATTACCACCTTTAATAGAGTTTATAAATTCTAATCCTGTTTTCTCTGGGTCCTCTTGAGGAGATATAGTCACAACGATGTCGGCAAATTTACCACGACCACCAGATTGTTTTTTATAAACCTCTCTGTGTTCAACAGGCTGAGTAATATTCTCTTTATAAGAAACCTGAGGAGCACCTTCATTTACTTCAACTTTGAACTCACGCTTTAAACGCTCTATCAAAATCTCTAAGTGAAGCTCACCCATTCCAGAAATAATAGTTTGTCCTGAATCCTCATCCGTTTTAACTTGGAAAGTTGGATCTTCTTCGGACAACTTATTAAGACCTACACCCAACTTATCCATATCCGCTTGAGTTTTTGGCTCAATTGCGATACCGATAACTGGATCTGGGAAATCCATAGACTCAAGAACAATCTTGTTCTTTTCATCACATAATGTATCTCCAGTTCGAATATCTTTAAATCCTACAGCAGCACCAATATCACCAGCTTCTAAAGCATCGATAGAGTTTTGCTTGTTCGAGTGCATTTGAAACAAACGCGAAATTCTTTCTTTTTTACCTGATCTAGTATTGAATACATAAGAACCAGCATCAATTTTACCTGAGTAACATCTAACGAAACAAAGTCTTCCTACGAAAGGATCTGTTGCAATTTTAAATGCCAATGAAGCCATTGGCTCAGAGTTAGATGGCTGACGAGAGGCAACTTCATCCGTGTCAGGATTAGTTCCTTCAATTGCATCAATATCTAATGGAGATGGCATAAATGCCATAACTGCATCCAACATCGTTTGAACACCTTTGTTCTTGAAAGCAGAACCACACATAACTGGCTGAATCGTCATATTGATTGTTGCAACTCTAATTGCAGCCATCATTTCATCAACAGTAATAGATTCTGGATCTTCGAAAAACTTTTCCATTAATTTATCATCTGACTCTGCAATGGACTCAATCAATAATTCTCTATATTCTTGAACTGTTTCCTTAAGATCTTCTGGAATTTCCATTTCTTCAAATGTCATTCCCATATCTGCATCATTCCAAGTAATTCCTTTTCCTGTAATCAAATCAACAACCCCTACGAATTCATCTTCAGATCCAATTGGAACTTGCAATGGAACAGGATTACCACCTAAACGTTCTTTGATTTCAGCAATAGTCTTGAAAAAATCAGCACCCATTCTATCCATTTTATTAATGAAACATAAACGAGGTACTTTATACTTGTCAGCCTGTCTCCAAACTGTTTCTGATTGTGGTTCAACTCCAGAAGAAGCACAGAATAATGCAACCGCACCATCCAACACTCTTAATGAACGTTCAACTTCAACTGTAAAATCAACGTGACCAGGAGTATCAATGATATTCATCTTAAACTCTTCGTCATTGTACTTCCAGAAACAAGTAGTTGCAGCAGAAGTAATTGTAATACCTCTTTCCTGCTCTTGCTCCATCCAATCCATTGTTGCAGCACCATCATGCACCTCACCAATTTTATGCGATATACCTGTATAATAAAGAATTCGCTCTGTAGTTGTTGTTTTACCAGCATCTACATGGGCCATAATCCCAATATTACGTGTGTATGTTAAATCTCTTTTAGCCATGATTAGAATCTAAAATGTGAGAATGCCTTATTTGCTTCAGCCATTCTTAATGTGTCTTCTTTCTTCTTGTATGCAGCGCCTTCTTCTTTTGAAGCAGAAACGATTTCAAAAGCTAACTTCTGAGCCATTGTTTTTTCATTACGCTTTCGCGAAAAGGTAATTAACCACTTCATAGCTAATGACTCTTTTCTTCCTTCTCTAACTGGCGTTGGAATTTGGTAAGTAGCCCCACCAACGCGGCGAGAACGAACCTCTACGTTTGGAGTTACATTATCCAATGCTTTCTTCCAAATTTCTAATCCTGTTGCATCTTCTACTCTTTCCTCAACCATATCGATTGCGTCGTAGAATATTCTGAATGCCAAACTTTTCTTCCCATCCAACATTAAGTTATTAACGAACTTTGTTACTTGAACATCGTTAAACTTTGGATCTGGAAGTATGGCAATTTTTTTTGCTTTTTTTCTTCTCATCTTTTAACTTCTTAAAAGGTTATTGTTTTGGTCTCTTTGTTCCATACTTCGAACGACGCTGAGTTCTTCCTTCAACACCTGCTGTATCTTCAGCTCCACGCACAATGTGGTAACGTACACCTGGAAGATCTTTAACTCTACCTCCACGCACCAACACTAAAGAGTGCTCTTGCAAGTTGTGTCCTTCTCCTCCGATATAGGCATTTACTTCTTTCCCGTTAGTCAATCTAACTCTGGCTACTTTTCGCATCGCCGAATTCGGCTTCTTAGGTGTAGTGGTGTAAACTCTTACACATACTCCTTTACGCTGTGGACAAGAATCAAGTGCTGCTGACTTGCTTTTCTTTATCTGCGCTGTTCTCCCTTTGCGAACTAATTGTTGTATAGTTGGCATAAAAATACTTTGTTTCTTTTATTAATATTATATCACTCCCGAAACCTATTTCGGGGTGCAAAGATAGTACATTATACTTATGAATCAAAGGGATATGTAAAAAAAAAGCTTTTTTTTCACATATTAATGTTTACATCTTTCAGGAAATTAAACGTAAACGACGTGCTACTCAATCAGACATTGGCTTTGATTGATTTCACTTTTAAAATGTAAAAAACTTCTAATTTCTATAAAGTGTTGCTTTTATAGCGTTAGACAAACGGGCAACGTTTGGCAAAGCTTCATCAATTAATGTTGGTGAAAAAGCAAAAGGTGTATCTGTTTGAGTTACTCGTTGAACAGGAGCGTCTAAATGATCAAAAGCGTATCGCTGCAAATGATATGCAATTTCCGAAGAAATCGACGCTAAAGGCCAGCTCTCCTCAAGAACAACACAGCGGTTTGTTTTTTTAATTGACTCAACAACAGTCCCATAATCAATTGGTCGCACAGATCTTAAATCAATAATCTCACAAGAAATACCTTCTTTTGCCAAAACATCCGCTGTTTCATGAGCAACAGAAATAATTTTACCGAAAGTAACAATAGTAATATCTGTACCCTTCCTTTTTACATCAGCTACACCAATAGGAATAATGTATTCTCCTTCTGGAACTTCACCCTTCACTCCATACAACCTTTCTGATTCAAGCACAACAATAGGATCGTTGTCTCTAATCGCTGCCTTCAATAAACCTTTCGCATCATATGGCGTTGAAGGTACCACCACCTTTAACCCAGGCACATGAGCATAAAACGACTCAAAACTTTGAGAATGCGTTGCTCCTAGTTGACCAGCTGGTCCATTACCTCCTCTAAATACAATCGGGCAATTATACTGACCACCTGACATCTGTAACATTTTGGCCGCACTATTGATAATTTGATCAGCCGCTAAAATTGCAAAATTCCATGTCATAAACTCAACTATAGGTCTTAATCCGTTCATTGATGCTCCCACAGCAATTCCTGTAAAACCAAGCTCCGCAATTGGTGTGTCAATAACCCTCTTAGCTCCAAATTCATCCAACATACCTTGAGAAACCTTATAAGCTCCATTGTACTCTGCCACCTCTTCTCCTAAAAGAAAAACCTTGTCGTCGCGACGCATCTCCTCTGACATTGCTTCATTTAAAGCTTCTCTATATTGTAATGTTTTCATATCAAGTTCTTTTGTAATCAAAATTGAAGTCGTCAAAATTAACAAATTCCAATTGAGATAAAGTACGAATTAACAAACTTATTCTTTATAAATAACAGGCAAGACAATTTTTTTTGGGTTAAAAGTGAAAATTAAGCTAATTCTAACCTATCATTCTTGCGAAATTTTGTATTTTCGTAGCCGATAAAAAGTAAATTAAAGACCATATGAAAATACTCGTTTGTATAAGTAAATCTCCAGACACAACTTCGAAAATAGCCTTCACAGACGGCAATTCAAAGTTTGATGAAAATGGAGTACAATATATTGTAAATCCATACGATGAATGGTACGCTCTTGTTCGCGCTCTTGAATTAAAGGAAGCGAATGGAGGGACAGTTTCCATAATCAATGTCGGAACTACCCAAGATGATGCAATCATCAGAAAAGCACTAGCAATTGGCGCAGATGACGCTGTCCGAATAGACGCTAATCCAACAGATGCTTATTATGTTTCAATGCAAATTGCAGCCTATGCTAAAGCAAATTCATATGATCTTGTTTTGACAGGTAAAGAAACAATTAACTACAATGGATCTCAAGTAGGCGGTATGATTTCAGAAGCAATGGATGTTCCTTTTCTTTCTTTAGCATCAAAACTAGAGATTAATGGCACAACAGCTTCATTGGAAACGGAAATAGTTGGTGGGCTGCAATTGGTTGAAGTTGAGCTACCAATCGTTGTATCTTGTGCAAAAGGGATGGCAGAGCAAAGAATTCCAAACATGAGAGGCATCATGGCTGCGAGAACAAAACCATTAAATGTTGTCGCTCCGATAGAGGTTGAAATGCTTACATCTTATGAAAGCTACACATTGCCTGAAGCAAAATCTGCATGCAGAATGATCGACCCGGAAAACATGGATGAGTTAGTTGAGTTATTGCACCAAGAGGCAAAAGTTATATAAATAAAGAATATGTCAACATTAGTATATATAAATAGTCGTGATGGAATTGCTAAAAGTGCAACTGAAGCAATTACTTACGCAAAAAAATTAGGAGAAGAAGTAATAGCTATTACAACTGGAGGGGCAGATGATGCAACTTTAGCTTCATTAGGAGAGTTTGGCGCATCAAAAGTATTAGTCGAAAGAAGCGTTTCGAATGACGACGCGCAGCAGCTCACTAAAGTTATCGCAACTGCCGCTGCATCAACAGGAGCATCAACAATTGTTTTTTCTCATGATTTAATTGCAAAATCAGTCGCACCAAGACTGTCTGTGAGATTAAAAGCTGGACTTATATCTGGAGCAATTGAGATTCCTCAAGGTGACACGGTAAAAGTAAATGTATTCTCTGGGAAAGCGTTTGGAGCCGTTAAGATAGCTTCCGAGCAAAAAATAATTTCTGTTTTACCAAATAGCTTGCAGCCCGAAGCAAATGGTTCAGTATGTACTGTAGAAGAATTTAATGGAAACGCTGGTGAAGCAAAAATAAAGTTGATTGAAACTAAAATTCCTGATGGAGAAATTCCACTACCAGAAGCTGAATTAGTTGTTTCTGCAGGTAGAGGGTTAAAGGGTCCTGAAAACTGGGGGATGGTTGAGGGTTTAGCTAAGACATTAGGAGCCGCTACTGCTTGTTCTCGGCCTGTTGCAGATATTGGATGGAGACCTCACCATGAGCATGTTGGTCAGACAGGAGTCGCTATTCGTCCAAACCTTTATATTGCCGCTGGAATATCGGGAGCAATTCAGCATTTAGCAGGAGTGAATGGTTCCAAAGTAATTGTCGTAATCAACACAGACTCTGAAGCTCCATTTTTCAAAGCTGCAGATTATGGTGTTCTTGGAGATGCTTTTGAAGTTCTTCCAAGATTAAACGAGGCGATAAAAAAATTCAAAGCATCGAACTAAAATATTTGCATATAAATATTAACTTTATGCTATTGAGCAACATTAGGGAAGCATCATTTGCTTCCCTAATTATTTATATCAATTGTTTAATGATATTAACAAGATGGATAAAATAAAACTTGAAATTGTAGGATTATCATATAGCCAGACACAATCTGGTGCCTATGCTCTTGTTTTATCAGAAACAAAAGGTAATCGCAGGTTACCCATAATCATTGGCGGTTTTGAAGCGCAAGCAATTGCAATTGAGCTGGAGAAAATGACTCCAACTCGACCTCTGACGCATGATTTATTTAAGAATTTTGCTGTTTCATTTCAAATAAATATCCAAGAAGTGAATATTTACAAACTAGAAGAAGGAATTTTCTATTCTAAGATTGTTTGTGAAAAAGACGGTGAAATATCAGAGATTGATGCAAGAACATCAGATGCAATAGCAATTGGAGTTCGGTTTGAGTGCCCTATTTACACTTCTGAGGCAATCTTATCAAGCGCAGGAATATTATTGGACGAATCTTCTTTAGACGAAAATGATGATTTCCTTGAAGAAGTTTTAGACGAAACAAGCGAAAATGAATCAATTGAAGTTCAAAGTATCGAAGATCTCGAGTTACAATTAGCTGAAGCCATAGAGAATGAAGATTACGAATTAGCTTCAAAAATTCGGGATGAAATTAAAAAGAGAAAGGCATAAGAAAAATTAATCCTTTCATTTTTATTAACTACTACAATCAACATCAAATGGGAATTCAATTAAAACTCAAAACTCTAAATTTATTACAATTTTTTGCATGGGGTGCTTGGCTTTTATCCGCAGGAGCATACATGTTCGTTACTCTTGAGTTTAGTGGCATTCAAATTGCGGCATGTTACGGAACAATGGGGTTTGCCTCGTTGTTTATGCCTGCTATCATAGGAATTGTTGCCGATAAGTGGATAAGCGCTGAAAAGTTGTTGGGTATTTTACACCTTCTTCTTGCGGGCGTGTTGATTGCTCTAACACAAGCAACCGAGTTTAGCGCTTTCTATTCATTAATATTTCTAGTTTCCATGTTTTACATGCCGACTATAGGTCTTAATAGATCTATTTCTTTTGCAACCCTCGAAAATCGTGGAATGGATATCGTAAAAGTATTCCCACCAATTCGTGTATGGGGAACTGTCGGATTTATTCTTGCTGCCTGGTTAGTCGATTTTTTAGAGTTTGGAATTACTCCGAATCAGTTCTACGTGAGCGCCACAGCATCCGCAATTCTTGGAATTTATTCATTTACATTACCTAAAGTTGGTATTCAGAAATCTACTGAACAGAAGACAATTATACAAGCCCTTGGATTAGATGCTTTTGCACTCTTTAGATCAAAAAAAATTGCGCTATTCTTAATATTCTCAACTCTACTTGGCTGTGTTTTACAAATTTCTAACATGTGGGGCGATCAATTTCTGCAATCATTTGGTGACGAATTTGCTGACTCATTCGTTACAGAGCACTCTTTAGTATTCTTGTCCTTCTCAATGGTTTCTGAAGCACTATTCATCTTAACAATCCCATGGTTTTTAAAGATGTTTGGAATTAAAAAAGTAATGCTTTTAAGCATGATTGCTTGGGTGCTTAGATTTGCATTCTTTGGCATAGGTGATCCAGGATCAGGTTTTATTTTCTTGACAATGTCCATGATTATTTACGGAATGGCATTTGATTTTTTCAACATTTCCGGCTCAATGTTTATGGCGAAAGAATCAACCCCTGCAATTAGATCAAGCGCTCAAGGTCTATTCATGCTCATGACAAATGGAATAGGCGCAATAATTGGTGCATACGGAAGTGGATTCGTTGTTGACCTCTATACTGGAGCAGAAGGCATGAGAGACTGGCCGACCATATGGTTCATTTTTGCGCTTTATGCTTTAATCGTAGCAGTCGCATTTGCAATTATCTTTAAGTACAAGCACGATCCAAACGAAGACTTGGAAGTTAAGCACTAAATGATGGCACTTGTCGATCGCATTTTTTCAATTCAGAATGATACCGAATTCGAACAGATAGCTCTAGAAGTGTTTGAATACCAAAAATCTAACTGCCTCGTTTACAAAAAATACATTGATTATTTAAATTGGCCATACCCAACAAAAATCGAGGAAATTCCATTCCTACCAATTGATTTTTTCAAAAGTCAAAAGATAATTTCGGAAGAGTTTACCCAGGAAATTATCTTCAAAAGTAGTGGCACTGGTGGAAAACGTAGCTCACATTATGTAGCCCAAACTTCATTGTACGAAAAATCATTTAATTTCAACTATGAAAAATTACTCGGCAATCCTCAAGAACAAGTTATTCTAGCGCTACTTCCTAACTACATGGAGCAAGGGGAATCTAGTTTAATCTATATGGTAGACAATTTAATTTCCAAGAGCCCTCACCCTTTATCCGGATTTGTTTTAAATGACCTAGACGAAATCAAAAAACGCTATGACGAAGCAATAAGGTTAAATATCCCTGTTGTTATTTTTGGTGTTTCTTATGCCCTTCTGGATTTAGCTGCACTCAATTTCAACTTTGAAAAAGCTCTAATTATTGAGACCGGCGGCATGAAAGGTAAAAGAAAAGAGTTGACAAAATTAGAATTACACAAAGCACTGAAAATAGGACTTAAATGCGAAAATATTTCTTCTGAATATGGAATGACAGAATTACTTTCTCAAGCATATAGTAAAGAGAATGGCCTCTTCAATACGACCAGTTTAATGAAGATCTTAATCCGCGAAACAGACGACCCTTTTACTTATACCGAATTAGGTAAAACAGGCGGTATCAATATCATTGATTTAGCAAACCTATACAGTTGTTCATTCATTGCAACCCAAGATTTGGGAAAAGTTCATAAAGATGGATTTGAAATTATCGGTCGTTTTGACAATTCAGACGTTAGAGGATGTAATCTGTTAGTTGAATAACAGAAGAATCATTATATTTATCCTACAATGACAACACAAACTATCTTGATCCTAGTGCTTATTGGAGTTCTTGCCGGAATACTAAGCGGTTTTGTAGGTGTTGGGGGAGGTGTAATAATTGTCCCAGCTTTAGTGTACGCATTGGGTATGTCTCAATTCGAAGCGCAAGGCACCAGTCTTTTTGTTTTACTTTTACCAGTTGGAATTCTAGCTGTATTCAACTACTCTAAGCACGGAGAAATAAACTGGAAATTTGGGCTAATTATCGCGATAACATTTGTTATTGGTGGTTTTATTGGGTCAAAGGTCGCGTTAAAGATTTCACCAGCACTAGTCAAACTTATTTTTGGAATCATAATGGCCTTTGTTTCGTTTAAACTAATCCTTTCGGGTTATAATGCCTTATCAAATGAATCATAAGATGAAACAATTAATTATCCAAAAATCTGAAGAGATTTTTGAAAAAATTAGAGGATATAGAGAATATATTCATGCCAACCCCGAATTGTCATATGAAGAACATGAAACGATGGCTTTCATTTCAGAAAAACTTGATGAATTAGGTATTGATCATACAACTCGAGTTGGTAAAACTGGAATAGTTGCTGTTATTCGCGGAGATCATCATACTAAAGAAGATCATGCCATTGGGCTTCGCGCTGACATGGATGCATTGCCTATTCTTGAAGAAACCAATTTGTCATTCGCTTCAAAAAAAGATGGTATCATGCATGCATGTGGCCACGATGTTCATACCTCAATTCTACTCGGGTCAGCTGAAATCATCTATGAAAATAGGAATAAATTAAATTCTCCTGTAAAGTTAATTTTCCAGCCGGGCGAAGAAAAAAATCCAGGTGGTGCTACATACATGATCAATGATGGCGTAATGAAAAACCCGGTTGTTAAAAAACTACATGCTCTCCATGTATTTCCAGACATGGAAGTGGGTAAAGTTGGTTTTAAAGAAGGAATATATATGGCTTCTTGTGATGAAGTTTATCTTACGATTCATGGTAAAGGAGGTCACGGAGCAACACCACATCAATGCATCGACCCAATTCTTATTGGAGCAAATATTATTACTTCGATGCAAACAATCGTTAGTCGTAAATGCGACCCTAAAATTCCGTGTGTACTTTCTTTTGGACATTTTGAAGCCTTAGGGGCAACGAACATTATTCCTTCTACAGCGCATTTAAAGGGTACATTTCGCACTATGAATGAAGAATGGAGAGCAGACGCCTTGGATTTCATTAAAGCCACCGCTGAAGATATTGCAAAAAGCTTTGGTGGAACAGTTACTGTTGAAATTAGTAAAGGATATCCATTTTTAGAAAATGATCCTGTTGTAACTTCTGAAGTTAGAGAAAGAGCTATTGAATTGCTAGGTGCGGATAAAGTTGAAGAATTACCAATAAGGCTAACAGCTGAAGATTTTTCGTTTTATTCTCAAATCGCACCTGTATGTTTTTTCCGCTTAGGCGTCAGAAATGAAGCCAAGGGAATTACCTATGGGGTGCATCATCCAAAATTCAATATTGACGATGAATCGTTAAAAATTGGAATGCAAATGATGAGCTCGTCGGTTCTTTTATAATTATAAGATTATGAAATCAATTCTTATACATCTAGTGATTGTATTTCTTATTATGTCCTGCTCGCAAGAGAAGGAAATTCGCAACGTTGATATATATGAAATAAAAAATATAGGTGACTTATCAACGACAGAATATACTGTTGGTAAAATTATCAAATTAAATGATGAAGCAAATGAATGGTATGAGTATGGTGAGCGCAAAATACTAATCAGTTGTAAAGCAAAAATAAAAGCAGGAGTGAATTTATCATTGCTCGAAGAAGGTGACATTGTCGTTAGTGGTAAAAAAATTGTCATCCACCTTCCCACAGCTGCAATAACATCATTTGAAATGAATCCAAATGACATTCATACCGAAATGGAGAGTATCAGTGGTTTTAGAGATAAATTCACACAAACTGAAAAAAACCTATTCTTGAAGCAGGGAGAGGTTGCAATAAGAAAGGACTTAAGACAAACAGGAATTATTAAAGATGCCAATGACAACGCAGGTTCTTTTATTAAAGAATTTTACAGAAACTTAGGCTTTGAAGAAATAATTGTCATTCCAAAAAACGTTGAGAATGAAAAGTGAATTGTTTCGTCTTTTAAAAAACATAATCGCAATAGGAACTATTATTATTGTAGGGTATTATGCTTACAACTACTTTTTCAAGGAAGCAAGTAATGAACTCACAATCGACAAGAGTCCAATGCATATTGAATCAATAAAAGCAATAGCAGAAATAGCGACAATTAGTTACAAGGATGAAGTGGTTATGGATTCTATTGAGTTTTACCGTTCTGAAAAAAGTGTCTATGATCCGAGAGAGTGGATTAGAATTTATGATAGAAACATTAAACGGAGAATAACCCTTATCGTTAAAGGTGAAGTAAAGTATGGAATCAACTTGAACGATGAAAATTATAGCATCAGATCCAACACTGACACTATTTGGCTTTACTTGCCCACACCAGGTATTTTAGATGTTTTAGTATCTCCAAGTAGGACTGAAATTTTCCAAGAATCAGGAATATGGACCGATACGGAAAGAAAAAAAATTGAACTTTTAGCCAAACAAAAACTTAAACGAAATGCAAAAAAACTTAACCTTGGAAAAAAAGCCAAAGTAAATGTTATTCGTTTCTTTAAATCAATCATTGATGATCGGAAAGTTGTAATTATTACATTTAACCATGACTAGAATAATACTAAGTGTACTTTTGATGAGCTTAACTCTTGCGTGCAGCAAGGTAAAAAGAGTAGAGAAAAAAATGTCAGGAGATTGGAATATAATAGAATATACATTCCAAAATCCAAATGGCTTATCCTACAAATACACTGCCTCGGGAACATTAACTTTCAACCAATGTGAAACTGAGTATTGCAACTACAATTTAGCACTTTCATACGTTGCCGATGGAATTAATCTTCAAAAATACGAATCGGGTACTTACACCGTTCTGGAGGATGCTGAACATTTCAACCTACTTAGACTGGATCCAATGGACATTGTGACAATTATTCCATGCAGAGTGCTGCACTTGAACAACTCACAAATGGAAATTGAATTGAAAGATGAGTATGGAAATCATTATTTAATTTTTGAAAAGGATAATTAAAACCCTCGCAATAAAGTAACGTGTCCTTGATTTAATATTTCTTCGCCTAGCATTGTCCCTTTTATTTTATAAAAATAAACTCCGTCAACGCATTCTTTTCCGTCCATAGCGAGTCCATCCCAAAGAACTAATCCTTCTTTTTCAGTCACTTGGTAAACAGTATTTCCCCACCTATTCAGGATGACCAAATCAAAACCATTATCAAACATATTGAAATCCAAAATTAATTGATCATTTACACCATCTCCATTTGGTGTAAAAACATTTGGAACATTAGTCGCATCGATTATAGGAAACTCTAATGAATAAACTCCAACACAGCCATTACTATCAGTGGCCGATAAGGTCACTAATTGAACACCAGGAGTAGTCCAGGCATAAGATACATCAGTGTTCGTAGAATTGAATAAAGAGCTTTGAGTAAAATCCCAATCCCATGTTACAATTGGTCCTGTACCCCCTGTAGTTTCGTCCATAAAGATGAACTCCTGACCTGTAATCCCTGAAGAAAGTGAAGAACTGAATAAAGCATTGACTTGATTTACATCAACTGAAATAGGATTCAACTCATAAGTAACAGCACAACCACTTGTATCCGTTAGGATAACTTGGGGAAAGTATGTGTTCGTTAAGCCATAAGCATAGTCAAAAGTTGCTGAATCTAATAGAACATTTCCGTCCCCAAGAATCCATTCAATATTATCCACATTTATTTGGTTTGTAGCACTGAATTCTTGTCTAGGTTCACAAATGTCTCCAATATTCACCCATTCGAAATCCGCGGAAGGTCCGCCAATTGTAAGGTAATCTATTAAGGAGTCGTTTGAAGTGCATCCCCATTCATCCGTAATCATCATGTCCATAGAATATGTACCAGCGAATACATATGTATTTGCAGAGGAATCAGGCACCGTCGAGGTATTTCCATTGCCGTAATTCCAATTCCAACCAATGATTTCTCCATAAGAAGATGAAGAATCTACAAAACTTGCAAATACAGGAGGGCAAACAAATTCACCCTCTGTATTTATACTAGCTCCACTTAACGAGTAATTTACATTGGCGTTTGGCATAGAAACGTGCATGTTAATATTTGAAGTGTCTAGACATCCATGCGCGTCCTCAACAATTAATTCAAGAGTATGATCAGTAAAAAGAACTAGAGGGTCCTCAATTTCATCAAATTGGCCTGTATAATTCTCAAACCCAGAAGTAGCTACTCCGTCAACATACCATGTATATATTAGCGCTCCAAACCCATCAGATGTATTGGTGACAAGAAACTGTTCATTATTGCAAACCACGGTGTCCAATATGAAACTTGCCGATGGTTTTGTTAAGTGAACGATTGCAGTATCAACCAAAGAAACACAACCAAACACATCCGTTGCCAACAAACTAGTTGTAAAAAACCCTTCTGTAGTGAACGTATAGCTTGTATTTAACATTGAGGTATTTGATAAATCAGGCATAGTCCATTGATAAAAATCAATGGGAACACCGTTTCCAGCTATTGATGAATTGTTAGTAAATATTACGTCTAAATCAGTACATCCAAAATCATGAGACGACAAAATATCGGCAATAGGTAACTCCAAAACATTCATGGTACTGTATATATATGAATCACTACACCCCTCATCATTAGTAGTGGTTAAAGTAATATCGAAATTACCAGAAGCAGGATATGTATATATTTGATCTGCTCCATTGAGTGATGATCCATTACCCATATTATACAAGTAATTAACAATTGAATCGCTTGAATTTGAATTATCAGTTAATGTAATTAGCGAATTCAAACAAACGGAATCCGTTGAAACTCCAAAATCAGAATTGATTTCTGAAATTACAATTGTGACAGAAGTACTATCCTCGCAACCAGTAGAATAATTATATATCGCTTGCTGAATAGTATAAGTTCCATATGCTGAATAATCATGTGACATAGAACCCAAATCTCCATCATCAAAATCTGGATCATCTAAATTATCAAAAGTACCGTCACCCCAAGTCCAAATCATTGCTGCATCATCTGAAATAGCTCCGATAATTGAGTTATCCGTGAAGTCAATATTTAAGGGTAAAGAAGAAGGATTACAAAACAATGTATTCGAAGGACTAAACGATGAAATAGGTGCTTTCACAAATACCACCTGAGGTTGTATCAAAGTGTCTTTGCACCCCCTAAAATCAAGAGCCAATTGCACATCAAAATAACCTGTATCAACTGGGTAATTATATGTTGGATTTTGTTGTGAAGATGAACCACCATCTCCAAAATTCCAATCATAATCAATTTCACTGGGATTATGAGGAACGGATATCACGGATAAATTAGTGAATGAAAACGGTGATTTTGCACAGTTAAGTATTGGATCAACGCTAAAATTAACAAGATCAATATCTCCGACTTCAACATAACCAACATAAGTACCACTTGTCATGCACCCATTGGCTGAAGTAATTGTCAATGCAACATCATAAACACCAGCCGTGTATGTCTGAATGGGTGGATTCTCACCACTAAAAACGACTCCATTTCCAAAATCCCAATCCCAATTAATAATTGGATCGGTTGCTTCTATAGGAACTGAATTATCTGTAAATTGAGTCAATACTGGATCACAACCGTCTATTACATCCGCCACAAAAACAACTTCTAACTCTTGAACATTTATCAAATCATCATACGTCATAGTATTTGTACAACCATTCTCATCAGTCATTGTTAAATCCACACTGTATATTCCACTGGAAGTGTATTGTTCATCAGGCGGTGTTTCTCCGCTAAATGTATTTCCATTTCCAAAGTCCCAATTATATAAAGTACCTCCGATAGATGTATTTGTGAACGTAACATTCAACGGGGAACAACCAATTATTGGTGATGCCGTTAAAGAAGGAGTTGGAAGAGATAAAATTTCAATATCCTGAGTTACGACATCAGAACAACCATTTGCAGTGTTTTGAACATTCAAGGTTATAGTATAAGTACCTGAGGTAGAATAAATATGAGAACCATTTTCGGTATTTGAAGTCCCTAAATCACCATAATTCCATCCCCAAGATGTACTGCCGACTGTAGATGCATTGTTTATTTGCACAATATCACCGACACAAGCTTGCGAAGGGGCATCAATACCACCTGCAAAGTCATTTACATTGAATGTTAAGGTATCTGAATTTGAACAACCCGATGAACTACTTAACACATCGAGAATAACCGTATATTCCCCTGCATTCGAATACGAAATGCCAACTGGGGAGAATTCATTCGATGTTTGACCATTATCCAAGTCCCATTCATATGTAAAATCAAACCCTGATGAAGAAAAATTAGTAAAAGTAACTTCCATTGGAACAGTGCAGTCGTTAGTATTAACAGTAAAGCTTGCAGTTGGAAGTGATGAGACAACCAAATAAGCAGGTTTCACCTCAACGTTTGAAGTGCCATCTAGCGCCTGAATTACCAATGTAACAGAATAAGTACCTGGAGTCAAATACGTGTGTGACGCGTTTTGAATTGAAGATCCAGTTCCATCACCAAAATCCCATGTCCAATTTACGATTGGAGATCCTCCGAATGTTGATAAATCATTAAAAATGATTTCTTCTCCCAAACAAATTGACAGAGGGGTTGCTGAAAAATCTGCATTTAACTGAGAAAAAGAATGTGTATTTAGTAAAATAAAACCAATACAAAATATTAATGTTTTCATACAAGTATGTTGTGGCGCAGTATATTGATTCAACGCACTATTAATTATCCTTATTGACGCATCTATTAAATCGGAAACAGTCGAGTTATAAACCTCTTAATAAGCTTACATGACCTTGTTTAACGGTTTCTTCTCCGAACAAAACACCCTTGATTTTATAGAAATAAACACCGTCATTACATTCCTTACCCGCCATTGAATTACCATCCCATAAAATTAAGCCTGCTTCAGCCTTCACTTCATGAACAACATTACCCCATCTATTTAAAATAACCAAATCAAATCCATCATCAAATACATTATAATCTAATGTCATGAAGTCATTGATGCCATCACCATTCGGTGTAAATACATTAGGAACATTCACAACATCTGAAATTTGTATTAATACTGAATCAATACCTGTACATCCGTTCGCATCAGTTACTGTTAAAACAACATAATGGCCACCTGGAATATTCCATGAATTGGTAACATCTTCTCCCGAGTTATTTATGACTCCACTTTCTGCAAAATCCCACATCCAGTCAACAATAGGTCCAGAACCGCCTGTAGTTGTATTCGAAAAAGTGAAAATTTCATTGGCGTTACCGATACTCATAGATGAAACTACATTAACTTCAATTGGATTGTTATTAATTGTAATTGAACCTAAATCATACACCACTACACATCCATTTTCATCTGAAATTGTTACTTGAGGATTGTATGTACCTGAAGTTAAATAATCATGCTCAAATGTTTGATTACCCGCGTTATTTGTCCCGTCTCCCAACGTCCATTGAATATCACTAACATTGATTTCATCATCAATACTAAATTCATATAATGGCTCGCAAAAATTACCAATATTGACAAATGTAGGTTCAGCTGAAGGTCCGAATATAGTCAAGTAATCAATTAATGAAGTATCCGAGACACAACCCCATTGATCAGTTATCATCATATCCAAAGTGTATGTTCCTGCAAACACATATGTATTTGATGCAGAATTAGCTTCAATTGAAGTGTTACCATTACCAAAGCTCCAATTCCAGCTCGCTATATCTCCGAAAGATGATGAAACATCTGTTAAATCGGCAAAAACTGGAGGGCAATTATAATCACCATCTGCGTTCACACTCGCTCCATTAAAAGCATAGTTGACATTTGCATAAGGCATCGAAACTTGAACATCCATGATCATAGTATCACTGCAACCGTTAGCATCAAAAACAATTAGTTCAACATCGTGATCTTGTACGTTAACGGAAGGTGTTTCAATATCGTTAAATTGCCCTGTATAGGATTGATCACTAGAAACATTAACCCCATCAATATTCCAAACGTACACTAAAGGACCTACTCCACCAGATGAGCTTGTTATTGAATAATCTACCATATTACAAACAACAGAATCCATAATAAAATCTGCTACAGGTTTAGTTAAGGAGACATTCACCGACACGGAAGGTGAAACACAACCAAACTCATCAGTAACTACCAACTGAGTCGCATATGTTCCAAGTGTGGTGAAAGTAAAACTGACGTCTGGCGTAGTCGCAGTCGACAAATCATAAAATGTCCATAAAGATGATTCTATTGGAACTCCATTTCCTTGTATAGATGAAGTATTTGTAAAATCAACATCCAAAGGTGCACAACCCGTAACATCTGAAGCCGTGAATGAAGCAACAGGATTAGCAAGAACATCAAACCCTGCATAATCTGCGGTGTCTGAACAACCAACACTATTGGTTGCAATTAGTTGAACATCAAATGCGCCAGAACTTGGATATGTATAATTCACATTAGCCCCAGTTAGAGATTGAGAATTACCCATATTATAAGCATAAGTTCCAAAAGGGTCTGTTGATGAAGAATTATCCATTAAAGAAACACTTGAACCTAAACAAGTTGAGTCCGATGAGATTGAAAAATCAGCAATCGTTTCTGAAATAACAATTGTTGTTGTTGTACTATCTTCACATCCGGTGGTATAATTATATATGGCTTGTTGAATTGTATAAGTCCCATATGTTCCATAATCGTGAGACATCGAACCTAAGTCGCTATCATCAAAATCTGGATCATCTAGATTGTCAAAGGTGCCATCTCCCCATGTCCAAAACATTTCCGCATCGTCAGGTATTGCACCAATGATTGAATTATCGGTAAAGTCAACTGTTACCGGAAAAGAATTAGGGTTACAAAACAACGTGCTTGATGCGTTGAACATTGAAATTGGTGCTTTGATATATACCATTTGAGGAATCAATAAAGTGTCTCTGCACCCTCGGAAATCAACTATAAGTTGTACATCAAAATATCCGGTGTCTGATGGGTAATTATACGTAGGATTTTCATCTGTAGATGTACCACCATCTCCAAAGTCCCATTCAAAATCTACCTCTCCTGGATCAGGAGTTGGAACGAAAATAGACTCATTTGTAAAAAGAAATTCAGATTTGGCACAAGAATCTACTAGTGAAAGACTAAAATCTACGGTACCAACTGTACCTACTTCTATATATTGAGTATAAGTGCTATCAGCAGAGCAACCATTATCAGTACTAATTGTTAGCGTCACATCATAAACACCGGTTCCATATGTTTCAACAGGGGGGAATTCTCCACTAAAAGTTCCTCCATTTCCAAAGTCCCAATCCCACCCCGTAATTGGGTCAGCAGCGTCAAGAGGCAGGGAATTATCCGTAAACTGAACATCTAATGGAGCACATCCATTTACAACATCAGCAACAAATTCAACTTCTAATGCATCCACTTCAATCATATTATCGATTACGACGATATTTGAACATCCATTGGCATCAGTCATCGCTAAACTAACATCATAAAATCCATTTGAAGCATACAACTCAGTCGGCGGTGTTTCACCTGAAAACACATTGCCATTTCCAAAATCCCAATCATAACTAACACCACCTACTGAAGTATTAGTAAAATCGACATCCAAAGGCGCACAACCAAGATTGGTTGATGAAGTAAAAGTTGGAACCGGAAGCGGAAGTACCTCTATTTCTTGCGTGACATCATCCGAGCAGCCCGCAACTGAATTTAAAACACTTAGAGATATTGTATAAGTTCCAGGAGTAGAATAGATGTGTGAATTATTCTCCAATGAAGAAACTCCTCCATCTCCAAATTCCCATTCCCAAGATGTACTTCCTACAGTAGAAGCATTGTCAATTTGAGCGGCTTCACCAACACAAACAGTTAATGGAGCATCAATACCTCCTGAAAAATCATTCACAACTAAATCTAAAGTGTCTGAATTAGAACAACCAGTATCAGTATCTAGGACATTTAGAATAATTGAATAATTACCAGTAGCTCCATAACTTATATCAATTGGAGAAAAATCCGTAGAAGTTTGAGTATTGCCAAAGTCCCAGCTGTATTCTATATTGGCACCTGCAGAAGACAAATTATTAAAAGTAACATCCAATGGTACAATGCATCCTCCTGAATTCACAGTGAAATCTACAAGTGGTAAGGCATTAATAACAATATAAGCTGGTTTGACCTCAAAGTCTGAAGAACCGTCAAAAGCTTGAATTGTCAGAGTAATATTATAGTTGCCCGCTATTGCATAAGTATGCGTTGGGTTTTGATCTGAAGAGTTCGTTCCATCACCAAAATCCCATGTCCAAAACTCGATTGCTGAAGCACCGGCTGTGGATAAATCAGATAATTCTATTGACTCTCCTATGCAAACTTGCACAGAAGCGGCTGAAAAATCAGCAGTCAACTGAGAAAAAGAATTTTGGATAAAGAAAAACGAAATAATTAAAAGGAATAATCTCATAGTTGAAAACGTAATTGAATTTGTATGTTGTTGATAATGCTGTAATTGAAAAACTATTAATGACTTGACTATTAAGTTCTATTAGTAAAGACGAAAAAGAATGATAGAAAGTTGTCTAGTTAGCCATTTCACTCATAAATTTAATCCACATAAGACGCAATTCTTCTTCTGAGAACTCTCCCTCAAACTCTTCATAGGCCGCGTTCAAATCATCTGTTTCAGCCTCGGAGAAATAATCGTAAATCTCATCTTGTGTTTCAGCATCAAGTATATCATCTATGTAATAATTAATATTCACTCGAGTACCTGAAGTCACAATTTGCTCTATTTCATCAATGACTTCGTCAATTGACTTACCTTGGGATTGGCCAATATCTTCTAGAGGTAGCTTTCTATCAATATTTTGAATAAGCTGAACTTTAAGTCCTGACTTTCGCACAATCGATTTCATGACAAGATCTTGTGGCCGTTCAATATCGTTGTCCTCAACATATCTTTTTATAAGTGCTGTGAATGGAGCGCCATACCTCATTGCCTTCCCATTACCTACCCCTTGAACGTTTGTCATTTCTTCAACTGTAATAGGATACTGAAAACACATATCTTTTAATGAAGGTTCTTGAAATATTACAAAGGGCGGTATATTCTTTTGCTTAGATAGATCTTTTCTCAGATCAATCAATTGATCATAAAGTATTTGGTCAAAAGCAGCTCCCCCGGTATTCGTAATTATTGCATCCTCGTCAGAAACGAGGTAGTCATGTTCTTTTATGAGCATAAATGAAGTTGGATTCTCCATAAATGCCCGTCCTTCTTTGGTAATTTTAAGAACACCATATGATTCAATATCTTTCGATACTAATCCTGCCACAACAGTTTGCCTAATTACAGCGTTCCAAAAATTTACATCTTTATCTTTTCCTATACCAAAAGTAGGAAGCTTGTCGTGTTTATATGCTTGAATATCTGACTTGTTAGTTCCAGATAAAAATAGACAATAGTGATTTGATCGCTGTGTTTCTTTCAATAAATCAATCGCTTCTAAAAGATTTAACACTCGGTCGCTTCCTTCTTGTTTTTCCTTAGGATTTCTGCAGTTATCGCACATACCCTGACATTTCTCTTCGTTAAATTCCTCTCCAAAATAATGAAGTATCATTTTTCTTCGACAAACAGATGTTTCGGAGTAAGAAGCAATTTCATTCAGCAACTGCCTTCCAATTTCTTGTTCAGCGACTGGCTTTCCTTGCAAAAACTTTTCTAGCTTTTCTACATCCTTATAACGGTAGAATGAAATACATTCGCCCTCACCACCGTCACGTCCAGCTCGTCCAGTCTCCTGATAATAACTCTCAAGTGATTTTGGTATGTCGTGATGAATTACGAACCTCACATCTGGCTTGTCAATTCCCATTCCAAAAGCAATCGTTGCAACAATAACCGCTGCATCATCCATCAAGAACATATCTTGATGACGCGCTCTTGTCCCAGCATCCAAGCCAGCATGATAAGGTAGGGCATTTATACCATTTACTTGAAGTAATTCAGATAGTTCCTCTACCTTTTTTCTACTTAAGCAATAGATGATACCACTCTTACCTTCTTTTGAACGAATATATTTAATTATTTGTTTCTCCACTTCCCGCTTAGGGAAAATTTGATAGTATAAATTATCTCTATTGAACGAAGATTTGAAAATCTTCGCATCAAGCATATTTAAGTTTTTCTGAATATCACTTTGAACTTTAGGTGTCGCTGTTGCTGTTAAAGCTATAATCGGAACTGAAGTTATTTCTTCAAAAATCTCTCTTAATCTTCTATATTCAGGTCTGAAATCATGTCCCCATTCAGAAATACAATGTGCTTCATCTATGGCAAAGAATGAAATATTAATGCCTTTAAAAAAAATGATATTCTCTTCCTTTGTTAAAGATTCCGGCGCAACATATAAAAGTTTTGTTTTCCCTTCAGTAATATCACTTTTAACACGAATAATCTCCGTTTTATTTAATGATGAATTTAAATAATGAGCCATAGACTCATCATTACTAGCATTTCTCATTGCGTCTACTTGATTTTTCATCAAAGCAATCAATGGAGAAACGATAATAGCTGTTCCTTCTTGCAACAAAGCTGGCAACTGATAACACATTGACTTTCCACCACCTGTTGGCATAATAACGAACGTATTATTTCCATCCAATACGTTTTGTATTATATCTTGTTGATCACCCTTAAACTTATCAAATCCAAAGTGTTCTTTCAATGATGCTTTTAAATCCAAATCTGCCATAATCATCTGTCTCCTTAATTACTATCTAAAATAGTAAAAAACTTAGTTTCAAAACTATTTCTGACAATGAATATGTCTTTTTTTCGTCGAATGCATTCTTATTCCATGATTGATTCAATATTATCTTTCAGTTTCATTACTTTTGTCTCGACAATGGAAGAAAATGAAAACATGACATTTCTTGGTCATCTTGAAGAATTAAGATGGCGTTTGGTTAGAATTGCCATCTCTATTGTAATTTTTGCAGTAGCACTTTGGTTTTTTCAAGGATGGATCATGGAGAATCTTTTTCTCTCTATGAAAAATCCAAACTTCATTACTTTTAAAATCATCTGTGAATTTCTTGGAGTTTGCGTTGACGAGATTCCACTGGACCTTCAAAGCATGACCATGACAGGTCAATTCTCTTACGCGCTTATGATGAGTATTCTTGGTGGTGTTGTTTTAGCATTCCCATTTATTTTTTATCAAATTTGGTCGTTTATCAAGCCAGGTCTTAAGAAAAATGAGATCTCCATCTCTAAGGGAATTGTATTCTATGTGAGTATCCTTTTCTTTCTAGGAATATCTTTTGGGTATTTTATTGTTGCCCCCTTGTGTGTTCAGTTCTTTGGGTCTTACCAGATTAGTAAAGAGTTGAATAATATTTTCACAATTACTTCATACATGAGTATGATATTGTCAACCGTTTTTTATTCTGGCCTACTGTTTTTACTCCCAGTTATCTCATATTTATTTACAAAACTAGGAGTTATCACCCCTGATTTTTTAAGGAAATATCGGAAGCATGCTATTATTGGAATACTAATTCTTTCAGCAATCATTACCCCTCCAGACTTGATTAGCCAGGTAATTGTAGGCATCCCTATCGCAATTCTTTATGAAACCGGAATCTTTGTCTCTGCGAGAGTAGATAAAAAGATGAAAATTCAACAGGAATCAAATAAGTAATCCAAAAGACTTGATTAATTTAGCATCAAGACACCATTGAATGAAATTAATCCTTTTCTTCTTTATTTATTTTGTTTCGTTTTGTTCGATAGGACAAAAGACAAAGGTATATGGCGTTGTTGTTGATCAAATTACAGAGGAACCAATGCCTTTTGTCACTGTTCGTTTTCAAAATACAAAAATTGGAGTCTTAACAGATTCAATTGGTCAATACTCAATAGAAACATATTACGCAACGGATTCTTTGATATTCTCTTTTTCTGGCTATTTAAAATCCACGAAATTTATAAACTTAGACAGCGAACAAAACATAAATGTAACTTTAAATGTTCCTTCTTCAAATTTTGAAGAAGTTATAGTTAGAGCGCCTGACGAGCTTCCTTCTACAATTCTTCACAAAAAAGTTATTGCCCATAAACGAATTAATAATAAAGAAAAATTAGAATCTTATTCTTACGAGGTTTATAATAAGGTTCAACTTGACATTAATAATATTGGAGAAAAATTCAAAGAAAGACAGGTTGTAAAAAGACTTGATTTAATACTCGATTATATAGACTCAACAGAAAGTGGCAATGGTTTTTTACCCATGATTTTAAGTGAGTCTGTTTCCGACTTTTATTACAACAAAACCCCAAAAAAGAGAAAGGAAGTTGTTAAAGCCTCAAGAATTAGTGGGGTCGAAAATATAGAACTAAATCAGTTTTTAGGTGACATGTATTTAGATGTTAATGTATACGACAATAACCTTTACTTGTTCAACAAAACTTTTATTAGTCCAGTCGCGAATTCGGCTAGAAATTTCTATCGTTTTTACCTAGAAGACTCAATGTTCATTGATAATTACTGGTGCTACCAACTCAAATTCACACCCAAAAGAACAGGAGATATGACGTTCGAGGGTGAAATGTGGATACATGATACCACTTATGCGATCAAGCAAATTGAAATGGACATTGCACCTTGGACCAACATTAATTACGTTCAAGGTTTACATATCGAACATTCATTCGAGCAAGTTGAAAAAGAAGTGTGGATGTTAACGAGTGAAAGAATGATAGCCGATTTAAAGTTAACAAAGAAGACTGGCTTATATGGATTATTTGGCAGAAGATATTCAACAAGAAATAATTTCAAAATTAACGATAAGCGACCTTTAGAATTTTATTCATCAAACAGCACAGTAGAAGTTGATGATAGCGCTAGAATGCGTTCTGATGAATACTGGGCCAGAATAAGACATGAACCTCTAGCAGAGCAAGAAGAGGGAATAACAGACATGCTTGATTCGCTAAACGAAATAAAATTCTTCAAGATCATGAAGAACGTAATTTACCTTTCAACTACTGGATATTACCCCATCGGAAAAATTGAGATTGGAAATGCCTTTTCACTGTTTAGCTTTAACCCTGTTGAAACATTTCGACTTGGGTTAGCTCTTAGAACATCAAATAAATTTAGTAAAAGACTGGAGCTTGGCGGAAAATTAGCGTATGGATTTGGAGATAAAATATATAAGTATGGAGCATCAGCCCGCTTTAACATCTCACCTAAGAAACGAGGAATGCTCACGGCATATTATAATATTGATCTAGAACAAATTGGACAGTCACCAACTGCCGCTGCAGTTGGATCCACCTTCAGCGCAATTCTACGGACAGGACCTCTTGACAAATTAACTTTTGTAGAAAAAGTGGGGATTAATTTAGAAAAGGACATCAGAAAGGATGTAATTCTATACGCTGGTTTCGAATGGAAAGAATATAGTGCAGTTGGAATTGCAAACTATATCAGGCCAAATTTTACAACAGGCATTGATGACACCATTTCAAGAATCCAAACGACAGAGTTTATTGCCCGCTATAGATGGGCAAAAGATGAAGAATTTATTTCTGGTGCATTCGATAGAAAATCTGTTAGCTCTAAATATCCAGTAATTGCATTTCAAGGAATCGTAGGAGTAAAAGATTTTTTAGGAGGTGATTACGATTATCAAAAACTTGACTTATTCATTGAGCATAAAATTTCTATTGGCCTTTTAGGTAGAATTAGATACGGCGCAAATATTGGAACTATATTCGGAAAAACTGCCTACCCTTTTTTAAAAGTTCATGAAGGAAATCAGTCCTTTTGGCTAATGGACAATGCATTTAATACGATGAACTTTTTTGAATTTATATCTGACAACTATATAACAGGTTTAATTGAAAATCATTGGGACGGTTTATTTTTTGATAGAATTCCGCTCATAAAAAAAATGAAGTTACGACTGGTAACAACCGCTAAAATTGCCTATGGCACGATGTCAAAAAGGCACAGAGAACTTTTAATAGTGCCATCTTTTACGAAGTCGTTTGGAAAAACTCCTTTTGTTGAAGTTGCCATGGGGATAGAAAACATTTTTAAGCTTGGAAGAGTGGACGTTTTCTGGAGACTAACCCACCTTGATCCGGGTGTAAAGGTAACTGACGCAGCAGCTTTTGGAATCAGGGCAAAATACGTGATCAATTTCTAAATATGAAACTATACACTCAAGCAATAAAGAAATCATACGGTGGACGCCAAGTTGTAAAAGGCGTTACTGTAGAAGTAAATCAAGGTGAAATTGTTGGACTTTTAGGTCCAAATGGAGCTGGTAAAACAACTTCCTTCTATATGATAGTAGGGCTTGTGAAACCAGATGGTGGAAAAGTCTTTTTAGATGGAAAAGAAATAACAAGTCTACCTATGTATAAACGCTCTCAAATGGGCATTGGTTATCTACCACAAGAGGTTTCTGTCTTTAGAAAGTTAAGTGTTGAAGATAACATCTTGGCTATTCTTGAAATGACAGATTTAAATAAAGAAGACCGACACAAAAGACTAGAACAATTAATTAGTGAATTTAGTCTTGGCCATGTCCGGAAAAATTTGGGAAATAGACTATCTGGAGGTGAAAAGAGACGAACAGAAATTGCGCGAGCATTGGCTACCAATCCTAAATTTGTTTTGTTAGATGAACCTTTTGCAGGGGTAGATCCAATTGCAGTAGAAGATATTCAGTCCATTGTTTCAGAATTAAAAAAGAGAAATATTGGCATCTTAATTACGGATCACAATGTACAAGAAACTTTGTCTATTACAGACAGGGCATATCTTTTATTTGAAGGTGACATTTTAAAATCAGGAACTGCTGAAGAACTCGCTGCAGACGAACAAGTTAGAAAAGTCTATCTAGGAAAGAATTTTGAACTTCGAAAGAAATAATTTCTCCGTATTGAGAAAAAACTTTACTTTTACTTCATTCTATGCCAATATTTTGAGGCTGGAACAATTAAATAATTATGAAAAGAACATTACTACTTGGAGCATTAGTCTCCGCTTTTTTAATCGGATCAGTTTCTTGTAAAAAATGCACTGTAGCAGAAGAAGATACAATTTCAGGAGAAATTGTAACAAACTCGGTTATTTATGCGAGTTCAGGATATCTTACGGAAAGTGTGTCACCTGACGTTTTTAATGGACAACAATATCCAGATCGTTTTGAAATTAGTTTTGATGAGGGATTATCTAGAATTGCTTTAGATTTTAATTCCTATACTGTATTAGCAAATCCAATGAGAGTCAACTGCAAAGCTTCTTTTGAGAAGTCAGTAACTAGAGATGACGTAAACAATATAATTCGATATAAGGTAATTGCGACTACTTGTGAATCATGCAAGGAGGTTAGGTTTGTAGAAAATTATGTTTTGGTACCAAAAATTCCGTCGAACTACACAGTATTATTTGAGCAAGAAATAATACCCAGCTAGATTAACCTTTATAAAAAAATCGCTTTCATATAAGAAGCGATTTTTTTTGATCTAAATATTGAGTACAAAAAAAAGGTCACCGAATGATGACCTTGAATTTTTCTCTGAGAGAAATATTACAGTTTCGTTAAATCAGTACTTTCGATTTGATCTACACTTCCATAAGCGTCACAATGACCTCCTTTCGAAGACCCACATGAAACTAATACTACTGTTAACATTAATCCCATTAACGTCAAGGCCAAAAATTTCTTCATATTACTTAGTTTTGTTCTAGTTTGTTGCACTAATAACGCCAAATTTACAATAAATTACATGATTCTAAAAAATTAATTATTAACAATTCATTATTAACAGAAGAAATAAACCTCTCTCAATTGCGTTATATGTTTCTGAAATTTAGGCTATACATCATATTACTGTTTTTTTGTACACCCAATTCATATGGGCAAAACAAATTGCATCTTGAATTTAATTCGGTTGATTTACATCATTTTATTAAAAATCCTAAATTAAAATTTAAAGATAGCTTAAAGGCATCTAAATATATAGGCAACCTTCGTTTATCAGCAGTTCAAAAAGGTTATTTACTCGCCTCTATAGACTCTGCTCATTACTCAAAAGATAAGGGGGTTGTATATTTTCATTTGGGAGAAAAATTTAAAACTTTAAACTTAACGCTACCTGAGGACCATAAACGATTTATTTTTAAAAACACTCGTTACTCTGAAAAACTTATTAATAAAATTCCTCTTACCCCTTTTGAATACACTTCTGTTCTACAAAAAATACAGGAGAGCTTTTTAAATAACGGCTATCCTTTCGTAAAAATACAATTAGCAAAAACATCCTTCGAGCAAAATTCTCTTAATGCTGATTTAGTAATTGATACAGGTCCTTTATTACTTTGGAAAAAGATAAATATTAAAGGAGATTCGAGTATCTCCGAAAAATATTTATCCAACTTACTTGGCATAAGAACAGGGCAACCTTATAATGAAGCATTAACACGAACCTTTTCTCAAAAAATTAACGCCGTTCCTTTTGTTAAAGAAACTAAACCTGCTGATTTTCTATATACAAAAGAAGGGGTTGAAGTTTTTTTATATCTAGAATCAATAAAAATTAGTGCCGTAAATGGAATTGTTGGTTTCCAACCTGATCCATTAAGCGATAAATTAAGTGTTACCGGTGAGTTAAGCTTAAAATTACAGAACACTTTAAAACATGGAGAGTTATTAGATCTTAAATGGCAAAGCATCAGGAATCAAACTCAATCGCTGAATACAAAACTTAATTACCCGTTTTTATTTAACACATCCTTTGGTATTGATGGAGTTTTTGACTTATACAAAAGAGACACTTCGTTTCTTGAGTTAAACTCATCAATAGGTGTACAATACTATTTAAACAAAGGAAATGTATTAAAAGTATTCTTTCAGAATATCTCTTCTAGTGTGCTTTCTGGTGGATTGAACAACCCAACTTATTCAAATCTAGGCTCCGTAAAATCAAACAACTATGGATTGTCATTTATCTCGAGTAGAATAGATTATATTCCTAATCCATCAAGTGGTTTTGTAATTGAGATTACTGGCAGCGCCGGAAACAGGACCTCAACAAGCAGCGATTCTCTAACCATCTTAAAAGATTTAACATATCGAGGAGAAGTAAATGCGCAATTCTACTTCCCACTTAGTCAACGACATGTTCTTAAATTATCCAACAGAAGTCAATTTTACAATGCGCCAAATATTTTTCAGAATGAATTATTTAGATTTGGTGGTCTTACAAACCAACGTGGATTTGATGAAGACGAATTAGTATCAACCACCAAATCCTCTTCAATTGTTGAGTATCGCTTTTTATTAGACAAAAACTCTCATGTTTTTGCTTTTTATGATCAAACATGGTATGAGAATAATTCAGAGAATTATTACAATGATTCGCCATTAGGTTTTGGGATAGGCTTCTCCTTTAGCACGAACTTTGGTGTTTTCTCTATTTCAACTGCTCTTGGGAAACAATTCGACAATCCGATTCTTATAAGAGACAGTAAGGTTCATTTCGGTTATATTGTCTATTTTTAATTTATGGTAGAATCTATTCTAATAATATTACTAATTCTTGCGATTTCCACATCTGTGTTTTTCTTCTCCCAATTGAAAAGCGAAAGAATTAAAACAAGCGATTCAAGGGCTTCTTCGGAACAATTAATCGAAAGTGTTGAAACATATAAAACAAAAAGTATTCAACTGGAAGCCGAGAAAAATAGCTTAGAAAAAATACTTGACATTGAGCGAGAATCTGCTAAAAACAAACAAGTTGAGCTAAGAGAACAACTCGAGTTAATTGGGAATGAAATTGTAAGCAAAGGCTCAAAATCTATCAATACAGAAAATGAAACTCGTCTCAATCAGATTTTATCACCCTTGAAGGAGAAACTTGAAAAATTTGAACGGAAAATTGCTGAAAATAATGAAAAGGACATTAAGCAATTCACAAACATGGAAACGCTGATCAAAACTTTATCAGAACAGCATTCTAAAGTACAAGACACAGCTCAGAATTTAGTCAACGCACTGCGAGGTGAACAAAAAACGCAAGGAGATTGGGGAGAAATGGCCCTTGAAAGAATCCTCGAATTTAGCGGCCTTGAAAACGGAAGGGAATATCATACACAATCGTCTTACCGCAATGAAAAAGGAGAATTACTTAGGCCTGATGTTATCATACAGTTACCTGATGATAAGCACATCATAATTGATGCAAAAGTATCCTTAAAGGCATTCGAACAATATGTAAATGAAGATGACTTTGAAAAGAAAAAATTAGCTCTTGCACTCCATTTAACATCAATTAAAGCCCATATAAAAGGATTAGGTGAGAAAGATTATTCTCATTTACCTGGGGTAAACTCTCCCGATTTTGTTTTATTATTCATGCCAGTAGAATCCGCTTTTGCCTTAGCAATAAAAGAAGAGCCTGATTTATATCAAGAAGCCTGGAAAAGAAAAATTGTCCTTGTTACTCCTTCTACCCTGCTGGCAACATTAAAGACAGTTGAGGGGCTATGGAAACAAGAACGGCAGAATAAAAATGCTTTTGAAATCGCTGAACAAGCTGGGCGATTATATGACAAGTTTGTCGGGTTTGTTTCAGATCTTGAAAGAATTGGAATAAAACAAAATGATGCTAACAAGGCATATGAAGATGCGATGTCAAAATTAAAGGATGGGAAAGGAAATTTAACACGCTCAGCAGAAAAGCTTAAAGAATTAGGTGTTAAATCAAAGAAAAAATTAGATCAGAAGTTCCTCGATGAATAATCGTTTTATTTCCTTCTTGCAATCATAGAAGTACGTATTTCCTTCATAAAGTCAGAAGCATACACGAATTCAGAAATTTCTTTATTATCCGTAGTTATAATCGATTGACGATCTCCTTGCCACCAGTTTCTTCCATTATGGATAAACAAAATCGTATCTCCAATTTCAATTACAGAATTCATATCATGAGTAATTGCTACTGTTGTAATATCGTATTCATATGTTATTTCACGAATAAGGTTATCAATAACAATCGCTGTTTTGGGATCTAAACCCGAATTTGGCTCATCACAAAACAAATATTTTGGTTTAATGCTAATGGCACGCGCAATGGCCACCCTTTTCTGCATACCGCCAGAACATTCCGCAGGATACAAATCATTAATACCATTTAAATTAACTCGTTCCAAACAAAAATTAACCCGTTTAAGCCTTTCCTTCTTTGTCATTTTAGTGAACATCGTTAAAGGAAACATAATATTTTCCTCTACAGTCATTGAGTCAAAAAGAGCTGCCCCTTGAAAAAGCATGCCTATTTCTTTGCGAATATCCTTTTTCTCTAATCGATTAAGCTCTGTGAAATTACGTCCATCGTATGAAATATGACCAGTTTCAGGCTTGTGAAGGCCCACGATACATTTTGCAAGAACGGATTTCCCTTGTCCTGATTGCCCAATGATTAAATTAACTTTCCCTTTTTCAAACTGTGTATCAATATCATGCAAGACATGATTATCACCGAATGATTTGTTGACTCCCTTTACCTCTATCATAACAAAATCATTTGAGTTAAGAAGAAATTGGCAATCAATATAGCAATACTGCTTGATACAACGGCGCGCGTGGCTGATTTACCGACATCTAAAGCTCCTCCTTTGGTGTAATAACCATAAAATGAAGCAATCGCAACAATCAGAAAAGCAAAAACTACTGTTTTTGTAAGAGCATAAACAATATTAGAAGGCTCAAAAAATGATCTTAAACCTAGAACGTACGTTTCAGTTGAAGAAAGCCCGGATAAAACCAATGACAACCATCCACCAATAAGACTTAAACCCATTGAGAACACAATGAGTACTGGAAAGAACATTATTGCACCTAGAATTTTCGGCAACACTAAATGCGACAAACTATTAACGCCCATTATTTCTAGAGCATCAATTTGTTCTGTAGTTTTCATCGTCCCAATTTCTGAAGCCACATTTGAACCTACTTTACCCGCTAATATTAAACAAATAATTGTCGGAGAAAACTCAAGTATGGTACTCGACCTAGTAATATATCCTATTGTATACTCAGGTAGAAATGGAGAATCCATATTTGAAGCCGTTTGCAGAGCAATAACCCCCCCCATAAAAAGGGACATTAATGCAACAATGGGAATAGAGTTTATACCAATTAACTGAATTTCTTCAAATAATTTTTTTCTAAATACGCCCCACTTTTCTGGCTTGGAAAAAACCACCCAGAGCATACTCATGAACCTGCCTATATTTTGTAATAATTTCATCAAGTTCTGTAAAGTTAATTGTATTTTTTATGCATCCAATTTATTCGAAACAATTTCATTCCTAACGATTCAATATAATTATCTTTACACTTCATGCAAGCATCTTCAAAGCATCATCAAATTTTCTCAAGATATCTTCCAGCAGAATATGTCGATTATGTGGTGGCTTTATACCTAAAGCATACCGTTCATTTTAAAATCGTCAAACCAAGAAAAACAAAATTAGGTGATTTTAGAGCAGGTAACAAAAATGAAAAGCATCAGATAACGATTAATAACAATTTGAATAAGTTTGCTTTCTTAATCACTACTCTGCATGAATTTGCGCATTTAACGACTTATAATTTATTTGGAGGAAGGGTTGCTCCTCATGGTAAAGAGTGGCAAAAGGAATATACACGTTTGATTTACCCAATTATTGAACAAAATAAATTACCAAAAGACATAGAATCCGCTCTATTAGAGTCACTGGTTAATGTTAAAGCTTCTTCCTGTTCAGATCTTGGACTTCAAAGAATCTTGATTGCATACAACACAAAAAATGAAGACAGTATTCCGCTAGAAGAGTTGGATAAAAACAGTATTTTCGCACTTAACAATGTCCAATTTAAGAAAGGAAACCTTCGCAGAACTCGTTTCTTATGTAAGAAACTAGGTTCGAATAAAGAATACCTCGTGCACGCTCTCGCACAAGTGAAAGAAATAAAAGAATGAAAAATAATTATAGTATTATAATGGCTGGAGGAATAGGAAGCCGATTTTGGCCTCTTTCTACACCAGAGTACCCAAAACAGTTTTTAGATGTCTTAGGAATCGGAAAATCATTAATTCAAATGACTTACGACAGGTTATTGAATGTATCCCCTAAGGAAAACATTTATATTCTAACAAATGTAGAATACAAAGACTTGGTTTTGGAACAATTACCAGATTTACGCCCTGATCAAGTTTTAACAGAACCAGAAAGAAAAAACACGGCACCTTGTATTGCCTATGCCGCAGGAAAAATTCAAGCAATTAACCCTGATGCTAATCTTATTATATCGCCAGCAGACCATTTAATAATTCAGGAAAATAATTTTTCTGAAACAATTAACAAAGCAATCATCTCTGCTCAAAAAAATCGAATCGCGACTATAGGTATTATGCCTACGAGGCCAGACAATGGTTATGGATATATTGAAATTGACAGCAATTCGAATGCGATACCAAATCATTCCTTTTCGGTCAAGCAATTTAGAGAAAAGCCAGATTTAGAAACCGCGAAAGAGTTTTTGTCGAGTGGGAATTTTTTATGGAATTCAGGTATTTTTATATGGAAAGCATCTACTGTAATTAGTGCATTGAAAGAATTTCAGCCAGCTTTACACCAATTTTTTACAGCGGATTTATCCGCGTACAATACGAGTGAAGAACAGCAAATGGTAAATAATGCCTTTTCAAAATGCGAAGACATCTCTATTGATTTTGCGATTATGGAGCATGCTCAAAACATTGATGTCGTTGTTGCCAGTTTTGATTGGTCAGACTTGGGAACTTGGGGAAGTTTAGATGGACATCTTACTAAAGACAATCAGAACAACGCGGTAATTGGAGATAAGGTCAAAGTGTTTAACACTTCTAATTGTATCATTAATATTCCTGAGGGAAAAACAGCTTTGATTGATGGCTTGGATAATGTAATTGTCATTCAATCTGACGACAAGTTGATGATCTTAAAAAAAGAAAATGAACAGGAACTAAAAAAATTCTTGAAAGAACTAAAATAAAAAAAAGCGCAAGTTGAGACTTGCGCTTTTTTTTATTCTTTAGGCATTACATTTTACCCTCCTTCAACTGAGATGACACCCATTTTCGGTGAAGGTCAAAATAGCTTTTCGACTCCATAACCACAACACCTCCCATTGTGTCGCCATATTTAGCCGGCAATCCTCCAGTATATACCATTAATCTTCCAATAGAACAGCTTGGGACGTTTCCAATGGACTCGGTCTTGACACCATCCATAAGGTATAGCATATCACCTTTTCTTGCTCCTCGAAAAACCAACTCTCCGTCATTAGTCATTCTTACATCAGAAGACATTGAATTTATCAATGCCTTAACATCTGTTTTAACAGGAGATCTTTCAATTTCTTCAGCGGTAAGAGTTGCGACTGGTAAATTTCCATCGATTAATTTCAATGCATTTCGATCATATACCGCATCCATTATAGCAAGATCAAGCACACCAGATTCAAACAAAATAGTACCCATTTGAAAAAAACCGTCCATGGGTACCTCTGCTAAAAGGTTTGTTAACGTATCTTCTTTATAGCGAATATTAACCAGATAGGTTCCTGCTGGAATGCCACTGATTCTAAAACGTCCATCCTCATCTGCACGGGCATTGTATTTTCTTCCGTTGTCATCAATATAAATGTGTGCATTATAGGCAGATTCATTTGTTGCCTTGTCTAAAACTGTTCCAATTACTTCTCCTGTATTGCCTTGTCCAAAACTAACTGTTGCTATACACAAAGCAGCTATTGTTATAATTTTTTTCATATCTAATATATTTAGTGTTCTCTTAATAGATGCTCACTGTTTAGATTATCCATAAAAAAATCAAAAAAAAACTCCTCCCCATAAATGAGAAGGAGTTCATCAATATGATATCTTTTTAAACTTCCACGCTTGATGTTGGAAATTTTCGATCTACTTTTTTAAACAAACCTTGTAAAACTTTTCCTGGTCCTACTTCAATAACCTCTTCTGCTCCGTCAGAGATCATGGAATACATTGTTTGAGTCCATCTGACTGGAGAAGTTAATTGTGCTATTAAATTAACTTTAATGTCTGCTGGGTCAGTTACTGCTTTTGCCACTACATTCTGATAAACGGGACAAAGCGGTTTCTTAAATTCCGTTGAATTAATTGCATTTGCCAACTCGGCTCTTGCTGACTCCATCAATGGAGAATGAAAAGCTCCTCCAACGGGCAGTATCAATGCTCTTCTCGCCCCTTCTTCTGTTAATAATTCACATGCTTTTTCAACAGCTGGGATAGATCCTGAAATAACTAATTGTCCAGGGCAATTATAATTTGCTGCAACTACGACTCCATCGACTTTCTCACAAACACCCTCCACAACAACATCATCCAATCCAATTATAGCAGCCATCGTTGATGGTTGGTTTTCGCAAGCTACTTGCATTGCTTGAGCTCTTTTTGAAACAATTCTTAACCCATCTTCAAAACTCAATGTTTTATTCGCGACAAGGGCTGATAATTCTCCTAAAGAGTGACCAGCAACCATATCGGGAGCAAAACTTTCCCCTAGACAAGCCGCTAAAATAGTAGAATGTAAAAAAATTGCAGGTTGCGTAACCTTAGTTTCCTTGAGTTCTTCAGCAGTTCCAGAGAACATTATTTTTGTTATATCAAAGCCTAATATTTCGTTTGCTTTATCAAACATTTCTTTGGCTACTGAATTATTCTCATAAAGATCTTTACCCATTCCTGAGAATTGAGCTCCTTGACCCGGAAAAACATATGCTTTCATACTTATTTATTTTAATGCAAAAATAATCAAACTATTGAACATAAAAAAAGGTCGACTCTCGTCGACCTTTTCTCTCATAAATTAAGTCTATTACTTAATTACAACTCTTTCTACCATTGTTCCGTTTCCATTAGAAACTTTCACTAAGTATACTCCTGCACCTTTCGTTGATAAATCAACAGTTGTACTTGAAGAAGATGTTGTATTGTAAACTTCTTTTCCTAACACATTGAAAATAGCAATTGTATTCTCAGTATTGTTATCATTAGAAATTGTAATAACTCCTTTAGAAGGATTAGGATAAACAGAAACACCATCAACTGTATTTTCATTAATTCCTAAAGCAGTTCCCATTAATCTAATTCCAAATGCAACTCCATTCGTATAAGTTTGATCTCCTGGCAAGTATAAAACACTTGCAATAGCTGGCTGCTCTACAGTCTCATCATCTTGTATTCTAATATGAGAACTTCCACCGTTAGACACTAGTTCAACTGCAGCATAATAAGCCCCTGGAGTTAAAGTAATTCCACCTGAGAAACCTAAAGTAACAAAACCAGCAGTAATATCCGCGGCTGTAACTGAATATGGCTCTGCAACAAACAATGGAGTCGTAGCATCTGCCAATAAAGTAGCTGTATCAATGATAGAACCATAAATTTCAGCACCTTCAAACGTCTCGTTTGGATCAATCAAAACCTCAAGAGAAGCCACTGTAAAATCATTCTTTATATGATACATAGCAGCAACCAAAACATTGTCATCATATGTAGTACCAGCAGCTGCATCTAAATTAAATTGACCTGTCCCTGTAGAGGAAACTTCACTTGCTGGGTAAACCCCTATTCCATCTAATGAATACACTTGGTTTGTAACTTCAAACGTTCTATTCGCCGTATTATCTCCATAATGTTCTCCACCCACAATATCTGTAGAAGCTTCAACCTTATATTCTCCAGAGTAAACTCCAGTTGTCAAAGACAAAGTTTCTGTGTTTTGTAAAGTTTTGGTAGAATCAGAAAGTATTGCATCAACTGATGAAGAAGAAAACACTCCAAAGTCAGCTGTTACATTTACTGGATCTTGATTATTAATACCAAAATTATAAACTACCATTCCAACATCATATGTGTTGTCTAACTGCGATAATGGTGTTCTTCCGTATTCAGATCCTTCGTTGTTTGTTCCTACGATAAAAGAACCTTGATTTTTAACATCATCAGCTGGTTGCTCAACAATTTTAACATCATCAACGTACCAAGCATACCCCCAAGTTCCAGTCCAATGGAATCTTAAATAAAGATCTGCTGTTTGTGCAGGTGTCAAACCAACTAAGGCAGAACTAATATTAACTTGTCTTAATTCTGGATTCTCTGTATTATCTCCACCACCAATTAATGGATGTGCCTCAAACACATTATTCATCATTGAAATATCCGTTGTTGGTGTTAACTCTGGCCATGTAACATTCCCTGCTCCATCTCCAATACCGATTACCACATAAGTGTTTTCTGAATTAAAGTTTCTATAATTCGACTCAAATTCAACAACTACATTTGGGTAACCATTTAAATCATAAATTGGGTTAGTAGTAGTAATCCAACTATCTTCAACTTCCGTTCCTCCAGTGTCTCCACCATAAAAATCAGAATCCACCATTGCCCAACCATCTGCAGCAGTAGTTGACTCGATATCAGCAATTGGATAAGAACCTTGACACGAAGTATTAAATGTCCAATCAAGAGAGCATGCTGTTGCATCGTGACCAACAGTCCAATCAGCTTGATTGGCAAAAGTATTAGACCATAAAGGTGCTGCTTTTGTCATGTTGTTTGTCGGCTTAGCAGCATTCATGCTAGACGCAACAGGAAGAGATTTTTTAAAAGACTTGTTTTGCGTTTGCTTTTGAGCAGATGCTCCAGCCGCTATCGCAAGTGACAATACACTTAAGTAAATTTTTTTCATAACTAGTTTTTATAATTTTGTTTAAAAATACATATTTGGAATGTAAAATCCCAAAAAATGATTACATCAATCGACATAAAGAACGTTTATTAGGACGAATAGGTTGGGTTGGAAATAATTTTCTTGAGAAATATTACTCGGATCGCAGCTGATGTATATAATCTAATCCTTTCTGAACTCCATAGTGATAGTCTTTTTTAATCACCTCTACCGAATTAGAGTATGTACCGGCCATTAGCGGAGAATCTGGAGCAATTTGATTTATGAATGCTTTAGTTTCGTTGGCCTTAATATAGTCAATCGACTCATTATATTTCTTGTGATTGTTTTCATAACAAGCTTGTAATTGAGCGTTACCTCTCATAGCATATGACGCAAAGTAATCCGTCCAAGATTGAGTTACTTTTAGATCTTTTGGAGTAGTTCTAATAATAGTAATGTCAGTCCCTCCATTTTTAACGGCCCATTCTACCGGCAATGGATCACTCCAACCTCCGTCCATATATTCTTTGCCATTAAAGTGATGACAACCTTTTGTAACAAAGGGTAAAGTGCAAGAGGCGATAATAGAATCTATCCAAGTTATTCGGTCCGGATTGAAGTATTCTGCGTTCCCAGTAGCCTTATTCGTCATTACAACCGATAACTCTTTGCCTTTTAATTCTTCTATCGCGGTTTCAATATTAAATGGAATCAAAGTCTCCGCAACCTTTTTGAAATAATCAACATCCATTACCCCGTTCTCACCAAACATCCGATAATAGTTCATAAAATCCTTGTCCTCTGCTAACATGCACATGGCATCATAACATTTCCCGTATTGTTTTCCTAAATAATATGAAACGGCAATAGCCCCGCCAGATACAACAACGTATGCGTCAAATGGATTATACTCCATTGCAATGAAAGCGTCTAAAACACCGGCAGAAAAACCAGTTCTAAAACCTCCACCCTGAATTATTAAGGTTTTTTTTGACATTTTAATTATTACGAAATCACCTCGAAATTAAGGTTTACTTCAATATAAAAATTATTATTTAATTTTCCTGTTAACCATCTATTAAATTAGGACTGCACCGTGACTTGTTCTTTTAAGGAATTTAGAAGAGTTTTTCACTCCCTATTCTTAAGATACAAGTATACTTGTTCCTCAAAACTCGCATCAATCAGTGTCGCCTTAATTATGCATTCCTTTTCAGAAACACGTTCAACCAATACATCTTGATTTACCGCGATGAAAGGACAATTAATGACCATCTTTTTTATCGCCTGTAAAGAACTGTTTTCAGTTAAAGTAAAATGAAACGTATTTGTCTTTAGGTTACTTTTTTTATGCAGATGTCTTACCACCGAAGACCTCAAAACATGATTTGGAATAGAAATCAACTCGCCTTTTCCATTACTGATTTCCGTCATTGACATCCAAATTGACTTGATTTTCCCTTCACCAAAATCTGCAGATATCACTTCATCAATTATGAACTGGTCAGTTAATTTAATAATTATTCCAGCTAAAATATTTCTCAAATAACTCCATCCTAAAATCAACAGCACCGCTAGAATTATCAATGACAAAAAGAAGTTCACTCTTAAAAGAACAAGCAGCAAGGCAGAAGTATACACAAGCCAAGTCACTATTTCTGTTTTCTGCCAATACTTTTTAACGATTCCTTTGTTGTTTCTCAACAATGGGATAACGTAATTTCTTATGATATAAAAAGAAAGCGCGAGAACCCCTCCCATAAAAAACAGAAGGAATAAACTTTGAACCGGTATATCTGTGATATTTTTCATTCGATTAGTTCAATAATTTAATTTTTATCAACCACTCTTCAATATAATACTTGACAGCGTCAGAAATAAAATAATCCCCATTTGATTTTTGTAAAACGATTGATGCCAATTTCATTTCTTCAAGAGAAGAGAAAATGGCAGCTCCGTCATTGATCATTGCATCAATTCTAATTTCGTCTAAGGTTCCATGAATGACTAATAAGTACAATGTTAATCGCCAGTTCGCATCCTTAATATTGGGGAAATCTATATTGTCTGGACGGGAAACAACCATCTCATTGTCATCAGATCTTTCAATTTGACTTAGCCAGAGTTTCAAGCCGGCCCCGGTATTACCTTTGGTTTCATTGATGATTTCTGTAATTAAACCGTCTAACTTATGCGCATTTTTAACCAACTGCTTATTAAAGTATACTTCTGAGTTCGCCGTTTTATGCCTGCTCATTAATATTTCTTTAAATTCCATTCTTCTCGATGGTGCAACAAGCACATTCGCAATTAAACAAGTGTCTAAAGTTGTTGTTTGAGACAATACACCGTAACTATGAATATTAGCAGACAATAAGAAATAGAACTTAGATCCGTACTCTTTAATTATAGATGTTAAATAATCAATGGCCTCATGCCCCCCTTCTGCTTTCAACCACCATTGCTCAATATCTTCGATAATAATAACCGTTTTAGAATCAACTTTCTCTAGTATATTTTCTATTGTAGCTTCTTGGTTAAACGCAGTTTGAAATGAAAGAATAACATCCTCTTTTTTAAATTTTTGCTTCGCTGGTTTAGAAATATAAACTTTCTCTCTACCAATTTTATTCGCTGTTGACTCAATGAAAAATGACTTTCCTGATTGTGATTCTCCTAAAATTAACAAACCACCATTTGTTCCATTGTCAATTCGTTCAATTGCATTGCTAATATCTTGAATCTCACGACCACGATATTCTGGATTTATGTTTCCAAGGTGACTGCCTGAAAATAATTTTTTATAATAGAAAGATAGACCATCGCCAATATCGCTGCTTAAAGAGTGCTCCTTAACGAATTTACTCGCACGTTCTATTTTACTTAATACAGCTTCGTTCTTTTGAATGAAATTAATGTTATCGACATCACGTTTTCTTTGAACTACGTATTTATAAGCCTTGTCATATTTAGATACGACTTTATTCTTTTGATTATAATACCAACTTCCTAATTGAGAGCGATCAATGGTTTTAATCGATACTTTGGAATAAGAATCAATGGATTCTATTATGCTCCGGATATTTAACGCAGATAACGTACTCTTTAGTTTAATGGCCAAATCATAACTAAAAGATGATTCGATTTTATGAAGCTGATCTATTTTCTCAACTATTCTATTGTTCTCATCTAACAGACTCTTGCTAAACTCACCTTTGTTTTCTTCTGTCAGTTTTTCTCCAAGAATGTATTTAACCAAGTTCGAAGAATTATAAATCTCTTCCGTTCCTTCCTTGAATATTGCCTCTAAATTTCTCAAGGACTCTTGCAAAGGTGTCAGGTAATTTGTTCGCACAATAAAGTCAATGATATTGGACAGACTGACACTCACATCATTCACATTTTCGTTTTGGCATTCCCGTAAATTATTGAATGAGTCTGCGCTCATCACCTTAACTTGATCTGGGCTTTTTAAAGAAATCGAAAGAATTTTATCTTCCTCATTTTTCAACACCTCATCAAAGTTGATTTGAGGTACATCCTCTATTAATTTATCGAGTGTTTTATTTTTATAGCTTGACAAAACATCTTTCCCAAGGTTATTTTTAACATAAACGACTGCTTCTTTGAAAGCATTCATTTCGTGCTCTAAAGGCTTTATTGTTATGCGACTAATTCTATTTTTTACCAGAATATTTACCCCCATTAAAGTCATTCCGACCTTTGAAAGTTCAAGGTTTGATCCTGTTTGTGTAATTGTCAACAATTGATTTCTTAACCAATTTCCTCCAAAATCAACTACCTCCTCCTGCAAATATCGATGCGTTTTTCTATGAATCAACTTTGATTCAGCTTTCAATTTAGCACGATAATTCTCGGATTGAATTTGTTGTGCCAATTCATTACTTAGGTTTCTTTCAAATGAATTTAAGCCATTCACTATATCAGACTCTAGTTGCTGAGCACTTTTCAATAAAGCATCAAACAATTGTTCACATTCCTTTTTAAATGCCTCGAAATAGTCACTTCTATTTGACTTATCACTTTCAGTTTTTTCTAAGTACAATTGAAGTTCTTTTGAAACAGACTCACCCAATTTATTTAGAAACATTGTATTCTGGACACCAAAATCAAATAAAACAACTTTCGTGTTTGGTAAAATATTTAAGCGATAATGTTGACCTAAAACGCTTTTCCATTTCACTTTCTTATTCATTGATTTCCCTTCAAAGGTTCCCAAATGAATTCTTCTTGAAGATTTTCTAATGAAGTCAATTCGTCCATCTAAAAAAACCGCTAAACTTTGATCAAGTTGCTCTCCCAATACAGGTAGTTTATTCTTTTTGAAACCTTTTACCTCTTGAATCTGAAAAGAAACAAACTTCTTAAACACTTTCAATACCTTAGCCGATGAATGGTTCTTCTCTAGTTTATCAATTGAATTTTTAAATTGAATTTTCGAACTCTCAATTAACTCCTGATACGACCGAGAAATATCACTAATTGATTGTTTGGTAAACGCACTTACCGAATTCTCTAGATGCTCATTGTATCCTTTTACATAAAGGTTAACGCCAGAGTATTCTCCCTCATGAAGCGCTTCTATTTGCTGAACTTTTGTCGTTTCTTTTGATGCATTGTCTGAGAATGCCAAATCAATCTCATTGAAATTTTTCGATGCCTTTACCAACAGAGTGGTCCCTACCGATTCAAATAAGTGGTCTGTATTTAAAACATATTGAGCCTGATCTTCAATTTTAATGTTCGGAACTCCCAATAAAATCAAATCAATAGAAGTAGACTGAAGCTCAATAATTTCATAGAACGACTTCTGTTCAACTCCATTATTGATGATTTTAATTTCAGCATCGACTCTAAGACTATCCACCAATTTAGAGATCTTAGCTTTAATTTTCTCATTGTCAGTGTTGTTTTGATTGACAAAAAGAACGCGTATTTTAGCTTTTGACCAATCAGAAGACTGTGAAATGTATCTAGCAACATTTAACATTAATTCTGCATTCTTACTATCTGCTTCTCGCAACCATATATCTATTGTTGTATGATCTCCAAAATTAAATCGTTCATCAAAATCTAAATACAACAAGTTATAATCGAGTTCCATTAAACGTTGCGTCATAAGAGCATACCTCACGGGATCCTCTGTCGTGCGTGACCAGTTCATCATAATCGTGTTTGGCTCAACACCAGAAAAACCATATGTAGACGCAATGTTTTCAATGCCAGAATACCTATCCTCTACTGCTACTTTACGTCCGTAAATTCCTAGTTTATCAAGAATTTGATCCTGATTAAATTGCTTATTTTTAGCAAAAGTACTAACACCTTCAATTAATTTGAAATCTGTTACAATCCCTGTTTTACCTGAAACTGTCTTTCCAAATTCCAATAGTTTTGTACGGTGTTTATAATCACCCGAAAACAGAATAACGTTTGGACTCCAATTCGCATTTTTGGCATCTTGTGATCCCAACCTTTTCAATCCTTTATTCACAACATTACTCCATACACTTTGCCAAACATCGTTCGATTGTAATTGTATTTGCTTTCTCTGCAGCATCAAGTATAATCCACCAACAACTGCAAATGCTCCAAACATTGCGACCATGTCGAGTTTAAACATTACAGCAAAACAAGCCAGGAAACCGATAAGGCCAATCCATCTTTTAACTTTAAAAGTTGGCTGAAAATCAGGATTCGCCCAGCTTTCAAGAAAGAATGAAATGTTGATAAAACCATACGCTGTCAAATAGAACATCGAAACCACCCTTGCGATGACATCTAATTCTCCTATCAGGATTCCAGTCTCAGCAATAACAAATGCAAGAATCAAAGCGTTGACCGGTTCATTGTTCTTCCCTTTCCCTTTGCCAAATAACTTAGGTGTGACTTTATCCAAAGACATTGCTTGTAAAATCCTAGGGGCTCCTAAGATACCTCCTATAGCTGAAGACAATGTTGCACCCCAAATACCAGCAACCACAGCCGGAGCAAAAAGTGCGATTTTCATCAATATATTATTGTCCGTTTTCAAAAGTTTTGGATCAACAGAATAAGCAATAAATACAGCGAGTGTTATATAAACGACCAATCCAACACCGATTGCCCATAACGTACCTGCTGGTATTGACTTTTTGGGATTCTCTAAATCCCCACTCATCGCAATACCTGCCGTAAAACCAGTTACCGCGGGAAAGAATATGGCAAACACAACTTCCAACGAGGCACTGCCGTCTGAACTGAACATATTTACTGTTTCCGGAGCTGATTCAGAATTACCTAAAAAGATAGACACCAATGAAATTACGATTGCTGCAAGAATAAAAAACTGCGCTTTCAATGCTGCAGACGTACTTATTAAAGCTAACGCTGTAAGAATCATTAAAGCAGCCGTTCCTGTTAATCGTAGGTCATTTATTGTGGTTCCTAATCCAAAATAACCATTAAAACTTTCAGCAAAACCAATGAGATATAAGGCAATCGAAAAGGCAGTACCGACATATAGAGCAATTCCAATTGACCCTCCAATTGGAATCCCCATGCTTCGTGAGAGTACATAATATATTCCTCCAGCTCCAATTTTTTTATTGGTTGCTACAGAGGAAACACTCAATCCTGTAGAAACAGCTATTACATGTGCAATAAGAATAATTAAAATGGTACCAATAAGGCCAGCATTACCTACAACCCAGCCCATTCTCATGTACATGATTACACCAAGTATCGTTAAGATAGAAGGAGTAAATACACCAGCAAAAGCACCAAATTTTTTCTTACTCGCCATTTGACAATTTTAAATCAACTAGTTCATACGGAGATGAAGCGATTTTGTTCGCCTCAAGATAAGAATTGTTTAGAATATGTTGAACTAAGAATTCAAGATCAACATTTTAATCTTACAGGGTCAAGCTAAAACAAAAATAAAATATACCCCAGAAAAGCTCCGATAAGTATAAGCCACATTGGATTTAGCTTTTTAGGACCAAATGTAAAGAACACACTAATTAAAGCAATAACCACAGCTTGCCAAGTAATTAATGTTTCCATTGACATCGTTACTAAAACCCCTAACATTACTGCTACAGCAGCAACATTAACTGAATCAAGAAAATAACTTAAGAATGGTGATTTTCTCATTCTAGGAACCAATGGATTAAGAAGTAACACGAATAAAAATGAAGGTAAAAAGATACCTAATGAAGCGGCAATCGCTCCCCAAAAACCAGTTAACTGATATCCAATGAACGTCGCCGTAGACAAAACTGGTCCTGGTGTAAATTGGCCGACTGCTATTGCATCTAACAATTCTTGCCTCGTCATAAAACCAGAAGTGACCAATTCTGCATCTAGATAGGCAAAAAGAACATACCCACTTCCATACAATACAGCTCCAACTTTAAGGAAAGTAAAGAAGACACCAGAGGTTGTCAATTTTGACGCTACGCCTGTTGAAATTTGCAATAAAAATAAAGGCACAATACTTTTTGTAGAGTTAACTGTCTTTTGCTTTGCATAGAAATACAAGGCTCCCATTATACCTGCACCAAGCAAAGCTAGAACTTCATTGACGCCCACAATACTCAACACCAAAACAATTGCTCCAAGAACTCCTAACTCCAACCCTTTCAATGCTTTTTTACCTAATTTCAAAACAGCCCCAGCAATAATTGCTAATACTGCAGGCTTAATTCCAAAGATAAATGGTTTCACATTAGGGAGTTCACCAAACTCAACATATAAATAGGCCAATAAACCTGTCACAAAAACTGCTGGAAAAATGAAAGACGCACCTGCTATGAACAAGCCTTTGAACCCACCTCTTTCATGACCACAATGCATTGTCATTTCTGTTGAATTTGGACCCGGAATTAAATTTGTAGCACCAATTAAATCAAGATAATACTCTCGCGTCATCCATTTTCGCTTGTCAACAATTTCAGCTTCCATCATTGCAATGTGTGCTGCTGGCCCTCCAAATGCAAAGCACCCCAACTTAAAGAATACTTTTGCTATTTCAACCAGTTTATTTTGCACATTCATGAGCACAAAATAATAAGTCTATTGATTTTAAAAAACCGAATTCAAAAAAAAATAATCATTAATATTCATCAGCATCTCCACATGGATTTGCGTCTGAATTAATTCCGCAAGATCCAAATTTAGAATTCGGGATTGTTCTTTTCTCTTTTTGAACTTCGTTTAGAATACGTCTCAGTGAAGTGAAAGAATGTATCTTAGAATCAAATAAATGATTCTCTTTCAAAACTTTAATGATGTCTTCCAATGGTAGGTCTTGAAAATTTATTGAATGCAAATATGCTTTAATTTCTTTCATTAAAAGATATAAAAATAAATCATACTATTTGAACAGGTTCCAAGCATAAACAGTGGTCGAAATAAGAGAAGAATAAAGAGTAAATCATGTTTATACCAACAGGCCTATTTGATGGGACAAAATTTGAACAAAGCTGAGTTCCTGTAACTATTTAAGTTATGACTCCGACTCAGGTAAATTAACACCTTGTTTTAGAAGTACAGCACCCATCATAACTAGCCAGATGACTTTAACGTGGAATAACGGTTTGTAGATTTCGAAGTTGTCAGGAATAGATAAAATAACAGCTACAGCTGACAAACCTAATAGAGCTGTCAACCAACCTAGCCATGAAGGTAGAAGTTTAAATTTTAAAAATCCAAAGCCTAACAATACTAAACCGACGCCAGAGAAGATACGGCCAAAACGTATAAAACAAGTTACATATTGGTTTGTATATAAAATACCATCCATGAAATCTTGAATTTCTGAAGGAGACTTGCCTACAGTTTTTCCAACTCCCCAAGCTCCGAAATTATAATAAAAGGCAGATGCAATTGCTAAAGTAAAGGTTCCCACAATCAACATCCCTGCTCCTGGAAGGATTACTACACGATAGGGTCTTTTCGCTAAAATTGACACCAATGAAAATGTAGCTATAGCCATAGTTACCCATCCAAAAATATGAAATCGAAACATCCAAATCCAATACCATACATCCTCACTAATAGTCACAAAATCTGAAGCGATAAGGTATTCGCCTATATGGTGCGTTGAAAAAGCCCAGCTTCCCCATAATAATATCGCTGCAATTATAAATGACCAACCTGTAAAATTAGTTTCGAAATCTTTTTTCATTTTTTTATTTTTTTAACCTGAATTAAACAAACTAAGTTGAAGAATTCAATCCTTTAAGATGCCAATATAAATAAAAACTATCCTTTCTATGTTACTTATGTTACATAAGCAAAAAATAGAAAATGTTAAGTTTAAGGAAATTACTAATATTGACTTTACAATGAATTTATTTAAACTTAAATACCGTCAATTTTTAAACTTGTAATTTGTAAGAAATTTTATTTTAGAAACCAATTACTCACCTATTTTGAAAAGAAGAGACTTTATAAAAAAAACAACCCTGAGTTCGTTTGCTGCGCTTATTGGAGCGGAACTTGTTTTTGGGTCTAATTTACTAGAAGGGTATAAGCCTCTGGCTTTAGAAGACTCGGATCCATTTAAAATATTTGGTAAGCACAAAGACATGATTCTGCTCAATGACAAACCTTTGAATATTGAGGCGCAAGCACATTTACTGGATAATAAGATTACGCCCAACTCAGCTATGTTTGTTAGAAATAATGGATTAATACCTGAAGGCATTGATGCAAAAAAATGGACACTTACAATAGATGGAGAGTCGGTTGTAAACAAAAAAACATACACACTAGCTGAGATAAAATCTAAATTTAAACAGTACACATACCAGTTAACGATAGAGTGCGGTGGTAATGGACGAAGCGAATTTAATCCGCCTGCAAAAGGAAACCAATGGACAGTTGGGGCAGTGCATGCTGCAACATGGACAGGTGTGCGATTGCGAGATGTTTTGGAAGATGCGGGTATTAAGAGTAATGCTGTATATATAGGATTTCATGCCGTAGATTCGCATTTAAGTGGGGACTCATCAAAAGAACCTATTTCCAGAGGTTGTCCGATAGGAAAAGCATTGCAAGATGAAACTATTTTGGCCTTTAAAATGAACGGAGAGGATATCCCTTTAATACATGGATATCCATTGCGTTTAGTGGCAGGTGGCTGGCCAGCTTCAGTTTCTGGAAAATGGGTGAATAGAATTAGTATCCGTAACAAAATTCATGATGGTACAAAAATGACAGGAACTGCTTATAGAGTCCCATGCAGTCCAGTTGCTCCGGGAGAAAAAGTAAAGGATGAAGACATGTGCATTATTGAATCTATGCCCGTAAAATCGTTAATTACATATCCAAAGTCTGGTGCGATGATAAAAGGAGGAAAAACTTTATCCATTAGAGGCCATGCCTGGGCAGGGGAATTAGAAGTTGCTAAAATGGAATATTCTATTGATTTTGGTTCTACCTGGACTCGTTGTAATGTTGAAAAACCTGCCAATCGATTAGCTTGGCAACATTTCTCAGCCAAAGTTAACTTTCCAAAAAAAGGGTATTATGAAGTTTGGGCAAGAGCTACTGACAGCAAGAACAATGCTCAACCAATGCTTGTGCCAGGATGGAATCCTAAAGGATATTTAAATAATGCATGTCATAGAATTGCAGTAAAAGTTAATTAAATGTCTCTTGAGAATTTTGAAAAAGATTTAATAAAAAAAGCCTCCCGCATAATACGCCTCTCGGTTGTACTGCTTATACTTACCGCAGGCGGTATTTTCTTCCATATGGTTTTCCCTAATTTTTTTGAGGCTCAACCTAAACAAGAAGTAGCTGCAAGTGCCTTAATTGAAATTGATCCAAATAGAATTGAAAATGGGATTCATGTTAGAACGGGATTAATTGATGCACAAGGGATGATGTCTGTTGTGAATAATTGCACTAATTGTCATTCGTCTAAAATAATTACTCAAAACCGCATGACTACCGAAGGATGGAACACAACTATTAAGTGGATGCAAGAGACGCAAAACCTTTGGGATTTAGGCACCGAGCAAGAGGTTATCGTTAACTATTTAGTTACTAATTACCCACTGAAGAAAAAGGGAAGACGCGAAAATTTAACAGGCATTGATTGGTATGAATTGGATAATTAATATCGTCAGATTATGCGCATCGATATGAAAAACAGAAAGAATTAAGAACACATTCTTCCCCAAGAATCGACAATTAACATAAGCAACTCATTGGTCAAGAAGAAATTTATAAGCCAATTGAACAAATCCTTTTTATGCCTTGTAGACCGAAAAGATTAGTTTTACTATTAGAAATTAATCATGGAACAGCTAAAAAAAAACATTCTACTCTCGGGGGCAACTGGTGCTATAGGTTCTGAGATTCTTAAACAATTGGATGCAAAGAATCAACTTGATGGTGTGTCTGTTTTAGTTCGGAATTCAAAGAAAACAAGAAAAGTATTAAAACCTTTTATCGGTAAAATCAATGTAATATACGGTGACATTACTAATCGTAATATTGTCAACAAGGCCGTTTCAAATCAAGATATCGTTATTCATCTTGCCGCAATAATTCCAACAGTAATAGATGACAATGATGATTTAGTGACTCGCGTAAATGTCGGTGGCACCGAAAACATTGTGAGAAGCATGGAGCAAGAGTGTCCCGATGCACTTCTTCTGTTTAGTTCTTCCATAGCGATTTATGGCGATCGAATTAAAGATCCAAACATTCAAATTAGTGATCCGCCAAAGGGTCTTGAGCAAGATAATTACTCAAGAACGAAAGTTGATGCTGAAGATATTATCAGATCCAGTAAATTAAACTGGAGCATCTTCAGACTTACGGTAATCATGGGGATTGGAAACCACAAAATTTCGGGAATCATGTTCGATGTGCCTCTAGCAACTCCATTTGAAATTGCTTCTGTTCGTGACACAGCAAGTGCCTTTATCAACTCTATGAATCACAAAGAAGAATTGACGGGCAGAATATTTAATCTTGGTGGCGGAGAATTGTGTCGACTTACTTATCTTGAATTCTTATCAAAAGCATTTAACGCATTTGGATTGGGAAAACCTCACTTTCCAGAATATGCTTTCGCCAAACAAAATTTTCATTGCGGATATTATATTGATGGAGATGAACTAGAAAGGATTATTCACTTTAGGTCAGATACTATCGAATCCTATTTCAATCGGTTTGACGCTTCAGTACCTTATATACAAAGACTGTTCACACTTCCTTTTCAAAGAATTATAAAATGGTTCTTACTAAAGCTCTCCGCGCCCTATAAAGCATATAAAAAGAAGGATGTCGCAAAAATCAATTTCTTTTTCGGTAATATTGAATCATGAATCTTGAAAACTTCTATTCGCTTAATTACGCATGGCTAATTCTTGCTGTACTTATTTTTCTCGCCCTAGTAGTTTTAAAAATTAGAGCACCTTACGGTCGACATGCGAATGAAAAGTGGGGTAAAATGATTGCCAATCACTGGGGATGGTTCTGGATGGAACTGCCTGCATTTATAATTTTTCCTATTCTAACTTTTATGGGGCCACGAGAAAAAGATTGGCTGACTTGGCTCCTGGTAGGACTCTGGACATTGCATTATTTCAATAGAACGATTATTTTTCCATTTCGATTGAGAACAAGAGGAAAGAAAATGCCATTGACGATCGTTTTCAGCGCCTTATTCTTCAATGGAATGAACGGTTTTCTGAACGGATATTATTTGGGTTATCTAGCGCCAGAAGACACAACTGGAATCACAATAAACGTTGTTTTAGGGGTTGCTCTATTTTTCTTAGGAATGTATATCAATCAAGGAACAGACTCAAGACTTATTGCGCTTCGTAAAAAACAAAAAGGATATCAAATTCCGAGAGGTTGGCTTTTCGATTCCATTTCTTGCCCTAACCATTTCGGTGAAATCATAGAGTGGATCGGATTTGCAATTGTAGCTTGGAGTGTTCCTGCAGTTACATTTGCCGTATGGACTTTCTGTAACCTAGTTCCTAGAGCTCTGAATCATCATGATTGGTACAAGGAGAATTTTGAGGATTATCCAAAAAACCGAAAGGCCGTATTGCCGAAAATATGGTAGTACTAACAAGGAGTGCCTGAAATTAAATTCCAAAAAGTTACTTCCCTGTAAAATTAAAAACAAGCGCAGTATAAGATCCGCTTAGTTTTTCCCAAGAGTCTTCCCTCTTAATATTTGACAAACCAGCACTCAAACGAATTTCTGGAGAGAAATAAAACAAACCCAAATCTATATCCAATCCAAAAGCGACGTCACCTGACCATGCACTTTTCGTGTCATAATAATCTTCTGAGTTTCCATTCAAAGGATTGACTGGAACCCTTATCGCAGGACCCAAATAACAATATGGATTTACTTTCGCATTTCTTTTTCTTTTCAAAAAATTCCATTTTGAATGCAACATGAAGTCAAGAATAAAAGGATCTAACTTGACCGTCACGCCATTTTGTTGAGCTGTACTATAATTAAATGAGAGTTCGCCTCTTGGAATAAGTGTGAATCGTTCTTGAATTTTAACATCACCAAAAACTCCTAACCTAAAACCTGGCGCGTTATAGACAGATGTTGGGAAAGATGCAAAGGAAATGTTAGAAGAGTAATTATTCACCAATGAATAATCAACACCGAGATTAAAACCAAATGATGGTTTAATTCTAATTGTGGCAGACTCTTTAGTTAAAGTGTCTGATTCTTGAGAATACGATATACCGGTACAAATAAGTGCAAAAAATACAGTGTTAAACAGCTTCATAAGTTATTGATTTATTAATTTATAAGTAGAGCTGTTCTATATGATGAAGTTTGATTTTATGGTTAAACGAAAGAGGTTTGAAAAAATTGTATGGGAGCAAATACGATATACCTCATCATACAATTACAGATGTGGTATTGGTTGGGGGATTCTTCTTTAGAATTAAAAAAAACTTGACTGAATCAGTCTAGAAAGGGAATGACTATCATTACATTATAATTTAAAAGAAACCCTATAAACTATTTATTATGAAAAAGAATTTATTTTTTACTTTGATGCTTTCATTGTTAGCAATAACATCAGCATTCTCACAAACAGTTAACGACAAACTTATTTCTGAAATTGAGGTTGAATACATCCAAATCGTTGGTACTGCAAAATTGTTTAGCAATAAAGCAAAGGTTGATATTGATTTTGGTCAACTCAATAAATTTTTTAGTGTTAAAGACACGCAAGTAAAAGATAAAGACGGTAAGTTAATGGTATTCAATTCTATGATAGATGCATTAAACTTCTTTTCAGCAAATGGATACGACTTTCAACAAGCATATACGATTACAATAGGAAATCAAAATGTATATCATTACTTAATGAAGAAAAAGTCATAGGTACAATTCTAAATATTTATTGAAGCCTTTCAGAAATGAGGGGCTTTTTTTATGTTTAAACTTTTGACACCGCATTCTATTAAAGCTCTAACCGTTTCTTTTTTGAGAAAATCATCCCAAACAGGGATTTTTTAAATGAACCATGAATATTAAGTTGCTATTATTCAGGGTTTTATTGTTTTTGGCTTTGTTATAGTTGACTAATTATCAAATTTTCTAACTATGCATGCTTTAAGAAAAACAAATTTTGGTATACTAATTATCATTTGCACCCTTTTTATATCCGGAATTTCGATTGGACAGCCTGATCCATGCTCAAGTCAGGTGGGTTTAACTTGCGAATTGAGTTCTACATATACTTTACCTTCGGCTACAGGTGTTTTGAATCCTGCTACTGGTCCTTGGGGCACTCCTGGTTCAGAGGCCATTTTTTCGTATACCCCAACAACTTCTGGTACATTCGATATTCAAGTAACGAATGACAACTACTACGTTGATTTATTTATTCAAACATCTTCTTGCGCTGCAAACGGTTGGATTTATGTTGATGATATTTGGGCAAACTCTGTAAATTCATTTAGTTTAGTTGCTGGAGTGACGTATTATTTTTTAATTGATGATGAAAATACTACCGTAAGTACTGGAATAATTAATATTTCATGCCCATGTTTTTCGCCTCCAGGAGGCATTGATAATTCTGTCTCAATTCTTACACCATTAACAAGTATTGTATCAAATACTTTAAGCTCTTGCAATGATTGCAATTTTCGCTCTTCCCCTGATCAAATATTAGAAGTCGAAATATCTTGCCCTGGTAATTATACTTTTACTCTTTGTGAAGGAGCTACATGGGATACATATCTGTATCTCAGTGAACAACCATGCGGTGGGGTTGTTTTGGCCTATAATGATGATGACTGTGGTTTACAGAGCACAATTTCAATTACTTTAAATCCTGGCGTTTATTACTTAGCCATAGAAGGCTATTCATCTATAAGTGCAGGAGCATTTGACTTAAGTATTTCGACGCCGTGCTCTTTTTCACCTTTACCAGTTGAACTTGTTTTTTTCGAAGGAGAGAATCAGGGGAGAGAAAATCTACTAAGCTGGCAAACGGCTACCGAACATAACAATGATTATTTTATTATTGAAAGGTCCGAAGATGGAATTCAATTTGATCAAATAACTCTCTATCCGGGGCAGGGTTCATCCAATGACATTTCAAACTATTCATTTATCGATAATTCTTTCGAAGGAACAAAAAACTATTATAGATTGACACAAGTTGATTTTAATGGAGAAATGGAAACACATAACACCATAATTGTCCAGTCGGAATCAGATGCCGAATTAATGGTCTATCCAAATCCTTCGGATGGATTATTAACGATTGAAACGAATGATAAATCAGAAAATTCGATTCTCACCATTAAGAATAGTATGGGGCAGTTAATTTTTAATCAAGAATTCCCAAAAAGCAATCAAATTGTTTTAGAGTTGAATGAAGATTCCGGCGTCTATTTTGTTCAATTGCAAACCAGAAATGAGTCTTTCATAAAAAAAATAATTCTTCGATAATTTAAATTATGAGTTATGAAAAAATTAGAAAACACTATTTATATTGTAGGAAGGAGAAGGGCGAAAGGAGTATTCCGTAAGTTAAATAAAAGAAGGCAAAACGTGCGTTATTTCAAAGAAGAAATACTATGATCGAATTCGCTTAATTGTAATACACGTATCGTGATAATGGAAGAATCTCATAATTCAGCGATTCTGTTAGATGAACTAAAAAAACACCCTAGAATTCACATTATTTTTCTATCGAACAATACAAGTTTTATTCATGTAATTAAAACAGTTAGGAAAGGAGTTACAGACTATATTCTGAAAGATGCATATCTTTTTTATTCAATTTTGAAATCAATAAAGAAATCTGAGAATAATAATGACTTTGCAAAGCACTCTAAACGGGTGTATTTTGACACTTGTGCTTTCAAAAAATCATCTCCCGTAGGGTTCAAAATTGCTAAATGGTTTAGCCTTTTTTAGTGTCACA